>DDET01000054.1 GCA_002336915.1 Bacteroidetes bacterium UBA1947 | reverse complement strand
GTAAGGTTTTTTCAGGACTAGACACATGAGGCGTTTTTAGCAGGTTTTTGTTTCCCGGGCCCGGGCTCCAATATGTTTTCTGATATTCAAAAAAACAAGGGTAAACCCATTTCACAGCCTGTCAAGAAGGCCGGAAAGCGAGGAACTTTCTTCCTTTCTACAAAGGTCGGCAGGGAATTTGGTTTGAGAAAATTTGATTTTTATGATACCCTTTTAAAAGGGTATCATAGTCAGAAAACATTTTGCGGGGGTACGGGAAAAATACCCTTTACATAGTTTACAGGCAATAATACTTTTGTCTTAAATCAAATAAGTTTTCCCGACTATCTCAAAATTTAAGCCAGCCGGGGGATGGATAAAAAAATAAAAAGGAAAGCAAAATGGGTGCTTTCCTTTTTATTTAGACCAGCCTTTTAACTACTCTTTAATGAATTGCCTATGTGCCCTGATGTTTCCTTTATTGTCCTGAAGGGATAGCAGATACATACCGGCAGGCAGGCTGCCAATATTGATGCGCTGATTGCCTGCATTTAAAGTGGAAGCTTGCCTGAGCACTATCCGCCCGTTAGCATCAATAAGCGTTATTTGCTCCGCGGCGGGGATGCCATTGATCCTTACATCTATGTAAGTACCAGCAGGGTTGGGGAAAATTTCCAGTTCGTTGTCCGAAACCATATTGCTCACAACTGTAGGATCATTGTAGTCTTCGTAATAGAACGCATTCCTGTCATAAGGGGCAGCAGCATATTGTACGCCATCGAAGTTTATTCCGCGTACTTCATCAATGAAGCCGTTGCCGTTATATACGGTATAGTCTTTTTCGAGCAGGGACCATGTGCCGGAATTATCTACGTATTGATAAGCGGTGTCCCAATTCTGCTGGGCATTGAAATGGTATTCGCACTTTACAACCGGCGTCCAGTCGTTGAAAGCTGTAGACCAGGTATAGTCGGAAAATGAGGAATAGATGGGATTGCTGCCGGTATAGCTAAAAGTATCGGTTTTGGCATATACCCATGTACTCCCATTATAGGTACTTTTTGTTGCTGAAGTGAGTAAGTGATTTGCATTGTAGGTGTAGTCAAATTTTATTTTCGTAGCATCAGTGGATTTAACCTGCTCCACCTTCAGCAGGTCGTTCGAAGCCGAATATGAGTATGTATTGAGTACATATGCGCCACCTATAACATTGTAAACACTATCCTGCACCAGCCGCGACTGGGCGTTATATACGAGGTCGCCTGCCTGGTTGGCAGTTGGCGTAACATAAGTAAAATGGTTAAGATCGCTACCGGTATAAGCCATGGTCATTGTTAAAGCAGTGGTATATGCAGCGGCCGCGGCGTTGTAGTAGACTGCCCCGATAGCATCATTATTGGCGTTGTAAGTATAGCTGGTCGCCGTTATCTTTTTGAAAGGGCCGGTTGAGTTATCCCAATGCACAGTAGAGTCGGACTTAATGTTCTGGATATTGTAAAAGTAGCCGGGATACGAACTGAAATTGCTATAGAAATTACCGTAATCGTAGGGGACATACTTATCGAAATAAGAATACGGATGCGGGAGATCGGTACCACGGGTATTGGAGCCAAAATAGAAATGAACAGAATCCTGCAGCACATTCTGGTTTTTGTAGCTGGTTGCTATCAAGCGATGTTTCAGTGCTGTCGATTTCCTGACAGGGGCAGCTGCATTAACCTGGTTGGCCAGGATAGCTGTTGTCAGGGGATCGAAGGATGTATTTGCCGGGACAAATGACCTGCTTGTTGCGGTACGGGCCGAAAATATTGCGCATACGATGATGCCGCAGATAAAGGCTGAGGTTCTTTTCATAAGGTTTTTATTTAGGTGAAAAAACAGGCGTAAATATAGTGGTTTTTATGCAGCGGCGGATCAGACATTAAACCTGAAGTGCAGCACATCACCATCCTGAACCACATACTCTTTGCCTTCTATGCGCAGTCGGCCGTTGTCGCGGCAGGCTGACTCGCTGCCATACTTTACAAAGTCGTCGTAGGAGATGGTCTCGGCTTTGATAAAGCCTTTTTCAAAATCGGTANNGTATGTATCACGCTGGCGGCCTGTGGTGCCTTCCAGCCGCGATGGATGGTCCATGCGCGCACTTCCTGCACACCGGCTGTGAAATAGGTGATGAGGTTAAGCAGTTGGTAAGCCGAGCGTATCAAACGGTTAAGGCCGGGCTCTTTCAGTCCGTACTCTTCAAGGAAGACAGCTTTATCTTCTTCGCCTTCCAGCTCAGATATCTGTGCTTCAATCGAGTTGTTCATTACAATAACTCCCGCGCCTTCGTCGGTAGCGGCCTTTACAAGCGCTTCGGAATATTTGTTGCCTGTGTGTATTGCAGCCTCATCTATGTTGGCTACGTATAATACGGGTTTCTGCGTAAGCAGGAATATGTCTGCAATTGCCTCGAGGTCTTCGCCCTCCAGCTGCAGGCCGCGAATGTTCTTGCCCTGGGCGAGATGTGCCTGGCATTTCAACAGTGTATCCAGCACTCGTTTTGCTTTGGGGTCGTTCTTTGCTATTTTTTCGGTTCGCTGAATCTTTTTCTCTACGCTTTCAAGGTCTTTGAACTGGAGCTCGGTATCTATGATCTCTTTATCGCTTACGGGGTTTATCTCGCCTTCTTCGCGCAGTATATTGTCATCATCAAAGCAGCGTATCACGTGCACTATGGCATCCACCTCGCGGATATTGGCAAGGAACTTATTGCCAAGACCTTCGCCCTTGCTGGCACCTTTTACCAGGCCTGCTATGTCCACAAATTCTATGGTAGTAGGCACTACACGGTCGGGCACCACAAGCTCAGCCAGCTTTGCCAGCCTTTCATCCGGCACATCCACCTGGCCTACATTTGGCTCAATGGTGCAAAAACGATAGTTGGATGCCTGTGCTTTGGCACTATTGCTAACTGCGTTAAAAAGGGTTGATTTACCTACATTGGGGAGTCCTACGATACCTACTTGCAAAGCCATATCTTATTCAAAAATTTGCGCAAAAGTAGGGGAATTAATGTGAAAAATGTGCAAATGCGGCAGTGTGCAAATGTGAAATTGGGTAATGTATCAGGCTTTTGCCTTTACCAAAGCTTCTGACATCACCTGATGCACTTTTTCTTTCAGGGCAGGCACATCCTGCAGGGTGAGGCCGTCTACGGATATGGGATCGAGGTATATGGCGCGATTGCGACCGGGCCATACTTTCCACCAATGGCTGTAATGCCAGCGGTCGACAGTATCGGGGAAGATCATAGGGAAGATGGGGGTTTGGGCATTTATTGCCAGGCGGAAGGCACCATCGTAGAATTCCTTGAGGGGCTTTGGTGATTCGTTGAAGGTGCCTTCGGGGAAAACGAGGACGCTGCTTTCGTACTTTACAGCCCGCCACATGAGCCGCATGCTACGGGCACGATTGTGAGAACTATCGCGCTTTACCAATATTACAATCTGCTTGTAAACATATCCCAGCAGGGGCATTTTGACCATTTCTGCCTTGCCCAGTGCACGAAAATAAAATGGGATAGCAGAGAACACGACTACCGTATCCATATAGGAGATGTGATTTGCTACTACTACGTAGCGCCTCTTCATTGGCTTTTGTCCCTGTATACGCAAGGGCATACCGATGATCCAGAGCCATGTTTGTGACCAGGGACGTATGATGCGCCATATGGTGCGGCGCGACCAGGCATTGTTTGCAATGCTGACTGCAAGAAATACAGGAAAAAGCAACAACAGGCCTGCTACGAAAGTCAGTATAATGTATACTGTATAAAAAGGCTGCAATAGTTTCCGCACCATGAACTAAGCTGACATGCCCGGGAACAGCGGACGGGCTATTTCGCGGCCCGGCCATGGAATCGTAGCCAGTATGATGATCAATGCGATGAATGTGTACCAGAACAGGCGCTTGAATTTGGAGCCATCGGGGATGTCTTTTTTGGTATTGGCGTAAGCAATGTGGATAAGGATGATACCTATGAGCATGCCTATTGTATGCTCGACAGTGAAGTAGCGATTGTAATTGCTGGCCATAGCTGTACCACCTATGAGTACAGACCACCAGCCTTGTAATACATACAGTACGAGGCCTAGTAATAATTGAATATCACAACAGATCATTAGAAAGAGCGCGATCTTTTTGTCGCCTTTGCCAAAGGTTTTTTTGCCACTCATACCGGTAACACCTTTCACAAGTGCAAGCACTGCGAACAATAAAATTAACCAGCGCATTACATTGTGCAGATCAAGAAGGCCTTTTTGCATAATTCAGAATTTGATACTAAGGTAAGGGGTTAAGTCAAAATTCAAAAGTCAAAAGATAAAAAGGCGGGTTTACCAGCCCATTCTTTCTTTTAGCTTTCTTATATGCTCAAAATGATGGCGGCTGTGCCATGCGTAGAGAGCAACAACCTCCCAAACAGGAAAATTGCGCTGGCTTTCAGGGTGGAAGTAGGTGCGTTCCCATTCTGCCTCGGTCATAGCTCGCAGTAGTGCTACCCACCTGCGGTGGAGGGCGTGGAGTAAGGTGATGGAGACATTAACCGGAACCGTTTTGGTATCAGCCAGTTCGGCCCAAAGCTCTTCTTTGTAGGGCTTTACCTGCGGGTTGTCTTCAGTGAGTGCCAGTTTAACACGTATGTAAGCGTTCATGTGACTATCTGCTACGTGGTGTATTACCTGATTGACAGTCCAGCCCCCGGGGCGGTATGGTGTTTGGAGTTGCGCTTCGTCGAGGTTCTCTATCACAGTATCCATCCATGATGGCAAAGCTTCCAGTATGTTTAGCCATTCTGCGCGTAACCCGGGCGTGTGGGTTTCCGGCCTGTGGTATTTGCCTACGGGGTAGCGGAGTAATTCAAGTTCATCTGTCATGGTAATTCAAAAGTTAAAATTCGAAAATCAAAAAGGGAAGTTACGAATAAAAAACGTCCCGCAGTTTTTGCTGCGGGACGTTTGAAAGGCTATTTAGCTGCGGTGCCAGGTTCGGGAGATCCCTCTCTTCGCTCCGCTTCGTTCGGGATTATTTCTACTATGGCACTTCCACGACATTAAGTATCTCGTTGAGGATGTGCTCGCTGGTGATGTTCTCGGCTTCGGCCTCGTAGGTAATACCAATGCGGTGACGCATTACATCGTGGCAAATGGCGCGGATATCTTCGGGTATCACATAGCCACGGCGCTTAATGAAGGCGTATGCCTTTGCGGCAAGGGCCAGGCTAATGCTGGCACGTGGCGATGCACCGTAGTTGATAAGCGGCTTTAATTTGTTGAGCTTGTACTCCTCGGGGAAACGTGTAGCGAAAACGATATCGAGTATGTACTGTTCAATTTTTTCGTCCATGTATACCTCGCGCACCAGGTGGCGGGCATTGATGATATCTGCGGTAGTTACTACCGGATTTATTTTGGGCATACCCTCGGGGTTCAGATTGTAGCGGATGATGTTACGCTCATCTTCTTTCTTTGGGTATGTAATTACCACTTTCAACATAAAACGGTCTACCTGTGCTTCGGGCAGTTCGTATGTACCTTCCTGCTCTATGGGGTTTTGCGTGGCCAGTACCAGGAAGGGTTCTTCGAGCTTGTACGTATTATCGCCAATGGTTACCTGCCTTTCCTGCATGGCTTCCAGCAGGGCGCTCTGCACTTTCGCGGGAGCGCGGTTTATTTCATCGGCAAGGATGAAATTGGAAAAGATGGGACCCTTGCGCACAGCAAACTCGTGAGCCTGTGGGTTGTAGACCATGGTACCTAGTACGTCGGCAGGTAACAAGTCGGGTGTGAACTGTATGCGTGCGAAACGTGCGTGAATGGCAGAGGCCAGGGACTTGATGGCGAGTGTCTTTGCCAGACCCGGCACACCTTCAAGCAGTACGTGACCATTAGCCAGCAGACCAATAAGCAGGCGCTCTACCATGTGCTTTTGCCCTACTACGGTTTTGTTCAGTTCCATCATCAGCAGGTCGATAAATGCACTCTGCTGGTGAATGCGCTCGTTCAATTCGCGAATGTCGGCTGAAGAAGAGTTTATTTCCATGTTTTGTTGAATAATAAAACCAAAAGTAAAAACTGAAAGTCAAAAAATAATTAAGGCAATATACTTTTAACTTTTTTTAAAAAACACATTAATATTGGAATGATACAAATGTGATGAAATGTCGCGAAGTATAAATGCCTTATTTTCGCAAAATAAACAGACACAGACGGGATAATGGATAATATGGAACAACGCTGGAAAGAAACGGAGCAAATGCTGGAGGAGCGCTTTGGCAAAGTACCCGATATGGAGGGTATCCTGTTCCTGATAGGGGTTAATGAGCTGGGCAGCCTGCCCAGCCGCAAATTCTCAAAGGAACAGAAGCAGGACCTGATGCATATTGCTGTTTGCAGCCTGCTAAGCCAGGCCGGATACTACGAATTTGAGGGTAGGGACCAGGATGGCTGGCCCCACTATAAGGAACTGGAGAAAGTGCAGCTGACGGGTATGGCTGAGCAGGAAGAGCTGCTTAAGGCCTGTATCATCGAGTATTTTGCTTAGGCTGCTTTAAAGAGCGCACCACCATATATTACGGGTAGCCATTTTGCCCCATTGTTTAAAGCTTTCCTGCAGCACGGTTACCATTTCCTTTTGACTGGCTTTTTTACCTTTTTCAGCCAATTCAAAATCAGTTTCTTTAGGTACGGTCAATTCCACTTTGGTAGCAACCCATGTGGTATATAAGCGTGGCACAGCAAGTTCCAATATCATGCCGGGCAGGCCGCTGAACATTTCGGGGCCACCGCTTACTACAATATCCTCGGTATAGAAAGCTACGACGTATACGGAATCGCATATTTTACTTACTGCTTTACGGCATTTGTAATTGCATATGGTACGTATCTCATCAGTGATCTTCCACTTTAACACCCGCATACTATCGGTTATGTAAAACTTCTGGTCGTATACCTGTTTATTTGCCATTACTTTTTGGCTATTGAAGTCGGTAAGGACCGTATTTGCGGCTGCAGGACCGCCGCCAAACATTTTGAACTGCTGGTCGGATTCGCGGCCGGGTTTGTAAATGACCTTATTGGTATTAAAGTACAGATCGAAGTAAGAAGTGCTGAACTTGGGTGCCTGGGATTTAAAGCGTTCAACCCATGAGGCATTATCCGACTCGGCAGCCATGTCATCCATCTGGCGATGGATGTTCACCTTGCGTTCGAATTCTATTTTGCCATAGCTAGTGAATTGCGCCTTTGCAGCTAGTACAAAAAATAATATTGTTATCGTTAATAGTAGTTTCCTGGTCATAGTTATTTTCCGATTTTTATGCCACCCTCATTTTCAGGAGCAGTTACGCCTGCAGCTGTCTTTGTAAAGTTCCATATCAGGCTGATGAGGCCATAGCGACGCACGGTGTTATACCTGTTCTCATAAATATAGTTGCTTTCCGCGTACCTGCTGAAACCGATATTCTGGTTGAGGATATCGAAGGCAGCAGCGCGCAGTTCAAGCTGGCTCTTTTTCAGGAACTTTTTGCTGACATATGCGTTCCACTTAAAAACATTGTTGTTAGTAGGGAACACCTTAGTTTTCTCACGGATATACCAGTCAATGTCTGTTCCGATCTCGAACTTGAGGGGTAGCTGCACCGAACCTGACAGGCTAAGATCAGTTGACCAATAGCTAATAGCATTTGCACTAATAGTGGACTTGTTGTCGTTGTAATTAAGCTGCGGGTTAAAGGAGAGCTCGAATTTATCTTTTTTGTTGTAGTCGAGGCGTGGGCCTAAGGTATATACGTTATTGTCGCTTACATTGGCCTGCTTGTTCACTTTCGAGTTGCTATGTGCAAGATTTACGCTTGACCAAAATCCTGCCTGGATATCTGTTTTAGGTATCCTTGATCCGTAGCCGGCGAAGAGCGAAGCAGCATAGTTGCCGTTCATATTTTCATAATGGTATATCCGCTGCGTGCCAAACTGAACGTCATCGACCCGGGTAATAGCGTTTTGTATCAGGTTGAAACTGCCACCCGCCCAGATATATCGGCCGCTAAGTACTTTATAACCATTATAATGCGCATTGAAGGTGTGGCGAAACTCCTGCCTGAGATCAGGATTGCCGGTCGCTATATTGTTGGGATCGGTATTGTCGAGCAAGGGTTGTACTTGCTGCAATGTAGGTTGACGCGTACCGCCTGTGTATGAGAAACTCAGGGAAGCCTGGTTCTCAAATTTGTAATTAAAATTTGCCTTGGGGAAGAAGTTAAGGTAGTTGTAGTTGTAGGCAGTGTCGTGGCGCAGATCCTGCTGTTTATAATCCGCGTTCGACACGGTGCCCCCGAAAGAAAAATTGAATTTTTTGTATACGAAACGCAAGGCTAAAGCTCCTGAGTTGACCAATACGTTGTAGGCATAATTACTGGTGTACAGGGTGTTGGTATCGGTATAGCTGCGGTCGGTATTGTTAGTGTCAAGGCTGGTTTTTGCTGCTGCGCTATTGTCGACCCTGAGGGCATAGCTGGCATCTATATATGCCACCTTAGACAAAGGCTCTGTGTATTCCAGTTTGCCGCTGAGTGAAAAGGTGGAGCTTGCATTTATCTTTTCCTGGTTAGTAGGCATTGTAAAATTGCCTATCGTATCGGTATAATAGGTATTGGAGGACTGGAGGAAACTTGTGCTATTTGCCTCTTTGTAATTCTCTGTCACATTAACAGATATCGTGCGGCCCTTTTTCTTGAAACGTTTGCGATATAAAGCTTCTATATTTTCTTTTTTTGAAGTAGCATCTGTGTTTAGTGAACGTGTCCCATTACTTCTAAGCGTATCACCATCTGCGGTACGGGATTCATTTGTGTAGTGAGAACGGGTTTGTGTATTGGCATAGTTGCCCCCAAATGTTATTTTGAGGCTCGATGATGTATCTGGTTTCCACTCGTAAGTGCCGCTTAGGTTGTGGCGGATCGCATTGCTGGAGGAGCTATTTGTTTCTTTCGTAGTATAAGAGGATCCGGGCACAATATATTGAGTGGTAGTATTGCCCCCACTTTCTACGTTTTGCTTTGCAAACCGGTAATTAGCATTGATATGACTTTTATCTTCGTTCCACTTATTGGCGAAGTGCGCCCCGGCTGTCCAGGCGGTTGGCAGACCCTCGCCATTGTAAGTTCCGTTCCAGCTTATATCATCATCATTTGTTGAGTAGGAGTAGTAAAAACCATCGTCTGACATTTCACTGTTGGTGGAGGAAGTGCCGTATTTGTCGGCGTCATTCCAGCCAAGACCTACACGGCCGGTGTTAGACATAACGCCAAAAACAGACATTTGCATTTTACCTTTGAAACGGTTGATCATTGCCTGGTTCTCATAGTATCCTTTATTATTTTTCCCTGCACCGTTGTCCCCGGCGCCGCCTCCGCCAATCACCTTTCCGAAATAGCCCTTCTTTTTATCTTCTTTCAGCTTCAGGTCGATGGTCTTGATCTTTACCCCATCATCAATACCTGTGAACTCGGCCTGGTCACTTTTTTTATCAAACACCTGTACTTTGTCAATCACTTCTGCCGGCAGGTTTTTCAATACAGCACTCGCATCATCCCCAAAAAATGGCTTACCATCTACCAATACCTGTTTCACATCTTCTCCCTGTGCCTGCACTTTTCCATCAACAATGGTTACTCCCGGCATTTTGCCCACCAGGTCTTCAGCAGTAGCATCTTTATTNNTATCAAACACCTGTACTTTATCTACGGCATTTGCCTGCAGGTTTTTGGTAACTACTGCAGGATCGTCGGAAAAAAACTCTTCGCCATCTACCAGTATCTTCTGCACTTTTTCTCCCTGTGCGGTCACCTGGCCGTTCTTGTCCACCTGCATCCCAGGTAATTTTTTTAACAGGTCTTCAACCGTTGCATTGTCCTTTGTCTGGAAACTGTCGGCGACGTATTCTATCGTATCGCCTTTTATTTTAATCGCCCCCCTGTTTTGCTGGAATACAAATTCTGTTAGCAGGTGGCTGCGCGTTACCATAGGGATATTGCCCATGTCCTTTGTCTTGCCGTCTTTTACGGTAATGATATCTACATAGTCGGCAAAGCCGGGATAGGTGATCATGATAAGATACCTGTCGCCGGTAGCAGTATGCAATTCAAAACTGCCATCGTCTTTGGTACGTGCAAAAGTTTCCATTATGGAATCAGCTGCATGCACCAGTGTTACCGCAGCATGCGGCAGGTACATTTGATTCAATGTGTCCTGGACCTTACCCTTGATGATACATTGCTGCGCGTATGAAAAGTTGGCGCTAAGTATAAAGAGTAACAAGATAAAGGATAGGCGGGTATGCATGCGTGATATTTGGAGATGTGTGTGTGAATGATTGATGCAGCAAAAATGGGAACATTTGCTCAAACGAGCAAAATTCACATGTGTTAAAGTTCATTAACAATACTTAATTCACCCTTTACCTGACCTTGCCCACTTCTTTTTGGTAAAGTTCCTTCCTGTTTTTGTTTTGTGGCAATCCAAGCGATTGGTATATGTCGTCTTGTGCCACGGTCCGAACGCTGAGGTGATTTATTTTATTGTTATCCGCTGAAGGGCACACCCTGTTGGAAAGGAAAACAAATACTACGCCTGTACCTGGATCGGCCCAGGCGCAGGTGCCTGTGAAGCCCTGGTGACCAAAGGTGGCACCAGTGCAGTATGCGCTGGCAGGGCCACCATCGTCTTTATCAGCACTGGGTTTGTCGAAACCATAGCCACGCCTGCTGATAGCTGAGTGGTAAGCAGTGAAGAGGTCCACAGTTCCTTTTTTGAAATAGTCCTTGCCATTGTAACTGCCTTTGTTGAGCAGCATCTGGAATATGGCTGCTACATCACCTGCAGTGGCAAATATACCCGCATGGCCCGCTACACCGCCAAACATCGCCGCCCCGGGATCGTGCACATAGCCCTGCAATAGCTGGTGGCGGAAAGCCTGGTCATTTTCGGTGGGCGCTATGTCCGCGGCATCAAATTTTTTCAAGGGCAGGTAAGTGATATTTTTCAAGCCCATGGGTTTATAAAACTGTTCGTCCACGTATCGATCGATGGTTTTGCCTGTTATCTTTTCAACAACCGCAGCAAGGAAGTAGAAGGCAAGATCGCTGTATACGTACTTGCCTTTGTTTTCAAGCGGGCTGCTCAGTATACGTTCCCATACCGTATCAACATAATCGTTACGCAGGTATAAATTCTTAGCCACCTCTATGCTAAAGTTTTTGCTGCTTTGTTTTTTGTAGAGCTCGCTACGTGGCTCGCCGTTTGCGTCAACTGTTTCTTTGTAAAAAGGTATCCAGCTTTTAAGCCCTGCCTGGTGCATCAGCATGTCCTTTATGTGTAATCCGGCCTTGTTGGTGTTTTTAGTCCATGGCAGATAATCGCCCAACGTTTTATTGAGATCAAGCTTTCCTGTTTCATAGAGTTTCATTACTGCAAGTGTAGTTGCCAATACTTTTGTAACCGAAGCGACGTCATACAAAGTATTATCATCGACAGCCTTGGTTTTTGTGAAAGTATAATAGCCAAAGCTTTTGTCGTAAAAGATCTTGCCGTTCTTAGATGCGAGTATACGGCATCCAGGGAAAGCGCCATCGACTATACTACGCTGTATGAACATGTCCAGGTTTTGCAACATATCCGGGTTCACGACACCTGCATCTTCTGTAAACTCGGTTTTTACTATATGCTTCACACGTTCAGCAGGCCTTGGTTTTACGGTTTCATGTACAATAAAATCATTAGCAGGTGCCTTCATGCTGGCGCAGGGCGAAACAGGCAGCATACCAACGATATTTTTTTCGCCCAGCAATGCGCGTGCCATTGAGCTTTCGGAAAGCGTATCGTCCTCATAGGCAACTATGGCGGATTTTGCGTCACATATTTTGCCGAGCAAGTAGGGATTGCCCATGTGTACAATGATCACATTTTTCAGTCGCGCAGCTTTTTGAACAAAGTCCATCTGTTGTTCATCAAGGCCGTAAAAGCCTTTTGAAGTTGGGTAAATACCCGTGTTATGTATTGCTACTACTGTTGCATCGTTCTTGCCGATGCTGTTTAGAATAGCTGTACCCTCCGTGGTAGAACTGCCTTTGGGCAGCCAGTCTGATTTTACATCCTGCAGCGCTGCCTGCAAGTCTTCGTAAAGCTTCGTTATTTTATCTGCATTTACACCCACATAACCGATAGTTGTGTTTTCCGCTGCAATTTTATCCAGCATTTTATTTTTGTCGGTTACCAGCGTTATTGCTTTATTGGCAACCCTTGTTCGCAGGGTGGCAACCGCATCGTTGAGGTCCTGCACTGCATATTCGGGGTTTACACGTTTCACGGTTGTTAGTCCCACATCGTACTTTGCTGCCAGTATTTTCTTTACGCTGCTTTCCAGGTGCTCTTCGGTTATCTCTCCTTTATCCAATGCCTCTTTTATTTTAGCGATACCGGCAGGTACATCTTCGGGTATCAACAGCATATCATTACCTGCCATGAAAGCACGTAAGGCCACTTCGCCGGGTCCATAATATTTAGTTACACCTTTCATGTTCAAGGCATCGGTAAATACGAGGCCTTTGAAGCCCATCTTTTTCTTCAGCAGGTTTGTAATGGTATTTTTCGAAAGTGTAGTAGGCACATGAGGCTCAGTTTCCAAGGCCGGCACTTCAAGATGGGCCACCATCATGCTTTTAACACCTGCGTTCATTAGTTCTTTGAAGGGGTACAGCTCAAGTGCTTCCAGCTGCGCCATTGACTTTTTTATTACGGGCAGGTCTTTATGAGAGTCAACATCGGTATCGCCATGTCCCGGGAAATGTTTTGCACATGCAATGATACCCTGGCTTTGCAGGCCATTCATATAAGCAATGGCCATCCGGGCAACCCGTGTTTTATCCTCGCCGTATGAGCGAGCGTTAATAACCGGATTGCCCGGGTTATTATTTACATCCACAACAGGTGCAAAATCTATGTGCACGCCAAGGCGCTTGCATTGCTTACCTATTGCCACACCTACTGCGAAAGCCAATGCAGTATCCCGGGTAGCGCCCAACATCATTTGTTTGGGGAAGTTGCCTACGCTATCCAGCCTCATGCCCAGTCCCCATTCTGCATCCATAGCTATAAGCAGTGGTACCTGTGCTAAATTTTGATACTTGTTATTCAATATGGCCTGCCTGGCGGGGCCGCCTTGCATAAATATAAGGCCGCCTACCTGGTGATCGTTTATCAGCTTAGTGATCTTATCCTCGTTGTAATCAGGGCCGCCTGAATAAGCAGATACCATGAATAGCTGGCCTATGCGTTCTTCCTCCTTCAGGCTGTTGTAGGTGTCATCCACCCAGCGCTTTTTTGCATTTTCATCTCGTTGAGCATTTGCAAGCCCTGCCAGTGATATAAACAGAATACTTAGTACAGATATCCGAAAACGGGTAGTAACCATAATAACAAAAATAAATTTTTAAGACCAGTATCAGGTATAAAATATATCGGCAGGCGTATTTATCTCTGCCTTGTGCCCTTTTTCAAATATACCGTATACAGCGCTGCCACTCCCAGTCATAGACGCATATATGGCGCCTTGTTGATATAATGCATCTTTTAAATCAGCGATCTCCGGATGTTGTTGAAATACAGGCCTTTCAAAATCATTGGCAATATATTGCCTCCATTCGGTAACAGGCAGGCTGCTTATTTCGCGTAAGTCAAAAGATGCCGGTTTAGGTGTTATGAGCTTAAAGGCTTCGGCCGTGCTCACATGCACACCGGGACAAAGCACTTGTATGCTGTATGCGGACAGATCAATTGATACAGGCTGCATTTGCTCCCCCCTGCCTTTTGCAAATTGAGGAGTATCATAGATGAAAAAAGGACAATCGCTGCCCAGCTGCAAGGCAAGGGCAGTAAGTACTTTTTGGCTGAGTCCCAGTGCGCAGTAGTCGTTAAGTAAGTTCAGCATATAAGCGCCATTCGAGGAACCTCCGCCAAGGCCCGCACCCATAGGAATATTTTTGAGCAGGTGAATATCAAGCGGGGGTATTTGACCGGGGTACTGCTCCTGTAGCAGCATCAATGCCTTAAATACAAGGTTATTTTCGCTGCTGCCATTCACCGGTCTACCGTGCGGGTGCATTCGCGTATGCTCAGCTGGTACTATTTCCAGCACATCTTGCCAGGGCAGTGGATAGAATACCGTTTCCAGGTTATGATAGCCATCAGTGCGGCGTTCCGTAACATACAGGCCCAGGTTTATCTTACAATCAGGAAAACACAACATAAGCGAAGCGTGAAATTATGTGTATTTTTGATACACACAACCGGCGCATGGAAGAAATAATAAGGCTTAATGATATAAAAAAGAGCTATTACCTGGGTAAGCAGGAATTACCTGTGTTGAAGGGTATAAACCTGCTGATAGAGCGCACTGAGTACGTGGCGCTTATGGGCCCTTCGGGCTCGGGTAAAAGTACCCTGATGAATATATTGGGCTGCCTCGACTCACCCACCAGTGGCGAATATATACTTAATGGGAAGAATGTAAGCGCTATGGAGGACAATGAACTTGCAGATGTAAGGAATACAGATATCGGCTTCGTGTTCCAACAGTTCAACCTGCTACCCCGGCTTACAGCATGGGAGAATGTAGCGCTACCTCTTATATATGCCGGAGTGAGTAAAGCCGCCCGCGAAGAGCGCGCCCGAGCTATGCTGGACAAAGTAGGCCTGGGCGACAGGGCACATCATAAACCCAACGAGCTATCAGGCGGGCAAAGCCAGCGCGTAGCTATAGCAAGAGCATTAATTAATGACCCTGCGCTTATCCTTGCTGATGAACCTACAGGTAACCTGGATAGTAAAACATCCGTAGAAATTATGGAGCTCTTTGGTAGAATACATGAACAGGGTAATACCGTGGTATTAGTAACGCACGAAGAGGATATTGCAAGGTTCACACACCGGGTGGTGCGGATAAAAGATGGATTGGTTGAAACCGATACCCGCCAGGCACCCGAAGGTGGCACAGTAAAAGCAGGGCAGACGGCAATCAATGGCTGATTATTTATAAATAATACGCCCCACCGGGCTTAGGATTTTTATGGCATTCAAAATATATACCAAGACAGGAGATAAAGGCAGCACCAGCCTCATTGGCGGGGTACGCGTACTTAAAAGCCATATCCGGATAGAGAGCTATGGCACTGTAGATGAGCTGAACTCTTACCTGGGCATGGTAAATGATATGGCCGCAAATGCAGAAGTAAGCGAATGGCTGCGAGAAATACAGGATCGTCTTTTCACGATCGGCTCAGAGCTGGCGACGAGGCCTGATAAGGAAGTGAAAATGAAACTGCCTGACCTGCATGACGCTGACATTCAATGGCTGGAGGATGGTATAGATAAGATGAATGAAACATTGCCGGAGATGCGTTCTTTCATCCTTCCGGGTGGTAACCTTGCGGCCTCCACCTGTCACGTAGCACGTTGCGTTTGCCGCAGGGTGGAGCGTATATGCGTAGCGATGCAGGAACAGAATGAAGTTGTCCCGGAACTCATTGTTCCTTATATCAACCGCCTCTCTGATTTCCTGTTCGTACTGGCACGTTACATCGCACATATCAATGGTGCTGAAGAATTGCCATGGCGCGCAAGGATATAAATGATTGCACAAATAAAAAAAATCCCCCGGTCCAACCGGGGGATTTTTTATGAAAGTTATCAAATGTTATTATCGCAGTAAGGTGACATCACCGGTATACAATTTTTGCGTACCGTCGGGCCTTGATACGCGGATCACGTAGTTATATACGCCTGCATCGCAAGCCTGTCCGTTATAGTTGCCATCCCATCCTTCGTCAGCATTGATGGTTTCAAACATTTTCTGGCCCCAGCGATTATACACCCTGAATTCGAGCAGACGCTGGTATTTCATGTTAACCAACTTGAACACATCATTCTTGCCGTCAAAATTCGGCGTGAATGCAGATGGAATGAACTCGGTCATCGAGTAGTCAATATCAACAAAAACGTTAGCCGTGTCTCTGCATATGCCTTCAGGACCCATAGCGTACACGGTAAACTGCGTAGGTTCATCAGGGTTAGCTATCGGATCTTTGATGTTTGCATTATCAAGGAAACGCGATGGTGTCCAGAAGTAGTAGTATGCTCCATTTGCATTCAGGTGAATGCTGTTACCGTACAATATTGTAGTGTTTGGCGTAACGTTTATATGCACCGGCGGTGATGTATAAATCATCGCATCATCCTCTGCGGTACAACCTTCTATAGAGGTAACCAACAAGTGCAACCAGTTATGAGCACCTTCCTGCGAGAAGAACATTGGTTCTCTTTCATTAGGATTGCCCAGGAAGTTTGTTGGTGTCCAGCTATAAGTATATGTACTGGCGGAATCTTCCGGTACGATACCTACGTATAACTTCATTGAATCCGTAAGACACACCGTAGTGTCACTGATGTGGATATCGGCAGTTGGTACTGTATATGTTTGTATGTCTACACTGTCCGAAGCTTTACAGTTATCAGAAGTGGTCACTGTCAGCACGTAGTGTGTGAGGTTCACATCGTCTGAATGATACGTAGGTTCCTTTATCGTTGAATCGCTCAAATAAGTACCAGGCGTCCAGTTGAAGTCTGTGATATTCAATGGGAATGAGTTAACCCGCATAAAGTGCGAGGTATGTGTACAGAAGCCGGCATAATCCTCGGTTATGTCAACTGTAGGTACGCGTAGCGTCCTCACCTTGAAGGTATCGCTTCCCTGGCAATTGTGTATTGTTGAAACCGTTAAAGTATAATGGTATACCCCTAGCGTATCATCATGGAAGGTCGGTTGCAATATCGACGTGTCATCAATGTGGGTAGCAGCAGTACCGGTTGTCCACGCATAGGTATATGGTCCCGCCGGCGGATCGACCGTAGCGGTGATCAGCAAATTATCATAAGCGCATATCGCAGTATCAGGCCGTATATTCACAATAGGCAGTGGCTCGATCGAAACAGTAGTGGAGCGCGAAACAGAGGGGCAACCCGGGTAACTTGCTGTAACGGTGTAGGTAGTTGTTTGTGTTGGCGGCGGGCTGGTGAAGGTAAGCGTATCGGTAGAATCTACTACGCCTGTCGCCGGAGACCAATGGTAGTCATATGCGGTATCGCCCGTAGCATGCAGCATAGTTTGCTGGGCATGCATAGCACAGAAATAAGTATCCGGTGTAAGCAATTGCATTTGCAGCGAATCCTGTATATGCAATACGACACTATCTATAGGATTATGTGTACAGCAATTAACACGCCTGATGATGACGGTTTCGACCGGCTCGGTCAAGGCATCAAGCAAGGGCGTAACTGTTACCGTGGTGGATAAAGTATTAGGCAGTATAATAACAGTATCTGCTATGAATGGGAAATCGACCCCGTTGGTTGATGTACCGGCAACTTCTATACATATCTTTTTTCTTTGCGGAAGTGCCTGGTCCCGTGCAAATACTATGCCTGTTGGTGTACAACCTTCAACAAGGTAGCCACCATTGGTAGGAATAAAACCTGATGCAGAAAAGCTGACAGTATCAATTACAAAGCTATTTTCTTTCAGGAACACGCCGGATTGGTAAGATTCGTCATTTACATTCGCTATAGCCAGTTTGATGTGGTAAGTGTCACATGGCTGCAGCAGCGCCTGGGCATCCAAAACGGTTGTAAATCCGTCAAAAGCAACTGTCTGGCCGTTGTTGTTGTATATAAAGTATTGGGTGAATGGTGAGCCCGGACCCATAGCATTACAGGCAGCCAATGAGTAGCTGTATGGAGGGCCGTTAATACTGTTGATAGCAACAGGAATATTGGTATTGGGTACAAGTGCAATATTTTGGTTGGGGGTAAAATTAGGCCCTGTTATCATGAACGCGAATACGTCATTAAAGCCGGAACATGCATATTCAGGGTACTCGTCAGAGCCGAATACGTACTGGAAGTGAAGCATAGTAGCCGTGTCGATATTCGGGACGAAATTGAAGCTGAGCGCACATGCATCATGTGTGTTCGGGTTACCTATTATTTGATTCAGGTCAGCATCGCCGGGGCTACCGGGAGCGTCCTGGTTTATGTTCGACCCAAAATTCACCTGGGCAGGACCTGCAATTGGTATTACCGGGCCGGAACTTAATATTACGCCACCGGGCAAGCCAAGATTACTGCTAACAGTGGTAAACTCGCCACTATGGGTAGGGGGGCAATTTAATGTTTGATTATAAACCGTGACACCCGAACCAACAAATCTTGAAACAAGTTGTGCTGCGTTTGTATTATTTGAAATGGTTAACTGCGCCGATGCGGTATTTGCAAATAGCAGTAACAATGTAACGGCCGATAAAGACCATTGTTTGCAGCGCGATAGCAGATTGTGTTTGTAAAATATATTCATAATAGCGTAAGTATTTTAAGACAGCTTTATAGTTCACAAGAACTAATTCGAAGTTTATAAGACGACAGCTTAGCCCCTGAGAATTGGCAATAATTGTAAGATATGAAAAAAAGGTTGTTAAAAAAAAGCATATACAAACATTTTTTATCCTGTATGGAAAACCCGCAATATATACATTAACAATACATGATATATATGAAACATGTGAATTTATAGCATTCGTTTGGCAATGCTAAATGTGATCGTTTACTCTAAGTTAATTTTTGCACGAGGGAAATGTCTTTATTGTGAGCGTTTTAACGCCCTTGCATGCTCAGGGCAACTATGATAACGTTATTTTGCACCGTAATCGTTTTCTATGCGTCATCTACGGGCCGGAGCGTTATTAGCCTCAGTCATTTTCATCTTTGCGGCATGTGGTAGTTCTAAGCAGGCATCAAAAGCAGAACTTATAGGTACCTGGCAGGCTTCATCTATTGTTATAGACGGCGACAGCAAAGACTGGCCTGCACCTTACCCCGCTTATGATGCGAAAGCAAAAATAGGTTATGCGGTGTCAAATGACAGGGATAAGCTATACATCACAATGGAGTGCGGGGACGTGATGACGCAAATGAAAATATTGCGCTCAGGCCTGAAAGTATGGATAGACACAAGTGGTGGTAAGAGCCAGCGTATGGTGATCAACTACCCGCTTCCTGCCGAAAATGGTGCCATGCAACAGGAGTTCATCCACGAGGAACAAGACCAGCAAAATAATAATACACAAAGCCTGGACAGGGAAAAGCGTATGCAGCGGAGGGTAAGAAAAGGGCTGGATGATGCGATACAACTTTCATTTGAAGGATTTGCTGCCTGCAACGGAGGTTTCCTGGTAAAGCAAATAAACAGCTGTGGCATTAATGTAAGAATGGGAATAGACGAGTTCAATGAAATGATATGGGAGGCAGCTATTCCTTTTAAGATGTTGTACGGCAAGGATCACATTGATAAAAAAGATGAAGGCCGGCCCCTAAGTGTATGTTTCCAGGTGGATGGTATCAAAAAACCTGAAAAGCCGAAAGATGCATCGGGTGGCATGAATGAAGGCGGTGGTGGGGGAATGCATGGTGCTGGTGGCGGAATGAGAGGTGCCGGTGGGGGAATGAATGGGGGTGGCGGTAAGGGCGGCGGCGGACAAGGCAGTGACGGCAGGGAAAGCATGTTTGAGACCAGCAAAACATGGAAGCAGTTTGGCATCGCATTTAAGGAGCAGTAAAATTATTTGCTGTCCTGCGGCTTAAACATTTTTTCAAGGAAATTATATATTTCGGGGTGTTGTTCTTTCAGCTTTTCCGGCTTCTCAAAAAAATATTCAGACACAACGGCAAAAAATTCAGCATCATTAGTTGCACCGTATAAGTCGATATCGGAATGTTCATGCGTCTTCATTTCAGCTATTGTTTCGCGCATATGTTTCACCCAGGGAATGATATATGGTTTTGCAAGTAAGTACTCAGGTATGCCATCCACAGCCCCATCGGCCTTATCGAGCAGGTGTGCGAATTCGTGTATCGCTGTGTTGTGTCCGTCCTCGGATCCTTGAAAGCTGCTCCTCAGTGCAGGTTGCGACAGTATCATTTGCCTTTGCATAGCGCCATCACCTACCATGCCGATAATATTCCGCCCTTCACCCTGCTGGTATTCATGATCGAAAGCACCGTTATAGAGTAGCACCTCGTTTATATTATTATATCGCCAGTCGGGGAATGAAAAGATGGGTATGATGGCTGCAGATGCCACCAGCATTTTATCGAGATCGCTAACTATTACTCCGCCTACACCTGTTATGGCCGTATGGAATAAAAAATCTTTGGTACGCTCTTCAAATGCTTGTCTCCCGGCATCATCGAGCTGATGGTAGAAGGGAACATTTGCCAGTAATAATTCCTTTGCCGCTGCGGGGAACTTAGCGTCAGCTCCTCGTTTTTGCTTCTTTTCATATCCCCTCACTGAAATGATCAATATCACAGCTGCTATGCAGAAAACAATAAATCCGGTTGTCATGGTATAAAGGTAGGGGCTAAGTAAATAAAAAACCGCCCTGTGGGGAGCGGTTTTTCTTATGTATGCTTAAAGATAGTCTATTAATGATGGTGGTGGTGCGCAGCATGTGCATCCGGCAGTTTGAAGAACTCCTCTTCGCTTACTTCCTTGTCCACTATATTGAATTGCGTGGTCAGGAATATGAATAACTTGTCGAACAACAGGCGGCGATAGGTCTCGTCCATTGTTTTTTCGTCTTTGGCAACTTTGGTCATATAACTTTCCATCCATGGAGCGTCATCATCTGCAGCCATACCGAAGTAGTTGAGCACGCGCGCTTTGATGTCATTATTGACTTCTTCGCGGCTTACTTCAATTTTGTTGTCAGTTATCAGCTTGTCGGATATCAGTGTCCAGCGCAACTGGTGTTCAAAACCGCCGAATTCATGCTCCACTTCCTGTTCGCTCTTTGGTTTTTCGCCGCCTTCCTTCATCCAGCGCTTCAGGAAGGGCACAGGTAACTGTATGGGGGTATTGTGTACCAGCAACTCATACATTTCGTTATGCAGGCGATCGTTGGTAATGCGATCGAACTCGTGGCTCAGTTCCTGGCGGATACGTTCTTTAAAATCTTTTTCTGTTGTAATAGCATCGTTAGGGAAAACCTGCATGTACAGTTCGATACCAAGTTCAGCGGGTATCAGCAGGCCAACTTTAGTTACTGTTAGTTTGTAATAGTTGTCTGCAGCTTCAGCTGTTTCTTTCAGTGGTTCACGAAGGAAAGCGTTTAGCTCATCACCACTGGCTACGTCTGCCGGGCGGAAAACAACTGTATCACCGGCTTTCTTGCCCATGATCATTTCCTGCAGTTTTCCAGGTACTTTCTCTACCAGTACGGTTTCTTCTATCTTCGTAGCACCCTCAGCTACATTACCCTCAGCATCACATTCTTCGTAGTTGCAGTATAGTATATCGTCCTTGCTGTTTACCGTTTCCTGGTCTTCCACTTTGCCGTAGCGGCGTATGATGCGTTCTGTTTCATCATCCACCATCTTATCGGCTACTGCAACTTTATAGCGTGTAAGGTTGGTTTTATTTTTAAGGGGGGTAATTTCAAAATCAGGTTTCAAACCTATTTCGAAATGGAAATCCACATCTTCCGGTTTGTTCATGTCCAGGTGGATGGGCGTTTCGTTGGGCAGTACCATAGGCTGTGCGAAGATGGCTACCTTTTCCTTTCCCAGGTATTCTTCAAGCTGGCGGCCGGCAGTGCGTAATACCTCATCGCTGAAAACTGACTGGCCATACATTTTGCGCAGCATACCTGCTGGCACCATACCCTTGCGGAAACCGGGTACGTTTGCAGTTTTTGCATACTGCTTCAGTGTCTTTTCAAAGGATGGCCAATAGTCTTCCTTTACCAGTTTTACCGTTATCTTATCATGCAGATTGCCAATATTTTCGCGACTTACTGTAGCCATTTTGAAATTCCTTTTAAGTTAAAAAAAGCCGATACATGTATCGGCTGTTGTATTTTAGTGCGGGTGGAGGGACTCGAACCCNNTCTACCAATTTCACCACACCCGCTTTTGGGACGGCAAAGGTAGGCAAAAATCTTAATTGAGCAATTGTAATTACAATGTGAATTATATAGATATGAACCTATTAAAATGCAATGATTCGCTTTCAGCGCCTATTTTCTTATTTTCGTAACAGAACATTAGCTGATCGTCAGATTAATTAATTAGCTAATTAATATACTATGGCCAAAGAAAAGAAAGCATCCTTATTAGTTGTAGAAGACGAGGAAAGCCTGCGCGAAGCCCTGAAGCTGAACCTGGAACTGGAAGGTTATGAGGTAACAACGGCCGACAACGGTCCGATAGTACTGAAACTGGTTAAGAACGAATATTTTGATCTCATCATACTGGACGTAATGCTACCCGAGATGGATGGCATTACCGTGTGCGAGACCATACGTATGCAGCATAACAATGTGCCTATCCTGTTCCTATCTGCACGCAACTCAAGCATCGACAGGGTGGAAGGCCTTAAAAAAGGCGGTGACGATTACCTCACCAAGCCATTTAACCTCGAGGAGCTTTTACTACGCATTGACAAGTTGATCGTAAAGAACAAAAAGATAAATGAGCCGCAAGGTGTCGCTAATCTTTATGAGTTCGATGGTTGCAAAATCGATTTCGACGCCCACGAATGCATAGATATAAACGGCGATAAGCAGGAGCTCAGCAAAAAGGAAGCAGCACTCTTAAAGCTGTTGATAGAGAACGAAGGCGATGTGGTATCGCGCGAGCATATATTACAGGTGGTTTGGGGCTACAACGTTTACCCTACCACAAGGACCATTGACAACTTCATCCTAAACTTCCGTAAGTTCTTTGAAAAGGACAGCCGCAACCCAAGGCATTTTCATTCGGTACGGGGCATAGGCTATAAGTTTACGAGGTAGTATCTGTAGTTGCTGCTTCAAATTTTTTCTTAATCCAATCGTAGTCATGTACATATGGCCACCTTATGCCCTTACTATAGTTGCCCAGTATATTAACCAGTATATAGTTATCAAAAAGCAAAACAGTCACTTGACTGCCTAAAGTAAATCCAAGGCTTTTAGGTGATGCTATTAAATAGTCTTCGGTCGCTAATGTAGTTTGCCAATATTTATTTGATTTTAGTAACAATATAATGGTGTTAAAAGCTTTGTCTTTTGGAAGGCCTGTTTCTATCCGCAATAATTTCCTTTCAGGTAGTTTAGTATATATAGCATAGCCTGCAAAAAAAATAATAGCTGCGAAGAGAGCGATAATTGGCAGTTTTTCGAGTTCACTTTTTTCTCGTATTGAGTAAAGTGCAAATGTTAGTCCTCCAATAATTCCTGCTAATAAAGAATAGGAAATAACAGACTCAATGCGCTCATCAAAATAACTTTTGAATACTAGGCGACCCTTTTGCAGTGTCTTTTTGTAATCTATGTCCATCAACTAATCTATCTTACTCACCATATCCCCATTGCCCATATTCTTTTGCTGCACCATTTTTTGCAGGCCGTTGGCTATTCGGTCGGCGCCATCCACATTCAGGATGATGATCGGACGTTTTTTCTTATCGGTGAAGCTGATGAGTGATTCGCGCTCAAAGCGCTTAGTTCTCAGTTCAGGAAAGATCTCTTTTAGTATGGCCAGGTCTTCACTATGATTTTCGTGGATAATGAACAACTGTGTACCCGGCGATTTCTTTATCAGGCCAACGGTCTGGTTGTCCGCTATCGGGAAGGATGATGAGCAACTTGTAATACGATAGTACTTTCTCAGCGTTTTATTGATCCATTGAAACTCATCCATTGTAGCCGCATCAGTATACAGCGATACCCTGTTAAGCAGGTTATTGTAATCGCTTATCGCATCAGGGAAGCGTCTCTTGAACAAGCTTATAGCGTTCTTAATAAAAGCGGCGTCTATCTTCTTACCGCTGTTGATATATTCACGCGTCATGGGGTAGATGGCCTTGGCATATCCGTTTATATAAGTATCGTCATACCAGTCGCTGGCATCTATATGCCCGCTCAGGTTCTCATATGCCCAACCGTTACCGCAGGCTGTGGCAAGCGCCTCATCAAAATAACTATATGCATACTTTGCGTAGCCGGAGCTTTTGGCTGCAAAAACCGAGTCTTCTCTCCATTGCGTTTTGAAAGGCTGCTTATCATACAGCACATGGCACATCTCGTGTATGGCCACGCCCATGCGCATTGCATAATCCCGTTCACCGGTCAGCACTGCCAGCACAAGGCTATTCCCGTGCGGTGTAGCCGTCGTATGCCCGTGTGCACCCGGTATCGGGTATATACCTATTTCGAAAGGCACATGGGCCGGCCAGGTACTACCGTAAAAGCGTTTCAACTTCACGAAGATCACATCAGCCCTGCCGGAATATTTCTCCAGTTCTGCCAATTGCTGTTCGGCAGCATTTTTATATTCATTCCAGATAATATCATTGTAAAAAGGCTCAGCTTTAAGCATTACATCGCGCAGAGTTTGCAACTGCTCATCGGGCACGTTACCCGATATATTCTGTATAAACTTTTCCGTGTACTTAGACCTTACAGCGATGCCTTTGATAGCATTATAAACAGACTTCGGTTTTTGCCTGCCCACAGGTGATGCAGTAGAAGAACTGTAGGTGGCCATATTCAAACCCGCGAATTGGTCGACAAGCCTCGCAAATCTATCCCTGTCCTCCGGTGCTAAGTGCTTATAGATGTAAGTGGAATAAGTGCGCGATGCATCCCACTGTTTATTGGCCGCCTCAAGAAATGTAAGCAGGCATAGCGGCTTGCTGATCCTGAAATGGACAATAGACTGCGCCAGGGAGATAGTGTGGCTGTATAAAACAAGAATAAGGGCAAGCGAGCAAAATCGTTTCATATAACTGGAGGCAATATAATGATTACCAGCCTAATTCTTCGTCCTCTTTGCTCAAATTTGCTTTTTTGAATGCTTCCCTGCTTTTGATCTTTTGCAGTTGGCGGTCGTATACCAGGCGGGCTATTTTATGGGCCACATCATCTTCGTTTAAAACGCTGTTCAGCTTCTTCTCAGATATGTCCAGCCGGTACATCAACTGGAAGAAAGCTTCCGGCCCACGCTCTATCATTGTCACTATCCTGTTGGCAAGATGTTGTAAGATGGCCTCCTCCGAAATGCTTTCCGGCAAGGCTAGTTCCCAATCCCGTTGCAGCACTTCGGCAATCTCCTGTGTGGTCTTATCCTCCATAAAACAAATTTGCCGGTTTATCACCGGCAAATTACATAATTCATATTATTATTTTCTTAAAAAGCCTTTATCTTATCGAGTACTAATTGCTTTACTGCCGAAATGGGGATGCGCTCCTGCAGCATGGTATCGCGGTAGCGTATAGTCACAGTCTGGTCGTCCTTTGTTTGGTGGTCTATCGTTACGCAAAAGGGTGTGCCGATCGCATCCATGCGGCGGTAGCGTTTGCCGATCGTATCCTTCTCTTCATAGAAGCACTTGAACTCAGGCCTGCATTCATCCATCAGTTCGCGAGCTATATCTGGCAAGCCGTCTCTTTTGGTCAACGGCAGGATGGCCAGCTTAATAGGCGCCAGCATAGGCGGGAACCTCAGGACAACCCTGTCATCTTTCTTCTCCTCTGTACTCAGGTCTTCCTCGGCATATGCCTGGCTTAATACCATCATTACAGCACGGTCCAGTCCTATGGATGTTTCAATCACATAAGGTACGTAGTGCTGGTTCAATTCGGTATCAAAGTAAGTAAGCTTCTTTCCGCTGTATTGCTGGTGTTGCTTCAGGTCAAAGTCCGTGCGACTGTGTATGCCCTCCACTTCCTTAAAGCCCATCGGGAAATCATATTCGATATCGCAGGCAGCATCGGCATAGTGGGCCAGTTTTACATGGTCGTGAAAACGGTAGCTCTCGGCAGGTATGCCCAGGCTCAGGTGCCACTTCATTCTTGTTTCTTTCCAGTGCTCGTACCATTCTTTCTGTGTGCCGGGTCGTACAAAGAACTGCATCTCCATCTGCTCAAACTCCCGCATACGGAAGATAAAGCCGCGCGCCACTATCTCATTACGGAAAGCCTTACCTGTTTGCGCAATGCCAAATGGTATTTTCATACGGCCGCTTTTCTGCACGTTCAGGAAATTCACGAATATACCCTGTGCGGTTTCGGGTCGCAGGTACACCACATTTGCTTCATCAGCCACCGAACCCATTTCGGTAGAGAACATCAGGTTGAACTGGCGCACATCGGTCCAGTTGCATGTACCGCTGATGCCGCATTTTATATTCTTTTCCTCAATCAGTTGCTTTACACCAGCAAAATCGTTCTCAGCCAGCAGTTTTTCCATCCTGTCAATCAATGCAGCACCCTCTTCTTTGGGTAGTGTTTCCGCATAGCCTTCTACCAGGTGATCGACACGATAGCGTTTCTGGCTGTCTTTATTGTCTATCATGGGGTCGCTGAAGTTGTCAACGTGCCCGCTGGCCTTCCATACTGTAGGGTGCATGAAGATAGCGGCATCTATGCCCACTATATTGTCGTTCATCTGCACCATGCTCTTCCACCAGTAGTCGCGTATGTTCTTCTTTAGTTCCGAACCGTACTGCCCGTAGTCATACACGGCCTGTAGCCCGTCGTATATTTCACTCGACTGGAAGACGAAACCATATTCCTTGCAGTGTGCTATAATATTTTGCAGCTTATTATCATTTGCCATAACGGGGGCAAAAATAGGTAAAACAGGGGGAATGCTTTAGGCAGAATAAAAACAACGAATGCTAATTAAATATATGTATTTGTCTTTCTCCAAAAACGAAAATATCCATGGATATTTATAGCAGACATTTCTTTTAATGCGCCTCCCACATTTTTTGCTGTTTTTACTTATTTTTTGTCTCCTTTTCACACCCGGAATGCAGGCGCAGTATATGCTGCAGGGTAGAGTGACCGATAAAAAAGGGGATGCTGTACCATTTGCAACTGCAGTGTTGCAAAGTGCTCTAGACAGCAGCATCATTGCTACCGAGCTTGTTGACAGCAGCGGCATTTTTACCATCAATACCGGTAAAATAAAGGGCACATTTGTGAATATTGTTGCACAAGGATATCTGCCTGGTTATAAAAGCATCACAGATACTTCTTCAAAGAATATTCATCTCAATTTTGCACTCACAGAAGAAGGCAAACAACTAAATGCTGTAACCATCACCGCAAAAAAGCCACTGATAGAACGCAAACCAGACCGTGTGATATTTAATGTAGAGAGCAGCATCAGCTCGATTGGCAGCGATGCCTTGAGCGTGTTGAAAAAAGCACCCGGAGTAAGAGTACATGATGGTGATATATCCCTAACAGGTAAAAGCACAGTTACTGTAATGATCAATGACAAGATGTTGCAGGTGTCGGGCGATGAGCTCGCCGAAATGCTGAGCAGCATACCAGCAGAGAATCTTTCAAAGATCGAGATCATCACTGCTCCGCCTGCAAAGTACGATGCGGCGGGCAATTCCGGCATTATCAATATCGTCACCAAACATGCTATAAGCAACGGTTTCAAAGGAATAGCCACCATAGGTTATTCAAGACGATCCTTGGGCTCACCCTTTGCAAGTGGCAATGCCAATTATAAAAACAGGAAACTGAATGCCTACATCAATATGAGCACAGCGGATTTCAGATCGATGCCGCAGGCAGGTTATACTGTCTATTACCCCGGGCAAAAATGGGACCAGCACAATACGCAAACTAACATCTATCCCTACATAAGGATACAGGCAGGTGCAGACTATGCGATAAGCAAAAAATCAACCCTCGGTTTTTTATACACCATCGGTGCCAGCACACCTGTGACTGACGACAATATCAACACCAAAGTACTAAAGCAGGATAACAATATTTTAGACTCAGTAATAAGCACTAAGGCGAGGGAAAATAGCAAGGGAGTTCGAAACGTATTCAATCTGAATTACGAATACCGTATAGACAGCAGTGGCAAAAAACTGAATATTGATCTCGACTATTTTACACGCACGGGCAATCGCTCAAGAGATTTCAACACTACCAACACCTTTGCCGATGGTACCAATACAGGTGTACAAAGCATAGACAGGACAAAAGGAACCCAACTGGTGAATATTAAAAGTGTAAAAGCAGATATTACCTGGCCCACAAAGATCGCCAACTTCGCCTTGGGTGCGAAGGCCTCGTTCATAAGCAATGGAAGCGATAACGTTTTCTCAACTTACGATGGCCACACATACATTGCCGATCCTTTAAGGACAAATGAATTCGACTACACGGAGAATACACAATCGCTCTATGCAAGCATGGAGAAGAGCTTTCACAAACTGGGCGTTCAGGCAGGCTTGCGTGCTGAGAACACACAAGCCAGGGGCTATTCACCTACCCTGGCAATTACTAACGACTATCAATATTTGAAGCTGTTCCCATCCCTGTTCCTTCAATATACTTTCGATGATGATAATGCCATCAACTTTAACTACACACGCCGCATAGACAGGCCCGATTTCATGTTGCTAAACCCCTTCCGTTCTTACAGCACTCCCACTTCTTATGAGACAGGTAATCCTTTCCTGCAGCCATCATATAGCACGAATCTTGAACTGGGTTACACGCTTAAGTCAAAATACACCTTGTCCCTGTATCTTCAAAACGTCACAAACCTTTTTGCCCAGATACTTAGAGTGGATACCGCCACGGGAGGCTTTAATTTTACCAATGACAACGTTGGCAGCAGCATCAGGTATGGATTCAACCTTGGGGCGGAGGTCAGTCCATTTGGCTGGTGGGAGTGTTCAGCGCAGTTTTATGGATACTATGTTGGCTTTGATGGTACATACTATAATACAATAGGTGGTCTCAGCTATTCAAGGCCGTCCTTCAACGCATCTGTCGAAAATACCTTTTACCTGGATGCTGCTAAAACATGGAGTACAGAATTGAACGCCGATTACCAGGCAAAACAGCAAGCGGAGTACGACCTGGAGTATGCCACCTTTAACATGGAAGCGGGCATCCGTAAGTTGCTTATGCACAAACGGATGACCATAGCCCTGAACGTAGAGGATATCTTTGCCACCGATAGGTATAGGCTAACGAACCTGTATAACAAGGGCTACATTAATAGTTATGGCGATGAACGTACCGTACGTCTGAGTCTCAGTTACAAGTTCGGTACAAATGCGGAGATGAAAAGGCGTCAGAACACATCCGGTATTGAGGAACGCAGTGGAATTGGTAATGGTTCCGGAAAAAACTAACGCATTGTAAATAACAACTTCGGGCCTGTCCCGGCTTGGTTAAGAGTTCAATGCGAGACAACCTTCAATCCAATTATCGATCCTATAAGCGTGCAAATAAAGAATACGCTCCAAAACGTTGCAGGTTCCTTGAATACAAAGATTCCGATCAATACTGTTCCTACTGCCCCAACTCCCGTCCAAACAGCATAAGCAGTCCCGATCGGTAAAGTTTGGGTTGCCTTGATCAACAGCAGCATACTTGCCGTTAGCGCGATTGCAAATCCTGCATACCACAAACCGGCAATATTTCCTGTTGTTTCCTTCGTCTTACCCAGGCAGGCAGCAAATGCTACTTCAAATAGACCGGCAATGACCAATATTATCCAATTCATTGTATTTTCTTTAAGCAAGTACCCGGATACAAAATACAAATAGCCGGCATCCTGCGATACCGGCTATTCTATAAATTGAGTAGGCTTAATTTATTTTACTTCAGCTACCAGCTTCTTGAAGGTTTCCGGCTCGTTCATTGCCAGGTCCGCAAGTACTTTACGGTTCAGGTCAATGTTCTTTGCAGCCAGTTTGCCCATGAACTGTGAGTAGCTCATACCTTCTTCACGCACAGCAGCGTTGATACGCACTATCCACAAGCTGCGGTAATCGCGCTTTTTCAACTTACGGCCTACAAATTTGTAGCCGAGGCCTTTCTCCAGTACGTTTTTGGCTACGGTGTAAACGTTCTTACGTTTACCGTAAAAGCCTTTGGCCTGGTGAAGGATCTTCTTTCTTCTTCTATGCGATGCAACTGAATTTACTGAACGTGGCATATTCTTATATTTTAACCCTAAATCCCTAAAGGGACCTGTTGTTTATTTAAAATTTATTTCAAAAACTATATTCGATCCCGGCCCTTTAGGGGCATGGGTTTAACCTTTCAAACCAAGCATACGCTTCACCAGGTTCATATTCGCTGGATGAACGAAGGCCGCCTGGCGCAGGTGGCGCTTACGCGTTTTTGATTTTTTGGTCAGTAAATGGCTCTTAAAAGCCTTATACCTGCGTATCTTTCCTGTGCCTGTAACTTTAAAAGTCTTTTTAGCGCGGGAGTGTGTCTTCACCTTTGGCATGGTCTCAATTTTGGGATGGCAAAGGTAACATTATTTCAAAATCTTCCAAAAATATATTTATGCAATTTTTCAGGGATTTGTAAAGGTACAGCAAGTCGCCCCGTTTTGGCCATAGATTTATAAATAACTTATATGCAATAAGGTTTAACAAATTCCTAATTTCAAATTCCCAATTACATCGGCGAATTCCTATTTTTACAGCAATATGCCACTATTTAGATTCAGAGTTTACTGGGAAGATGACGACCAGGTGTATCGTGACATAGAAATACGCCCGGCGCAGACATTTTTAGAGTTTCACAAAGCCATTCTCACTGCATACGAGTTCGATGGCAAGCATTCAGCCTCATTTTACGAAAGTAATGACCGTTGGCAGCAGGGCAGAGAATTAAATTCAGAGGTCTTGGTCAATAAAAAAGATGCTCCCGCGTTGTCCATGATGCGCACGCCGGTATCCGCATTGGTTTCCAAACCCGACCAGAAATTTGTCTACATCTACGACCCTGTCAAGAAATGGGCTTTCCAGGTCGAACTGATAGGCGTAATAGCCGACGAAGATGCCAAGCGTACTTATCCTTACGTATTCCGTAAGGAGGGCGTGGGGCCTGCTCAATATGGCATTAAAGGGGTAAACCCTGATAAGCTGATGGAAATAGAGGAGAAATATGACCTGGGTGCCGATGAAATGGCTGAAGGCTTCAGTAATGAAGGCGAGGACGGGTCCTCAGAAAGTTTTGGAGAAGTGCTTGGCGGTGGTGACAGCATCGATGAATAAATTCATCGTTTTTACTTTTTTGAATTGTGACCTCTGAATTACCTACGGTATACGTAATTGCCGGCCCTACTGCTGTTGGCAAAACTGCCATTGCCATCAACCTGGCAAAGCGCTTAGGCACAGCTATAGTATCGGCAGATAGCCGCCAGTGTTATCGCGAGATGAATATAGGCACGGCAAAGCCATCCGCTGCAGACCTTGAAGAGGTAAAACACTATTTCGTTAATTCATTTCCTGTTACCGAAGAGCTGGATGCCGCTGACTATGAATCGATGGCATTGGAATATCTTGCGGGTATATTCAAAGACCACGGTGCCGCCGTCGTATGCGGAGGCACAGGTTTGTATATCAAAGCCTTATGCGAAGGGCTGGATAGCATGCCAGCTGTGGACGAAGGCATAGCGAAAGAATTGGGCAGCCTTTATGAAAGCCTCGGCCTCGCCTGGTTGCAGCAGGCAGTAAGGCAGGAAGACCCGGAATTCTTTAGTAAAGGTGAGATACAGAACCCGGCAAGGCTATTGCGAGCACTTATTTTCAAACGTTCTACCGGCGAGAGCATTGTCAGCTTCCGCACAGGCGCTGTGAAGGAGCGTCCTTTCCATATCGTAAAGATCGGACTGGAGCTTCCGCGTGAGGTTTTATACGAGCGCATCAATCATAGGGTGGATATAATGATGCAGCAAGGTTTGCTGGAAGAAGTAAAAAAGCTACAGCTGCAAAAACAGCTTAAAAATCTTCAAACTGTAGGCTACTCGGAACTGTTCGATCATCTCGATGGCAAGTACACCCTGGAGGAAGCTATAGAGAAGATAAAGCAGAACACGCGCCACTATGCAAAGCGACAGATGACATGGTTCCGCAAAGACAAACAAATTCATTGGATTAGCGCCGATGACCCCGCACTGATAGATAAGATATTGGCTCTAAAATAAAAAAGCCTCCCCAATATCTCCGGGAGGCTTTTTATATAATGCTTTAAAGTACTAAGCCTTTGGTGAAGGAGGAGTAGTAGATTTTGATGTTTTAGTATCTTTTGAGCTAGCTTCTTTGGCGCACTCTTTTTTGCAATGAGCCTTGTCTTTGCAGCAAGCAGATTCCTTAGTGCATTTTTCTTTCTTGTCCTTGCAGCAGCTCTTTCCTTCGTGTGCGAAAGTTACACCGGCTATCATTAAGGCGCTCAGTAATAAAGTGAGTTTTTTCATTGTATATAATTGTTTTGTTGTTTACGAAGACACGAATTTAGGGAAAATGTGCTAATACTGTCACTCCACCCTGTACAATATCGCCAATTTTAACATCTATATGGGTACCAAGGGGGAAATAGACATCCACCCTTGAGCCAAAACGAATAAAGCCGAACTCATCATTTTGTTTCACCTGGTCGCCTTCCTTCACGTAATAGCAGATGCGCCTTGCCATTGCCCCTGCTATCTGCCGCATCAATAGCTCTATCTTGTTATTGCCTATCACCACGGTCGTTCTTTCATTCTCGGTCGATGATTTGGGGTGCCAGGCAACCAGGTATTTGCCGGGGTGATACTTCATATATTTTATTATGCCGCTTATTGGGTTGCGGTTCACATGCACGTTTAGTGGCGACATGAATATGGATACCTGCAGGCGCTTGTCTTTAAAATACTCGGGCTCAAAGGTCTCTTCTATCACTACCACTTTGCCATCGGCAGGGCAGGTGATCTTTTGCTCATCGCTGGTATGTGTGCGAGCAGGTAAACGAAAGAACCAAATGATCCAGAACCACACCAGGAACAGCACGATATTCAGCGGCCATACAATAAGCGGCCAGCCCGGTAAAAAGTAAAATGAAGCATAGCCTAGTATCAACCAGAGCACACTGGCCATTGCTATATATTTATATCCTTCGCGATGAATTTTCATGTAAGCTTATTTGAGCGCAATTTAGGTTAAAAGATATGGAGTGAAATGGCAGGCATAAAAAAATACGCGTAGCAAAATGCAAACGGCGTAGCCACAAGCAGTGAATCGAAACGGTCTAGCGCACCGCCGTGCCCAGGCATGATAGCGCCGGAATCTTTTACGCCCGCCATACGTTTCAGTTTCGATTCCAGCAGGTCGCCTGCAGTGCCCGCCAGCGATGCACATAATGCCAGCACCATCCAGTCAATCATGTTGTAATAGTGCGAATAATAGCCCCATATCGCCGCACCGGCGATCGTCAGTATAGCGCCGCCAATAGTACCCTCCCAGGTTTTCTTTGGGGAGATTTCCGAGAAGGGAGTCTTGCCGATGAACGAGCCGACTATATAGGCCATCGTATCATTCATCCATATCATCAGCACCAGTGCCAGTGGTATGGCAAGGCTTATAAAGCGCATTTGCAGCAGCAGTATCATTGGCAGCAATATGTAAAAGAAGCCACCTACGGCGTACATGCCGGCACGTAAAGCCGTTTTCTTTGACAAGGCAGCACATAATAACACGAGTACGGGTAGGAACAACAGCGCGGGCCATGGCCACTGGTAACTGTAAGTAAAAAAGGTGAGCCACAGCCAAACAAGGCTGCCTGCAAGCATGATCGGTTGCAACCATTTGGGCCATACTTCTTCAGTATCTATTTTCTTCATCAGCCTCAGGTACTCACGCATGCATAGCAGCAATATGACACTCACCAGCACGGCAAAGGCCAATTTGTTCCAGAGCAGCCCTGTCATCATAATAGCCGAGAACACTATCGCGCTGCCAAGGCGGGTGAAAAACGTAGGCCAGTTCATTGCCATATGCTCAAATATTTGTTGGTAAAATTAAGCTGTATTTTCTTCCGTTAGTTCTTCCGGTGTATAGTCATCGGTCCAGTTGGCCCTTAGTGGGGTCTTGTTTTTTATCAGCAGCCACAACGATATTGCGAAGAGCAGTACCCCACTTACCGTAACCCAAAGCGGTAGTGAATTACTGTCCATCGCGGTTTTCATGGCTGCACTGTCTTTCCATACGTAAATGACAATGATCTGTAATCCATTATTCAGCATATGTCCCAGTATACTACACCATAGCGAACCCGTGAGGTAGTAAATGACAGCAAGCAATACCCCGGCAAGAAATATCGATGGTAGCCCGCTGATATTACCATGCATAGCCGCGAACATCAGCGAAGTGATAATTACGGGGAAAGCTATACTTTTTGTTCTTTTTGCAGCAAAGCGCATGAGCACTCCCCTGAAGGTCATCTCCTCACCCAGGGCAGGGAGTATAGCAAGGATCGTGAATGTCTTTACGAAATCCCATGGACTGCCCATGTTCAAAAAAGCGTTCGTCAGTTTATTGTTCTGTTCTTCAGCTGCTTTTGCTGCAGGCCCCAGGTCAATATGTTTTACCAGCGTTTCAATACCAAGGAATATAGGCATAGCACCCAGCATCAGTAACACTACCAATAATAAATGTATGTTTTTCCTGGGCTTTCTCAAGCCCAGGAATGCCATGGGCCTTGGTGTATCCAGGTATGCAAAAAGCAACGCAGGTAACAGGAAAACGCCGGTCGACACCAGTGCCTGCGCTATTAAAGCCCCGTCTATATACGTTCGGGGGCTTTTCTCGCTAATGTTTGCAAGTTGTGTCGCGTCCACTCCTGCTATCCTGGGCACTATTACCCCCGTAACCAGCACAAAAAAGGAGGCCAGCGTAAAGATCATCAGGACGAACAGGATCAATTGTAACCACCACGGATATGTACGCCAGTATTTGCTAAACATTTTGTAAAAACGGTTTCGCAGGCAAAGTTAATGGACACAAGCGCTTTTATGGCTTAAATTTTGTGCTTGTACGGGAAATTATGTTGCTGCAAAGCTTGTCTTTGACCATCATATTAAACATTAAAGCGCTTTTTGTGTTATAATGTGGTTAAGCATCGATATCTTTCTTTATTTTTGTATGATATTTTCAATACCGGTACATGCACGAAATTGTAGCAGGACCTCTGCTAAGTAACATAAATACCCCCGACGATCTAAAAAAACTAGATAAGGGTCAGCTACTCCAGGTTTGCAACGAGTTGCGCCAGTTCATTATCGACTGCGTAAGCGTTTATGGTGGTCACTTTGGTGCCAGTCTTGGGGTTGTGGAGCTTACTGTTGCCTTGCATTATGTACTCAATACCCCCGATGACCAGCTTGTATGGGACGTAGGCCACCAGGCATACGGCCACAAGATACTCACTGGCCGCCGCGAGGTTTTCCATACCAATCGTAAATATGGCGGTATAAGCGGTTTCCCTAAGCGCAGCGAGAGTGTTTATGACACTTTTGGTGTAGGGCACTCATCTACATCTATATCCGCTGCATTGGGTATGGCCATTGCATCAAAATACAAAGGCGAGCATCGTCAGCACGTAGCCGTAATAGGCGATGGCGCCATGACAGCAGGCCTTCCTTTTGAGGCGCTCAACCATGCCGGTGTGAGCAATGCAAATGTGCTCATCATCCTCAACGACAATAATATGTCTATCGACCCCAACGTTGGGGCTTTGAAAGAATACCTTACTGATATTACTACTTCTCATTCATACAACAAGTTCCGCGACGATGTCTGGAAATTGCTGGGCAAATTCCCGACAAAGGAGTTCCAGAAAATGGCTTCTAAAGTGGAGGCTGGTCTTAAAGGCATCGTTTCAAAATCAAGTAATTTATTCGAGGCACTCGGCCTTCGTTACTTCGGCCCTATCGATGGCCATAACGTGACCAAGCTGGTTGAGATACTCAAAGACCTTAAAGACATCCCCGGCCCAAAACTGTTACATATAAAAACAGTAAAAGGAAAGGGCTACGATCTTGCCGAGCAAGACCAAACACTTTGGCACGCACCCGGCACCTTTGATAAGATAACTGGTAAGATAAACAAGAAGATCATCACAACCCCCGAGCCTCCTAAATACCAGGACGTCTTCGGGCATACTATAATAGAACTGGCCGAGGCTAATCCCCTTATAATGGGTATCACCCCTGCTATGCCTTCAGGTTGCTCCCTCAAGTACATGATGGAGAAAATGCCCGATCGTGCTATCGACGTAGGTATAGCCGAGCAGCATGCGGTTACCCTGAGTGCGGGCATGGCTACTCGCGGTCTTAAAGTATTCTGTAACATCTACAGTAGCTTTATGCAGCGCGCTTACGATATGGTGATACATGACGTAGCTATACAAAAGCTCCCCGTTATTTTCTGCCTCGACCGTGCAGGCCTTGTAGGTGATGATGGCCCAACACACCATGGTGCTTACGATATAGCCTATATGCGTTGTGTGCCCAATATGATAGTGAGTGCACCAATGAACGAGCAGGAACTGCGCAACCTCATGTACACCGCACAGCTCGCAGAGACCAATCAGCCTTTCGTTATCCGCTACCCGCGCGGACAAGGTGTAATGCCCGAGTGGCGCACTCCATTTGAAAAGATACAAATAGGTGCCGGCCGCAAAATCGCAGACGGCCAGGATGTAGCGATACTAACTATAGGTCATCCCGGCAACTTTGCCGTAGAGGCCCGCAAAACGCTGGTAACAGAGGGTCTGAACCCGGCCCTTTATGATATGCGTTTTGTTAAGCCGCTCGATGAAGTAATGCTGCACGAGATAGCACAGAAATACAATAAGATCATCACGGTCGAGGACGGTACGGTATTAGGTGGATTCGGTTCTGCGATACTCGAATTCATGGCTGCCAATAATTACACACCCGAAGTAAAGATCCTCGGCATACCCGATCGCATTATAGAACACGGCAAACCCGAAGAACTGCATCACGAATGTGGCTTCGACGCCTCAGCTATTGTAACCGCTGTCCGCGAAATGGTCGAAGCCGCCATTTCGAACGAAGCATAGCGAAGAGAAAAATCTCCTGGGCAATTTGCAAGATGGCGAATAGAGCTATACTCATTGTTAACTGCAAATCAATAGCCCCGAACTTTAGTTCGGGGTAAAATATGCCAAAATATTCGGGCTTTAGCCCAAAATTCTTTACATGAGTCAAGGCAAACCACACCGCTACTTCATAATCAACAAGCCACGCAACATGGTCTCGCAATTCGTGAGTTCCCATGACGTAGGCCTCCTTGGCGATCTTGATTTCGATTTTCCCGAAGGCATTCATGCCATTGGCCGCCTCGATAACCATTCCGAAGGCTTGCTCATCCTCACCACTAATAAGCGTGTAACTAAATTGCTGTTCGAAAGCAAAATACCACATAAGCGTACCTACCTCGTAAAAGTAAACAACATTGTAAGCCCCGAAACATTAGAGAACCTGCGGACAGGGGTCACCATTCGTATCAAGGGCGGCGAAGACTACATTACTACTCCCTGCGAAGCAGAAATAATTACAGAGCCGCAGGCACTATTCCACGATGAAGACCCCTCATTCCAATATGGTATCTATAGCTGGCTGCGAATAACACTTACCGAAGGGAAATTTCACCAGGTACGTAAAATGGTAAGGATACTGCGCCATCCTTGCAGTCGCCTGATTCGCGTAAGCATAGAAGACCTAAAACTTGGCGATCTCCCCGCAGGAGGAGTAAAGGAAATACAAGAAGAAGATTTCTTCAGGCTATTGAAGATCGAGAACTGGCAGAACTAGTTTTGCTGCGCCTCGGTAGCGCCCAATTCCTTCAGTCTTTTCACATGGGAGCGGAATGCACTTGCAAAGCTCGGTTTCAGGTTATAGCTGAACCCGAATTCCTTTGCCGTCCTTTCAACTATCGGTGAGATATCCCTGTAATGCACATGGCTTATGTTCGGGAACAAATGGTGCTCTATCTGGAAGTTCAGCCCGCCTACATACCAGTTTAGCAAGCGGTTATCCCGCGCAAAGTCCGATGTGGTGTGTAGTTCATGTACAGCCCAGTCGTGGTCTATCAGTCCCGTAGCATCAGGCATAGGTTGCTCTGCACCCTCTACTACATGCGCCATCTGGAAGATAGTGCTCAATATGCATCCCGCCACCCAGTGCATCATAAAGAATCCCAACAGCACCTGCCACCATGTGAACGATGTCACTATTATTGGCACACCTATGATCACGAACAGGTACGCGATCTTTACAATGGTCATTTTCACGTATTCCCTTGTCGGGTCTACATTGTACTTCTTGCTGATCCCTTCCTTATTGTACCGTGCCAACTGTGTAAAATCCTTTACCAGTTTCGAGAGCGTTAACAGGCCATAAAAGAAAAAGGCGTGGATATACTGGTACTTGTGAAACTTCTTAAGCGGTGCATGGTCAGCCAGCCTTATCGGCCCCTTTGAGGCTATATCTTCATCCAGCCCGTCTATATTCGTGTACGCATGGTGGAATACATTGTGCTGCAGCTTCCAGTTAAATACATTGCTGCCCAACAGGTACATTGTACCGCCAAAAAGCTTGTTCACCCATTCCTTCTCTGAGAAAGAGCCATGTACTGCATCATGCATCACGCACATGCCCACGCCGGCTATACCAATTCCCATCACCACGCACAGCGCTAGTGCTATCCACGCATTTACAGGTACCATCAGCATCACCACAAATGGAACAATGTAGAACGACAACATCACGATTGTTTGAAGCACAAGTGTCAGATTGCCCTTGGTCGAGATCCCTTTTTCTTTAAAATAAGCATTTACATTCTTCCGCAATACGGCTGAGAATTGGTGTTCACTTTCGGATGTGCCGTGAAATTTTACTGTTTTCATTTCCTGCTGTTTAGCAGGTACAAAATTACGGGCCGATGACTTCGGGAATGATGACGAACATCATTGCAATTGATAATTATATAAAGACGAGTGCAGAGATAGTAGAGACAGTTATTCCGCCCTGCAGAGGGCATTAGGGGTCCGGCCTTTATTGCCTTCCTATTTATTCGTGTCCTGGCCCATCAGTTCGTCCATTACCCCATCGTAGTTTGTAATGGATAACTGCCTGCGGCGCTCCTTTCTTGCCTTTACAAAATGTATCAGCATTTGCGTGCCTTTTGCAAGAGCCACTATGGCGATCAATGGCAATAGTAATGGTAGCCAGTTGTTGCCCGCTCTCTGTAGTAGTATTGTGATCATAAGGTATGGATTAGCATTACTAATTTACTAATAAATACTCAGTTTAGGTATTTTTCTAACATTATTAACATTTTGTTCTCACAGCAGCAGTAGCTCCCAGTAGCCAACATCTATCCACTTATCAAACTTCCGGCCTACTTCATGGAACTGCCCGATCTTTTTAAAGCCCAAGGCCTCATGTAGCCTTAAACTTGCCTCATTTGGCAGACTCATACCACCTATCACCGCATGCAGGCCCTGCGCACTTAATATTTCAATAAGCCTCGTATATAATTGCTTCCCGATACCCTTACCCACATATCCTTCCCCAATATAAATGCTCGATTCCACCGTATTCCGGTAGGCCGAGCGCACTTTCCACTGCGATGCGTAGGCATACCCGGCTATCTGCCCATCCACTTCATAGATAAGCCAGGGGTATTGACAGCTGATCGCTTTTATTCTGTTCGCCATTTCTTCTGTGCTTACCGGCTCCTCTTCAAAGGTCACAATAGAATGCAGTACGTGGTGGTTATAGATCCCGCATATCGCAGCGGCATCGGCAGGACTTATATTTCTTATCATGTAGGCTTGTTATTAGAAAAACAAAGGGCCGCATTGCTGCAGCCCTATAAAAAGTACGTCTTTTAATTTGCTGCTATTCACCCACCGCATGTTTCACCAGTCCTATCAATTCCTTCGGCGTCTGGTAGCCCATTTCATACATGATCACTTTGCCGTTCTCATCTATCAGTATCAGGGTAGGGTAGCCTTGTATATGGAATTTCTCCGCCAGCATCACGCCATCCTCTACCTCGCCGTCAAAAGAAGTATTCACAAAATGAGAATTGAAGTATTCACCCACCTTATCATTGGTGAATGTTTTACGCTTCAGCATTTTGCATGGTCCGCACCACGAGGCATAGATGTCCAGGAAGATCGGCTTGTGCTCTGCCTTGGCTTTCTGCACCACTGCTTCCCAGTTCCCACGGTAGAATTTAATACCTTCCTCGCTGTCACTGCTCGCAAACACTTTCACCGCCACAAAAGCCAGTATAGCCAGTACAGGTACTATTATCAATGCTTTTTTCATGCCTGCAATTTAGGGTATTTTATTGCTATTTGTATTATTTAAGTACCATTTTCACATTCCTTTATTTCAGATTGGGCTGAACTGTACATTCGCATATTTTCACATTTGCACATTATAAAACTTACCTTTGCACACTTTAAACACCATACATGAGCGAAGAAAAGTCACTCAATTTCCTGGAAGAAATAATTGAAAATGACATTGCCGAAGGCAAGAACGGCGGGCGTATACATACACGTTTCCCCCCAGAGCCTAATGGCTACCTCCATATAGGCCATGCCACTTCTATTTGCCTCAACTTTGGCCTTGCCAATAAGTACAATGGTAAATGCAACCTGCGTTTCGATGATACCAACCCGGTTACCGAAGAGACCGAGTATGTGGAGAGCATAAAGTATGATATCAAATGGTTGGGCTTTACCTGGGATAACGAACTATACGCTTCCGATTATTTCGAACAGTTATACGGTTTCGCTGTAACACTGATCAAAAAAGGCCTCGCCTATGTCGACGATAGCACTGCCGAAGAAATAGCCGCAACCAAAGGTTCTACTTTCGAGCCCGGTAAGAACAGTCCTTACCGCGATCGCAGTATCGAAGAGAACCTGCAACTGTTTGAAGAAATGCGTGCAGGCAAGTACAAGGATGGTGAGAAAACGCTCCGTGCCAAAATAGATATGGCACACCCTAATCTCTTGTTGCGCGACCCGCTCATGTACCGCATCAAGCACGCACACCATCATCGCACAGGCGATAGCTGGTGCATATATCCCATGTACGATTTTGCACATGGCCAGAGCGATAGCATAGAGCATATCACGCACTCCATCTGCACGCTCGAGTTCATCCATCACCGCCCGCTCTACGATTGGTTTATAGAGCAGTTAGGAATATTCCCATCACACCAGTACGAGTTTGCACGTCGCAACCTTACCTACACCGTAATGAGCAAGCGTAAGCTGCTGCAACTGGTGAACGAGAACCATGTAACAGGCTGGGACGATCCGCGTATGCCCACCATTAGTGGTATGCGTCGTCGCGGCTACACCGCGAAAGCACTGCGCGAATTTTCCGATACCATCGGTATCGCAAAGCGTGAAAATATAGTAGACATCAGTCTGCTGGAATTCTGCGTGCGCGAAGACCTCAATAAAATTGCCAATCGTGTCATGGCCGTGCTCGATCCGGTGAAATTGGTGATCACCAATTATCCCGACGGGCAGGAAGAACAGTTTGAAACAGACAACAATCCCGGCGATGAGGCTGCAGGCAAACGTTGGCTTCCATTCAGCAAAGAGCTCTGGATAGAACGCGAGGACTTTATGGAAGAACCGGCAAAGAAATTTTTCCGCCTTGCCCCCGGCCTTATGGTTCGTCTCAAGAGCGCTTACATAGTAAAATGTGAAGGCTTTAAGAAAGATGATGCCGGCAATGTAACTGAAGTGCATTGCTCCTATCTCCCTGAAAGCAAAAGCGGTAATGATACCAGCGGACTTACAGTAAAAGGTACCATCCATTGGCTAAGCGTACCACATGCCAAAACCGCTGAAGTACGTATGTACGACAGGTTGTTTAAAGTGGAAGATCCATCTAACGAAGACGGCGATTTCAAAAGCTACATTAACCCCGATTCAATGGTGGTACTACCAAACGTCTATATTGAGCCTGCATTGGCATCAGCCAAAGATGGCGAGCACTACCAGTTCATGCGCAAAGGTTATTTCTGTGTCGACAAAGACAGCACTGCGGAAAATCTCGTGTTCAATCGTACGGTAACCCTAAAAGATGCCTGGGCTAAGGAAGTAAAGAAAGGGTAACGAACTACTGTTCCACATTTAAAAAGTGCAAATGGTCATCCATTCGCACTTTTTATTGATGATAACTAATCAAACAGTAAACTAATGAACCAATCAACTAATCAACCACACGCCACCATGCTTATCTCCACCCGCACCCCTTTTGGCAGCCCTGAAACTTGCACTGTTTCCCTGGCTGGGTAATTGTCGGAGAAGTACATCGCATACACCTCGTTTACTTCAGCAAAGTTGGTCATGTCCATCAGGAAGATAGAGGTCTTTACAACGTTTGAAAAATTCATCCCCGCGGTGTCTAAGATGGCCTGCAGGTTTTCCATTACTTGCTGCGTCTCTGCTTTTATACTGCTTTGTATCAGTGCCCCAGATGTAGGGTCCAGTGCTATCTGTCCGGATATAAACAGCATATCGCCTGCCCGTACTGCCTGGTTATATGGGCCAATGGGCGCAGGGGCCTTTTCTGTACGAATGATTTTCTTTTCCATGCTGCAAATGTAATATGCTCCTTACATTTGCACACTATTCATGGTTTATATATTACACATAGACACCTCGGGCGATGTAGGCACGGTAACAATAGCACGCGATGGGCAAGTACTGCATTCAAGCGCCAATCCCGATACCCGCAACCAGGCTGCATCCATCAATTTGATGATCGATGAGGTCTTGCAGGCCGCAGGTATTGCATTAAATGATATCAGCGCCATCTGTGTGTGCGCTGGCCCCGGTTCTTATACAGGTTTACGCATCGGCATGGCTACGGCTAAAGCCTTATGTTATGTGCTGGACAAGCCTTTATTGCTTGACAATAAGCTCACCTTACTGGCTTATAATCAATATCATAAGCATTTGTCAGAATATGACTTTTATGTCGCAGTTTTAACGGCCCGCGAGGGTGAATATTTCATTTCCTCGCATGATAATAAATTTGATTCTGTTATTGGTCCTACCCATGTATTTGAGGCTGGTCTGGCCACTCTGGACACTTGGAAAGGTGCAGTTTTACTCGTCGGAGGTATTAAAGAAACTATACTTAATGATTTGAATGCCAGTAATTTAAAAATTATTTCAACCAATACTATCGACCTTTCCAGTTGGGCTTTATATGCATTTGATCAGTACCATTGTAACAGGAATGTAATTTTATCCACATCCGAACCATTTTATTTAAAACAAGTTTTTACTCATAATAAAAAGAATATCAGATAGTTACAAAGAAGCAACATAAGCATTCATTTCTTTTTTATGTCTTTTTTAACAAACATTACAATTATTTTCTTGTTTCATATTTGCTGATTATGTATGTTTGCAAACTAATACGTCTGGTATTCACCAAACGTAAGCATAAGCAGAGAAATTTATTATTTAACCTCCGTAAATTGAAAAAGTAAATGGAAACGACTATGTCAGCTAATACGCTGGTTATTCGCAAAGATGAAGGATCGAACGAACAGATCAAATTGGATTACATGGCGGTGAAAAGTGCAGCAATGACACTGAGGGCCATCAATCACAAACTCCGCCAGCAGATCGTTAAGCTGCTTGAGGAGAACAAACGCATGAATGTTACAGACATCTACGTAAAATTACGTTTAGAGCAGTCAGTAGCATCACAGCACCTTGCTATACTGCGTCGTGCTAACATCGTTATCACAGAGCGTGATGGTAAATTTATCCATTATGCACTGAATCATGCCCGTATTGCATCAGTTGCTAAGTTCGTGAACGAACTGGTTAACTCTGATGAAGCTTAATTAGCTTATAAAAAAACGGATTACCCACAAAAAGATTAAAGGTCACGCATCGCGTGACCTTTATCTTTTTATAAATATTTCTCTTTACTTGGTGAGTCTCTCGACTGAGGACTCATCGGCTCGCGAAGGGCATACTCGCGGCACATCATACTTATGATAAAATGCATGCCTCTTGAACCCCAACGGGGTTCAACCTGAATAGCCCCGGATGAAATCCGGG
>DDET01000044.1 GCA_002336915.1 Bacteroidetes bacterium UBA1947 | reverse complement strand
CAGATATTATTTGTACGGCACTTTTTGCTGCAATGCCCAACCGAAATGCTTAATAACTCGTCTTTTTTGTATGACCATTATTCGATATCTTCACAACGCTTTTTGACACGTTTTTTGGAATGAAAAAAATATTACTGTATACGTTGCTACTCCTTGCGCCGCTTGTTTCATTTGCCGATGGCAATGGCTCGATGAGCAATGTTTATACCCTTTCGGCTTGCGGCCTTAACTATATCACCGCTACACACAGGCTGGGACAACGCTTCTCCCCGGTGGGAGATCCACAGCCAGCGGCATTTGTGATCAGTGGCATACCTGCATGTGTGAATGTAACAAAAGCTTTCCTGTATGCCGATGCATCGGGTAATGGAATTGCGGAAACTGCCACTATACAAGGGCCGGCCGGTACGCAAAGCCATGGTATGACCCTGATAGGTGTGGGGGCCGATAAATGCTGGGGTTACCAGGGATCTTATTCTTATCGCGCGGATGTTACCTCTAGCATCGTTGGTAATGGTACTTATAACATAAGCGGACTAACCGTGGGCCCTTATAATCCTCAAGGCAATGACATAGATGGTGCAACGCTTATCGTGTTTTATTCTGACCCTACGGCCACATGGCAAGGCACTATCATATTTGATGATGGTTCAATAGTAGGTAATAACAACCTGAATTCGCATACAATGACCTTTGCTGCGCCCTGCAGCACGCCAACTGATGCGCAGGCCTTTATGGCGATAGGAGATATACAATATCCTAACGAGACTATCCTGATGAACAATGTGCCTGTTGCTTATGTAAATGACTGGTGGAATTTTTTCTCGGTACCTACCACACTTACGCCGACACAGACATCGGCCCTGTTTTCTATCAATTCTGCTCCAACGGGCGATTGTTATAACATGGTTTTTACGGGGATATATTACCGGACCACAGGCTGTGTGCCCTGTGTGCCGCCACCACCCATGGCCACCACTATGGACAGTACAAAAACGACCTGCGATTCATGTAATGGTACAGCAACGGTCCACCCGGTAGGTGGTGCGCCACCATATACTTTCTCCTGGGCGCCGAGTGGCGGTACCGATTCTACTGCTACCAATCTTTGCCCGGGCACATATACTGTAACAGTCACAGGTAACTGTTCTTCGGCTACTGCCATTGTACATATTGTGCAAGGACCAGGTGGCTTTACTATCAGCAACACTCAAACCAATCCGGAATGTAATGGTTATTGTGATGGTATTATTAACCTGTCCGTTACCGGAGGTGTTCCGCCGTTTACCTATGCCTGGACGCCTAACGTGAGTACCGGAGCTTCGGCAAATAATCTATGTGCCGGCACCTATACCGTAGTGGTCACGGACTCAAACCATTGCATTAATAATAGCCCTATAACCATTACAGAGCCTGCTCCAACTCCGCCGCCTACACCCGATAATACTGCTTTTTGCCAGTTCGGACCATCCTCGCCCTTAACGGCAACTCCTTCAACGCCGGGTGACGTAATAAGATGGTGGGATGCAGCAACAGGCGGCAATTTTTCTTTAACTGCTCCTACGCCAAGTACAGCGACAACTGGCACATTTACCTGGTATATATCAGATGTAACACCCCTGGGATGTGAAAGTGTGCGCGTGCCGATAACAGTCACAATAAAACCTAAACCGCTGTTCCCGGTTGTAAACTCGTATACTTACTGCCAATATGTAAGCGATAATGTAGTGCACCTTGCAGCGCAGGGCGACTCAATACAATGGTACACAACACCGACCGGTGGAGTAGGTACCTTTACTGCTCCACTGCCTGCGGTAGATACTTTCGGAACTACTATATGGTATGTAACGCAGACTGTGGACGGTTGCGAGAGTGACCGCGCGCCACAAGTGGTACGGGTTAATCCCGGCGTTAAAGCCAATTTTGGTTATGATCTGATACTTGGCTGCGGTAGGGATACACTTAACCTGACGGATAGCTCGCTCATAAATGGAACTGAGTCTGTAAGCTGGGACTTTGGAGACGGCTCGCCGTTTGAGAATTTCGTTCAAAATCCGCAGCACTTATATTACAATACAGGCACTTATTCGGTTAAACTGGTTGTTTCAAATGGTTTCTGCAGTGATTCTGCAATTAAAGATGTATACGCATTTGTGTTGAAAGAACTGCCGTTGGCTGTCTCCGCAGGCGTAACCATATGTCCCGGTGACAGTGCACAATTGCATGCTTATGGTGACCCATCTTATATATATAACTGGACACCCCCAATGTGGATAAAGAACAGCAATACTGCAGATCCTGTGGTGACGCCGCAAAATAATTTGGTCTATACCGCGTCGGCGCTTGATACGAATGGTTGTGTGCATACAGGACTGGTAAGAGTACAGCTTGCATCCAACGCGATCATCTCGATACCGGATAGCGTTACCCTTTACCCGGGTGATTCTTATCAGATAAACCCGCAGGGCAACTGCTTATATTTTAGCTGGTTCCCACCGTCAGGTCTTAGTGCAGATAATATCGCAAACCCAATTGCCACACCGCAGGTTAGTACACGTTATGTGGTACATGCGGCTACAGAGTGGGGCTGCAAGACCACGGATTCTATAGATGTTTTTGTTGATCCAACATCAGTAGTGGACATACCAAATGCATTTACGCCGGGCGGGGCCGGGAACAGGGAGTTTAAAGTCGTGAAACGCGGCCTGGCTACTTTGAACTATCTACGTGTATATGACCGCTGGGGCGTGATGGTGTATGAAGGCAAGGACATCAATAAAGGCTGGGATGGTACCTATAAAGGCAAGCCGCAACCTTTTGGCGTATATGTGTACGTTGTAGAGGCTGTGACCAATACTGGACGAGTATTTACGAAACAAGGGAATGTTACCCTGTTGAGGTAGCTAACGTAATATCTGATTTTTTGAAGCCGCGCAATTGCGCGGCTTTTTTTATAAAAATGACCGGCTGATAAAATATCATATAAGATGCTATTTTATAAATAAAAAAACATAATTTAGTTTTCGAATTAACAGCATTAAATACCTACCGATGCAAAAAGCCCTGCTTTACCTGTTCATGTCCCTAATCCCCGTTCTTTCATATGCCGATGGCAGCGGGACATTGGGAAACACCTACAACTTAACCGCCTGTGGCCTGAACTTCACCACGGCATCTCAGCGCATTGGTCAACGTTTTCAACCACCGGGTGGCCCGCAACCTGCACCATTTACGATCAGTGGTATCCCGGCGGCAGCTACTATTCAAAAAGCATTTCTGTACGCGGACGCTTCAGGTAATGGAAACCCGCCCCAAAATGTTACGATACAGGGCCCTGTACAAACGCAGACATATTTAATGACCCAAATAGGTTCGGGCCCCGATAAATGCTGGGGACGACCGGGATCATATTCATACCGTGCAGACGTGACATCTGTAATGACCGGTAACGGAACATATAACATAAGCGGGTTCAGCACCGGTAATCCAACCGATATTGACGGAGCAACGCTGATCGTTATTTATACCGACCCGACTCAGCTTTGGGAGGGAAATATACATATTGATGACGGTTCCCTTGTTGGCAATGGAACAACAGGAACGGACCAAACGTATACAATGACATATCCCGCGCCTTGCGGAACCCCAACAAATGCCGTCGCCTTCATGTCGATTGGAGATATCCAATACAATGACGAGACCATTGCATTTAATAATACTCCTGTACCATATACATTTAACTGGTGGAACTATTTACAGATAGGCACAACGCTTACTGCTGCACAAACCACTGTTCCATTTCACCTGAACAGTAATGGACAGGATTGCTTCAATTTTGTATTTGCCGGCTTATATTTTCAAACTACCTGCTGTAACTGCCAGGCTAATCCGCCGCCACCCATAACGATCACCACTTCGAATACGCCCACAATATGTACGCTTTGCAATGGTACTGCGACCGCCAGCGTTACAGGTGGTACACCACCATATGTTTATTCATGGGCGCCAACGGGAGGCAACTCCGCGACAGCGACGAACCTTTGCCCCGGCACATATACTGTGACCGTTCATGACGGATGCAGCTCAAGTAACGCGGTTGTTACAATTGCAATAGGGCCGGGAGGTTTTACTGCAACAAATACGCAGACAGACCCTGAATGTAATGGCTACTGTGATGGGACGGCCACCGTTACGCCGGCCTCAGGGGTGCCGCCATATACTTATTCCTGGCTGCCAACAGGGGGTAACGCTGCTACAGCCGGCAATCTCTGCGCGGGAACTTACACTGTTAACATAAACGACAACCAAGGTTGTTTTATTTCTTACCCGGTTACCATTAGCCAGCCGCCACCCACACCGCCACCCACACCCGGTAATACGGCTTTTTGCCAGTTTAGCTCTTCAGTGCCATTGACCGCTACACCTTCCACACCGGGCGACGTAGTAAGATGGTGGGACCTACCCACCGGGGGGACCTTCACATTAACACCACCCACACCGGTTACAACAACAACGGGTACATTTACCTGGTATGTGTCGGACGTTACACCTGCGGGTTGTGAAAGTGTGCGCGTACCCGTGACGGTGACCATTAAACCGAAGCCGCTGTACCCCGTAGTTACATCTTACACTTACTGCCAGTACCGTACTGCCGACGTGGTGCACTTGCTGGCACAAGGCGATTCGTTACAATGGTACACCACACCAACGGGCGTACCAGGAACTTATGTTTCTCCGCTGCCGTCTGTCGATACATTTGGTACAGTCGTCTGGTACGTAACACAAACGGTAGACGGATGTGAAAGTGATCGTGCACCGCAAGTAGTAAGAATAAATCCCGGTGTTATAGCCAACTTTGGTTATGACCTTGTGCTTGGTTGCGGCAGGGATAGTTTAAACCTTACCGACAGTTCTGTCATTAATGGTACCGAAAGCCTGGCCTGGGATTTTGGCGACGGTTCTCCTCTTGAGACATTTGTACAAAACCCGCTGCATATATATTACTTCACGGGCACTTACCCGGTTAGCCTGGTGGTAAGTAATGGTTTCTGTTCTGACTCGGTGACCAAAGATATCTATGCTTTCGTCCAAACCAACCAGCCGCTGCCGGTCTCAAAGGGTGTGACGATCTGTCCTGGTGACAGTGCCCGGTTGCACGCATATGGCGATCCGTCCTTCGTATATCAATGGTCGCCGCAGTGGTGGATAAAAAATGAAAAAACTGCTGACCCGGTAGTAAAACCTGATGTGGATTTTGTTTATACAGCTACTGCAATAGACACCATCGGCTGCGTGCATACAGGATATGTCAAGGTAACGATCGCGTCGAATGCCATTATCTCACTGCCTGACAGCGTGCGGATATACCCGGGCGAATCTTATCAATTAAGCCCGCAGGGTAATTGCCTGTACTTTAGTTGGTTCCCGCCATCAGGCCTGAGTGCCGACAATATTGCAAACCCGCTTGCAAGACCTGAGGTGGATACACGTTACATAGTGCAGGGCACAACAGAGTTGGGATGCAAAACAACGGATTCAATAGACATCTTTGTTGACCCAACATCGGTAGTTGACATACCAAATGCTTTCACCCCGGGTAGTGGTGAAAACAGAGAATTCAAGATGGTGAAACGTGGTATTGCCAGCTTGAAATACTTCCGTATATATGATCGCTGGGGTATAATGGTGTATGAAGGCAAGGACATAGACAAAGGTTGGGATGGCACCTATAAAGGCAAGCCACAGCCGTTTGGTGTATATGTTTACGTAGTGGAAGCAGTCACCAATGCGGGGAAGGTATTCACTAAGCAAGGCAATGTCACATTGCTAAGATAGTATCTCATTTTACTAGAAAAACTCGCAGGACAACCCATCCTGTGAGTTTTTTTATTCCGGCTGCCAACCAAAATAGTAATGCCCGCAGGGCACATCATTGAAGTAGGCGACACCGGGCAGGTGCCCCCATAACTTAAAGCGGTTCTTTTCTAAAAGTTTAATGCTTGGTATGTTCTTATCAAGTACTACGGCAATGTATACTTTTGTATCCAGCTCGTTAATGCTGTTCATGGCATGATGCAATAATAGGGTAGCGATGCCTTTTTTTTGATGCGCCTCGTGAACATAATAACTTACTTCTTTTGTGTGACTTAAGGCAGCCCTGCCTGAGCGATAAGGGCCTACAGACAACCATCCTGTTACTTCATCCTCTTCGATCGCCACAAATATGGGACAATTGCCGCTGTGTTGTTCAAACCAGGCCAGCCGGTCTTCCGGCTTAAAGAGCTCTGTGTATGCATTAGTATACGGGCGCAGTATGGCCTGGTTATGTATAGCCACAATGGCAGGAAGATCTTTTTCTTGCGCTGTCCTGATCTGTATAGTTGAGGGCATAATTTAAAAGTAATAATTTCCCGGATGCCAGCCATAATGAAAATATCCCCGAAGCAGGGATATTTGAAGAATGTAGTACGATCAAGGATCAGTTAAGGCAAAGCGCTTGCTTTTCATACCAGCGCTCCTCAAGGAGGCTTTCTGTTCCGGCATTTGCCGCACTGATAATCTTACTGATGGAAGCCGCAGGGAAAAAGTGCATTTCTGTCCCTTTTGTCACCAGGTATCCTGCATGTTCCATATTTGGAGCCATTAAAGGAATGCAAGTGAATTTGCCCACTTTTTGAGGCAAACCGGCAAGTGTATCAGTTGTAAAGAACTTAACGATCTCATCTAGTTTTTGGTACAGATTTTCCATGCAGTTTTTGTTTTTTGGTACATTAAAAAAACATATTCATTCACGGTACAAAAAGGGGTACTTAATGTATGTAAGTTTTATTCACAGTAGTTTAATACTGTACTGTTTCATGGTATCGGAATGTTAATTTAAAACAAACTTTCATGATTTCATAATAAAATAAGGTGCGTTTAATCATTTTTAAGACTTCCGGACCCAAAAAGTGTTGGTTTAGAGTACGTTAGATTTCATAAAATTATATCCGCAAAAGGCCGGGTAGCCTTTTAAATGCTATTCCGCTTAGTTTTGTACTATGTTCATAAAAAATCAAGCCTTTAAGGACGAAGATACCCTGCTGGAAATGCTGTTTGACTTCGGGCTGGGCGAGGCCTCGCCTATGTTAGCTGCCTTACTGGCTGGTATAGATAAGGACCTGGAGCAAAATACCGCTTACCAGGACTACTATAACAGTCTTGCTACGCAGGACGACAAAGATGAGCTGTACCATGAGGAGCTCGATCTGAGGTTATCCGAAATACTGATGGGTATGTTTACTTCATTCGTAGTTAGCGATGCAAAGCTTTACGGTGTAAAGGACGGCGAGCGAACCCTGCTTTACCAGGTCGACCTTCATTAGACAGGCAGAGGATAATGGCTACACTTTACCGCTAAAAATCCCCCGGCATTTGTCGGGAGGTAAATGAATTATTTGTTACTTTTAGCGCTTCCAATCTTAAATAAGTAAATACAAAAAATGAAAAAGTTAATAATGCTTTTGGCTGTTGCATTACCATTATTTGCATCAGCGCAGGACGACCTCGTCAAAAAACTGGAGACAAATAAGAGCGATGATGCAAAAAAGAAGTTCATTTTTACCGATATCATTAATATAGAAAATACCAGTGTAAAGAACCAGGCAAGCTCAGGCACCTGCTGGAGCTATTCGACGAATTCATTCCTGGAAAGTGAAATGATACGCAAAGGCAGGCCGAAAGTAGACCTCGCGGAGATATTCACAGCGCGCATGGTCTACGAAGACAAAGCTGACAATTACGTAAAAATGCACGGTGCCTTATCATGGGGTGACGGGGGCGAGTGCCATGATGTGATAAACATGTATGCTAAATATGGAGTTATGCCACAGGAAGCTTATAGCGGCTTGCATTACGGTACCAAGAAAAATAAATTTGGTGAGCTGCAGGCTGTGCTGAAGGGCATGCTGGATGCAATAGTGAGTAATAAGAACGGCAAGCTCACCACCAGCTGGAAAAAGGCATTTGATGCGGTGCTGGATGCCTATCTGGGCCCTGTGCCTGAATCGTTTAGCTATAACGGCAAGCGCTACACGGCTAAGAGCTTTGCAAAAGAGGTTGTTGGCCTTAACCCGGCAGATTATGTGGAGATATCCTCTTTTACGGACAAACCTTATTACCAAAAGACAATGTTCATGGTGCCCGATAACTGGAGCTTTGATAAGATATACAATGTGAAGTTCGGCGACCTTACCGGCACTATTGATCATGCATTACGCAATGGATATACAGTAGCATGGGCAGCAGATGTAAGCGAGAAATACTTTAGCTGGAAGAATGGTGTGGCTTTTGTGCCAGAAAAGGATTGGGACGATATGGACGAAGATGAACAAAAAGCACTTTTCGACGGGCCGAAGGAAGAACGTGTCATAACCCCTGAAAGCCGCCAGGAAGCGTTTGATAATTACGAGACCACCGATGACCATGGTATGCATATAGTAGGCCTTGCAAAAGACCAAAAAGGCAATGAATATTATATAGTTAAGAACTCATGGGGCGTGAAAAACGACTATAAAGGCTATATCTACGTAAGCAAGAATTATGTGCGTTATAAAACTACCGCGATCTTACTGAATAAACACGGTATGCCCTCGGGTTTACGCAATAAGCTGGGGGTATAGTTACCTGATTTTTTATTGCTATGCAGCTATAAGAAAAATTAAGGTACTTTTTCTTTTTTACATGGGGTTTTGCCTTTATTTTGATGCGACAAAACTATATGCACATGAAAAAGATAGGGATACTGGGAAGCGGTGCTGTTGCGAAAGCATTGGGCAATGGCTTCATAAAACATGGCTACTCTGTTATGCTGGGTACACGCAATGCCGACAAACTGTCGGAATGGAAGGCGCATGCAGGGGAAAGTGCAAGTGTTGGTAGCTTTGAAGCAGCCGCAAAATATGGCGATATATTAGTGCTGGCTGTGAAAGGAAGTATCGCCGCGGACGTAATAGATCTTGCGGGTCCGCAGAACCTGGATGGGAAAACCGTCATAGATACCACAAATCCTATTGCGGATGCACCGCCGCAGGATGGGGTGTTGAAATATTTCACCTCACTCGACGAATCATTAATGGAGATACTGCAGGAGCGTTTCCCCGCTGTGCATTTTGTGAAGGCATTTAACAGTGTGGGCAATGCAGTAATGGTGAACCCGGAATACAAGCAAGGCCAGCCTACCATGTTCATATGCGGCAATAACGATGCTGCAAAAAAAGAAACAACCGGTATATTGGAGCAATTTGGCTGGGATGTAGCCGACATGGGAAAAGTGTCGAGTGCGAGGGCGATAGAACCTTTATGCATGTTGTGGTGTATACCCGGCTTTATGAATAACAGCTGGACGCATGCCTTCAAGCTTATAATGGAATAACTGCAAACAAATATTTTATATTCCCCCGTACGTTTAGTGACGGGGGAATTTTACTTTTACAATATGGAACCAATCATCCGGATCAGCAAGCTCAGCAAGCGATATGGCGATAAGACAGTGCTCAATAATATTAACCTGGATATATACCCCGGCAGTATCATAGGCTATATAGGGCCTAATGGGGCAGGTAAGTCGACTACTGTAAAGATCATCACGGGCATTATACAGGATTATACAGGCGATGTAAGCATTGCTGGTATGAACCTGCACGACCATGTGCTGGAAGTAAAGAAGATGATAGGGTATATACCGGAATTGGCAGAGCTGTATGACCTGTTGACTCCGCGAGAATACCTGAACTTTATAGGGAAACTGTATCAACTTTCCGATGCCGTCATAGAGGACCGAGGTACACGTATGCTGGAAACCTTTGGCCTGTTGGGCAACATGGACCAACGCATGGATAGCTTCTCGAAAGGTATGAGGCAGAAAGTCCTGATCACATCGGGACTGATGCACAACCCGGCGATAGTGATATTGGATGAACCTTTGTCGGGACTGGATGCAAATGCCGTGATAATGGTAAAAGAACTACTGCAGGTATTGAAGCAGGAAGGCAAGACTATCTTTTACTGTTCGCATATGATGGACGTTGTGGAAAAAGTGTCGGACAGGATAGTGCTTATTGACAATGGTAACATCATTGCTGACGGTACTGTGAACGAACTTAAGAAAAATGATAGTGAAACGCTGGAGCAAATATTCTCAAGACTTACAAATAATGAAAATATAGGTAGCCAGGCGGGAGCTTTCGCCTCTGTATTCCAGGATAAACATAATGAACAATAAGCAACAGGCATGAACAAGATACTACTGAAGTTTGTGATGCTGTTTAAGGGCATCTTCCGCTCTATGGGTGCTGATGTGGAACAACTGGAGATCATCCTGGCAACTAAGCTGAAGATGGATGACCGAAGGCCATTGAGCTTTGGGAGGCAAAGACAGAATAAAAAAGAAATGAAGCATGCCACATGGCTGAACATGTTTTTCTCCTTGATAACCGGGTTGATATATATATTTGTACTCCTGGCATTTAAAGACAGAGTAACATCCCTGTTCATGTATTTCACTGCCTTCCTGTTCCTGCTTACCTTTTCGCTCATCACCGATTTTTCCAATATGCTTTTTGATGCGAAAGACAAATATGTATTGCTCCCCAGGCCCGTGAACGACAAGACTATTTTCCTGTCCCGTACGCTACACACTTTCATTTACTTGCTTAGGGTAGTGATACCCATGTCACTGCCCGGATGGATAACTTTAGGCATCAGGGATGGATGGCAATCGGCATTGCTGTTTCCCTTGCCCTTGATCTTAATGGTATTCATGGCGCTCTTCCTGGTGAATGCCTGCTACCTGCTGATACTGAAACTTGTCAAACCTGAAAAATTCAAAGAAGTTATCAACTACTTCCAGATAATTTTTTCGATCGTCATTTTTGGTATGTACTACATACTGCCACGCATGTTGAACACAGCCGACATAGAAAACATGAATGTGTTTCTATATCCTGCTGCTAAGTTCTTTCCATCATATTGGCTGGCGTCTTTTTGGTTCTGGATAATACCGGGAACGGCAGGCGCGGTAAAATGGCTAAGCGTGCTGGCAATAGTGTTACCTCTTGTCTGCTTATGGCTTACCGTAAAATGGCTTGCACCCAGTTTTGCGGCAAGAATAAGTGCTGTTGACAGCGCAGGCGTAACTGAAAATAGAAGCCAGGTATCACGTAAAACCAAAGGCAAACCTTTATACAGCAAGTACGCAGATCTGCTGAACCGGAACGATACAGTAAAAGCAGGCTTCCTGATAACCTGGTTGCAGACTTCGCGCAGCAGGTCATTTAAAATGAAGATATACCCAACATTTGCGTATGTGCCGATATATTTTGTATTTATGTTTATACAAAAGGACGGATCACTTGCAGAATCTTTTCAGCAGCTGCCGGAAAAAAAATCGCGATTGTTCATACTGCTCTATATGAGCGGTTTTGTACTATCGCAGGCTATCACATTTGTAACGCTTTCAGAACAGTACAAAGCAGCATGGGTGTACTACGCCTCGCCCATCAATAAACCGGGCAGCATTATGATAGGTGCGTTCAAAGCTGTCTGGGTAAAATATTTTTTGCCTTTCTACCTGGCTATTTCGGCCTTCGTGATCTATATCTGGGGTGCCGGTGTTATACCTGATCTTTTGCTGGCCCTGATGAACGTCAGCTTGTTTTCGTTGATAGTCCTAAGGGTGGGGTATAGGCAGTTCCCATTCTCTACGCCCGAGCATATGAAAAATGCCGGTGGCAAAACCACTATTAGATTATTCCTCACCATGGCCATTATTGGCGGCCTGGGCTTCGGGCATTACTTTGCAGCAACTGTATTGCCCTGGCTACGCTTTGTATTTATGAGCTTGTCTGGCGTATTGCTATGGTTGGTCTGGGATAGTTATGCTGGTACAAAATGGGAGGCCATGAAAACGAGCGGTGACTAATGATGCTATTCTTTTTACATTTATGTTCTTTTAAAATAAACCGCATAAATCAATGCTGAAAAATATTTGTCTTACCGCAGCGCTTTTGGCCGCATTTAATTCCTGTAATAATTCGCCGAAAGAAGGAGATAATAGAACATCTTCTGCACCTATTGTTTCAAAAGACGTACATACCCTTTCTAACGCTGATAGTGTGATGATGAAACATCTTGCACTAGACATAAAAGTGGACTTTGAGAACAAAACCATCAGCGGTAAAGCAACATGGGCAATCGAAAACAGAGACAATGCAAGTGTGCTGAAGCTTGACACTTATGATCTTACTATTGACAGTGTAGTAGTTGACGGAAAGAAGGTGCAGCATTCACTGGACAGCATGATAAAATTCCTTGGCAGTAGATTGAACATCCCGGTTAGCAAAGAAAGCAAGGAAGTAGCTATTTATTATAAAACCGGGAAGAACGCAAGGGCCTTGCAATGGCTGGACCCTCAGCAGACAGCAGGCAAGAAACACTCTTTTCTTTTTACGCAATCTGAATCTATTTATGCTCGTTCCTGGATACCCTGTGCAGACGGACCGGGGATACGATATACATATGATGCAAGGGTAACCGTGCCTAAAGGCGCAATGGCATTAATGAGTGCGGAGAATCCGCAGAAATTGAGTGATAGCGGTGTGTATCATTTTAAGATGGAGATACCTGTGCCGGCTTATTTGATGGCACTGGCTGTGGGCGATATCGAATTCAAAAGTATCGACAGCCGCACAGGCGTATATGCCGAACCTGCTATGATCGATAAGGCGCGCTACGAGTTTGAAGATGTTGGCAAAATGGTAACAGCTGCCGAAAAGCTTTATGGTCCATACAGGTGGGGAAGGTATGATGTAATAGTATTGCCGCCGGGTTTCCCCATAGGAGGCATGGAAAACCCAAGGCTTACATTTGCAACACCTACTATTATAGCAGGCGACCGCTCGCTGGTAGATCTTGTGGCACATGAGCTGGCGCATAGCTGGAGTGGGAACCTGGTAACCAACGCTACATGGGATGACTTCTGGCTGAATGAAGGCTTTACCAATTACTTTGAAAGGCGTATTACCGAAGAAATGATGGGCAAGAGTTTTGTTGACATGTCCTGGGAATTGGGTTACCAAACCTTTGTTTCAAATGTAAATGACCTGGAAAAAGATGGTAAAGAAAGGGACACCTGGCTTAAGCTGGATCTCAAAGGCCGGGATCCCGATGACGGACTTACCGATATACCATATGAAAAGGGTTGCCATTTTCTCAAACTGATTGAGCATACCGTTGGCCGTGAAAAGTTTGATACGTTCCTGAGAAAATATTTTGATGAGCATGCCTTTAAAACAATAACCACTGAGAAATTCCTTTCTTACCTGGATGCCAACCTGTTGCATGGCGATAGTGCTTTGTATAAGAATATAGACATTAACGCATGGGTATATGGTCCCGGCGTACCCGCTAACTGTCCGCGTGTAAGCCCTGAACGATTTAAAAAGGTCGATTCTGTAGCGGCATTATACGGGCATAATTTTTATGGCAAAAATATGAACACCAAAGAATGGAGCACATTTGAATGGCTGGAGTTTTTGCATAAGATGCCTGACACCATTTCGATAGACATGGTGAGGAAATTGGACGAGGATTTTCATTTTTCTAATTCGGGGAATAGTGAGGTGATATTTGCGTGGTTCGTGGTAGTCTTAAAATGTAAGGCTGATCATAAGCCGGCAATGATAGCAATGGAAAAGTTCTTAAGTACAGTGGGAAGAAGGAAATTTATTGAGCCCTTGTATATGACCTTAATGAAACGAAACCCGGACTTAGCCAAGGCATGGTATCAAAAGTATAGAGGTAATTACCACCCGCTCGCGCAGGAGAGCCTTGACCGGATAGTAAAGGATGCGAAAATGTAAAATTAAATCGTACCACAGTTTTATGCATAAAACCCTTGATTTGTAGGATTTTTAGCTATTTTTATAACCGTATTTAATTGAAACAAACAATTTAATAATATGAAAGCAATTTTTACTTCTATTCTGTCTGTAGCTTTTGGCATCACCGCATTGGCTCAAACACAAATAACAAATCCCGGTTTTGAAGATTGGGGTGGAAACCCTAGTCCGCCAACCCCTGCTTCTAAGGTGTCGCATGAGCCTAATCATTGGTATTCAAATGAATCAGGTTCCACCACAGCCCGCCTTGGACCACAGACATGCTTTAAAGACAATGCTATTTTTCACGGAGGAGCAACCGCCGTGCGGGTAGAGACCACAAATTTTATCATAGCGGTAGTGAATGGCAATGTAACCACAGGCGTTATCAATGCACCTTCTTCTGATAAACATACAGGCTATATTGGTACAATTAATTACAGCGATGCCGCCGACATCAGGCGTATGCCTTTTCATGCACGCCCCGATAGTATAGTTGGCTGGTACAAATATACACAAGCGCCCACGGCCAGCAGCGATATGGGTACTGTAAAGACAATACTGCATGTAGGTAACTATTACGATCCTGAAGTACCGGTGAACGGCAACCATCCTGATTCTTCAATGAACAAAGTGGGTGTTGGAGAATTTACCACTCCTGCATCAAGTGTAAGTAACTGGACACGTTTCAGTGTGCCATTTACTTATGTAAATGCAACCGACACTCCGGATTATGTGATGATTAACATAACTTCTTCAAAAAACCAGCTTATGGATACTGCAGGTAGCATAATGTGGGTAGATGATCTTACGATGATCTACAATCCTCCTCCGCAGTCAGTAAATAATGTTACTTCATTGCAAAACAATGTCAAAGCATATTCTTATAACAAGATATTCTATGTTGATTTCATGAACAGGAATAATAATTTGTCCACTGTATCTGTTTATGATCTCAGCGGCAGGAAGATCCTTTCTGAAACCATCCAATGTAACAACCTGCATTCCTTCGACATGACACAATATAACAGCGGGATTTACCTGTATCATATATACAGCAATGGCGAATCAAGGAGCGGGAAGTTTTTTGTTGACTAAATGTTATTTAATATTCATAAGCCCTGGTTCTTTCTATAACCGGGGTTTTATTTTTATATAATGGCTTTAAGAGCACGGATCTTATTCTTTTTACTGTCGATATTTTCATTTGCCATTTCTTCCGCACAAACAGGTGTGCTGAAAGGTAAGGTAACCAGTACTACATCTAACGAGCTGGTACCCGGCGCTAGCATTCAATTGATAAGTAATCCCGCAAAGGGTACTGTTTCCGATATTGACGGAGTGTATTCTATAGTGCTCGATACCGGGGACAATAAACTTGTTTGCACATACACAGGACTAACTCCAGATACTTTTACGGTACATATCAGCATCGATGCTATAACCGGGAAAGATATTAGCCTGGAACGCGTGAGTAAACTCCTGGAAACTGTAGTAGTATCATCCGGTAAGTTTGATCAAAAGCTAGAGGAACTTACGGTGTCAATGGAAGTACTGAAACCTGGCATCATTAATAGCCGTAATACAACAACGATAGAAACAGCGCTGGAGCAAACTCCGGGACTGACGATCATTGATAACGATCCCCAGATAAGAGGAGGCAGCGGCTTTACTTTTGGTGTTGGCAGCAGGGTAGCGATAGTGGTAGATGGTATTCCGCTTCTAAGTGGCGACGCGGGAAGGCCTGAGTGGAACTATATACCTGTTGAGAATATAGAACAGATCGAGATCATTAAAGGTGCATCATCGGTATTATATGGCTCATCTGCGTTGAGTGGGGTGATCAATATTCGCTCTGCTTACCCTCGCCGCAAACCTAAAACAATTATTAATTATTCGGTAGGTTACTACAACGCACCACCTGCACCCGCGGAAAATTGGTATGGTAAATCCCTGCCCATGTACACGAACCTTAATTTTCTTCATTCACGCATTATTAAAGATAACATTGACCTTGTTATAGGTGGCAATTTTAACCTGGACCAGGGATACATGGGGCCACCGCATAAGGCGGATTCGATACCCGACGATCTTAGAAAGGCTTTCCTGATCGAGGATACCATACCCACCTTCCATAACAATGACATGGTGAAGATCAGGGGCAGACTTAATTTCAATTTGAGATACAGATCTAAAAGAATAAGTGGTTTGAGCTATGGCATTAATGGTAACGGTATGCTCAATAAAACTAACATGGTACTGGCATGGTACAACGATTCGGATGGCCTGTACCGTGGCTATCCCGGGGCTGTTTTTCTTGAGGATCAGAAATTATTCAACCTCGATCCTTTTATTAAATACATCAAGAGCAATGGCGTAACTCATAGTCTTTCCACGCGCATATTCCACACAGATAACACGATATCCAATAACCTCTCTAATAATGGAACCCTGTATTATGCTGAATACCAATTACAGCGCAACTTTAAGGACTACGATTTTAATTTTACCGGCGGGGTAGTAGGTAGCTTATCCAAATCGCACGCCGACCTTTATGCCTCAAGTGGGTCGCCGGACAACCAGGTGACCAACGCGGCAGGATATATACAAGTGGATAAAAAATTCTGGCACCTGCTGAATATTTCAGGGGGCTTCAGGTACGAATATTTCCAGGCCAATGACCTGCAAAGCGTTGTGGCGCCAATATTCAGGGCGGGCGCAAGTTTGCAGGTTTTAAAAGGCACCTTCATTCGTACATCATATGGGCAGGGCTTCAGATACCCAACAATCACTGAAAGATATATACAGACTAAAGCCGGCTTGTTTGGTGTCTTCCCCAATCCAGGATTGCAACCTGAAACAAGTAACAATTTTGAGCTGGGCCTAAAGCAAGGATTCAAGATCGGCGATTTTATGGGATACTTTGACCTTGCAGGTTTCTATCAGAAATATGAGAATACCATCGAGTACCTGTTTGGCATCTGGGATCCCACTGTTTCTCTTATCGGCTTCAAATTTCAAAATACCGGCGACTCACGCGTCAGGGGCGTTGATATGTCGGTTGCCGCTACCACACCTGAATCAAACAAGGATTTCGGTGTCACCACTTTGCTGGGTTACACATATGTTGATCCTGTTTCGCTTACTCCTGACAGGATATATGCACAGGAGAAGACATTGTCTAATACCCCCGGCAAATCCCTCAGCTATAAGAACAGCAGTATCGACACAACAGGAAATGTACTTAAATATAGGTTTAAGCACATGATAAAAGCAGATGTGGAATGCAGGATACACCGTATAGGGTTTGGCGGCAGTTACAGGTACTACAGCAAAATGCAAAACATTGACAAAGCTTTTGAAACGATAGAAGAGTTAACTGCCGTGGTTGAACAGATCGCTGACATCAAGGCTGTTAACTGGTGGCGCGAGCACAAAGGCTTTCATATTTTTGATGCACGGCTGAACTTCAAAGTGGACGAACATCAAAAGGTGTCTTTAATATGCAGTAATTTGTTCAATACAGCATATGCACTGCGCCCTATGAAAATAGAACAGCCACGCACTATCTCGGTACAATATTATTGCACCTTCTAACTTACCTGTTAAATAATATTTTGAAATAAAAAGACGGTTTTCTTAGCTTATCGCGTAGGTCAATGTCTGAGAACATGCAGCTAATGGTATTCCTGAGCGAAACGCTTTTGTAAGCTTTGTTCACCACCGCATTGAATAGCCACCTGTGACAGCTTAATCGTTGCAGGGTAGTGCTTATTTTCAATTCATCTCCCAGGCGTTTATATACTACATCGTCATACTGTTCTTTGAGAAAATCTCCCGAATAATTGTTGCCGCTAATGCATTTTTGTATTGCTTCGGCAGCCAGCATTCCGCTGTAGAGTGCATTTCCTATTCCTTCGCCGGTGAACGGGTCGATAAGCGCGGCTGCATCCCCTGTAAGTATATAGTTATCACCCGACATCGATTGCCGCTCCACAGCCAAAGGTAATCCCCAGCCTTGGATCTTGCCATTGAGTGTTGCATTGGCAAAACGCGGAGCAATTGCGGGATTATTCCTGATCGCAAATAACATTTGCTCACGCAGGTTTATTTTCTTCTTCCGCACCGTTTCAGAGAGGATGCCCACACCCACGTTAGTCATGCCGTTAGGCAAAGGGAATATCCATAGGTATCCCGGTTGTATTTCAGGTAAGAAATGAAGCTCTATAAAATTTTCAGCATGCAGGCCAGACACACCTTCGTAGTAGGCCCTTAATCCTACCGAATAGGCTTTGGGACTATTGTCGCCTTTTTGATATTTCCTGCGCACTATGCTTTTATCACCGTCTGCGCCTACCAGCATTGGACTCACTATCTGACATTGCTTGCCTTCATGCAGTATGGTCACAATAGCCTTTCCATTTTCATTTTTGATATCTTCTATTTTTGCTCCTTGGTATATTTTACAAAAGGGTGATGCCATCTTTTGAAAAAGAAAGTTATCGAATACAAGCCGCGGCGTTGTGAAGCCCGGCGGCTTCGATTCTTTTGTTCTGTTGGGCTCAAACGGTATTTCCAGCACCTTACCATTAGGGGCTACAAACGATATACCCCATGCGGGTAGAAAATCCTGCTCGGTATTTTGTATTTCCTTCATCCACTCAGGGTTAGCCCTGTTAAGCACTAGCACCGTTTTGCCGCTGCAGGCATCACCGCATACTTTATCACGAGGGAAATACTCTTTCTCCACAACAATATGTGGTATCCCAAACTTGCTAAGAAAAAAAGAAGTGCCGGCACCTGCAGGCCCGGCGCCAATAACAATTGCAGAAGTTGCTATCCGTTCAATACTCATTGCCCGGTAAGGTAAGTATACCAGCAGAAAATAAAAAGTCCCGGCATGGCCGGGACTCAAAAAAATACTTGTTGATCTCTTATTTTTTCATGTACATCACTTCCTTTATCAGGTTGACAGTACGTGGTACGTCAGGCAGGTAAGCAGCTACCAGGTTGGGTGCATAGTGCATGTTAGCATCAGCTGAACATATCCTGCGGATCGGTGCATCAAGATAATCGAATGCTTCCTTCTGAACGCGGTAGCTTATTTCAGATGAGATACTCGCGAATGGCCACTGCTCTTCTACTATTACAAGGCGGTTGGTTTTTTTCACCGATTCTACTATTGTCTGCCAGTCCAGCGGGCGTATGCTGCGTAGGTCTATTACTTCAGCGTTTATATTTTCCTTCTGCAGCTCCTCGGCGGCACCCATTGCCACCTTCATCATCTTGTTATAAGATACTATGGTAACATCTGTGCCGGCGCGTTTGATATCTGCTTTACCTATTGGTATCAGGTA
>DDET01000014.1 GCA_002336915.1 Bacteroidetes bacterium UBA1947 | reverse complement strand
TTGGTTTTAGCCATAGAATGCGCCAACAATTTATTCTTCCAAGAGGCCCATTTGCATTGCCAACTTAACCAAGCCCGCCGTGTTCTTTACATCCAGTTTTTGCAGGATGCTGTAGCGATGGTTCTCGGCGGTGCGGAAGGAGATGAACAGTTTATCAGCGATCTCTTTGGTGGTGTATTCGGAGACAATAAGTTTAAGCACTTCTTTCTCGCGGCTGGTGAGCTCGGGCATTACCTGCTGACCGGGCTTTTTGTAGCGCAGCATGTTCTGGATCATATATTCCTTGAGGGAAGGCTCTATGAATTCAAGTCCGCGGGAGACCTGCTCTATGGCTGTGACCAGTGTCTCCTCGCTGGTATCTTTGAGCAGGTAGCCGAGGCAGCCGCGCTGCATCATGCTTTTTACCACTGCTATGCTATCGAGGCTGGTGAGGGCTATCATGCGCAGCTGCGGGTACATCTCTGTAATTAAGGGCGCCAATTCCTTACCTGACTTGTCAGGCAAGAGCACATCGAGCAGGAGCACATCGGGCTGTGCTTCTTTTAAGCCCTCCATTAGCGCGTTGCCTGAAGCATAGGAGGCAATTACCTCAACCTGCGGATATGCGCTGAGCATGCTGCGGATACCGCTTAATGCAAGTGGATGATCGTCAACTATAGCTACCCTGATGGACATCGTTGTTGGTTTTATGTTCAATGAACGGTTCTATATTCAGCTCGATAAATATGGTGGTGCCGAGGTGCTTGCTGCTCTTAATATCTATAGTGGCATTGAGCACTTTCAGCCTGCTGTAAATGCTTTTAAGGCCCATGCCCGTATCCATTAGCTGCTTATCGAAACCAATGCCGTTGTCCTCAACAGAGAAGGATACGAAAGGCGGGTGATAATTCATCTGCACCAGTGCCTTTGTGGCGTGCGCATGCTTGATGATGTTTTGGAGCAGCTCCTGTACTACACGATAGAGGTATAGTTTGCTATCTGGGATAAGTGGGGGAAGTTCACCATAATGCTGGAAGATGATGTTGAGCCCTGTTTCCTTTTGCAGACTGGTGCAGAGGTAAAAGAGGGCATCGGTAAGGCCATTCTCCAGTAGCATATCGGGCATGAGGTTGTGGGCTGTTTGGCGAAGCTCGCGGGTGGTGGTGTCGAGTTGTTTTAGTATCTCTTCGTAATCACCCTCGTTCGATGATTGGGCCTTGCGTAGTTTCATCTTTATTACTGCCAGCTGTACCATAATGCCATCGTGCAGCTCGCGCGCCACGCGGGTTCGTTCCTTTTCCTCGCCTGCCATTACTGCTTTCAGGTTGTCGAGCTCCTGTTGTTGCAGTTCCATCTTTTGCCTGCGGCGTGTATTGCGGTAGAAACTAAATAGCGTAAGGCCAAGAATGATGAGGCCCAATGAAATGAGGATAAGCAGGTAGTTCTTCTGTTTCAGTTTATAGTCACTGGTGAGCAATCGCAGGCTGGACTGAGCCAATTGGCGGTCTTTCTCCGCAGTTCGGTATTTTACTTCGAGCGTATTGGCGCTTTGCATTTTCTCAATGTTCAATATGCTGTCGCGGATGTTGTCGTAAGCCCGACGATAGGTATTGGCAAGCTTGTAATTATTGGTAGCTGTATAAGCATCGGCAAGACCGGCATAAACGAAAGTAAGATCGGCAGTGAAGCCCAATTGCTTTGCGCGGCCCATGCCCTTGTTTAAATAAACGATAGCATTCGCATAGTCCTTCCTTTGCAGGTAGGTATAGCCCAGGCCGATGTATATTTTATGGAGTGGCTCCATAGCGGTGTTCTTGCTTAGGTCGATGGCTGTGTGGTAGTAATACAGGGCACTATCGGTATTGGTGGTATTCATAGCAAGGGCGCAGGCGTCCATCTGTGCAGTGATAAAGTTCTTTTGCTGCAGGTGAATATTGTATGCCTTACGTAGCGCAGGGAGGCTATTTGCATGATCGCCCAATGCATCGAGTGCGAGGCCGATGACCTGGTAGATGTCGGCGATCTTGTTGGAGTCTTTAATGGCAGTGGCAATATAGAGGGCACGCTGCGAATAAAACAGCGACTTACGGAACTGTGATGCCTTATGCCAGACAGTGCCGAGATTGGCAAGGATGGTGACGTACATATGCGCATCCTGCTGTTTTGCCTGCGCCATATTATCGAGCGCTTTATAGTAGTATTGTGCGGCACTGTCGTAATTGCCCTGCACAGCATAAGACGAGGCCATATTGTTGTGCCAGGACCAAAGCAAATTGTTCTTGGTAAAAAAGGCACGCTGGCAATAAGGATATGCGCGGCGAAATACCGTGCGGGCCTTTTCGATCTCGCCCTTATTAAACAAGTTGGTACCTATGCCCAGCAATGCGCGGGCGCAACCATCGGTATAGCCAATATGGTGGCTTAGGGAAAATGCTTTTTGCAGCAGAAAGATGGCGCTGTCGGGTTTGTTTTGATAACCGGCTGAGGCCCTTATGAGACCGGCAACGGTAGCAGTATCATTCTTTAATTGTATAAGACGCTCGTTAGCAGATATTTCCGCAGGACCTGGCTGTGCCTGTAACAAAGTGCCTTTTATAAGAGATAAAAAGACAGTTAATACAAAAGGTATTGACACACATGGCCTCATCCTTAAAGTTACTAAAAAAGAGACAGAGGAGCGGCATGAGTGAAAACACTCATTTTGACGGAAATGAGCGCAGGCCCAGCATCTAAGGCCTTTGATTAGGCTTAACTTAGTAAGAGCATGTAAGGGCTTAAATGCTATTTGCAAGCCAGTTCTTCACCAAATATTCTTTTATGAAAAAACTATTTCTACTTATCGGGACGATCATCCTATTAGCCGATGCTGCAGTGGCACAAAATGAAAATAATGTATGGGCCTTTGGCGATTCATTGGGCCTGGACTTTAACAGCGGCAACCCGGTGCTGATACCAACAGCGATACGCACACTAGGCGGCAGCGCGAATGTGTGCGATGCCAGCGGGCAACTTCTATTCTATACGCAGGGAGATACTGTATGGAACAGGAATAACCAGGTGATGCCAAATGGCTTTGGGCTTTCGGCACCTTATTTCTCAAATGCAAACGGATTGCAGGCTTCGCAGGGCCAACTGATCATACCGGTGCTGAGCAATCATAACCAGTATTATATATTCTCGATAGAAAGTACTACTGACTTTCTAAATGGGGATGGTAATGCTGCGCGCCTGTACTATAGCGTGGTGGACATGACGTTGGACGGCGGACTGGGTGATGTAGTGACGGGGCAAAAAAATATAAAACTAGACTCGATGCTGACGGGCGAAAAGATGATAGCCATACCGGGTGCGCATTGTGATATGTGGCTGATGGTACATAATGTGGGCGACAATGCATTTAAGGCCTACAATATAAACGATACCGGCATTGCTGCCACGCCTGTAATATCGACTGTGGGTAATATGCCCGACCCCATGTCGTACGCGCTGGGGAAAATGAGGGTATCGCCCGACTATACAAGGATCGTTACTGCCAACTGGCTGTTTGGTTTATACGGTTGCGAGCTGTATGATTTTGACCAGGCAACGGGCGTGGTATCGAACCCAATAGTAATAGACTCACTGGCTGAAATCATATCCGCATGCTTTTCGCCCAACGGGAGGAAATTGTATACACTGCATTTTGCAGGTGGTAACGGAGCACTTGACCAGTTTGACCTGAACCAGCCTAATACTGCAGCTATTGTTGCGTCTAAGACGCTTATTGACACCTTGTACGATGCCGGCACAGCTGTGTTCGATGCCAAGCTTGCGCCGGATGGTAAGATATATGTAAGGATGCCCTACTCGCCCGTGGGGCCGCAGCATGATACAATAGGCTGCGTAAACGATCCTGACCTTGCAGGGCTGGCCTGCAATTATGTGCATGCCGCACTGGTATCGGCACAGCCTGTAACGCTGGGTAATGGCGATCTGCCTAATGAATTTGTAAGGCCGGGACAAGACACTACCTATACCAATACAAACACTGACCTGAACATGAGTGGCAACCTGACACTGCATGCGCCCATGGGATTCTATACTTACCAATGGAATACCGGTGATACTACCGACTCGCTGAACGTAACTGAAACAGGTGTGTACTGGGTGACCTACACCAGCTTCTGCAGCCGGGTTACCGATACCTTTCATGTGGATAGTGTGCTAGATGTAAATCGCATTGAACGTTTGACAGCACTAAATGCATATCCCAACCCTGCCAATGATAAAGTAACCGTAGTGATAAGGGGCTATAACGATATACACGGAACGATACGTGTGCTGGATGTGATGGGAAGAACCCTATTGACTAGGGATGTGCAGAACAACAGAACGGAGATAAATGTAGGCAGCTTGCCGAACGGAGTGTACAATGTTACGTACAGCGATAATAAGTACACGCAGCTAAGAAAGAATACAAGCCTTGTGATAAGCCGATGACAATAAAATATGGGCCATGAAAACAAACAGGAAACCGCGATGCGCGGTTTTTTGCTTTTTAGTAGAAGTGGCGGCCACGCGATCCTGATCAGCGCATCAAGCCAATCCCGGTTGCAAACCGGCTGATTTGAATGTGATACGAGTTAGCCGTGCTCATGGCCATGCTAAAAACTCGCGCCAGTTATAAGTGCCGTCGCATATCTGTGTGGTGGAAATGTTCAACCCCTGCCGGGGTTGTGTGGGTATGGGCCTGTGTACCCCGGATTGCATTCGGGGCTATTCACGTTTAACCCCTCGGGGTTATCTATGGTGCGTTTGCGTGCGGATAGCAGCATTGTGCTCCTCGCGAACCATTGAGTCCTCTACCGAGAGACTCAATGGAAAAAGTCGAAATGTTCAACCCCTGCCGGGGTTGCGTGTGTATGGGCTTGTGTACCCCGGATTGCATCCGGGGCTATTCACGTTTAACCCCTCCGGGGTTTACTCATTTATAACATTCACACATCCATGTATTCCCATGCGCTTTTGTAGGCATCGTGGCTTTCGGCGTAGGCTATGAAACCGGCATAGAAGGGCAGTCGGGATAAGGTGGCACTGTCGCCTACTATTACAAGTTTTTTGCGGGCACGGGTCATGGCCACGTTCATGCGGCGGATATCGGATAGGAAGCCTATGATGCCATTACTATTGCTACGTGTCATGCTGATGTAGACTATGTCGCGCTCCTGGCCCTGGAAACTGTCGATGGTGTTGACGGCTATTTTGTTGCCGTATACCTGGAGTTCAGGTGAATGGAGCAACTGCTCCTTTAGCACATATATCTGTTCGCGATAGGGGGATATGACGGCGATGGCAGGGAAATTATCTTTGGTGTAGTGTGTGCTTAAGTCGGCAACAAGTTGTGTAAGGTGCTTGAAAAGGAGCGCCGCTTCTTCGGGGTTGGAGATACTTGTTTGTTCGTTCTTTTCCTCGAAGCCGCAACCTGCGGTGTCCACGAACTCAAGTGCTGTTGCGCCATCATGCAGCAGGTGCCTGGCTACCGATTCATGCGCTTTCAGTTTGTCGTCATAAAATACCTTTGAGGAGTAGCCCATGATGGTCTCGTTCATGCGGTACTGCTCTTCGAGGAGTACGACAGCTTCGGGATGCAATTGAATACATTTTTCGAGCAGTGTAATTTTCAGTCCTCTCTTTGCGGCCTCTTCCGATTTGATGGTTGGCGGTAGCTGGCAATGGTCGCCGGCAAGGATGAGCTTCTTTCCTTTTAGTATGGGTATCCAGCAGGCAGGTTCGAGGGCCTGACCAGCCTCGTCTATTACTACAGTATTGTATTTCAGGTCGCGGACAGTGTAGTGATTGCTGCCTACGGGTGTGGCTGTTATTATTTGTGCTTTGGCAACTACATCATCGATAATGTATTGTTGCATCTTGTCCACGTCTTTCATGATCTTATAAGCCTCGTCAAAAAGGGCTTTACGCTGCTCGCGCTCGGCACGGCCAAAGCTGCGCTTGTATTTATGTGCCATGTCCTTGAACTCGGAGGCCTGCTTTTTTAAGCGCTTAATATCCTTCGTGGTACTGTGTGCGGCCATTTTGCTATCAAGCGTCAAGGCCATTAAGCGTTCTGATACTCTTGCAGGGTTACCTACGCGCAGGACGTTCAATCCTTCCTCTGATAGCTTGTCACTCAGTAAGTCGACGGCGGTGTTGCTGGGTGCAACTACCAGTATTTTTTTATCACCCTGCTTTATGAGTGTCTTTATGGCCTGCACCAGTGTAGTGGTCTTACCGGTGCCGGGTGGGCCGTGGACTACCGCCAGTTCGTTGGCCTGTATTATTTTATTTACTGCAGCCTGCTGTGTGCTGTTCAGGCGCGGGTTATTGTATAAGGGGATATCGGTATTGAATGTGGGTTTATTTTTGCCCGTGAGGATATTTATCAAACGTGCTTCCTTTTCCTCGCCTTCCATCTTCATGGCCAGCCTGAGGGCATTCTGCATTTCGTCGTAGCTGTTGTCGTCGAATAGGAGGTCAATGCCGAGCTTGCCATTGCTTGCCCATTCGGGCAACTCATCGGTGCGCAGGGATATTTTTAGCTTATTGCCACCTACAAAAGTAATGGTGCCTTCCAGGTGATCGTTCTGTGGATCGTGATTGGAAAAGAGCATGGCTGAAACACCAAAGCGTAACTGGTGGACGATATCGGTATTGGTGGTCCGCTCCACTTCTACAGTGATATAGTCTGCCCGGCTGAGTTCGGTGCCCCTGATGGCTATGGGATACCAGGTAAGACCAGCGGCACGGCGCTCGTTTACCGAAGATGTTCTCGTCTGCTCCAGATAGGCGCGTTTATCTTCATCACGTTCTATCTTCAGTAAGTCGAGTAGCTGTTTGAAATAATCCATTCGTGGTATAATTTACTGAAGCACCATTTGTGTATAGAGGCGTTCCAGCATTTCGGCTGCGTCGTCGCATAGGCCGGGGTGTACTTTTGAGGTTTGCACTACCGTGCTACGGGTGGCGGTAAGCCAGCGAAAGCGCTCGGCTGTGGGCAGCTTGCCAATAGCGCCGCTGTCTTTGTCGCCTTTGCATATGCGCCCGAAGGCGTTGAGGTAATCTTCTACTTCGGCGATGTCCAGCTTTTCGGAAAAAGCGTTGAGGCGTGGTTTGTCCAGCTCGAACTTAGCCTGCAGGAATTTTTGGCCGGCACAATACAGCACCACGCCCACGTTTAGGAACTCTTCGCGTTCCACACGTGGCACTATGCGTATTATGGCGTACTCAAATAGCTGCCCGGGCATCTTCTGCTGCTTTTACAAATGTTGCCGAATGGGCAACACGTGAAGTTAAGAATTGTACGTAAGCCTTTCTGTGTTCTTCTGTCGAAGCGAATGGTGAATCGTTGTCCAGCCATTCACCGGGGACTAAAGAGACAATATTATTTATTAGTTCGCCGGTAAGTATCTTCGTGAATTCATTATCTACCATATCCAGTTCGCTTGCCTGCGGTAATAGTACATGGTCTTTTACCTGGGCAAAAGGCTTTGTGGCTTTATCGTCCACATTGTCCCATGAGTGATGGAAATAGAGGGCTGCTCCGTGGTCTATGAGCCAGATCTCTTTATACCATAGCAGCATGTTTGTATTGCGGCAGGTGCGGTCGACATTCAGCAGCAGGCAGTCGAGCCATACTATTTTTGATGCGAGCAGGGGATCTACTTTTGTAACTGTGGGGTCGAAGGTGATGGAACCTGAGAGATAATGTACTGCCAAATTAAGCCCTACGCTGGCTTTGAGCAGGTCTTGTATCTCTTCATCGGGTTCGGTGCGGCCAAAGGCTGTATCGAGGTTAGCGAATACGATCTCCGGCATTTTTAAGCCGAGGGCACGGGCTATTTCGCCGCCTATGAGCTCAGCGATCAGGGCTTTCTTTCCCTGGCCAGCCCCGCGAAATTTAAGTACGTACAGGAAGCCATCATCGGCCTCCGCAATGGCAGGCATGGAGCCTCCCTCGCGCAGGGGGGTTACGTAGCGTGTTACGTTTACACTTCTTATTTCGGGTTTGATGCTCATGGGTATTAAACAGGGGGCAAATTAATGCAAAAAAGATGACGGGGTGCAAAAGGCAAAAATCGCCCGAGGGTGATTAAAGCTTGTGGAGCATAACGGAGTCGAACCGATGACCTTCCCGATAGCTATCGGGACGCCCTAGCCCCAAACGCAAAAATCGCCCGAAGGCGATTAAAGCTTGTGGAGAATAACGGAGTCGAACCGA
>DDET01000013.1:34386-34617 GCA_002336915.1 Bacteroidetes bacterium UBA1947 | reverse complement strand
ATGCGAAGGAATTCTTCAAAATGGGCGAAGAGCATGAAGCTATAGTAGTTACCCTTGATAAAGAAGAGCGCAAGATGAGCTTATCCATCAAGCAGCTTACTGAAGATCCATGGGAGACTATCGAAAACAAATATCCTGTTGAAAGCCGCCACAAAGGTGTGGTTAAGAACATTACTCCTTACGGCGTGTTTGTTGAGCTGGAAACCGGTATTGGCGGCATGATCCATATCA
>DDET01000013.1:0-34300 GCA_002336915.1 Bacteroidetes bacterium UBA1947 | reverse complement strand
AGATCCATGGAATACATTTGAAACAATATTCCCTATAGGATCTGTTCATGAAGGTAGTGTAACAAGGAAGGATGATAAAGGTGCTACAGTTCAACTGCAGTATGGTCTGGAAGCTTACGCTCCTGCACGCCACCTCCGCAAGGAAGATGGTACAAATGTAGAAGTGGAAGAAATAATTCCTTTCATGATCATCGAGTTTGATCGTAACGACAAGCGCATCATGGTTTCTCATACTAAGGTATGGGAGCAAGGCAAAACTGAAGAAAAAGAAGCTGCCAAGAAAGATGCTGTTAGTGAGAACGAAAAAACCAAGAAAGCAGTTAAGAACGTCCAGAGCAAAGTTGAAAAACCAACTCTTGGCGATCTCGGTGCACTTGCTGAACTGAAAGAAAAAATGAAGAAAGCTGAAGAAGGCGAAAGCGAATCAGCAGAGTAAATCATTTGTAAATAGTACAAGCCATCCCGCTAACCGCGGGATGGCTTTTTTTATTGGCTTTTGATACCCGCCTCAAAAAAATAAAGCCCTGTAAATACAGGGCTTCTGTTAAACTTACCTATGAGTTATTACTCCTTGATAACATGCAAAGCGATTATTTCTTTTGTTGTTTTGTATAGTTGGTCCTAACACGTCTCCAATAGTTAACCCATCTATAAGTTTACTTCCTTGAGTGGGTTAACAATTCTTCTTCAAATCTATAATATCAGAAAAACAAGCTAACTTAATAATGCGTAAATATGCCCAATAAAGGATAACAACAGCTAAAAATTCTTAAAAAAGGTAAAATTCGCCGGGTAACGCTCAAAGGAATATACTTTTATATGATGAAGCGCGGACGGTCTTGGGGGGCTAACGGCCTGTATTTGTTTGTAGGCCTGGTAATATCAGGCCTCATCGGCGTGCAGTTGTACTGGATATCCACAAATATGCAACTACAGAAATTGGCGGCCGAAAGAAGTCTGAAAAGTGATGTGAATGCGGTGATTAACCAGGCTGTTGAAGATGCCTACTGTGTCTACTTCAATTCAAAAGCCTTCATTAATAAGAATGAAGGCATATACATGGTCAAACAAACAAATGTTGATGACAAATTTGTTGCGCCACCCCTGGGCACCATAGACACGCTGGATATGTACAATGTGTTTTTTAATGGTAAAGACACCTCATTTTTTAAAGCAAGCACACTCTCCTTCGGCCGCATGCCCGCCACCGTTGATATTCTTTTGAAATTCAAGTTTGCGATCAATAGTTCTCATGTTAAGAAGGTCGATACTAATTCTTATAAACTGCACAACATCAATGATAAAAACTACAAAGAAGCACTTAATAACAAACAGACCATTGACGAAATAATAAACCCCGACCTGCTTGACTCAACCATAAAACAAAAGCTCGTCAAAAATGATTTTGATACCGTGTATGAATTGGGAATTAAAAGGGCAGGTGCGGCGAAATTTGAATTCATTAGAAAGGGCAGCAAGCCTACGCACTTGCTAAATAGCTCGATAAAGTTTGATTTTTACGGCGATAACTTCAACACACCTTATGAGCTATATCTTTATTTGCCCGATCCGATGGGACATGCCATTAGGTCGATGGTATGGGTAATGATTTCGTCCATCGCGATTATTCTTGCCCTTATTTTCTCCTATATGTGGTTTGTAAGGACCATACTCAACCAGAAGAAGTTATCAGAGATGAAGAATATGTTCATTAACAACATAACCCACGAATTCAATACTCCAATCACGAACATAAACCTGGCGATCGAAAATTGGCGCCACGCTAAGGCTAATAGTGATTACTACCTGGGTATAATACAAGAGGAGAACACCCATATGGAAAAGAACGTGGAACAGATATTGCAGTTGGCGACGATCGAGCATAACCATATAAAAATATACCCCGATAAGCTGGACATTCACGAGTTGATATGGGAGACAGTAAATGCATTTGAGATCCAGTTGGAGCAGGTTAAAGGCCTTGTGGTATACAACTTCAATGCTGACAAATATATATATGGCGACAGGCAATTGCTTAAAAACCTGTTTTATAACCTGGTTGACAATGCCATCAAATACCGTAAGGAAGATTTGAAGATCAGCATTTCCACCTTCGATGCCAGGGACAAGGTGGTTATTATCATAGAAGATAACGGTCTTGGCATGTCGGCCGACACGCAGAAGTATATTTTTGACCGTTTTTACCGTGGAGATAAAAGCGACCGGCACGATGTCAAAGGATTCGGTCTTGGCCTTTGTTACGTAAAATATATAGTGACAGCTCACAATGGCAGTATAGATGTGGAGAGCAGGAAAGGCCTTGGCTCCAAATTCACTATTTACCTCCCAAAACATATAAAATCTACCTTATGACAAGGATACTATTTGTTGAAGACGATGCGAACCTGGGGGTTCTGCTCAAAGAGAACCTGGAGAACAAGGGCTTTGAGACGGTATGGCTCCGCAACGGAAAGGAAGGTATGGATGCTTTTAAACAACAGCAGTTCAACCTCTGCATACTCGATGTAATGCTGCCTGTTAAAGACGGTTTTACATTGTCGCAGGAGATACGTGCGGTCGATAACGATATCCCGATCATTTTCCTTACAGCGAGGTCTATGCATGAAGACAAGATACACGCCTTTGAAACAGGTGCAGATGATTACATTACGAAGCCCTTCAGCACGCAGGAGCTTTACTTACGTATAAATGCCATCCTGAGGCGCACACAAAATAAAACGTCCCCTTCACTAAAAGCGCTGAACATCGGTAAGTTCATGTTTGACTATACCAAGATGACCCTGACTTTTGACAGCTCCGTAAAGCGCTTAAGCTCTAAGGAAGCTGATCTTATTCATATCCTTGTGCAGAACCGCAATGAATTGGTTCCCCGTTCGGTTATCCTGACCAAAATATGGGGTAACGATGACTATTTTTCGGCCAAAAGCATGGACGTATATATCAGCAAGATAAGGCGCCTGCTACGGGACGACCCCGGTATCGAAATACTCAATGCTTACGGCTCGGGCTACAAGCTTATTGTCAACGAGGATTAAGCTGTTTTATTACTTACTTATTACATTTCCCGGTGCCAAATGTCAGTGAAAAATCGTAACTTGTTTAGTAAGCAGGCTGTAAGAACCACTTAATTATTGGCACTAAGGTATTGTTATGCAACTTTTGATAAACAGGTCACTCCTATACATATCCTTTCTTTTAGCACTGTTATTCCTAACCCTATCATCGCCTGCACAGCCAACCAATGCCGGCACCATCCATCTCAGAACAATTACGCTGCACCCAAAGAATAATGTGGGTAGCTGGCTCGATAGTTTCGCCCGTCTCCGGGACAATGCTCCCGCGCAGGTGTTGCTTGCATTCAACACACTACCCGGCGAGCAGGAAAAAAATACGCTTTTAAAAGCAGGTATCGATATTAAGACCTATGTAGGCGACAATGCCTATGTCGCTATAATACGTTCCGCGCCCGGGCTAGCCGGCATACAAAGGGCAAAGCTGGATGCCATTATAGATATGCAGCCCGGTTGGAAAGTTGCCGATTACATTTTAAAAAAAGCCGGTAACCGGGTCGATAATATTGAGCTGCTTGTTTCATTTTTTAAGGGTATTGACGCAAATAGTATAAGACAATACATTCTCCTTTCGGGTGGGCAAATACTCCTCGATAACCTGGAGCAATTCAATAAATATAAGATATCTATAGCTGCAAATAAGATCATTCAGCTGGCAGGGTGGTATGGTCTTGAATACATAAGCCCCGCGACCAACAATGAGCCGCTTGACCGGGAATCGAAAGCAGAGAGCAAGGCCAACATTGCTAATAGCCCGGTGGCCCTGGGCGGTTATGGTTTACTGGGCGATGGTATGACCATAGGGGTGGGGGATAATGTCTCGGGTGTATTTCATGTCGATCTTAAGGACAGGATAATCAATTACAACCCCGCACACATTACGCACCATGGCGTCCATATCAATGGCATCACCGGGGGCGCAGGAATTGTAGACATCAGGGCGGAAGGGATGGCACCACATGCTACCCTTGTCAATCACCTGTACGACAATATCCTTGCTAACACCGGTGTATGCCTGCAAGACCACAATATGACGCTGACCAACAACTCTTACGCGGTCATTATAGGTGATACAAGCTATTCAGGCACCTATGATAACTATGCCCAGTTCGTAGATGAGCTTGCCTTGCAGTACAATACGGTTCAGCATGTCTTTGCTTCCGGTAACGACGGTTACTTAAATCGTCCGCCATATCCTGATGGATATGCTAATGTGACAGGTGGCTACCAGCCCGGTAAGAATACGCTTGTCGTTACCAGCACCTCTAAGAGATTCATAAACGCTTGGGATGGCTCTCGCGGTCCCGTAAACGACGGCAGGCTAAAGCCTGAGATCAGCGCCAATGGAGTAGATGTGTTCTCCACCATAGACTTCTTCAGCTATTTAACTTCCGGGGGCACCAGCATGGCCTCACCGCAGGTCACCGGAGCTCTTGGTTTATTGTCGCAGCGCTACAAGCAGTCGCATGCCAATGCAAACCCCCGCTCGGATGTGCTCAAAGCGATCATTGTAAATGGTACTACGGATATTGGCAACCCCGGCCCGGATTACAGGTTCGGTTTTGGCTTTCTCAACCTGTACCGTTCACTCCAAATATTGGATAACAACCGTTACACCACTAATAATATTTCGGCAGGCGACCAGCAGACAGTGAATATTGCTGTACCTGCAAATACCGCGCAGCTTAAAGTAATGCTCTACTGGCACGATGTTGCTGCCAGCCCTTTAAGCGCCAAGCAACTCATTAACGATCTAGACCTTACCGTACAGGAACCGTCGAGCACCATACACAAACCATTAGTACTTGACCCCACACCCGCCAATATCCTGAACAATGCAGTGGAAGGCGATGACCACCTGAACAACATTGAGCAGGTGACGATCAATAACCCCGCTGCAGGTAACTACGTAGCTAAAGTGTTTGGCTTTAGCCAGCCCGCAGGAGCGCAGGATTATGTGCTTGCTTATGACTTTGTACCAACGGGCATCAAGCTTACATACCCAACGAGCCAAAGCACTGCAACGGCAAATGATTCCTTCCGTATATACTGGGATGCCTCCGACGATACCAATCCTTTTACAATTCAATATTCTATCGACAATGGTAATAACTGGACGGTATTGGATAATAACATCCCCGCCGATCAGCGTTTTTATGTCTGGTTCGTACCGGCTAATATTAGTTCAGGCCGTTGTAAGATCCAGCTATCAAGGAACAACACCGCACAAACAGAGGTTTCGGGCGCTTTCGCCATCAACCCATTGCCCCAGCTTCATTTGGATTCTGTCCAGTGCCCCGGTTATATCCGCATGTATTGGGACGCCGTCCCAAATGCGACAGCTTATGAGATAATGCGCAAGGCGGGTCCGGCAATGAGGTCAATAGATACTGTGGCCTCAACTAGCTATACACTTTCCGGCCTTTCTACAGACAGCACCTATTATGTAGCCATACGGCCGATAATAAATGGTATTGGCGGCTACAGGAGCATAGCGGTGATCAGGAAACCCGACAGCGGTACCTGTGCAGGCAACTTTACCGATGGCGACTTAATGGTTGAGAAGATCCTATCGCCTCAAAGTGGCAGGAAATTCACAAACAGTGAATTGGGCAACGCGGACTCATTGATCGTGCGTGTTCGCAACCTGGACGATGCAGTGTGTAACGCCTACCAAATTGCTTACCGTTTGAACACAGGGCCATGGCAGGTATTCAATTCTGTTTTTTCTCTTCCTGCTAATAGCGATACGCTTGTTAAAATACCCGCAGCCTTCAACCTGTCTGCAACCGGCACGTATACCATACAGGCTGCCATAAAGAATACGGCCCATGCCGACCCGGTGGCTTCTAATGACAGTGCAAGCAGGATAGTAGTCCAACTTAAAAACGACCCGCTGGATCTAAGCAGCACTTTTACAGATGGCTTTGAAACAATGCCCCCGTTTTCCGTGTTGCGCGACTCTATGGGCGTCTCGCCCAATGAACACTGGGATTACGCAAACACCTCGCCGGATACGGCCCGCATGCGCAGCTTTGTGAATGATAGTATTACTATATCAGGTAGTCGTTCTGTAAGTATGGATGCTAACCTGAATATGCCCGGCGCACAGAACTATTTTACAGGCACATTCAATCTCTCTGCATACGATACTGCAACGGCGGAAATACGGATCGACTACGATTACAGGTTGGCCGGTAAGCCCAGGTTCTCTGCCGGTAACGAGGTTTGGGTACGCGCTGCCGACAGTGATAACTTGCCTTGGATAGTTGTGAAAAACTATGACACAGCTACTGTGCCCGGACAACTATATAATTCCGGAACGCTTTCGCTCACCGATGCAATGAAAACCTGCTTTCAAAATTTCGGCACTGCATTACAGGTACGTTTCGGCCAGCGCGATTCAGGGCTTATTGCCATGAAAGGCTATGGCAACGGAACTACATTTGATAATTTCCGCCTTTATACGATACAGCACGATGTACAATTGCTAGGTGTTGTAAGCCCGGCTTTAACAGAATGTGGTCTGGGCAACAGTGTACCCTTATCGGTAAGCATCTATAACAGCGTGAACTTAGTGCAGAATAATGTCGCTGTCTTCTATAGGCTCGATAACAATGCCGTTGTTACAGACACTATTGCATCCATTGCCCCCAAAGACACTATCACCTACACCTTCCCGCAACCGATGCAACTCACTGCATTGGGCGCTCATGTGCTCAATGCCTGGATCGTGGCACCTGCCGACGGGTACCCGGGCAATGACACCATCAGCAATTACACTTTCCACAACGAGCCGCTCATCACTACATACCCATATCTTGAGGATTTTGAATCTGGCGACGGCTATTGGTACCCTGCCGGTATTAACAGTTCATGGGAATATGGAGCGCCCGCATCGCAAAAGATCCACAAAGCAGCTAGTGGCACCAAGGCATGGAAGACCAACCTTGATGGCTTATACAATAATCTCGAGACCTCATTCCTATACTCTCCATGTTTCGATATAACGTCTATGAATAGACCAATGCTGAGCTTCAGCATGGCATCGGACATAGAGAATTGCGGAAGCAGCTTATGTGATGCAGCTATTGTTGAGTATTCATTTGATGGACTTTCATGGTCATTGCTTGGCTCATCAGGGCAGGGCACCAACTGGTACAGCGATACCACATTGAAGCTCTGGAACAAACAGAATGACACCCGCTGGCATGTAGCTTCTATTCCCTTGCCTGTGGCTACACAGCCAATAAGGTTCCGCTTTAGTTTTCATTCAGACCAGGGCACTTCCCGCGAGGGCATTGCTGTTGATGACATCCACATCTTCGACCTCAGCAATTCTATTTACGATGCCGCTACAACCGACCCCATTAGTCAAAACGTAAGTGGCAACCAGTGGAAAGATTTTATACAGACCGGCAAGATACTCGGCGCGGTGCAGCCTAATGGGCAGGACCTTGGCAGCACAGGTGTAGCTATGTACACGCATGACGCAGCAGCTAATGCCGGTGAAGGGCAATACCTATTCCCACGCAACTATACAGTGACATCTGCACAACAGGCAAGCGGTAACCTGGGCCTCCGGTTGTTCGTCCTTGATAGTGAGGTGCTTGCAACAATAAACGACACAACATGCCCTTCCTGCACAAAACCCGAAGATGCCTATTCGCTCGGCATCACCAAATACGACAATGCAAATGCATCCAATGAGAATGGCACGCTCGCAGATAATGCCGGCGGTACTTATACCTACTATCCACACCAAAGTGTAAAATGGGTACCTTATGATAAGGGGTATTATGCAGAACTAAATACTAATACATTCTCCGAATTCTGGTTCAATGATGGCGGCCCCACAGGTACATTCGATATTGGCACAGACTACCTGACCTTCACTGCGAATAAAATTAACCACGACCATGTAAAGATCGACTGGTTATCACGTATTGATACGGCTGTTACGCAATATGAGCTGCAACGTTCGTACAACGACACTGCTTTCTCTGTTGTCAATACGGTTGCTGCATTACACCAGCCGTCGCCTGCATACACATACATTGATACTCCGACGGTAGCCGACGGCAGCTCAGTTTATTACAAGCTGAAATACACTATGCTCAATGGCAATGTCTATTATTCACCAACCAGGCGCGTAGACTGGCTAAGTGACAAAGAAGCCGTAGTATATCCTAACCCGGTGCATGATGGCAACCTATTCATCAATTGGGCTGCGGATGCAGGCACCGAAATGAAAGTGAGCATCACCAGCGAAGTTGGCAAACTGCTTTATAAGAACACATTTACCGGTGCCAGCTACAATAATACTACTCATATAGCTTTAGGACGTCCCGGTTCCGGTGTCTATTTCATCAGGCTTATTATAGGAGACAACAGGAAAGTGTACAAAATAGTTTGCTGGTAGGGCATGTACCTCCACATTTCCGATTTTGCCAAATTTTTAGAATCGGAAGTCCTTTATCCACATTTTTCAGCCTTGTTCAGTGAAAATCAATTATTTGCAATTTTCTACTTAATGTGGATAGCACTTCCGGTTCACTTCCACTTTTGCCGATTTTACTTCCGATTTTTAGTAGTGTGATCGGTGGAGGTAAACTACAATGCCCCTCTGAAAAACACGAGTATACCATACAATATTTCAAAGAACTTTTCTCCATTCCCTTTTTGGAAAGTGAGGTAAGCGCCAAAATTGCAGGCATATACAAAGCCTGAATTTCCAGCCAGGCCGGCAAGGTACGATGCGCGGCAGGCCGGTTCCAAATAATAATATCCACATTTTTATGTACATTGTAAATGGATAATACATCACTGCCTAAACGACATCTTATGTTCACAGTTCTCTTGGCCGGCCCCGGTGGCAATTGGTTGGGTTTATTGATACCGCTTATCTTATTGGTGTTAGTACTGAAGGGCGGCAGTCTCCTATATAACAGGTTTATTGAATGGTATGCAAATAGAAAAGACAGTAACAAGAATATTGTGAGAAGAAAAGTTAGTTAATGAAGCGCAGCACAATACTTCATAATATCCTCAACTTCCTTATCGCGATGGTCTGGCTTTTAAATGGCCTTTTCTGTAAGCTGCTCGATCTCGTACCTCGTCACAGGCTTATCGTGGCACGCATACTCGGTGATGAATATGCGCTAACCTTAACTCGGGCCATCGGTCTTTCGGAGGTATTAATGGCGGCATGGGTAATAAGTGGGTTAAAGCCACGCTTATGTGCCCTTGCTCAAATTGTCGTTGTCGCCCTGATGAATGCGATAGAGTTTTTCAAAGCCCCCGATCTTTTACTGTTTGGCAGGTATAATGCAGTTTGGGCTTTGCTTTTCATACTTGTGGTGTTTAGCAATGAATTTTTACTTAATAAAAAGCCCGGCCATTCCCGCTGAAGATGTGCTCGTTGCTGAAATATCATCCCTTTGCTGTTGAAGCGTTTTTCGACAGTTCTGCTGTTTTGACTTTTGCGATCCCTAAAGAAGAACTGCAGCATATGATTCCCGATTGCTTAACATTAGACACGTTCAATGATAAATGGGCCTTCATCGCAGTTGCAACAGTGCAGACCAGGAAACTGAGGCCCAGGGGGGTTCCTGAAATATTGGGCAACGATTTCTTTCTTATTGGCTACAGAATATTTGTGAGATATATTAACAGCGCAGGTAAGAGGCTCCGCGGATTATATATCTTAAAGTCCGAGACCGATAAAAAGAAGATGGAGTTCCTCGGCAATATGTTCACTAAGTATAGGTATGCCACTATCGATATAAGGAGGACAGAAGAAAACGGTAAGATCAGTATAAGTTCTGCCCGCTCCGGTTTGGAGCTGAAATTTGAACTAGGCGATGAGGACATCGACTTGCCCCAAGGCTCACCGTTTTCAAACTGGAAGGAGGCAAGGCGATTTGCAGGCCCGTTACCCTTTACATTTAGCTATGATAAGGCCAAAAACCGTGTTCTGATAGTCGAAGGTGTCCGCGGGCACTGGCAGCCCGCACCGCTGAATGTGATCGGGTACAAGGTACCATTCCTGGATTCGTTGGAACTTAAAGGGATTCACCTGGCAAGTGGTTTTATAGTTAATGACATACCATACTGCTGGAAGAAAGGTAAATTAGAAAAATGGCCGCATTAAGAAAACCATTTCAGGGCGTAGCGAACATAATTAGGTTCAACCGGCACTTCTACTTGTTGTCGGGTCTCCTGCTTTTGATGATCTTGCTCTTAAGCAGCTACCTGCGTAATGAATACACATTTTACATTCGTATCTTGGGTTTCGTTTTCCTTGCGATAACATTGGTTTCCCTCCTCGTTTCTCTGTATGTCTATGACCTTTCAGGGTTTTACGCACTTTCATGGCTGGATAGGGCAGGACTCATCCCGGGGGACAACTTAGTAAATGTTCATGCCGGCTTTGATGAAACAAGCGGATTGCTTGCGGCAAAATATCCCGGCGCGAGCTTGCTTGTATTAGACTTTTATGATCCTGTAAAACATACAGAGGTTTCCATCAGGCGCGCAAGAAAAGCATACCCGGCCTACCCGGGTACAAAAAAGGTTGGCACATCAGCATTGCCGCTGGGTAACGAAGGGTTCGATACTGTTTTTCTAATTCTTGCAGCACATGAGATAAGGAATGATGATGAGCGGCTGAATTTTTTCAGGGAACTTCACCGGGCCTTGAAGAATAGCGGGACAGTGGTAGTAACAGAGCATCTGAGAGACTTGCCTAATTTCCTGGCATACAATATTGGCTTTTTTCATTTTTTACCTGCATCTTCATGGCACAATACATTTGGTAATTCGGGATTTAATATTTCCGGTATAGTAAGAGTGACCCCCTTCATTAAAACCTACATGCTTAAGAAAAGTGGAACTGCATCTTGAAATAATAGGCTGTTTGTTGATAGTCTTGTCATTGATCCATTTTGTGTTCCCACGCTATTTTCAGTGGAAGGACGAGCTGTGTAATATTAGTCTCATCAATAAACAAATGATGTACATTCATACCTTTTTCATTTCACTGGCAGTATTTTTAATGGGACTCTTATGCCTGACCTCTGCTAGTGAATTGACGGGGACATCATTAGGCCGCAAGATAGCCCTGGGCTTGTCCATTTTCTGGGCATTCAGGTTGGGCGTGCAGTTCTTCGGATATTCATCAAGCTTATGGATGGGCAAAAGATTCGAAACGATGGTCCATGTTATATTCTCCTTTTTATGGGCTTATATAACTATCGTATTCTTTCTTGTTTTTATGTCAGCCACCGGCATTTAGCGCCCGGTCAGTTCGCCATATTGATCAGCTTCTCTTCGTCAATAATGACAATATCGCTGCCATTAATCTCTATGATGTGCTCATCTTTAAAGATGCTTAGCGTACGGATGAGCGATTCTTTTGCAACACCCGCCATGTTCGCAAGGTTTACCCGGGTGATATTCATGGTGAACTGATTCTCCGTTACCCCCTTATACTTATTGCTAAATGCTATCAGAACTTCGGCTACTTTTTTTCGCGTGGAGTTGTAAGCAATATTTAGTAATTGGTCTCCGTTATCGCCCACCTTATCGGCGAGCAGGTGCACAAATTCAAGTAATACATCGTGGTTGCTATAGATTAGTTCATCAAATTCTTTTTTAGGTATCGCCGCTATTTTGCATTCTTCAATTGCTTCTGCTGTGTCATGATATATCATTCCATCCAGTAAGGCGGTATAGCCTATGAATTCACCCGCGTTATGCAAACCCACGATTAGCTCTTTGCCATCTTCCGTTGCTTTGAAGGTCTTTATCTTACCTGTTTCGATGTAGAATAGCTTGTTGGGGGTATCGCCTTCAAAATAGAGCACTTGTTTTGTTTTGTATTTGCGCAGCAGCCTGTTTTTCGTTAGTTCGCTCATCGCGTCCTTTCCACTCACAGTCTTTATTAGGGTGTTTAATTTCGTTATGGTATTTTGTTCTTCGCCGGGCATGTCAATTTTGTTTAGCCGCCTGTCTATCACTTTTAGCAAGGCGATGCCGTTGATCGGCTTGGTCAGGTAGTCGTTCGCCACAAGGTCCATGCCTTTACCTACTTTTGTCCTTTCAGTCTTTGTGGTCAGGAAGATCAATGGCGTATCCCTTGTCTCTATATGCCTTTGCAACATCAGTATTACACCATAACCATCCATGGCGGGTATCATTATATCACACACTATCAGGTCCAGGTCTACTCCTGTGGCCTGTGTCACAGCATCTTCGCCATTCCCGGCGCTCAGCACCTTGTAGTCTGCCTGCTCAAGGAATTCCGTGATATTTTCACGTATCTCTTTATTCTGTTCAATCAGCAATACTGTTTTCACACGATCCATACTGTATGGTATTAATGTTTAACTTATCCCTTCCGGGATTATTAATAAAAGGTGAGGGAAATGCGGATATCAAACTGTAGGGCTATCCAAAGAAAACGGTAACAAAAACAAAAAATAGTGAAAAAGTCTTTATGTACTTGCCTCACTAAGGTACACTTAAAACAACTGGTATACGGAAATAATTTTATTAGACGAGGGAAAATCGCTCTGTTGTTTTAAAGGTCAAGACATACAAATAACTCACTTAGTCTATTTGTTTTATGGTATATTTATTTTATATTGTAATTGGGGTTCCGGCAACGCGCAACAGTGCTTATATGACTTTTTTGCAAAAGCTGCATACCACAATTCAAATGCTTGGGATTGTTTATGATGATATTCCTATCTCGGCAATAGCCAGGGTACTAAAAGCCGGGCAGAATGATATAACTGCCGGTATAGACAACTTGATCGCCCTGGGGGTTATTGAACGCGCAAGCGTTGACAAGATAGTGCTAACTGAAAAAGGAAAACTTGCACATGTTCTATAAATACATTGAATCAACAAATCGCTGATGGGCATATTGCCAAATACATTCGGCTTTGCTTTTCTGGATCGATTGGATTTCAATATTCCTTTTGCTGCGCTTCCACTTGATGAGATTTGTAAGCCTCATGCTTTCCAGCTTGTAGGTTTTGTATCTTTCTTGTGCCTCTGCCTTCAGGGCTGCTATGCGGAGGGGGTATGCCACAAAGGAAAGTTAGTTCTTCTAACCACGATAATCTGTTTTTTCTTTATAAAAAAGACTACCATCTCAGCAATTGCGCTATCTTCTCCGCCACTTTATCCGCATTAGGCAGCATAGCTGCTTCAAGTATCATATTCATGGGCACAGCGGGCAGGTCCAGCGCGCCTATGGTTTGCACTGGTGCATCAAGGCTGGCAAAGCAATTCTGTGCTATGCGCCCTGCCAATGCTTCGCAGAACGAGTTACGCAGTTGTTCTTCTGTTAGCACGATCACCTTTCCATGTTTGCGAACGGTATCATAAATAAGTTGCTCATCAAGCGGGTATATGGTACGCAGGTCCACTACTTCCACCTGTCCCGGGAACTGCTTTGCTGCATTTTTAGCCCAGTACACACCCATGCCATAAGTAATGATGCAGATCGATTCACCATTATCGACAGCTTCTTCGCTTGCTTCAAGCACTACCTTGCCTTTGCCAAGTGGTAGTACATAGTCCCTGTCGGGTTCTATTGTTTTCGCTTCGTCAGTGCCCGGCACCTTGCTCCAGTATAGTCCCTTATGTTCCAGCATCACCACCGGGTTAGGGTCCAGGAAGGCGGCCTTCATCAGCCCTTTTATATCAGCAGCATTGCTTGGGTAGGCTATCTTAATGCCCTTTATAGTTGCCAGTGTGCTTTCCACGCTGCCGCTATGGTATGGGCCGCCGCCGCCATAAGCGCCTATCGGTACACGTATAATGCAGGATATAGGGAACTTACCACAGCTCAGGTAGCAGGATTTACTTATCTCGGTTACCAGTTGGTTCAATCCCGGGTATATATAATCTGCAAACTGTACTTCTACTATCGGTTTCAGGCCCACGGCACTCATGCCAACAGTCGAGCCTATTATATAGGCCTCCTGTATGGCCATATTGAACACCCTGTTATCGCCAAACTTATCGGCCAGGGTAGCAGCCTCACGGAACACACCGCCCAGCCTTTTACCCACATCTTGCCCGTAAAACAGTGCTTCGGGGTGGTCTTGTAAAATTTCTTCCACTGCATGCAGCGCAGCATCTACCATTACCACTTTTTCACGGCCTTCAGGGCTTATATTACCTTTCTCTTCTGTTACAGGTGTGGGAGCAAATACATGATCACTTACGGTCGCCGGGTCAGGCTCCGCTGCCGATACTGCCGATTCGAATTCGCGCGCTACAAATTCCTTTTCTTCTTCTTCTATGGCATCCAGCATCGCATCCGTAATGCCTTTCTGCTGTAGTAATAGTTTTCTCAGTTTCGGCCCCGGGTCATCCAGTGCATGTTTGGCCAGGTCTTCCGGTGTACGGTACCATTCCTTACGCACGCCCGATGTATGGTGGCCCAGTAGAGGCACTTTTGCATGCACCAGTATAGGCTTCCTTTCCCTGCGCACCCAGTCAATGGTATATTCCATGGTCTTGTACGAATCCGCAAAGTCGCTGCCGTTCAGCCGCACGCGTTCCATTCCCTTAAAGCCGCCCGCAAATTCAAACGCATCCATCGTCCTCGCCTCATCGCTGCTTACCGATATGCCCCAGTCATTATCCTGTACCAGGTATATGATGGGCAACTGGTGCAAAACGGCAAACTGGAAAGCCTCACTCACTTCTCCCTCCGTCACACTGCCGTCACCCAGCGAGCAAATGACAACGGGTGGGGTAGGATAGTCTATTAAACTCTGTTTCTCTATATATTGTATGCCCTGCGCCACGCCGGTAGTGGGTATGGCCTGCATACCTGTTGCGCTGCTTTGATGTATTATTTTCGGGTAGTTCTCGCGGCGGATGTTCGGGTGGTTATAATATTCCCTCCCGCCCGTAAATGGATCGTCTCCTTTTGCCAGCAGTTGCAGCATCAGTTCATAGGGCCGGTAGCCCATACCCAGCATCAGGCTTTCATCACGATAATAAGGGCTTACAAAATCGCAGGGTTTCAGCAAAAAACCGGTGGCAAGCTGTATCGCCTCGTGCCCACGCGATGTGCTGTGCACGTATTTGCATGTCTGCCGGTTAGCGTCATATATTTCTGCCATGGCCCTGGCGGTCATCATCAGCCGGTAAGCCTTTAGCAATAGTTCTTTCGGAAGCATATCTTGGTACGTTCGCCACCATAGGCAGCAAGGTTGCAAAAGTAACTAATTGCCATATTTATGAAGGCATATTAATTTGTAAAATGTGAATATTGTAATACGATGCAGATATTCCCGTTATTTATGGTGATATGGCGGGAAATGAATTTTATAACAATGCTTTCATAAGTAAATAGAACCGTTATTTTTGTTTCACTAATTGCATACTATGTTTAAAAAGTACTTATCCGATATATTAATAATAGTTGGCTTTGCCCTCTTAGCCATATTATACTGTTATCCCGCCCTGCAAGGCAAAAAGCTGCAGATGGGCGATACCATCTCCTGGCTGGCCATGTCGCACGAGGGCAAGGAATGGCACGATAAGACCGGTGAGAACGTAATGTGGAGCAACAGCATGTTCGGCGGTATGCCCACCTTTACCTATTATGTACCTGAGACCAATAACTTTATATATCCCATACAGACATTTATCGTGGGCATTTTCCCTGAGCCGGCCCACTTCCTTTTCCTGGCCATGCTATGCTTTTTCATACTCATGCGCGTGCTCAAGGTTGATAATTGGGTAGGGGCCATTGGTGGTGTCGCCTACGCCTTTTCCACATTTAATATTGGTATTATAATGGCAGGGCACCAAACCGAGATGTTCTCTATTGCCTATATGCCGGCTGTGCTGGCGGGTTTGCTGCTTTTATATCGCTCCAAATGGTGGACCGGCATGCCCTTGCTGGGTATCTCACTTGCCCTGATGATAGGCAACGGCCACTTCCAGGTTTTATGGTACCTGGCAGTTGTTATCCTTTTTGCTGTTGTTAGCATGTTTGTTACTGCAATTAAGGAAGGCACTATCAAGCAGTTCTTCATTGCCTCGGGTATCGCATTAGTAACCGCGGCAGTTGCCGCCGGCCCCTCTATGCCTACGCTTCTTACTACCGCCGACTATGCAAAAGAAACAATGCGTGGTGGCACCAGTGAGTTGACCACAGGCCACGACAAGGGAAAGAAAAACGGTGGGCTCGATAAAGACTATGCCTTTATGTGGAGTAATGCAATAGGTGAGTCATTCTGTGTACTTGTTCCGCACCTTTACGGCGGTTCATCCGATGAGCCGGTGGAGTCTGCACCAAAGCTTGCAGAAATAGCCGGTGGCCAGATAGGCGGAGCGCCCATGTATTGGGGCCCTCAGCCATTCCTGGCTGGCCCGGTTTACTTCGGCGCCATTATATGTTTCCTGTTTGTGTTAGGCCTTATGATAGTGAGAAGCAAACACAAATGGTGGATCGTTGCAGTTTGCGCATTAGCCTTTATGATGTCCTGGGGTAAGAATTTCCCCGCGCTCAACTATCTCCTGTTTGATACCCTGCCTATGCTCAACAAGTTCCGCACGCCCACTATGATATTGGTTATCCCCGAGATGCTTTTCCCGGTAATGGCTCTATGGGCGCTGAATGATATTATTACTGAAAAGATAACAAAAGAGGAGCTGTGGAAGAAACTGAAAATAGCAGCAGGTATTACCGCCGGCATTTGTTTGCTGCTTGCCTTTGGAGGCAGCATGTTCTTTTCTTACACCAATCCTGAAACGGATGGCCGCTACCCTGCAGAGATTATCAAAGCCCTTAAGGAAGATCGCGCCTCGCTGGCAATGAAAAGCGCACTTACCAGCGCTGTATACATTCTCATTGCTGCCGGGCTTATCTGGGCTTATATCAAGAACATGGTAAAAGCTAACGTCCTCATTATAGGTATTGGCTTGGTTGTGGCTGTTGACCTGCTCCGTACCGATAGCAATTATCTTAATTCAGAAAAATACCAGGATGAAGCTGAGTATGAAGCTAACTTCCAGCCCCGCCCCGTAGATCAGCAAATACTACAAGACAAAGACCCTTACTATCGCGTGCTGGATGTAACAAGGAACACAAACAATGACGCGATACAAGCCTACTTCCATAAGTGCATTGGTGGCTATAGTCCTGCCAAGCTCGAAATATACCAGGACCTCATAGACAGGCAAATGGATATGAAGAGCGGGAAGGTAAATGCCCAGGTGCTCAACATGCTCAATACTAAATACATTATATTCCCCGTAAAAGGAGGTGAACCCGGTGTACAGCAAAATCGTGAGGCCTGCGGAAATGCATGGTTTGTGAACGAGATCAAATGGGCTAATACTGCTGATGAAGAAATGGATGCCCTTAATGCCGGCACCCTAGGCGATACTGCTAAAGTTGCAGGTAGTTTTGATCCAAGAAATACTGCCGTTGTACGCTTTAAGTACAAGGATCTGATCGGCGGCACCATTGGCAAAGACAGCGCTGCTGCCGTAAAGCTGGCTAAGTACGGACTGGATGAGATATCCTTTACATCAAGTAACAGTAAAGACGGCCTCGCCGTGTTCTCCGACATATACTACAAAGACTGGCGTGCTTATATCGATGGTAAGGAAACCCCGATCATTAAGGCCAACTATGTACTGCGCGCTTTGAAAGTTCCTGCAGGCAATCACAAGATCGAATTCCGCTTTGTTTCGGAGATTTTTGAAAAAGGCAACAAGATCGCGCTCGTAAGCAGTTTGTTACTGATAGGGCTTTGCCTCGGCGCATTTTACCCGCTCATTAAAAAAGGGAAAGAGGTGGAGGAAAAAGCATGAGTAAAGGCCTCTCATACTCAATAAAAAGAGCTTTCCGCCTCAGGGAAGAAATGAGTATTGGCTTTTATCTTACCGACTTTTGGTTTCGTAAGATAATGAGGCAAAACTCCGCTGTAAAATGGGCCATACACCATACCAGCACGATACACTGCCCCTGGCGATTGACAGTAGGCAAAGGAGTGTACCCCGGTGATTCGCCCGGTGTATACATTAACGCAAGCAACGGCATCAAAATAGGCGATTATACCAATATAGGTCCCAATGTGGGCCTTATATCCGCCAATCACGATTTCGTAAATAACGATGTTCATAGTATTGCAGATGCGATAGAGATAGGTAAGCATTGTTGGTTTGGCATGGGGGCAATAGTCCTGCCCGGTGTTAAGCTGGGCGATTTTACTATAGTTGGTGCAGGTGCAATAGTTACTAAAAGTTTTACCGAGGGGTATTGTGTTATTGCAGGCAACCCCGCTGCAGTTATTAAACAACTAAACAGGACAGAATGTGAAGCTTTTGCACTCAGCAAAAAGTAATTCGTTTTTCGGCCAGTCCCTGTTCATTTTCCTTATCAGGTTTTTTCCTGTATTGGCGAGTGTGCTGGTAACCATTTACTATGCCCGCAATCTCAATCTTGCGCTGAACAGTAAGTATGTCAACTTCTGGATACAACTGCCCTTACTCACTGCCATAGCGTGTGCAGGCCTTAGCGCTTTTTTACTCACCTACACTCCCCCGGTGATCGTAGGCTTGTTCCGCAAAATAAAGCCCGGCCACTTTGTATTGTATGCATTATGGCTGGCTGCTGCGGCTTTTATGTTTGCTGCTATGCAGCGCTACTCGGGCCTTGCAGGTTTTGCTGTTTCTTTCTTGTTTCTCATTGTCTATTCACTGTCTGCCATTACCGAATCTTTTCTTACTGCCTGCAGAAAATTTAAAGATATCGCTGTCATCAATGTGGTGTACGCATTGGTGTTTTGTTTTCTGCACTGGTATGCGCTTAGCTATAACATGTCCTTTCAGCATTTGTTTACTTGTTTATTATTTCTTGCAGCTGCCCGTCTTTTCCTGTACATCAGTATTTCTATCAAAAGTATAAACGCGGTAGTGGTGGAGGAGCACGAAAATATTTCGCTTGACGACTCACGTTCATTATGGCTGCACATGATGTTCTACGATATATCGCAGTTTGCATTCAAATGGATCGATAAGATACTTATCTCTCTTATACTTACCGGTGCCTCGGCGATATACTTTATCGGCTCCAATGATATTCCCTTCCTGCCCTTGATATTAGGCGCAGCTGGCAGTGCTTCGCTGCTGCATCTGGCTGCAAATAGTGATGATAATAAATACTCTGTTGACTTGATGCAACATTCCGCACGCATTTTATCTGCCATAGTATTCCCCGTTTTTTTCTTCCTGCTGTTCTTCCGTTACGAAATATTTGAGATCGTATACACCCACAAGTACGATGCATCGGTGCCCATATTTTTTGCTGCACTTTTAGTATTACCGCTTCGCGCCTACAATTTTACCAGCATATTGCAAAACAGGCATAAGGGCCGCATAATCAACATAGGTGCCGTTTTAGATCTTGCACTGGCATGCGTACTCATGTACCCCTTTTACCTGCTTTGGGGCTTGCCGGGTGTAGCATTTGCGTTCACATTTACCTCTTACCTGCAGGCAGGCTACTATCTCTACCAAACCGCCAAAGTGCTGAAAGTACCTGTGTTACAATTAATTCCATACCGTAACTGGCTTTTAAAGCTCATTGTTTTTTCCTTGTTCTTCATAGCAATTCATTATGTGCTCGCCCTGTATTTAAGCAGTAAATTTGTGCTAATTTTAGGTTGTGTTCTTGCAGCGGTCACGGCCCTCGTAACCCTTAGGATGGAACTGAATAAACACAACAGCAATGGCGGTACATCGCAAGCTAAATAATATTGATAACTCCGGTTTCGGGCCCAACAGCAATGTGGAGGGTGGCAGGCTTACCAATAAGGATGGCTCTACCAACCTTACCAAGACCGGCCTTCCCTTTTGGGAACGCATCAGTTTGTACCACACGCTCTTAAGGATGAGCCAGGCCAAATTCTGGCTGATCATCGTTCTGTTCTACACGTCTATCAACGTATTCTTTGCTACCGTTTACTACCTGGTTGGTGTCGATAAATTGATGGGCATTCCTACCGATGGTTCCGAGGCTATGCATTTTCTGAATGCATTCTTTTTCAGTTCACAAACATTAACTACCGTTGGTTATGGTCATGTGGCGCCTAATGGCATTGCTACCAGCGCCATTGCTTCTATTGAGTCCTTTGTGGGCATCCTGGCCTTTGCGCTGGTAACAGGTATGCTATATGGACGCTTTACCCGCCCGCGCGCATACCTTATATTTAGCGACAATGCCTTGGTTGCTCCATACCGTGGTGGCCGGGCATTGATGTTACGTATGGCTACTTATAAAAACAATCACCTCACAGATGCTGAGGTACTTATAACAGCTGCCCTTCATATCAACGAGAATGGTAAGGACGTTACAAGGTTCTACCCCCTTGGGCTTGAATATAGCAAAGTGAACTCTCTTGCTCTTAGCTGGACAGTAGTTCACCCTCTTGATGAGCAAAGTCCCATGTATGGCTATTCTGAGCAAGACCTGCTTGATTCACGCCTGGAACTCATCGTGGCAGTTAAAGCATTTGATGACCATTTCTCTAATACAGTGCAGCAACGCACTTCTTATCATATCTCCGAAGTCATTTATGGTGCACGTTTCTTACCCATGTTCCGTCGTGCGGAGGATGGCTCTAACACCATCCTGGAGCTGGACAAGATCAACCTGCACGAAAAAGCAAAACTTCCCGAGCCGGACGTAACACCTGTTGATGCGAACAGCATGAGCTAGCTTTTGCGTGCTTATGGCCATTGCTGGCACAATTGTTATTTGTCTTTTATCATAAACTGATGATTATGAAAAAGATAGCGATAATTCTCATTCTGTCCATAGGCCTCTCACAAGTTTTTACCAGCTGCAAGAAAAAGCAGAGTGGGGTATGCTACTGCTCTTATTTGAGCGGCGATAAAAAGGAATTTAATCTTAGCTCACTATCCCGTTCAATGCAAATTGATTCCTGCTACGTGCTTGATGGTTATGCAGAGGCCTTCGCAGGTGATTGTAAGTTGAAATAATATTTGCCATATCCTCCAGGCTTTCTCATATTTTATTTGCGTAACTCAAAAGTTACGTATATATTTGCGTAACTTTTGAGTTACATATTATTGTATCATTAAAATTTACTCATTATGCAGAAAGATATCAGGCACCTGTGGTTTTTCCAACAGCCGCCGGAGATAGTCTGGGACTACCTTACCAATTCAGAGCTCCTGGCACTTTGGCTCATGAAAAACGACTTCAAACCTATACTGGGTCACAAGTTTCAGTTCAACGCCATGCCAAGGATAAAAATGGGTTTCGATGGTATTGTGTATTGCGAGGTACTTGAAATAATGCCTTTGAAGAAACTGTCTTATACATGGCGGGGTGGACCGGGAAAAGGCAAGATTACGCTCGACTCAGTTGTTACATGGACGCTGGTAGCTAAAGATGGTGGTACTGAATTGGTACTCGAGCATACCGGCTTTAAGGGCTGGAAGAACTTTGTTACATATTTGATTATGAATAAGGGCTGGATAAAGATCGGGAAGCGATTTGTAACACGTGTAAACAGTCACAGTTATGAAAACGCAAACGGTTGATGTTTTCCAGGCTATTGCCGACCCAAGCAGGCGACACATCCTGCATTTGCTTTCTGCAGATAGCTTGAGCATAAACTCACTGGCAGAGCATTTCGATATGAGCCGTCCGGCCGTCTCAAAGCACATCAAGATACTCAGCGAGGCAGGCTTCATATCCATAGAAGATGTAGGGCGCGAACGCTACTGCACGCTTAGCGAGGATGGGTTTAATGACCTGCAGGATTGGATAACGTACTTTGACCAGTTTTGGAATAGCAAATTGCGAAAACTGGACGACCTGCTAAACAAACGGAAGAAATGATCTTCCGCTTGTTTAGTCAAACGAGTAGTTGAGATCATAAAAATGCTTGCCATCTTCCATACGGATGTTGAAGCTGCCGCTGATGCCTGTCAGCTCATCGGTGCCGGAATCCGGTACGATGGTTACCGTGAGTGAAGGCACGCCACGGTTCATTGTTGCTGTATGCTGCAGTACGAAACTTCCTTTTTTGCCATCCAATGTACCCTCTACGCGCTCAATGGCTACATAGCCTGCAGACTCTTTAACTGCTGTGCCTGCACTTAGCATCTGCCCTTGTGAACTGCCCTCAATGCCACCATGAAATTGTTTATCTATGGTCATGCGGGCAAGCATTGGTATTTCTCTATCCGTTTGGGGGATAATCTTTACTTCAAATTCTCCTGTAGTATGTGCCATTGGCGTAGTTTTTTATAAGGGGCTAAAGGTACAATTACTATAGGCTTTATATGAAAGAAGATATCAACATTTTTGTGCCAGCCGCGACTGTATTAAACATTACAGGCGACCACCAGCCGCCTGTAATAAGTGATGACGATATTTTGCTTAGTTTACTTTTTCTATTTTGATCACCTCGCTCCTGGCATCGTCTGTGTACCTGAGCAGGTACAGACCAGCCGATAGAGTGCTCAGATCTATTTCGGTCTTATTCCCCTTAGGAGCAAAACTAAGCAGTGTTCTTCCGGTTATATCAGTTATGGTAAGCAAGCCATTGCCTGTTTGTGTTCCGTTCACTATCACCGTTGCAGTGTTTCTAACCGGGTTAGGGTAGGCTGCAATGTTATTTGATTCGCCTTTTACTGTTGCGGAAACCACTTTTGTATAGCTCGCTTGTTTTGCCGCATCTGTGAGTTTTACCCTGTAATAGTTTATACCTGTGTAAGGCTTTTCATCCCAGTATGTATATGCACTTGCAGTACCCTTCGATGCGACATCTCCTATTGCCGTAAAATTCCGTCCGTCTATGCTGCGTTCTACCGTGAATATATCACCTTTGGTTTCGCCCGTTGTGCTCCAGTCGATGCGATTTTTTGCACCTTGATTTACAGCATTGATATCATTGAGTTGGATAGCCAGCGGGCCGCTTCCTAATGCTGTATGTATATAGAAGCCACTGAAACCTGTTACATCAAAAGTCATTTCCCACCATCCGTACCAGATATTCCAGGTGACGGTGGGGATTATGAGTACTTCAGGCCCGGGATAGTTGCCGGGTGCAGTGCCCACACCATGAAATTGTGTTATGCGCACATTACCATTGTCGACGGCACCGGTAGGCAGCAATGGTAAACCTGCTGCGGCTGCGGCTACATTGTAGGCATCAAACTCGCTCTGGAATGCATATAGTTTTATAGTTGCCGTGGGGGTTCCGTTCGGTGAGGAGGGCTCCAGGTCATAATGGCGCTGCAGGTAAGGCTGGCCATTGAAATTGTTGGCAGTATTGTCTATCGTTACTTTAACTGTAAGGGTATCGATAAGCGGTGAGGCCCCCGATGGTATGATGGTTGCCATCAGGTCGCAGTCGGTATAGCTTACGGTGGTGCTGTCTGTTACAAATACCCGGTTCGTTTCGGTATTGCCTGCATCTCCTGCCAGGGCCACATTAGGTACATTCCACCTTATGGTGTCTGTATTACTGGTTGCGGTGGGCTGTGTAAGGCAGCTTGCGCTACTGGTCATTACACAGTATATCACATCACTATCGTTGAACAATGATGAGCTGTAGCTATCCTGGTTGGCACCTGCAGGATTACCATTTTTATACCATTGGTACGATGGTGCAGGCCCTGCGTTTTGCACTGCAGTGTTAAATGTAACAAGCGTACCGCTGCATATCGTATCATTAGGGTTGGCGCTTATGGTTATAGAAGGTGCCACAGGTACGCAATTGGTGATGCAGTTGTAGCTGGTGCTATTTGTTGCGTTCCCGTTGCCCAGCTGCCCATATGCATTGTACCCTGCCATGCATACTTTGTCCCTCGTTGGTTTCAGGATAGCGGAATGATATGAATTTGTTGATTGGTAAAGCTGTGCAACATTCGTTTCGGCTATTATCTGCACGGGTACCAGCCTGTCTGTTGATGTGCCGTCACCCAGCGTGCCATAGCTGTTAAAACCCCATCCCCACAAGTTGCCGTTGTCGGTCAATGCTAAGCAATGGATATCGCCGGTGGCTATGGATGCCCAGTTATTGCCAGCGCCCACCTGTATCGGGCTGTTTTTGTCAGTGTATGAATTATCGCCCAGTTGCCCATAGCCATCATAACCCCAAACCCATATGGTGCCGTTTGCTTTCAGGCCCATGCCATGTGCATAACCTGAACTTATTCTAAGCCAGCTATTGTCGGTTCCCGCTTGTACAGGGTATGTATAATCGGTGTTCGCACCGATGCCCAATTGACCATGATAGAAATTCTGTCCCCAGGCCCATAATGTGCCATTGTCCCGCAGGCCGAAACTGTGGTAACTGCCGGCAACAATGGTTCTCCATGTACCCGGTATCAGGGTGGGTGTGTTCTTGTCTACATAGCTGCCATCACCCATCTGTCCATAGTAGTTGGCGCCCCATGCCCATAGTGTACCGTCGGCTTTCAAGGCCATACTATGATTGAGGGCGGCAGATACGGCTACCCAGTCGTTACCAGTGCCTACCTGTACCGGGATGGTGGAGCTGGTGTTTGTTCCATCGCCCAACTGCCCGTTGTTATTATAACCCCAGGCCCAGAGGGTACCATCTGATTTTATGCCCAGGCTGTGGTATTCGCCACCACTCACATCCAGCCATGATCCGCTGATAAGCACAGGCATGTACTTGTCTGTAGTTGTTCCATCCCCCAGTTCACCATGCCCATTGTAACCCCATGCCCATAGAGCACCGTCCGATTTTAAGGCCAGCGTAAAATATTCTCCTCCGTTTACCTTGGTCCATTCATGCAGTGCCACGCTTGTTTGCACAGGCACATTGCTATTGGTCCAGTTGCCGTTGCCAAACTGCCCATAGTCGTTCCTGCCCCAGGCCCATAATGTGCCATCCACTTTTTCACCAATTGTATGTCCCGCACCTGCCGAGATATTTACCCAGCTGCCGGCTACCTGTACCGGTGCATTTCTGTGGGTATTAGTTCCGTCTCCCAGGCTTCCATATGTGTTGTACCCCCACGTCCACAGTTCGCCATTCGCTTTCAGCGCCATGCTGTTATCTGTTCCTGTTGCTATGCTTGTCCACGTGCCTGTCACCTGCACTGGTATATTGCTGCTTGTATTATTGCCGATACCTAATTGTCCATATGCGTTTTTACCCCAGGTCCACAAGCTGCCATCCGCTTTCAGCGCTGCGCTATGATATGCGCCGGCAGCAACTGTGGTCCAGGTGCCGGGTATCTGAACCGGGCTTGCATGATTGGTGTTTGTGCCATCTCCTAATTGACCGTCGGAGTTGCCGCCCCATACCCAAAGGCTTCCATCGGCTTGCAATGCCAGTGTATGAAAGGCACCGGCAGCAACAGCCGCCCAGGTGCCGGGTATCTGTACCGGGCTATTCCTGTTCGTAGTTGTGCCATCGCCCAGTTGCCCATTATCGTTTATACCCCATGCCCAGAGGCTGCCATCGGCCTTAAGCCCAAGACTGAAAGAGTTATTTGCTGCTATATAGGTCCATGTGCCTGCAATTTGTGTGGGTGAAGGGTTACTGGTATTATTGCCGTTGCCCAATTGCCCATAAGTATTATTTCCCCATGCCCAGAGGCTGCCGTCTGCTTTTAGCGCCAGCGTATGTCCGGTACCACCGGCTATGCTGTGCCAGGTATTGTCGTTACCTACTTGTACCGGGTTTTCGTGGTCGTTGTAAGTACCGTCGCCCAGTTGCCCGTTAAAGTTACTGCCCCAGGCCCAGAGCGTGCCGCCACGCAGCTCGAAGCTGGAATTGTAGCCGCAGCTGATACGCTGGTATTCGTTCCGGTGTACATTGCCTGCCCTGTTTATTGTATTGGACTGCTTACCATCGGCATTGGTAATAAACAGTACACTAAGCAATAAGAGGAGAAAAAATCCCTGCAGGATCCGAATGCTAAACTGGTTTTTCATATGCACTTTTTTGGTTTGACTTGATGCTACAAAAAAACTATATGGTGCAGTTTTATAAGATGACAATGGTCAGCCGGAAAGAGGATATAGATCATCATTTTTGCAGGGTCGCTTTGCCATATCCTTGTCCCTTTATTCATCAGGCAATCGTTTAGCGCCGGTGATGTTCAACAGGATAAATACTACGGCTGATACCAGGAGCCCAAGGTCTTCTTTGATGCCCAGTTTAAATGCCGCGGTAGTGCCGATAGCTGCCCATAGCAGCGGTATGATATAAGTGATGACAGAAACTCTTTTTGTAGTACACAAAAGCACGCCGAAAGTGAAAATAGTGGTGGGGCAGGGCAGCCCGAAGGTGGGGGACGAGGGATAAATGTGCCCTTGCGTATAACCTAAGAGCGGGTAAATGACCAGGGCAAATAGAATAAAGATAAAGCCTGTGATGCCCATGGCATCGGGCCTGAAATGAAAATTCAGTTTTGACTTTACCAGGCCGAAATATAAAAAGAGCAGGCCTTGCAAAATAAATGCCGCAGCGAAAACTTTGGCTGCGGGATTAATGTCCGCAAAAAAACGGATATGGTATGCGAGGCCCATCCACAACCAGAAAAATGCAAGGATGCCGGAAATAGTTCTGCCGGACCAGCTAAGCTTTGTAAGCAATAAGAATATGGACAGCAATGCCAGGATGTAGAATACAATTTGCAATGGCCATATAGCCAGGTTGTAGTCTTTGATCACATCCATGAATTGCTGCGGTGTAAAAGGAAATTTCATACGCTTGTTTTTTAGATAGTTATCGATACTTCAAAAGAACTATGCGCATGATTTTTTGTATATGACGGTGGTCATTAAGGGCGAGGATATATATCATTAATTTAGGTTGATTGATGGCGGCAATTCTGCCGTCGGGCACATAAATGGTCTCAGTCTGAGCCTTCATTTTCACTTTGCAATTTTTGCTACAGCAAGATCCGCCACCAGTAAGGTTTTAGACCCGAAAATAGCAGTATGATACCCTTCTGAAAGGTTATGATACCCTTCTAAAAGGGTATCATAGATTTTTCTTTTGTTCGCCTCGTTTTCCCGCCCGAACTTTGTTCCGCTAAAACTTTTTTTGCGCTCCCCTGCGCAAAAAAAGCATCTGTAAAAACTATTAAACTATACCCCTCCCTTTAGGGGGTTTTAATCCATGAGAACAGTAAACGAACAAAAACAGGAGCTTGCCCGCGCCCTCTTTTTTCAATCCGGTAAGTCGCAGGGCGAGATCGCGGCGGAGGTCGGTGTAAGTGACAAGACACTTTATTTATGGACAAGAGAAGGCGACTGGCATCGGCTTCGCTCAGCCAGCAACCTGATGCCTTCACTGATTATTGAGAACTTTTATGCCCAGGTGCAGGAGCTTAATAATGACATCCGTTCACGCGAGCCGGGCAAAAGGTACCCATCATTGCAGGAGGCGGAAATATTTCGCAAGATGATGCTAACCATCGATCGGTCGAAGAAAAAAGCTACTCAGTCCGAGTATATGGAACTGTTCCAGAAATTCATTTCATGGATGGTACCCAAAAGCCATGAACACAGTCAGCTTTTCACTAACTACGCCGATAGTTTCCTGAAATCTCAGGCCACACAAGGTTTTCACCCATACGATATTGAATATGAAGAACCGATTCCTGCCTTTGAGAACAGTAATGGAGATATTGGACAGGCTGGTGAATCTGAAGAATACTATACAGAGCCGACAGAACAAGATTTTGCGATCGCGGCATTGCGAGGAACAGCCCGTCTCGATGATATATCGGTAAAGCAATCTCACGACAACATTGAGGAGATGAATGAAGTGGAAGCAGCAATCCCCGGTTCTAATGCTGATGTTTCAGTTAAAGAAGAATTGGAGCGGTTATCAACACCACCTTTGAGTAACCCCAATGACCCATCGGAAATTATCGGTAATTATGAAACCCAACAACAACCAAGTGAAAACCAATCACTTGATGTGGAAAATACTAATTCAGGCGATGACGGATCGGTAATTATAAACGAATCTGAAACCGGAAATAATAATCAGGCTGTGCAAGATCCACACGACCTATATAAAGGATTATCAGCCGGACAGGCATATCAAAAATATCTTGCGCTAAAAAAGGAGAAGGAGCTAAATAAACCACCCGAAGAAAGGGCAACGGAACAACCACCAAAAGAAGAAACGCAACTATTCTCCATCGGCGGGAAGGTATTCACGATGCGTGTCAATAAAAAATAGACAGAACTGCCAAACTTATTCCGTGGGACAACTTGTTTATAATAAAATTATCTTGTCAATAGAAAAACTCCGTAGGAGTACCGTGTTTATAGAAAAAATTATCTTTAAATAAGTTAGAGCTCCGTAGGTGCTCCGTAAATTCACGCGAATGGCAAACACATTCTCACAGATATACTTACAATTTGTCTTTGCCGTACAAGGACGTCAAAATCTCATCCCACGTGAACACAAGGAGGAACTGCACAAATACATAACGTCTCTTGTTCAGGCCAGGAATGCAAAAATGCTCGCCGTACATTGCATGCCCGATCATACGCATTTGGTTTTAAACCAACGATCCTGATCTCGGATTTTGTAAAAGAGATCAAGGTCAAAAGCAATGAGTTTATCAAAGAGAAAAAATGGGTTAAAGGAGTATTTAGCTGGCAAGAAGGGTATGGTGTTTTTTCCTATGGTCAATCGCAGATCAACAATGTTTGTCAATATATTTTGAATCAGGAAGAACATCACAAGAAAAAATCATTCAAACAGGAATATTTCGAGTTTTTAGAAAAATTTGAATTGCCATTTGAGGAAAAATATCTCTTTGAATGGTTGGAGTAGAACATCACGGGGCTCCGCCGGAGCCTGCACGATTGGGTTGGCATGGTGGTACTATAAACACGTAGCCCCTACAGGGCTGAAATATGAATGAAATTGTACAGCTATTGATCCCTATTCCGCGCGAATACTCCCTAGGAGTAACGTGTTTATAGAAAAAGAGGATATCAAAATCCTACAAGCTACAGCAAAAACATCACTCCGTAGGAGTACCGTATTTATAGAAATGTTATTTACAAATAATGGAAGGCTCCAGTGGAGCCACGTGATGTCGCACGCTATACTACTATACTGTGCCATTAAAAATAAAACAAATGTTTTCTCTCGCCCCAAATGCTTAATTTTGCAATATGCTGGCTACTATGAATTTATCTGCTAAGACACAGGAATTACTGGAGAAAGAGGAGCGCTACGGCGCGCATAATTATCACCCGCTGCCCGTGGTATTGAGTCGCGGCGAGGGAGTGTATGTATGGGATGTGGACGACAGGCGCTATTACGATTTCCTTTCGGCATACTCGGCCGTTAACCAGGGGCATTGCCATCCTAAGATCATTAAGGCATTCATAGAGCAGGCAACTAAACTTACGCTGGTATCACGGGCTTTCCATAGCGAACTGATGGCAGAGTATGTGGAGTATATCACGAAATATTTTGGCTATGATAAGGTGCTGCCCATGAATACGGGCGTGGAAGGGGTAGAAACAGCCCTGAAACTGGCGCGTAAATGGGGCTACATGGTAAAGGGTGTGGCGGATAACAAGGCAAAAATAATAGTGTGTGCCAATAACTTTCACGGTCGCACGATAAATGTGATAAGTTTCAGCACCGATCCTGATTCGAAGAAGGACTTCGGGCCCTTTACACCGGGCTACGAAGTAATACCCTACAATGATATCAATGCGCTGCAGGCTGCACTGCAGGATAAGAACATGGTGGGCTTTTTGGTAGAGCCTATACAGGGCGAGGCAGGTGTGGTGGTGCCTGATGAAGGCTACCTAAGCAAAGCGGCTGCTATGTGTAAAGATGCGAATGTACTGTTCATAGCCGATGAGATACAAACAGGCCTGGCACGTACCGGCAAAATGCTGGCCTGCGACCATGAAGATGTGCGCCCCGATATACTGATACTGGGCAAGGCGCTGTCGGGCGGTACCATGCCTGTCTCTGCAGTGCTGGCCGATGATGAGATAATGCTGTGCATAAAGCCGGGTGAACACGGCAGCACCTATGGCGGCAACCCGCTGGCCTGCAAGGTGACCATGGCAGCGCTGCAGGTACTGAAAGATGAAAAGATGGGCGAGAATGCTGCTGTGCAGGGCGAGTACTTCCGCAAACAACTGAGGGCCTTAGAACATACTAATATAAGCATAGTGCGGGGCAAGGGCCTGCTGAACGCGGTAGTAATAGACCATGCGGATAAAGATGCTGCATGGGACCTGTGCCTGAAACTAAAAGAGAACGGCCTGCTGGCAAAGCCCACGCATGGCGACAAGATAAGATTTGCCCCGCCCCTCACCATCACCAGGGCGCAGATAGATGAATGCATAGGCATTATCAAAAAAAGCCTGGAACAACATTTCTAAATGGCCGCTAAACACGAAGAAGAACATTTTAAGAGCAGTGACCTGGTCACGGATATAGTCATTGGCATGTCCGATGGGCTTACGGTGCCTTTTGCGCTGGCTGCAGGGCTGAGCGGGGCGGTGGATAATACAGCCATCATCATTACAGCTGGCCTGGCGGAAATAGCTGCCGGCGCCATAGCCATGGGCCTGGGCGGCTACCTGGCGGGCCGCACCGAGGTGGACCATTACAACTCGGAAAAGAGGCGTGAAGAATATGAGGTAGAACACCTGCCGGAAGTGGAGAAGCAGGAGGTGCGGGATGTGTTCGCCGAGATGGGACTGAGCAAAGAGACCCAGGACCTGATAGCCGATGAGATGGCCAAGGACAAAGAGAAGTGGGTGGACTTTATGATGAAGTATGAGCTGGGACTGGATGAACCAAACCCCAAACGGGCAAGGAACAGTGCCTTCAATATAGGCCTGAGCTACGTGGTAGGCGGGCTGGTTCCATTGACACCATATTTCCTGACCAAGACGCCTGCCGAGGGGCTGAAATGGAGCGCAGTGATAACTGTGGTCTGCCTGTTCGTTTTTGGCTTCTTCAAGGCCAAGGTGACTGGGCAAAAGCCATGGGCGGGTGCGGTGAAGGTGGCGGTGATAGGCTCTATTGCTGCGGCTGCGGCCTTCTTTATTGCGAAGGCAATAAGTTAAGCCCCTAGCCCCCTGAAGGGGGAATTCCGGCGCGAGTTATGTTGTACAAGGTCCTGGAACGAGTTCAGGATAAGGGCTTTTTAAGTTCGTTTTTGTATATTTAGAACTAGAATTTGTACTTATTATGACTGAGTTAGTATTCAGGATGCCGGATAACCTGGAGAATGAGCATCATGTGAATTTGGCGGCTTTGTTTGTGTCTCATAAAAAGGACATAAAGGAAAGATCGAGCAGTAAATATATGGAGGCCGGCAAGGGTGGTGTGGAACATAAATTGTTTTTTCATGATGATGCCAGCGGTAATGATTTCTTCCGCGCGCTGCTGGATAAGGGTATAAATATTGGCGGCTATGTGAAGGAGAAGGAGCCGGACCCCAACGAGTTGATGAAGCCGAAGGAGAGTAAACTGAAAAGGACTATTAAGATGGCGAAGCTGAGGATATATGGAGGGTAGTTAATGTGCAAATTTTTCCTGCGCGAGTCATTCACTCATTTCGTGAGATCGCTTCGTGCCTCGCAATGACGCGAGGAATAATATTTAGACAAACAATTCTGTTAGTGCTCCGTCGGGGTATTTGATATTCTCCAAATAAAGTCCGTGGCCGGGGACGCTGAAATCGGCGAGGGTGCAGTCTTTGGCGTGTATGGCCGCGCGGAAGTTTTCCATGGTCATACGGCCTCTTGCTACTTGCAGTTGAGTGCCTACAAGGCCACGCACCATGCCGCGAAGAAAGCGATTGGCTTCTACTACGTAGTGCAGCTCTTTGTCCACCTGTTCCCAGTATGACTGATGGATCTTGCAGATGAAGGTAAATGACTGGGTATTGCGCTTGGAGAAGGTCTCGAAGTTTTCATGCTCCATGATGATCTTTGCTGTCTCATCTAAAAGTGCGCGATCAAGCTTGAAGGGGAAATGGTATGCACGCTCTAAAATGAAAGGGTCTTTTTTTGCGTATATACGGTAACGATAGCGACGTGTGAGGGCAGCAAAGCGGGAGTTGAGTTCGGGGTCATTGGCGAGGAACATTTTGTTTACCGCTATGGTGCCGGGGAGTATGGAATTGAGGTTGTAAAAGAAAACCTGCAGCAGCTCTTTATCTGTATCGAAATGGTAGTAGTTGCAAAGGGCATGCACGCCCTCATCGGTACGGGAGGCACCGAAGGTCTCTACGGGTTCGCGCAGGATGGTGCTGAGGGCTTTATTAAGCGCCAGCTGCACAGTAGGGGTACTGCCCTGCACTTGCGAGCCATGAAATGCAGTGCCGTTATATGTTAGCTCAAGAAAGTACCTTGCCATTTGTTCTCTTTTTCTTTTCTATCCACTTGCCTACCAGGAAGAATGAGACTGCAAGTATAAGGAAGAAAATTCCTTTATTTACCGAGTCCCAAAAGTATTCGAAATAGCGGGTGTAGAGGTTGACGAGCAGGAAGAGGACGCCCATATCGCGGGCAAAATCGTCTTTGAATTTTATACCAGCGAAGAAGGATATAACAGCCGCAATTCCGAATACAAATGCATAAGCTAATACATGTACCTGTCGCACACGAGACCATTCTTCGAGATGGCTGAAGTTGCCGAAGATGGAAACGCCCCATAGGCCGGTGAATAATATAATGAGCGATGTTACGAATGTGATGCGTTGGGCGAATGATGCGAGGTGTATTTTCTTTAACAGGAATGAACAGCCTAATAAGAGCAAACCGAAGACGGAGAAGCGCATGGGGTAGTTCATGCCGAGGAACCGATCATCGGTGGCGTAGAGGGTGCTGACTGCACCATACCAGCCCATGAGTGCGAGTATGCCCGCTATCCATAATGCGCGGGAGCGGAAGAGGGATGAAAGGGTGAAGAGCAGGAGGAATGTTACAAATAGGAAACCTGTGTAGTTGGGGCCGAAGCCTGTGTCCTTACAGATGTAGGTGAGCGTGCAGAGTGCGGACAGGGCACCAATGATCATGTATATCTCGTAGGAGATGGTGCCAGGTTTGGACTGCCGTTTGCGGATGATATACCAGAACCAGACTATGGATAGAGCGAGCATCAGACCTGCGATTGCGAGGTTGCTGAAGGCGAAGTATGTTTTTACTTTTTCGAGCAGTTTATCATCAATGAAGATGGCACCAAATGCTAAGAGGATACAGGAGATGGCAATGAAGAAAAAGTATTGGGCTATTTGTTGTGTGCCTTTGGGTTTGATGCTGTTACGAAGCTCATCGGTCTTTTCAGCGGACAGCAGGCCCTGCTCTTTCCATTCGGAGAGGGCTTTGTTGAGCAGTTCCTGTTCTTGTTTGTCTGCGTCCATTTTTGATCTTCAAAAATAAAGCCCCCCGTTGTGCGAAGGGCTTTACCTTATTATAATCTTGTGTTATAAATTACCACGTTTTGCTTGCTCCCGCTCAATTGATTCGAAGAGGGCTTTGAAATTGCCTGCACCGAAACTTTGCGCACCTTTACGCTGTATTATTTCGAAGAAGAGCGTTGGGCGATCTTCGAGGGGTTTGGTGAATATCTGTAAGAGATAGCCTTCCTCATCGCAATCTACGAGGATGCCGAGCTCCTGGAGTGGGGCAAGGTCTTCGTCTATTTTGCCTACGCGGGTCAGGAGGTCTTCGTAGTATGCATTTGGTGGAGCGCTGAGGAATTCTACGCCGCGCGATTTGAGCGCGCGTACCGTAGTGATGATATCGTTGGTGGCTATGGCTACGTGCTGCACGCCTTCGCCTTCATAGAAGTCGAGGTATTCTTCTATCTGTGATTTTTTCTTGCCTTCGGCAGGTTCGTTGATGGGGAATTTNNTGCCATTGCTCATTACTTTACTCATCAGGGCGCTGTACTCGGTATTTATCTGTTTGTCATCGAAGGAGAGGATGTTTACGAAGCCCATAACGTCTTCATACCACTTAACGGTATCGTTCATGCGGTTCCAGCCTACGTTGCCTACGCAATGATCTATATACAGAAGGCCGGTGCCTTCGGGGTTGTATTCGCTGGTCATTGGTTCGTAGCCGGGAAGGAATACGCCGCGGTAGTTCTTGCGCTCCACGAACATGTGCACTGTTTCGC
>DDET01000009.1 GCA_002336915.1 Bacteroidetes bacterium UBA1947 | reverse complement strand
CTACTCCCCGCCGCGACTTTTTGAAGTTCTTAGGTTTTAGCACCGTAGCAGCCACACTTGCTGCAAGTTGCGAAATGCCTGTGCGTAAAGCTATACCCTATGCTATAAAGCCAGAGGATATAGTGCCGGGTGTGCCCAACTACTACGCTTCAACCTTTAATGATGGTGGCGATTACTGCGCTATCGTTGTAAAAACACGTGACGGTCGTCCTATAAAAATAGAAGGTAATGAGCTTTCTTCTGTTACACGTGGTGCCACATCGGCCCGTGTACAGGCTTCTGTACTTAACCTTTATGATAAGACACGCATGCGCTACCCGCATGCTGACGGGCAGGAAGCAACTTATGATGCTATCGACCGCCAGGTGAAAGAACTGTTGGCTGCCAATGCAGGAAAGCCTGCGTATATCCTTACCGGTTCTATCCTCAGCCCTACTACAAAAGATATTATCAGCCAGTTCATAACTAAATTCCCGAATGCGAAACATGTGGTTTATGACCCAATTTCTTATTCAGGTATGCTGCTGGCCAATGAAGCAAGCTACGGTAAGCGCGCATTGCCTTCTTATCATTTCGATAAAGCACAGACAATTGTAAGTATAGGTGCAGACTTCCTGGGTACATGGTTATCGCCCGCTGAGTTTGCAAAACAATATGCAGCCGGCCGCCGTGTGAGTGCAAAGAACATGAAAATGTCTAAGCACTACCAGATAGAAGCTATGCACACCATCAGCGGTGCCACTGCTGATGAACGCGCTACATGCAAGCCATCCGAAATGGGTGCTGTAGCCGTGGCATTGTACAATGCGTTGGTTGGCGGTGCTGCCCCGGAGCTTAGCCCAAGGTTGAATGAACTGATCACTAAAGCTGCTGCCGACCTGAAAAAAGGTAATGGTATAGTAGTATGTGGCAGCAACGACGTATCGGTACAGACTGTTGTAAATGCTATTAACGCTAATATAGGCGCAAACGGTACTGCCATCAACTGGGCAGTGAACAGCAATTACAGGCAAGGTATAGATGCCGACCTGGTTGCACTAAATGAAGCAATGAATGCAGGCCAGGTAGGCGCCGTGATGATACATGGTGTGAACCCTGTTTATGAATACCACGATGGCAAAAAATTTGCCGAAGGCCTTGCTAAAGTTCCGCTTACTGTTTCCTTTGCAGATCGCATGGATGAAACAGCACAGAAATGCAAATTCGTTACACCTGATCATAACTTCCTGGAAAGCTGGGGCGATGCAGAGCCTAAAACAGGTTACTACAGCCTTATGCAGCCGGGTATAGCTCCTTTGTTCAAAACCCGTGCGTTCCAGGATAGCCTTTTAACATGGGCCGGCGCCACAACCACTTATGGGGACTACTGGAAAACCTACTGGATGACCAAGATGGGCAGCCAGGAGAACTTTGACCGTGCATTGCAGATGGGCGTTGTAGAACCTGCCGGCGAAATGGCGATGGGTGGCACAGCGTTTACAGGAAACGTAGCTGATGCAATAGCAAAAATACAGGCGAAGAAAGGAAGCGATATAGAACTGGTAGTATACCAGAAGGTGAGTATGGGGCATGGTGGCCCATGGAGCAATAACCCATGGCTGCAGGAAATGCCTGATCCTATTACCAAAGCAACCTGGGATAACTACGCATGCGTATCGCCTGCGAGAGCAAAACAACTTGATGCTGAGCTGAACGCCCAGAATGAAGTTTTCACACAGAAAAGAGTGGTGCGCATAAAAGTTGCAGGTGCTCCTGACTTGTTACTGCCGGTGGTGGTGGTGCCAGGTATGCACAACAACGTAGTAGCAGTAGCCGTAGGTTACGGGCGCGATGCGAAAGTTGGTCGTGCAGCAGCGAGCAGCGATAGCGCAACAGATAAGAAAGGCGGTAAAAATGCATATCCATATGTAACCTATAACGGGCTGACTTTTGACTATAATACAGCCGCGACGATAGAGAAAACGGAGGACATGTACGATGTTGCTATTACGCAGACGCACCATAGCTATGAACACCGTCCTGTAGTTCGTGAATATACATTTAACGAGTTCTCTAAAGATCCGCAAGTGCTGATCAATGAGCGCCGTAAGGAAATAGGTGAGTTTGCTGTTCTTCCATGGGAAGCCGGCAACGAAGAGAAGATAGAAAAGATGAGTGCGGAAGAAATGGAACAAAACTTCCGTAAGAATGGTACCATGTACCCTGAATACGAACATCTTGGTATTCACTGGGGCATGTCGATAGACCTGAACACTTGTATCGGTTGCGGTGCGTGTGTAATGGGTTGCCAGGCAGAAAATAACATATCAGTAGTAGGTAAAACACATGTACTGAAAGTGCACGAAATGCACTGGATGCGCATCGACCGTTACTTCAGCGGTAACCCTGCTGACCCGGACAGCATACAGACCGTTTTCCAGCCTATGCTGTGCCAGCATTGCGATAACGCGCCTTGCGAAAACGTTTGCCCTGTTGATGCTACCAACCACAGCAGCGAGGGTATAAACCAAATGGCTTATAACCGTTGTATCGGTACTAAATATTGCGCTAATAACTGTCCTTATAAAGTACGTCGCTTTAACTGGCNNAAGACTACCGTCGTGATGATATGAATGACGACCTGACACGTATGGTGTTGAACCCAGACGTAACAGTTCGTAGCCGCGGTGTGATGGAAAAATGTAGTTTCTGCGTGCAGCGCCTGCAGGATGCCAAGCTCACTGCCAAGAAGCAAAACCGCCCTGTGAAGGATGGTGAAGCACGCACAGCTTGCCAGCAAGCTTGTCCAACAAATGCCATCACTTTCGGTAACATGAATGATAAAGCAAGCGCACTGTACAAAACACGCCGTGAAGAACAGGCTGAGCGTACTTTCTACGTGCTTGAAGACATCCATACATTACCTAATGTTAACTACCTGGCAAGGGTACGTAATACAGAAGAAATAATGTCGGGAACTAAAGATGATATTTTGATGGAGAATCACATCTAATGTGTTGCTGCGGAGATAAAGAATAATATGAGTAAAAACAGCGTCGAAAGAATAGTGAGTAAGGTTGACGCAAAAAATATTTAAACGAAATTTTTCTAATTAGGTGCTATGCATTTAAAGTACGAATCGGTTGTACGCGAACCACTGGTAGATGGTGACAAAGATTATCACCAGGTGACAGAAGATATCATAAGCCCCATCGAGCGCAAGCCCGGGCGCATGTGGTATGTAGGGTTCTTTTTCTCCCTCGCCTTGTTGGCATATGGTGTGTTCTGCGTAACGTGGGAAGTTTATTGGGGTATAGGAACCTGGGGTATTAACCGTACTGTAGGTTGGGGTTGGGATATCACCAACTNNTGGTATGTTGGTTTCTTTTTCTCCCTTGCCCTATTGGACAATGGTGTGTTCTGCGTAACATGGGAAGTTTATTGGGGTATAGGAACCTGGGGTATTAATCGTACCGTGGGCTGGGGTTGGGACATCACCAACTTTGTATGGTGGATCGGTATCGGTCACGCGGGTACCCTTATCTCGGCGATCCTTCTGCTGTTCAGGCAAGGCTGGCGTACAGGTGTGAACCGTGCGGCTGAAGCGATGACGATCTTTGCTGTAATGTGCGCGGGCCAGTTCCCTATCTTCCACATGGGTCGTGTATGGGATGGTTTCTTTGTACTGCCTTATCCTAACTCACGCGGTGCTTTATGGCCCAACTTTAACTCGGCCCTGCTTTGGGACGTATTTGCGATATCTACTTACTTCACAGTATCATTGTTGTTCTGGTATTCAGGTCTTATCCCCGATTTTGCAACTATCCGCGACAGGGCTAAAACGAAATTCCGCAAAATGATGTATGGATTTGCCTCGTTTGGCTGGACGGGAACTGCAAAGAACTGGCAGCGTCAGGAAGCACTTGCACTTGTATTGGCAGGCCTTTCAACACCACTGGTACTTTCTGTACACACCATAGTATCCTTTGACTTTGCTACATCTGTAATACCTGGCTGGCATACTACCATCTTCCCGCCATACTTCGTTGCGGGTGCCGTATTCTCAGGCTTTGCGATGGTGAATACCCTGCTGGTACTGTCACGTAAGATATTACACCTTGAAGATTATATTACTGTTGGCCACCTTGAGGCGATGAATAAGGTAATAGTGCTTACCGGTTCTATAGTAGGTTGCGCATACCTTACAGAGCTTTTCATATCATGGTATAGCGCCAACCCTTATGAAGGTGCTGCGTTCAAATGGCGTATCGCCGGTCCTTACTGGTGGAGCTACTGGGCAATGATGACTTGTAACGTGGTGTCGCCACAGCTGTTCTGGTTCAAAAAACTGCGCCGTAACATTCCATTTACTTTCATTATGTCGATAGTAGTGAACATAGGTATGTGGTTCGAGCGTTTCGTGATCATCGTTACATCATTGTATCGTGATTACCTGCCAAGTAGCTGGTCTTACTACTCACCTACATGGACAGAGGTAGGTTTCTACCTGGGTACATTTGGTTTGTTCTTTACCTGCTATTTCCTCTTTGCGAAATACTTCCCGATAGTTGCGGTTGCTGAAATTAAACACGTACTGAAAACATCGGGCGAAGCCCAGAAGAGAAGAATGGCTTCGATAGAAGAGAAGAGCACGGAAGAATTTGTACGCGAGCAAACTGCTGCCCACGCACACTAATAATGAAAGTTAAGAGCGAAAGCTTTTTGAATTTTGACTTTAGAATTTTGAATTAAAATGGCTATAAAGAAATTTGCTGTAGCGGCTTATGATGATGAAGAAGTATTGTTTCCAGCTGTGAAATCAGTACGTCATAGCGGTTATAAAATGCACGATGTATATACGCCTTTCCCGGTGCACGGTCTTGACCATGCTATGGGCCTGAAGGATACGGACCTGCATACTGCCGGTTTTATCTTCGGTCTTTGTGGTACCAGCACTGCCTTAGGCTTTATGTCATGGATATTTACATCCGACTGGCCTATCAATTTTGGTGGTAAACCTCACTTTTCATTACCGGCATTCATACCGATAACTTTTGAGCTTACCGTATTGTTCTCGGCTGTGGGTATGGTGCTTACGTGGTGCTACCTTAACCAGGTAATGCCGGGTGTTAAAAAGCACGTGTTTCATCCACGCCAAAGTGATGATCTTTTTGTGATGGCTATAGAACTGAATGACCATACAAATGAGCAGGAAGTAATAGATTTTTTGAAAACAACAGGTGCCGTTGAAACTAATATACAGGTTGCTGAAGCTGACTGGTGGTATGGCCGCTGGGACAAGAAAGAGCCTTATGAATTAGCTTAAGAGTACGATACTTTTTGAATTTTGACTTTAGAATTTTAAATTAATATGAATAAGACCCAAAGCATAGTAGTGGCAAGCCTTATAATAGGACTGGGGCTGACGGCATGCAATAGCGGCAACACTCGCCGCAATCCGGGTAAGGTCTATGCACCTGACATGACCTACTCGCGTGCTTACGATGCTTATACATACAATCCCAACTTTGCCGATAGCCAGACGAGCAGGCCGCCGGTAGCAGGTACCATAGCAATGGGACACGAGTTGCCTGATCACCTGGTAGAAGGCGATACCAATGCATATAAGACATATACAACGGCATTACGCTTTAACGAAGGGGAAATGAAAGAGGGGCAACGCCTGTTCAACATTTACTGTGCAATATGCCATGGAGCTGAACTTGACGGACAGGGACCATTATATAAAAATGGAAAATTTGCGGCAATGCCTGCAAATTTCAAAGACGCCAAATACCTGCATATGCCAGTAGGCCAAATGTATGCAGCTGCAAAATATGGTAAGAATATGATGGGCTCTTATGCCAGCCAGCTTGACGTAAAGCAGCGTTGGCAGGTGATAGCATATATCAAACAAATACAGAGTAGCAATGGTGGTGACGCGTTTACACTGGGTAATATGCCTGTAGCGGCTCCCCAGGCTAATGCAGCAGCAGATACAGCAAAGGCTGTTGAAAAGAAAGACAATAAGGGTTAATAAAAAAAATATATAAACGTAGTACTTCCAATAAAAGTTGACCAATGAACGAACGTTTTGAGATACCGGCACGATTACGCAATACCAGCATAGCGCTTATGCTTATTGGTATTATTACATTAATAGTGGGTGCGGTAGTATTGCTTGGTAGTAACGATGTGTTTGAAAAATCACGTTTCTGGACATCACTTATCCAGGATAGTGTCTACTTCTTAATGATAACAGCAGCCAGCATTTTTATCCAGGCGGCAACTTCCCTGGCACAAGGTTCATGGATCGTCGCATATCGTCGTGTGCCCGAGGCCATAGGCGCAAATGTTTGGGTGTTTGGTGTAATAGCGGCAGTGATATTGTTTGCAGTAGCGTTCACTTATAATATTGGTAGCGGTAATGCAGTGCATAACCCGATCTACACATGGATGCACCCGGACGAAATTGAGCAGAAGAAAGGTGCCTTCCTTAATCCCGGAATGTTCGTAGGTTTTACCCTTTTTACAATTGCTGCATGGTCGTTCTTTGGGAAGAAATTCCAGGCCTTGTCACTGGCACAGGAAAAAGCTCCAAAAAACGATACCAAGATATATTGGACAATGGTTAAATGGTCGGGTGTGTTTCTTGGTGTATACTGGCTTACGCAAATGAGTGTTACTCCATGGATGTGGATCATGAGCATACAGGCACATTGGTTCTCTACAATGTTCAGCTGGTACAACTTTGCAAGTATTTTCGTAAGTGGCATGGCCCTGATACTCCTTTGGGTTGTTTATCTTAAGAACCAGGGTAATCTTGAGCTGGTAAATAAGGAGCACGTCCATGATCTGGGTAAGTTCATGTTCGCATTCAGTATCTTCTGGACGTACGTTTGGTTTGACCAGTATATGCTTATATGGTATGCTAATGAACCTGAAGAAACCATTTTCTTCAAGTTGCGCCAGCAGGGACCGTATAGCCTGATATTTTATGCCAACGTTATTATCAACTTCGTGATGCCGATACTTATACTGATGACTGCGCCAAGCAAACGCAACTATTTTACAGTTACGTTCATGGCAATGGTACTCATATTCGGTCATTGGCTTGATTTCTTCCAACTTGTTATGCCAAACCCAATGAAAGACCATTGGCATATCAGCTGGTACGAAATAGGAATATTTGCAGGTTTTGCAGGCGTGTTGATCTTTACTGTGTCAAAAACATTATCGAAACATTCCCTGGTGCCGGTAAATAATATGTTGCTGAAGGAAACGGTGATACACCATAGTTAATAAGTAGCGTAAATTGTTTTTTGACAAGGGTATATTGACCTTATTAAAAGTTAACAAAAGTAAATACAAGCTGAACTGACCATGTCGGGATTTATAACATTAGTATTGATAATTCTGGTTTTTATCATTATTTACCAGATCGGCAAAGCAGGCGAATATGCTTCAATGCTTCGCGAGGAAACGAAAGTAAAAGAGCAGACCAACAAGACGATTGCGTGGTTGCTGGTAGCATTCTTCTTTTTAGGAATGTACGGCATCTGGAAATGCAACCAATTGTTTGACGGAAAGATGCTCCCTCCTTCGGCTTCTGAGCAAGGTGTGAACTACGACTCCATGTTCATGTACACATTGATTGTAACTGGTATCGTGTTTTTCGCCACACAGGCTGTATTATTTTGGTTTGCCTTCCGTTATCAGTCAACTGAAAAACGCACTGCGTTCTTCTACCCCCACAACAACAAGCTTGAGATAATCTGGACTACTATACCTGCAATTGCAATGGCTGCCCTGGTAGCAGTTGGTCTTCGTAACTGGCTAAACGTAACTTCTGAAGCGCCCAAAAATGCTAATATCGTTGAAGTAGTGGGCAAACAATTCAACTGGCTTATTCGCTACCCCGGTAAAGACGGTGTATTAGGTAAAAGAGATTTCCGTAAAATAAATGACGCCAACAACGTAATGGGCCTCGACTGGAATGATAAAGACAATATGGACGATATCATTGCCCAGAACGGTGAGTTGCACCTTGTTGTGAATAAACCGGTTAAGCTGATTATCGGTTCGCGCGATGTGATACACGATGTTGGCTTGCCACACTTTCGTATGAAGATGGATGCTGTGCCCGGAATTGTGACCACTATGTGGTTTACCCCGAGGTTCACAACAAAGCAGATGAAAGAAATGACAAAAAATCCGGATTTTGTTTATGAGATATCCTGCGACCAGATGTGTGGTAAAGGACACTATTCTATGCGCGGTACCGTGATCGTACAAACGCAGGCTGAGTATGATGCATGGCTTTTGATGCAACAATCCTACTATGCCACTACAACTGCTCCTGCAGCACCGGCCGCCGGAGCTGAGCAGAAAGAACAAAAACCCGATAGTGTTAAAGCAGTAACGATGAAGTAATCGGCCGGAACATTGGCCATAAAAGTGAAAAAATGAGTACAGTTATTATTGATGGGCCAAATGTAGCCCATGGACACGACGTAGGAACTGGGCATCATGATCATGAGCATCATGAGCAGCATTTTATTTGGAAGTATATTTTCAGCCAGGACCATAAGGTGATCGGCAGGCAATTCCTTGTTACCGGTATCATATGGGCTATTATAGGAGCGCTGTTCTCCGTATTCTTCCGCTTGCAGCTCGGTTTCCCTGATCAGACCTTCCCCATAATGGAGAAGTTCCTCGGTGAATGGGCTAAGGGCGGAAAGCTATCGCCTGAATTTTATTACGGACTTGTGACCATGCACGGTACCATTCTTGTGTTCTTTGTATTGACTGCCGGTTTGAGCGGAACTTTCGCAAACATTCTTATACCGCTGCAGGTGGGCGCACGTGATATGGCATCGCCTTTCATGAACATGCTTTCTTACTGGTTCTTCTTTGCAGCCAGTATCTTTATGTTCGTTTCCTTGTTTGTGCAAACCGGTCCTGCTTCAGGTGGTTGGACAACGTATCCGCCTCTAAGTGCTTTGAAAGAAGCATCAATGGGTTCCGGTATAGGTATGGACCTCTGGCTTATCAGTATGTCATTATTCGTTGTGTCATCCCTGTTGGGCGGCCTCAACTATGTATCTACTATATTAAATATGCGTACTAAGGGTATGACAATGACCCGTCTGCCACTTACTATCTGGGCGCTGTTTTTTACTGCCGTACTTGGTATTCTTTCATTCCCTGTACTATTTTCAGGTTTTGTACTGCTGATATTCGATCGTAACTTCGGTACCAGCTTCTACCTGTCGGAGATATTTATCGGCGGTAAAGCATTATCACACATCGGTGGTTCTGCCATCCTTTACCAGCACTTATTCTGGTTCCTTGGTCACCCTGAGGTATACATTATCATGCTCCCGGGTATGGGTATGGCTTCCGAGGTATTATCGAACAATAGCCGCAAACCCATATTTGGTTACTTTGCGATGATCATATCACTTGTCGGTATTACCGTACTTGCATTCCTTGTATGGGCGCACCATATGTTCGTAACGGGTATGAGCCCCTTCCTGGGTTCCATATTCGTATTGCTCACACTGCTCATTGCGGTGCCGTCGGCTGTGAAAGTATTTAACTGGCTTACTACCATGTGGCGCGGTAATATCCGTTTCACCGTTGGTATGCTATTCGCAATGGGCTTTGTTTCTATGTTCATCTCTGGTGGTCTTACCGGTATCTTCCTGGGTAACTCAGCATTGGATATTCACCTCCACGATACGTACTTCGTTGTCGCGCACTTCCATATAGTAATGGGTGTATCGGCCTTTATGGGTATGTTCGCCGGTATTTATCATTGGTTCCCTAAGATGTTTGGCCGCTTTATGAATAATACACTCGGCTATATACACTTCTTTATAACCTTTGCGGGTGCTTACCTGATTTTCTGGCCAATGCACTACGAAGGTATCGCTGGTATGCCACGTCGTTATTATGACTACAGCGCCTGGGAATCGTACAAGCAATTCATCAGCCTGAACGGCTTCATCAGCATCGTAGCGATAATAGTATTCTTTGCTCAGCTGCTCTTTGTTTATAACTTTTTTGTAAGCATCTGGCGCGGCCGCAAAGTAACTGTAATGAATCCATGGGGTTCACCTACACTCGAGTGGACTACGCCTATCAAGCCCGGACATGGTAACTGGGTTGGTGAGATCCCTGAAGTACATCGCTGGCCGTATGACTATAAGGACGATGGAAATGGTAATGACTATATAATGCAAACCGAGCCCCTGAAACCGGGTGAAGAATCGCACTAAAATATTAAAGCCCCCGATGTTTCGGGGGCTTTTTCTTTTAGGACTTTGCTATTATTTTGTAAGCTGCTTCATTGCTTTATCAATGTGCTTTTCCCTGAATTTTAAGCGCCGCGCAAATGTCATTCGGTAGCTGCTTACACCGAAATCCTCCCTTGTAGACGGAATAGGGGTCATGTTTTTTGTTATAAGCAGTAAGTACTGAAAGCCAATAAAGGTGCGGGATGAATTATAACCCGTACCAAGGCGGAGGGCTACATCGAGCTGCGTGCCCAGCTTATCATCCCTGTTTCCTGAGACGGTATTTGCCAGGCTTGTATAACTCAATCCGCCACCCAGGTTCAATGCGCCTGACACGAAGTAATTTTTTTTCACTACCAGATTGTAAGCATACCCACCATTGATAATAAGGCTGTAGATATTTGATTTATTAAAGCGGTCCCCCCGGAAGAAATCAGCATTATATATTGAATTGGGCACAATGGACGAATCGCCATTGATAAAGATCGCATAGGCCCCACCACCAAAAAGTAAGGAGCCCGCGCTTTTTTTCTGGAATTGCTTTTGCGAAAAGGTACTTGCAAATGAAAATTTCTTCGCATTAAATATGTACTCGCCATCGAGCCCAATTATCCCAGTGCGCATATCCGGCCTTATATAGTAAGGGCTGGTAGTGGTATTAGTGAGAATAGAAACAGGATCGCTGATGTAGTAACCTCTATAGTAATTGCCGTATATATTGATAGTGATCTTAGGAAGAAAAAACTGAGTGGACATGTCAAAACTTTTCGTTTTGCCGTATTTCTCATATCCTTTCACAATACCCGTCCGGAATCCCACCGTTACGCCGATGCCCCTGTAACTCGCGCCAAGGCCAATGGTTACAGGTGTATTGGGCTGATATTTGACTGTTTGCCCGTAATGCTGGTCAGTAAGCTTATAGTAGATATCATTCCGTGAACCAACGATTTTTACTGTTAGATTTTTAGGATAAGTTCCAATATAAGCAGGGTCATACTTTACTTTTACTGCCTTTATAACGGTTTTTATATTGTCTTTTAACTCCTCCTGTGCGTAGGCTGGTGTATTAACTACACAAAAGCTTAATATCAAAAGAGATAACGTTGGGAACATTATTCGCATAGTATATCAACCTATGCAAATATAGCGCCACAATCTTGTATATTGATAATCAGATGTTTACGTTCGATTTTTTAAAGCTTTGACAGTACATTTTTTATTCTTTCCCCGGTTTCTGTTTTCCCTATCATTTCAGCTATAACAAATACTCCCGGACCATATTTGGCGCCAACCAGCATAATACGCAAAGGAAGGAGCACATCACCCTTCTTAAGTTCATGCTGCTCCATGGTTTCGTTGAAGCTTTGTTCAAGACGTGTATGGCCCCAGTCACTTAGAGCGTCAAATGCAGTTATCCAGGCTTCAAAAAATTGTTTTTTCTTATCATCCCACTTGGCCTGTATAGACGGCAGATCTATTTCCTGTGGCGCCTTAAAGAAGAAACTTCCTTGCTGTATAAAGTCAGGCAGCAGGGTGCAGCGTTCTTTAATCAGGTCAATGACCTGTGCGAGGTATGCATCAGTTGTATCTATCCCCTGCTTTTCGAAATAGGGTTTTACAAGCGGGAGTAAGCGCTCACTACTCGCATGTTGTATGTATTGGTGGTTGAACCACTTTGCTTTTTCGTAGTCAAATTTAGCACCACCCTTATGCACGCGCTCTATTGAGAATTTTTCCACCAATTCATCAAGTGTAAATATTTCCTGTTCGCTGCCTGAATTCCAGCCAAGGAGTGCTAACATATTTACAAAGGCTTCGGGCAAAAAACCATGCTCTTTAAAACCTGTAGTTGTCTCGCCGGTTTTAGGGTCCTTCCAGTTCATGGCAAATACCGGGAAACCCAAGCGGTCCCCATCGCGCTTGCTCAGCTTACCATTACCATCCGGCTTTAATATAAGAGGCAAATGCGCCCATTCCGGCATGTTTTCCTTCCAGCCAAGGTATTCCCAAAGAAGGATGTGTATGGGGGCGCTAGGTAACCATTCTTCGCCGCGGAAGGCATGCGTGATCTTCATGAGGTAGTCGTCAACTACAACTGCCAGGTGATAGGTGGGCATGCCATCGGCTTTAAGCAGCACTTTATCATCAACAAGGTTGGTATCAAAGTGTATCTCGCCACGGATCATATCCGTAAACTTCACTGTAGTGTTTTCCGGTATTTTGATCCGGATTACATAAGGCGTGTTTTTTTCCAGCAGCTCTAATACCTCATTATTTGAAAGTGATAGCGAATTACGCATATGCATGCGCGTGGAGTGATCGTATTGGGGGTTAGTGTTGGTATCGCTGCGCAAATTGTTTCGCATCTGCTCCAGTGCATCTGTGGTATCAAAAGCATAGTATGCATATCCTGCATCCACTAATTTTTGTGCATATTCGTAATACAGATGCTTGCGTTCCCTTTGCCTGTACGGGGCAAAAGGCCCTCCTTTTTGCGGGCTTTCATCCGGATACAGACCACACCATTCCAGGCAATCAACGATATATTGTTCGGCACTCTCAACATATCGGTTCTGGTCGGTATCCTCGATGCGTAACACAAACTCACCGCCATGATGGTGTGCAAACAGATAATTATATAAAACAGTTCGAACCCCGCCTAAATGCAGGCCCCCTGTAGGACTGGGTGCAAAACGTACTCTTACCCTGTTACTCATAAGGCTGCAAAGTTAGCAGATAAGGGCCGAAAAAACGAAAGGCTGCTTTCCTTTAGATAGCAGCCTTTCGATGATATTTTAGGTAATATTAGTGGTTGAACAGGTAACCTACGGAAACACCCATGCCCCAGTTTCTTATATAATTATTAGCATCCCCTTCGGGTAATATATTGGCAACGCCAAGCCCCATATTGCCGCGGACAAATATACCCATCGGGCTGATATACCCAAGGTTCAGGTTTAACCCCCCGTCGAGGGGTGTTATATCGTCAGTAAGGGTAGTCCCTATACGTGCGCTGGTGCTATGCTGGTTTTCTGCAGTGAGCATGCGGCCCGAAGGAAGAATTATTGATGTGCCGTTCGCATTTGTAATGGTGCCACTTAAGGCTAAGGAAATGTATGGGCCTGCGCCAAAGAAGAACTGCCCGTTACGTGCCTGACCAAATTTGAACTGGAAATTAACCGGCAACTCTACGTAATTTATGCGGAAGTCATTCCTCACCTCATCCGTTCTCAAGCTGCCATTTTCAGTGGTAAAAGTGTTGCTATATCTTTCCTGGGCACCCTTCATGTTATAATATAATCCCGGTTGCAAAGAAAAATGCCTTGTAAAACCAATATCAATGATGCCACCCACTTTCAGGCCCGGCCTCATACCATCACTTACATCCACACCGTTATATCTTTCCACAAAACTGGTCGAATTTATGCCTATTTCAGGGCCTACTGTCACCCATTGTGCACTAGCAGATAACGTTGATGCAATTCCAAATCCCAGTAGCAAAATCGTCTTTTTCATGTCATTATCTTTTGGTTCAAAACACCAATCGACAAGACCATGCCATGGCAACAAACTGCTGCGTTAAAAATGGGAGATCAAAATGTAACTTATTGTAAACCTTGAAGTTTCTTTTTCTTATCGCCGAATAGGTAGCCGATATTCAGTGCAAAGCTCATGTTCTGGCTCTTTGCATCCGGGTAGTTGCTGAGATTTGATAATCCGAGACCAAATTCGGCGCGGAAAAAGAAGCCACCGGCAAACTCATAACCTTCACAGATCTTGAAACCATAATCGAGCGTTTTATAACCAAAACTATCGTTAGCAAAAGTTTTGCTGCCCGTATTTCTCAATGTAGAATCAAAGAGCTTAAAGGATGATACTTCTGCCGATATATTCTGAGTTACTGTTTGCTTTCCACCTATTCCATAAGCTACATAAGGCGCTACACCCACATAAAAGCGCCCCCCGCCTGCTTGTCCCCATTTGTAGAGAATGTTTACGGGTACTTCTACATAATTGAATTTACTTTTTTGAGTCATTGCAATGGTGCCGGTGGCGTTCACGTTAAAGCCGGACACAGCAATGGGGATATTCAACATTGTGTTTGCCGTTTCCTTATTGCTTTTCATGCTGAAAAATACACCCGGCTGCACGTATATGTTCTCGGTTAAGCCGTAGTCGCCCACCAGGCCTACTTGCCCCCCTATTGTTGCGGCCGTTCTTGCTGTGGCACCCCACACATTCTTATCGTCTGTCATTTTGTTATAGGCGCCGCCCAGTTCAAAACCGTAACGAAATTGTGCAAAAGCTGCCTGCGAGGATAATAGCACAAGTGCTGCTAAGAGTTTTTTCATAAGGAGTAATTAAATAGGAATATTTCCAAATTTAGGCCAAATTCATTATTGTAAGTTAATATCGAATAACAAATTGCTGATATATTTGGTATATCTATTCCCAAACGTCCTGCTACCTATTCCGGCCACCCATTTTACACGTCTTATTGCATTGCTCAAAAACAGTTCATCTGCGTCGTATATATTCGATTCACTTAAGCTTTTTTCAATTACCTCCATGCCGTGTTTTCCAAGGGTATCAATTATATGCCTCCTCATAACACCGGCAATACAGCCATCTTGCAGGGGCGGAGTATATATAATATTATTTTTTATGATGAACAGGTTCGCTATAGTACTTTCAATTATATTGCCGGCGGTGTTCTTTATCAGGGCGTCATTCCATTCGTTCGCTTTTGCTTGTTGCGCGGCCATCAGATATAAAAGTGCACTGCATGATTTCAAGTTGGCGATACTATCAGCGCTTTTTGCAATGCTGGTAGCCACACCGACCTGCATACCCGTTTCATTTAGTGCAATAAAATCTTCTTCAAGAGGAAAGCACTCAATAATAAATTCGGGTAGTTGGCTTGTAGTACTATACGTATTGCCACTTCCTGCATATACCTGGAGCCTCACACGGCATAGGTTTCCTATGTTATTTTTCCTTATAGTTGCATGTACCTGTTCTTCGAGCCAGGAATTGCTATACATTACCGGTACTACAAAATTCAACTGCTTTATGCCCGCAAACAGGCGCTGCCAATGATATTCTTTTAGTTGTAAACTGCCATTTATAAACAGGATGGTCTCGAATAAACCATAACCATACCTGAACGTACCGTTGTCATATAATATCGCAGTCTCCCTGGCCTTTAGAAGCTTACCGCTTAGGTTTACGTATTCCAATATGTTCCTATATTTTAATGCGTGAAATTTATCCTTGCCCTTGTATTACTTTCTCTCTACTAACTTACGTACTTTTGCCCAAATTTAATTTTAAGATGAATTTTAAAGAGCCGCTGCCTGTTAAATGGATTGCTGAATTCACCGGGGCAACTATTAAGGGCGATGCTGCGCAGATGGCCACGGGTATTAACGAAATACACAAGGTCAGAAAGGGCGACATTACTTTCGTAGATATTGATAAGTATTACAACATTAGCCTCCACTCAGAAGCAAGTATCATTTTCATTAATAAAGATGCTGACTGCCCTCCCGGCAAAACGCTACTAATACATCCTGACCCCTTCACCGCATATGTAAGCCTCGTAAAGCATTTCTTCCCTTTTGAGCCCGCTGATAAAATGATAAGTGATACCGCCACAATTGGCGAAGGTACTCATCTGCAACCCAACGTATTTGTAGGCAATCATGTGAAAATAGGTCGTAACTGCATTATACACCCCGGTGTTGTGATCTACGATCACACGATAATAGGTGATAACGTTATCATACAGGGGAACTCTGTTATTGGCGGGGACGCATTCTACTTTAAAACGCGCAAAGATCGGGAAGTACAGCATGACAAGCTGGAAAGCTGTGGAAGGGCAATAATAGAAGACGATGTGGAAATAGGTGCCTGCTGCACTATAGACAGGGGTGTAAGCGGCGATACCATTATTGGCAGAGGCAGCAAGCTCGATAATCATATACATATAGGCCATGGTGCTGTAATAGGCCAAAATTGCCTTTTCGTTGCGCAGGTTGGTATTGGCGGCAAAGCAATCATTGAAGACGAAGTTATGCTTTGGGGCCAGGTGGGCGTGAGCAAGGACCTTACTGTAGGTAAAGGCGCTATCGTCTATGCACAGAGTGGTGTAGCCTCGAGCATCGAAGGTGGCAAAATATATTTTGGCAGCCCGGTAATGGAAGCGCGTGAAAAAATGAAGGAACTTAACTGGATCAGGCGTATTCCCGAGATTTGGGAGAAGATAACCAAAGGATAGTTTTAGCGGTCTAAGGGTTAACCATAGTTGCGTAGCTGTTCTACATCAGGGTAGCCTTTCGGTACCGGGTATTTTTTAATAAAGAGTTCCTCGGCCCTGAAATTCACTGCTTTCTCCTTCACAATATTATTTTTTACCAACGTTCTGATCAGTTTGTTGATCACGTCATTGCGCTCCGGCAACAGCGCTTGTCTGCTATCGTTGGTGAACATGACTATATAAGGCTGTTTATTGTTGATAAGCATTTTCCGGGATATATTCTTACCAGCTCTTCTTTTTGGAATGTTTCTTTGGAATAAGTTAGCGGCGAATATAGGTTTGTTTCAGTATTGCAAAAGGACTACCATTCACATATACAGTATCACTTTTGTGCGATACTCTTTGTATCATGCCTTTTTGTGCACTAGCTAAAAGAAAAAAGATCAGCAGATTTTTCATTGGATCTCTTTGGAACGTAATTTAAAAAATGCGGGGTGAATGTTTTAAAAACAGAAATGACTTTTATGCCCATTCGGGGGGCTTAAGCAGGAAGTAACAAAAACCCCGCATTTTTAGTGCGGGATTTTTTGGATACGGGCCTTATTGCTTTATGAATCTCAGGATAGTATTATTAATGCCAGCTGTTAGTTTTACTATGTATAAGCCCGGAGAGATATTACTTTCCAGCTTTATGGTCTCGTTAATGTTGCCATTTTCTATCTTAAACTCTTTGCTCATTATTGTTCTGCCTGTTACATCACTGATTGTAATAAAGAGTCCTTCGTTTAGAGCCCCCTTACCCCGCAAAGTAAAGACACCGCTATTGGGATTAGGGCTTATGTTTACATTAAGTGTTCCATTGGCGCCCATCACATTGCGTATGTATAAACCGGTGACGCTGACCGTATCTGAATTGCTGGCGCAGCCGTTTCCATCAATGACCCGCACATAGTAATCGCCGTTTTGTGTAGCAGTATAGTTTTGGTTTGTCGCCCCATTTACCGGTGCGCCGTTAAGGTACCATTGGTAGTTGGTAAACGTTCCGGTGCTCAGTTGGTTATTAGTCAGTGTCACTGTTGCCGCTGGAAGAGGATTTACCGTTACCATTGTTGCAGTAGATGTGTCATTGCCGCAGGTACTTGTTTCTATTATTCTATAGCTACCCGAAATTAAGGCTGTATATGAAGGGTTTGTTGCACCTGGTATATCAACACTGTTGCGTTGCCATTTATAACTTATGCCGTTGCCTGTACTGCCGTTTAGCACAACGCTATCGCCCTGGCAAAAAGAAAGCGGGCCCGCAGCTGTAATGGTGGCGGTTGGAATTGGATTGACTGTTACACTGAAGCTTTGGGAAGGACTGCTGCCACAACCGTTGTTTGCCGTTACAGTAATGTTGCCACCTGTGTTGCCCACTGTTGCCAATATACTGCTTGCAGTGCTTGTCCCTGTCCAGCCCGAAGGCAATGTCCAGGTGTAAGAGGTCGCACCCGGCACGGGAAGTATAAAATAATTTTGGTTAGATCCTTCACATACCGAGTTGCTGCCGGTTATGGAACCGGGTTGCGCAGGCGCTACCACACAATCCCCGAATTTTGCAAGAAAACCGTCCGGGTCGCTACTAAGGCTTGCTTGGTGTGCGTTATTTGTTGCCATTGCAGTACTACTGCCTGTGTAGCCGCATACGTATATGTTATCCAGGTTGTTTGTCACGGAGGCACCGAAGTCATCACCACTACCACCGTAATAAGTGCCCCAATCCCGAACTCCTGCGTTTGAGAACTTTACGAGAAAGACATCCTGCCCCCCACCGGGTGTTGCCTGGTAAGTGGTGGCGCTTGCGATATTATCGCTACTGTTTGTATAGCCGGTCACGTACACCGTACTTGCATCGCAGCTCAAGTCTTTAGCATAATCATCATTACCTCCACCGTAGTAAGTAGCCCATTGCCGTGCTCCTGTACTGTCAAATTGCACAAGGAAACCATCGTATGTGCCACCGCCATACGAGCTTTGATGAGACAGGGCTGTGGCTATTGTGGCTGTGCCGTCCGTTTGCCCGCATAAGTATACTGTCGATCCCATGCAAGCAAGACCATAAGCCTGGTCATCGCCGGCATCACCGTAGTATGTGCTCCATGACGTATTGCCATCTGCACTATTGAATTTAGCCAGGAAGCCATCATTTGCGCCTCCGGCATGCGCAGTTTGAAAAGCGCTGGCACTTGCTATATAATCAGTACTTGTGGCACGGCCACAGATATAAACGTAGTTTGCGCCATCTATACACATGCCGTTGCCATAGTCATCACTGGTGCCACCAAAATAAGTGCCCCATTGCCTTGTACCGCTGCTGTTGAATTTCACAAGAAAGGCCTGGTAACCCCCGAACTGGAAGGCTTGGTGTGTACCGGGGGTTGCTATATTGTTGCCGCTACTTGTTGCACCACACAGGTAAACGTTGTTATTGCCATCACAAGCCACAGCATTGCCAAATTCATTTGAATAGCCACCGTAATAGGTGCACCATTGCAATTGCCCGTTTTCATCCAGTTTTAGCAGGAATGCATCACTGAGGCCCAGCATAGTTGTTTGATGAGCCGATAGTGTGGCTATGCCGCTGCTGCTGTATGTTCGCCCGCCGGCATATACATTTCCAAGCCCGTCGCATGAAGTCGAATACAGGTAATCATCATCGGCACCGCCGTAATACGTTGCCCACAACAATACTCCGGCGCTGCTGAATTTTGCTATGAATCCGTCGTACCCGCCGGCAAGTGTAGCCTGTTGTGAACCGACGGTAGCAATGTTGGCAGTACTTATGCTATACCCGCACATGTACACATTGCCCGATCCATCAATGTTAACGGATTGGCTATTGTCATCTGCACTACCGCCATAATAGGTGCCCCAGGTCAATACCGGGTCTATAGTTACTGCTCCCTTGTACTGGGCAATATCAAAGCTGAGTTCGCTTCCCTCTAGCTTAAATCCGGATTTTATTTCGGCGCCGTTAAGGGCATAGGTGTGGGGGGTATGTTCTTTTATAGTCCCCATTGGGCTGCTTATGTTCACACTTCCGTCATTGTTAAGCGCTATAGAATTTGCGCCCGTGTATCTTAACTTAATGTCCGATGGTTTGCCACCTGCTCTCACTTCAAATTCATATTCCAAAGTGCCGTTCTTTATATACAATACCCAGTCTATGTTTGGGTAGATATTTTTATAAGTCACCTTTTTGTAAATATTGGCTACCGCATCATTTAGTCCCGGCAGGTGATAAATATTGTATCCGGGTTGTTTGTCTTCCATTGTTACTGCCGCATTTCTATTGGCATTTACCAATTCAAGATCCAGCCGGTATGTTTCGGTTACTGTGTTCTTGATTTCCGCACCCGGTGTTTTAAGGACTTGCTGGTTATTATTCTTTGAAAATTGGTAATGCAAGGCCCCTTTGCCTATAAAGATATTCAGGCCGTTCGACCGGAGTGAGAATTGCACGTCATCTCTCTGTTTGAAGTATTGATCTTTTACCTGGCCCACATTTTCCAGGAAGCCCATTTCCTGTTGGGGCATTTTAATAGCGTGGCCCCCCTCTTCGGCAGCGGCGATAAGTGAACTTAGGCTTAGGGCCAGGGCGCTTACAAGTCGTTTTATATCCATGGTGTGAAAATTTTCTATATTAAATTTAAGCATTCCATACGTACAAAAAGCCTTTGCGATCCTTTGTCTACAGCATATACATAAAAAAAGCCCACCTATAAGGGTGGGCTTTTTTCTAATATTTTGATTATCACAATTTTATAAGATCGTCTGTTTTCAAGTCATAGAAATGATATTCTGTAAGTGGTGCATCATTGTCTGCTACCAGTTTAATTTTCACTTTGTATTTTTTATACCATTTCCATTGGATCGAAGTAAAGAACATGCCCTTGGTCAGGTATGCTTCCAGGATCGGGTGTATATGCAATGCCAGTTTGCGATGTCCCTGGTTGATAAGATAATTCAGGTCTTTCTCGATATCATCGGCAAGCAATATCGATGGGCCTATTTTGCCCGTGCCTTTACATGTAGGGCAAATCTCTGCAGTTGATATATTCAATTCGGGACGAAGGCGCTGGCGTGTAATTTGCATTAGCCCGAATTTGGAGATAGGCAACACAGTATGTCGTGCACGGTCATTTGCCATAAGTTGTTCCATAGCGTCCAGCAATTGCTTTTTGTTTTCAGCAAGCTTCATGTCTATGAAATCTATGATAATGATACCGCCTAGATCGCGCAGGCGCATCTGCCTCACTATTTCGCTGGCTGCCTCCATATTAGTGGCAAGTGCATTTTGCTCCTGTCCTGCTTCGGCACTGCGGGTTCCGCTGTTCACATCTATTACATGCAGTGCTTCGGTATGTTCTATAATAAGGTACGCACCGCTTGGCAAGTTCACTGTCTTGCCAAATGATGATTTAACTTGTTTGGATATGCCAAAGGTATCGAAGATGGCCTGGCCGCCATTATGGAAGCTTACTATCTCTTCTTTTTCAGGTGCAATGCGCGAAATGTATTCTTTCGTTTCGCCCAGCAATTTTTTATCGTTCACAACTATTTTCTGGAAGCTGTCACTTAACAGGTCGCGGAGTATAGAGGTCGTCTTATCCTGCTCGCTGTGTATAATGAGGGGGGCTTTAGCCCCTTTAAGATTAGTTTGAATAGATTGCCACATTTCAGCAAGCTCCAGCATATCTGTATGCAGTTCCGCGGTATTCTTTCCTTCTGCAGCTGTACGTACTATTACACCGAAATTCTTAGGCTTTATACTTTCTATGATTCTCTGAAGACGTTTACGCTCATCCGCAGAATGTATCTTGCGCGATATAGCTACAATGTCGTTGAACGGGGTTAACACCACAAAGCGGCCCGGCAATGATATTTCGCAGCTAAGGCGTGGCCCTTTGGCTGAGATAGGTTCCTTAAGTATCTGTACCAGTATCTCGGGCTTCCCCTGCATTACCTCGGTTATCTTGCCCGATTTTAGTATATCCGCTTCGTTTTTGAACTTTCCGAAATCGGTGCCCCAGGGAGGGTTGCCTTCTATAGATTGCTTACTGAATTTTACAAGAGAGCGGAAATAAGGGCTAAGATCAGTATAGTGTAGAAATGCGTCTTTCTCATAACCCACATCCACAAATGCCGCATTGAGACCGGGCATCAATTTCTTCACTTTACCCAGGAACAGGTCGCCAACGGCAAACTTATCCCCCCCACGCTCGTAGTGTAGTTCTACAAGTTTTTTATCTTCCAGCAAGGCTATTTCCACGCCGTCACCGGAAGAATTTATAATAAGTTCTTTGTTCATTGTTCCGTCTTTTACCAATCCTCTTTTGGCTGGTAAGCGCTCACGCAGGGCATCAACTGCCTGGTACATGGCATATACCCGGTAATAATAAAATCCAACATCTTTTGCACAGTGCTATAGCACCATTGCAAAAGATGTCGGGACTACCGGGGGCAAGAAGCGCCTGAAGCAAAAGGATCGGTGATTTAAACCAGGCCCTGCTTACTTCTTATTCTTCTTATGACGGTTCTNNTTCTAAGACGTTTTTTACGTTTGTGGGTAGCTATCTTATGACGTTTTCTTTTTTTACCGCAAGGCATATTAATACGTTTTTTAAAAATTATTTTAATGAATTTATGTGTTCGTCAACATTCCTGCTGAATTGTGGGCTGTTTACTGTCTTTTTAGCCCGCTCCAGCAATTCAATTGCTTTACTCTTTTCGTTCTTCGCCTCATATACCTGCGCCAGGTATACCATCGCATCCACATTCGATGGGTCTTTTTTCAATACCGTTTCAAATCGTGGTATTGCTTTATCTAACTGGCCCGACTGTATGGACATTTCGCCCAATAACATGTTGGCCGGTATATCATCAGGTTTTTTCTGAACTATCTCGCGTAGCAAACCCACGCCTTTCATTGGTTCCCCCGTCAGCACATAGCCTTTTGCAAGTCCTATCTTCGCAGTATCGTTGTTCGGGTTCAGGAGTAATGCCCGCTGAAAACAGTCCACAGCTTGCATCGCATCCCATACCTGCACCTGTTCCGTGCTGTCTTCCGCTAACCTTTCGAGGAAGAATTGGCCTGCAAAATTGAGCTTTTTTTCTGAATTCTCCAATTTTGCATTTATTGCAGTATAATATCCCGCTACCCGCACTTGCTTATGGTCATTCCAAAAGTGTGCGAGGCGGTAAAACACCACAGCCATACCCGATGAATCGCGTATGGCTGTTAGCTCATTTTCAATGGTTTTCACACTATCGGCAGCTTTGGGGGCCAGCTGGCCTTTTACTGCCAATAGCATAGAGTCGAAAGAGGCAGGCTTCATGGTGTTAGGCCGGGGGGACACTCCTGCCATAGGTGGGGTAGTACCTGTTTTCTTGGCCGGAGGTTTCGTATCGCCCCAAAAATATAATATCGCAATTAATATGATTGCTGCTGCAAGTGTAATATAATGTACCGGTCGCAAGATGTTCTATTTGTGCGCAAAGGTAACAAAACGCCGCTTGCAAAAGCTTAAGCTGATCTAGTCTTCTACCAGGTCTGCTTCAGTATGTTCTACTAATTCGTGCTTTGAGTCTTTTACTGCCTGTACAAATTCCTTCGCAGGTTTAAATGCAGGAATAAAATGCTCAGGTATTTCTACCGCAACGTTCTTCTTAATATTTCTACCGATCTTAGCCGCACGCTTTTTAAGAATAAAGCTACCGAAACCACGTACATACACTGGTTCTCCCTCTACTAGCGAAGTTTTCACTTCCTTAAAAAATGCTTCAAGGGCCACCAGTATGTCTACTTTAGGTATGCCGGTTTTTTCTGAAATGCTGCTTACAACATCTGCTTTTCTCATGATTTCTTTTTTTAGATATGTATAAATAAAAAGGAGAGGGAGTCTATCTTCGGACCTTGGCGCGATAAAAATCGTACTATAAGTCCATTTTTGTTGCGCAATAATCAAACCAAATGAACATAGGTCCTTCATTTTTCGATGACTATATCTCCCTACTTCCTTATAATTGTTTTTTTTATCCTTAAAATGCAGGACTATAGCCTAATAGAGAATAAATTATTATGCAAATATTTTTTTCAAAAATAGTAAATTGTTGGTAATACGGCACTTAAATATTAAAATTAATATGGGGAATTTGTGGATTTTTTTGCCCATTTTGTTACACATTCCCTCAAGGGCTCACAGTTTTTTTATCTCAATACACATCGTTTTGTTTCAAATTAATGCTTAATACCTTAAACAATATTGCCGTCAATTCGACTTATTTTTGGCGACAAATTCAACCATGGAAGGGGATATGCGTAAACAAAGAGCTGTAGCATACTGGTTAATTGCCGGTGTTTTGATGATCATCATCCAGACCTTGCTGGGCGGTGTCACGAGGCTTACGGGTTCCGGCTTATCCATTACCAAGTGGGATCCCTTATTTGGCATCCTTCCTCCCCTGAACCATAAGCAGTGGGAAGACGCTTTCAATGGTTATAAGCAGATAGGCCAGTTCAAGTATATGAACAGCGATTTCACCTTAGCCGATTTTAAATCAATTTTTTTCTGGGAATGGTTCCACCGCTTTTGGGCACGCTTGCTGGGCATCGTGTTTATGGTAGGTTTCGTCTACTTTCTTGTAAGGAGTTATTTTGATAAAAAAATGATTCTGCCTTTTATTGTCTTGTTTATACTAGGCGGTATGCAGGGCGCTATCGGCTGGATAATGGTAGCAAGTGGCCTCAACGACAGCCACCTCTATGTTGACCATATCAAACTGGCCATGCATTTTGTATCGGCTATGGTGCTTGCCTGCTATACTTTATGGTTTGCGCTTCAACTACTGGTTCCCGAAGGCAAAAGAATAATCTCTAAAAAACTGTCAAACTTCACAATTATCATCTTGCTTGTGTTGTTTGTACAGCTCACCTACGGAGCGTTTATGGCAGGACTTAAGGCTGCCATGGTAGCGCCTACCTGGCCCGATATAAATGGTAGCTACCTGCCAGGCTCCTTACAAACCAAAAGCCTTGTGATCGACCCGATTAATGTTCATTTCATGCATCGCGAGATAGCATACCTGCTCTTTACATTGATCATGCTCTGGTTTGGGATGGCTACAAAATTGATAGCAAGCAATAAAACGGCACTTCTTGATAAAACACGCTGGTGGCCCTTTATATTGGTATGGCTGCAGGTAATACTGGGTATAGTAACCGTAATAAGCGCACCATCGCAACAGCTGAATAAATTCGGTGGTTTTCAAATCCTTGCGGAGTTGCACCAGATGGTGGCCATGTTCCTGCTCATGTCACTCATTGTAAACTTTTACATAATAAAGCGAGGCGGTACAGCTCCCATGGGATAATTACGCCGGGAATCATGGCAATCCTTAAAAATCCAGGTAACCTGGTCAGGATTAGTCCTTCACATCATTCTTCAGGTCATGTTTCTTTTCCTTGTCTAGTGGCAGCAGGTATAGGAATGGTACCAATCCGAATATTACAAACGATATGTAAATAGATACCCAGGCCAGGAAACCTCCCACCAGGTACATAACAGGTGCTGCCAATACCGATAACCGCACATTTTTCATTACCGCCTTTTTATCATAGCTGTCTTTCAGATAGTTCTTTGTATTGTAATAATACAGCCATACCAGCGTAGTGCTGGTTAGGGACACGGTGATGCCCCAAATGGCAATGAAGAAGGGTAAATGATAGTGACCCATCATGGCAGTGGGGAAGGGTAGCATACAGATAAAGAACAGCAACAAATTATTTATCCAGATAACCCCGTAATCGCTCTGCGAGGCCATGTGCATTATTTGATGATGGTGTAACCACATGATGGCAACAAAGAAAAAGCTGATCACCCAGCTGTAAAATGCCGGCATTACCTTTACGATTGCTTCCCATACAGCATGGCGATCGCCGGGGTTTTCTATTTCAGGTATCTTCAGCTCCAGCACAAGGAGCGTTATGACAATGGCAAATACTGCATCGCTGAATGCTTCGAGGCGGCCCTTTGCAAATTGCCAATCTTTAAACTTGCTAAACAGACTCATGCTTTTTTGTTTAACTGCTGTTTACAATATACAAAAAACATTAAACGCTGCATTGTCGCGTATCAATGCTGCCTTAATATTAAATATTGCCGTTTGGGTGTCTTATCCCTGAAAAAGCGGAACATTTTTTGTAGCTTACTTATCAATGGCCAAGGGTGCACTACGAAATAAAATGCGGCATGTATATTACTTCCTGCCTGTACAGCTCGTAATACTGCATTTTCGTAAATACCAGTTGTTACTCTTGTTTTGGCTCATGCTTATCGCCACGCTCACAGGGCACTTTGCCGAGCATTTTGGCGCCGCCACCTTATTTCTTGCCCCTGAATACCTGGGCAATATTAATTTTTACAGCATGTTCCTCATGGGTGGGGCTATGGGCGTTTTTATTATGTCCTGGCATATAACCACCTTTATTATCAATGCCCACCGTATACCATATATGGGGGCTACACGGCAAACCTTCCTGGTCTACGTTATCAATAACTCGGTCATCCCGCTGGTCTTTCTTATTTTCTATTCCATTATCACCATACATTTCCAGTGGTATTATGAGCATGCCGATCTCAAGTTCATATTATTCACGCAGGGGGGCTTTTATATCGGGCTCTTGCTCGTAGTGCTTGTATCCTTTGCCTATTTTTTTCGTGTGGGCCGCGATCTGCTTAAGTCCGTACTCACAACTATAACTAATCCTGCTCGCATACGGGATATCATACCGTACGATGCGCTCGATTATGAAGTAGACATCATCCGCGTTGACAACTATATAACGGAGACATTCAGGATAGCGCATTGTGACGAGTTGGAGCGTTATCACCCCAGGATGCTCAATGCAGTGCTCCGTCGCCATCACCGCAATGCCATTGCGGCAACAGTATTTGCAGTTATCCTGCTATTCATGCTGGGCATTTTTATGGACCAGCCTGTGCTTCGTATTCCAGCTGGTGCGGGCTTTCTCATACTTTTCGCCATCATGATGGGCATAGTAGGCGCAGTTAAGTACTTCCTGCGTAGTTGGGAGGTACTTGGCTGGGCTGTTATCATCCTGTTCCTTTCTGCATTGGTTGGCAGGCATGTATTTGATCTCCGCAGTATTGCTTATGGTGTTAATTACCATACACCTCAGCAAGACCAGCCCGTATACGATTACGAACACCTCAGGCAAGTATTCAGTACCCAGCGGTATGAACAGGACAAAAGAACCGAAGAAGGAAGGCTGAACAAATGGAAGCAAAAAAGATTGGCCGCCGGGGAATCAAAGCCGCCCATGGTGGTTATATCTATCAGCGGTGGTGGCTCACGTGCAGCATATTGGGCTTTCCGCACCATGCAGTACGCTGATAGTGTCACGGGGGGTAAGCTCTTTACCAATACACTAATGATAAGTGGTGCATCGGGCGGTATGATGGGGGGCGCATACTGGCGCAGTGTGCACAGTGCATATAAGGATGGCATTGTTAATGACCCCTATGCAGCCAAGTACCAGGATAACATTGGCAAAGACCTGCTGAACGCAATAATCTTTTCTTTTGCCAGTGTAGATATCATTAACCCTTTTAATAAAATTTCTATCGAAGGCCATAGTTATAGTAAAGACAGGGGTTACGCCATGGAGCACGAACTGGTAAATAACACGGGCGCTATGCTTGACAAAACCATCGGCGATTTCAAGCAGAAAGAGGCAGATGCCGATATCCCTGAAATGATATTCAATGGTACGATCATTAACGATGGCCGTAAGCTTATGATGGCAGCACAGCCTGTCGCCTATCTTACCAGGCCTGAATATTCGCTCAGCGACAGCATGACCCCACCAATAGATGCAATTGACTTTGCCGCATTTTTTGAAAAACAAAATCCGTATAGCTTGCGGATCACCTCGGCAATTCGCATGAATGCGACTTTTCCCTTTGTATTGCCCGTGGTAAAGCTGCCCTCAGTGCCGGTTATGAATATCATGGACGCTGGAATGCGTGATAATTTTGGCACTGAAATAGCCAGCCGCTATCTTTTTACAATGCGCCGCTGGATAGAAGAAAATGCGGGAGATGTGATCTTCCTGGAGATACGCGATACCCGCGAAGGGGAGATGTATCCGCCCGCAGAACAGGGTTCACTCAGCAGTATGATATCAGACCCGGTATTCGTCATCCAGAATAAATGGGAGACATTCCAGTCTTATTACCACGGCTATCTTAAAGATTATGCTCCTTATTTTCTTGGCGGCAAATTACGCTTTGTCTCACTCGAATACGTGCCCGAAGAAAAAGAAAAGTCTGCGGCGCTTAATTTTCATCTTACCCAAAAAGAAAAGATGGATATTTCCCGCTCGGTTTATTATCCCCGTAACCAGGCTGCAATGGATACTTTGAAAAAGCTGCTGAAATGATTTTACATTTGCTGCTTACCGATGCTTTATATTAATTAATGAGAACCATTGTCTTTCACATAAATGTATTCCTCGCCGGTGGCATTGAGAAGGTGTTGATAGACCTCCTTCAAGCCCTCGACCCCGCAAAATATCGTGTGAAGCTGTCAATAGGCTATAACCTGCAAGAGCTGGAGATATTAAAGCACAAAATTCCGGATCATGTGGAGGTATGCTATATAGTCGACGATCCAAAGTTGACCTTTGTGAAAAAGAAAAAGACGCTCGGGAATGTCTCACTTCCTCTAAAACTATATGGCGAAGTGATATTGCCCTTTTTTCAAAAGAAGATTTGGAAACAACGTGTAGCCGGGATAACAAAGAACGCTGATGTGGTCATCGATTTCGATACTACGCTTGCCCCTTATCATAGCTTATTACAGGGCAAGAAGAAAATTGCCTATTCGCATTTTAGTCTCGCCCACTATTGGGGCAAAGATGTGAATGTAAGCAGGCGCGATAAACTTGCTAAACGCCTGGCGAACTATGATACGATAATCACTATTTGTGATGAAATGAAAGACGAGGCCGCTGCTCTGTACCCTGAGTTAAAGAGCAAACTGGTAAGGCTATACAATTCCTTGGATTTTGAAAAAATACAAACGCTCTCTGCGGCTCCCATCAAGGGCTTTGACGGCCTCTCGCGAAAAGATTTTTTTGTTTCCGTAGGTCGCCTCGATGAATCACAAAAAGATACGGCCTCATTAATAAAAGCCTATAGTACTTGTGTAAAAAAATATTACATCCCCGAGTTGCTTGTACTGGTAGGTGACGGACCAAGCCGCAAAGAACTTGAGTCACTGGCATTGGCGGAAGGCATGACCGACAGGATAATTTTTGCCGGTTTTCAAAGCAATCCTTACAAGTGGATGCTGAAAGCAAAGCTCGTTTTATTCAGTTCCAAATTCGAGGGGCTGCCTACCGTGCTTATAGAGGCGCTGGCTTTGGGGAAACCTGTTATTGCCACAGCCTGTCCCACCGGCGTAAAGGAGATATTGATGCATGGTAAAGCGGGCATACTGACCGCACCTGGCAATGTAGCAGATTTCAGTGAAGCTATTAATATGCTGCATAATAATGCCGTATTGCAAGACGAATACATCGCTAATTCAAAAGCCATCCTCGGCGAGTTTGATATCAATTCCGTTATAAAAAATTTCGAAGCGCTACTATAACGTGGCGTCAGCACCGCTTGCAGCGGTCAGAAGCGTTGTGGGTCACGTGCGGTTAGGAAGGGATCTAGCTATACCGCGTCACATCATTATTCAAAAACCGCTCTGCCGTCACAAGATCATCGTGCAAAATGCGGTCATGTTCCATCATGCTCACTTCTTTGCGTAGCGCAGCATGTACCTTTTCGATCGCAGCCGAACTCTTTAGCGGCCTCCTTAGGTCTAGTGCCTGTGCTGCTGTAAGTAATTCTATTGCCAGCACACGTTGAACATTTTTTACTACGCGATACATTTTGGTGGCGGCATTTGCCCCCATGCTCACATGGTCTTCCTGCCCGTTACTGCTTATAATACTGTCCACGCTTGCCGGTGTGCACAATTGTTTGTTTTGGCTTACGATTGATGCAGCCGTATATTGAGCTATCATAAAACCACTATTCAATCCGGCATCAGGTGCAAGAAAAGCCGGCAAGCCTCGTTGTCCGCTCACCAGCAAATAAGTCCTGCGTTCTGAGATATTGGCTATCTCTGCCATCGCTATGGCAAGGAAATCAAGGTTCAATGCCAGTGGTTGTCCATGAAAATTACCGCCGCTCATTATCGCGTCCTCATCATCGAAAACGATCGGGTTGTCAGTAACGGAGTTTATTTCAACCTCTACTACATTGGTTATGTTATCCACTACGTCTTTGCTCGCCCCATGTACCTGTGGCATGCAGCGGAAAGAATAAGGGTCTTGTACCTGCTCTTTATGTTGTTTTTGGATCTCGCTGCCTTTCAGTAATTCCAATATCCTTGCAGCGGTACTTATTTGTCCTTTGTGTGGCCTCACCCTGTGTATTGGGTGTTGGAAGGGTTCGTCCTTTGCCATGAATGCATCAGCGCTCATAGCACCTATCAAATCCGCCCATTCCAGTAGTCGTTTCGATGCCATCAGTGTCCATGTAGCATAGCTGCTCATAAACTGGGTGCCGTTAAGCAATGCAAGTCCTTCCTTTGCAGCCAATGGCATTGGTTCCAGCTTCAGTTCTTTTAACACCTCTGCTGCATCTCTTTTTTGTCCTTTATAATTCACCCAACCCTTGCCAAATAACGGCAGGCTTAAATGAGCGAGCGGTGCAAGATCACCTGAAGCACCCAGAGATCCTAATTCATATACTATTGGGTGAATGCCATTATTGTAAAAGTCCACCAACCTTTGCACTATTTCGGGTCTTACTCCACTATATCCCTGGCTTAGCCCATGTACCTTTAGCAACAGCATCAGCCGTACAATTTCTTCAGGTACTTCATCGCCCATGCCGCAAGCGTGCGAACATACCAGGTTTTCCTGCAGTTGCGCCAGCTCATCGGGAGCTATTTTTACATTACACAGCGAGCCAAAACCTGTATTAATGCCATAATAAGTATTGCCGCTTTGCAATATTTTATCTAAATATGCGCGGTTGTGAGCTATGCGCTTATTTGCAGCCGCCGAAAGACTAAGGGTATTTTCCTTCCTGTTTTGTAAAAATTCTATAGAAATATGTTCGGGCAATTCCATGATAATCACCAATGTTAATGGCTGCAAATGTAATTATTCCGCCGAACAGTTAAGCCTTTTGCATATACAGTTTGCTGTGTTAATAGCATAAATGCCACTATATTTGCGCTGTCAATAAACATATATGTTACCGATACAATTATTCAGGCAGCACAAGGATCTGGTACTGGAAGGACTTAAGAAAAAGAACTTTAGGGACCTTGACCTGGTAGATAAGATAATAGAGCTGGACGAGCGCCGCAGGCATGTGCAGAACGAGAACGATACTATCGCAGCATCGGTAAATGCCGCATCCAAAAATATAGGCCAGCTGATGGCTAAAGGTGATAAGGAGCAGGCTGAACAGTTAAAGGCAGAGGTTGCCGCGCATAAAGAGAAAGCCAAAGAACTGGCACAGAAGCTTAGCGAACTGGAGGCTGAGCAGCAAGACATGATCATACGCCTGCCCAACCTGCCGCACAGCAGTGTACCTGCCGGCAAAACCCCTGAGGAGAATGAAGTAGTGCGCATCGGCGGAACAACACCAAACCTCGATGCACAGAAATTGCCCCACTGGGAACTTGCTGCAAAGTATGGGCTGATAGATTTTGAGTTGGGTAACAAACTCACCGGCAGTGGCTTTCCCGTTTATATGGGGCAAGGGGCAAAGCTGCAACGCGCACTGATAAGCTATTTTCTTACCTATAATATTGATGCAGGGTACAAGGAATACTATCCCCCGTATATGGTGAACGAGGCCAGTGCCTATGGTACAGGTCAGCTGCCCGACAAGGAAGGACAGATGTACCATGCCACTGCCGACAATTTTTACCTGATACCTACAGCCGAAGTGCCTGTTACAAATATCTATCGCGATACGATAGTGACGGAGGCGGAACTGCCGGTGAAGATGACCGCATATACTCCATGTTTCCGTCGCGAGGCGGGCTCTTATGGTAAAGATGTGCGTGGCCTCAACCGCCTGCACCAGTTCGATAAGGTGGAAATAGTGCAGCTGGCACACCCGGACAGAAGCTATGAAACGCTGGACAGTATGGTAGCACATGTCGAGAAGCTGATACAGTCGCTGGGCCTGCAATACAGGATATTGCGCCTTTGTGGCGGTGACATGAGCTTTACATCGGCACTCACTTACGACTTTGAAGTATACGGTGCTGCACAAGAGCGCTGGCTGGAAGTTAGCTCTGTGTCTAATTTCGAGATGTTCCAGGCCAACAGGATGAAGATACGCTATAAGGACAGCAATGGTAAAACGCACTTGGTGCACTCGCTCAACGGTAGCTCTCTTGCACTGCCGCGCATCATGGCATGTTTACTGGAAAACCATCAGACTCCCGAAGGAATAAATATACCGGAAGCATTGGGGCCATACTTTGGCAAAGACAAGATTAACTAATTACTTTTTGCTTTTGACTATTAAATTTTGACCTAACATGATACAACGCAAACAAACAATATGGCTTTTACTTGCTGCGCTTTTTAATGCAGGACTTTTTTTCTTCGACCTGTATCGCGCGCATATAATGGAGAACAACGTGGATACTTTAAAGCAGATCAACGTTAGCGGCCATTATCCCCTGCTGCTGATGGCGCTGGTAATTACAGCACTGCCGCTAGTAGCTATCTTCTTGTTTAAGAATCGCAAACGCCAGCGTGCAGTTACAGTGTTCAGCGTAGTGGCAGTTGTAGGTTTCATCTCTGTAGTAATGATGCGTGTTACCAATTTTGCAGCAAATCATCCTACAGCCACCAATAATACTTACTGGATAGGCTCTGTGCTGCCGGTGATCTCAATAGTATTCCTCATCATGGCGATACGGGGTATCAACAAAGATGAAAAGCTCGTCAAGTCGCAAGACAGGTTAAGATAAAGAAGAAGCCCCGCCGTCGCGGGGCTTTGCGTTAATAGTGCCTGGTCAAAACGCGTTTTGAATTAGTGAACGAACCCGGCATAACACATTATAAGCCTATGGTCAACCCGAAACTAATGCCGAGATTATTGAAAGGAGTAGAAAAAGCAGTTGCTTTGGTGGGTTGGCTGGTGCTGTTGTTGCTCTTTTCTGCATAGCTATACTCATACTCAAAATGGGTATCACTTACATTAATGAGCTGCAAGACCTGCTGACCGTTCTGTATGAAGCTGGTATACTCCCCTGTTTTTGGGCGCAGTGATATAGCCATTCCGTTCAACTCAAAGTACAAAGCCATATGGTTGTTCAGCTTATATCGTGCACCTGCCGCGCCACATAGGCCGATTGAGAATCGGTTTTTTATTTCGAATGTTGTTGTGAGGGTGTTGTTTTGGTCGTCGCGGACTTTCTCTTCAGTGATTATCTTACCCGCTACAGGCAGGGCCAAACCTGCCCTTGCATATCCTGACAGTACATTATTAGTTCCTGTAGAAACTACTAAGGCAGGCATAACGATGACGGGCATTTTAGCGTAGGAGGTAAAATTATCAGTGCCGGAATTATTAGGATCGGTAGATGTAAAGTTGAGTGAGTACTTTTTCATTGCTATGCCGAAACCAACACCGACTTCCACACCTATGTGTTCATTAAGCATGAGGCAAGGTGCAAGAACAGCACCAAAGCCTGCGGAAAGGGAGGCCCTTTTGAGGTCGTAAGTAGTGTAAGTGCCATCGTATGTTTGGGAGCCGCTAATGGGCTGCAGATGCGATTGGGCCACCATGGCTTCGGCACCGGCAACGGGTAGCGCATAGCCGAGACCAACTCGTATAGTAAAGGCGGGAGGCACATGCGACGCTGTTTTCTTTTTTGCAAAGACAGGGATAGCGGACAAGGTTAGTAAGGAAATGGTAAGCAGCGTTTTCATTATTGTTGTTTATTAGAGTTATAAATTATTTACGTTTCATGCAGGCTTCTATTTCTTCGACCGTTATAGGTATATTCTTAAAGAGGTCCTGGTTGCCATTTTTGGTTATCCAGATATTGTTCTCGATGCGTATGCCCATCTGCTCTTCTTCGATATAAATGCCGGGCTCTACGGTGAAGAGCATGCCTTCTTTTACCGCTTCCGTGCGGGTGCCCACATCGTGCACATCGAGGCCAAGATGGTGGGTGACGCCATGGTAAAAGTATTTACGGTATGCAGGATTTGCAGGGTCCTGGTTCTTAACGTCGTTCTTGGTTATCAAGCCGATGGCAAGCAATTGCTTTTCCATCTCCATGTTTATCTTATTTACATAGTCGGGGAATTTGATCCCTGGCTTCAGTATCTTCTTGCCATAGTTGTGTACTGCCAGTACGGCGTTGTACACTTCCTTCTGGCGTTTGGTGAACTTACCGTTCACAGGTATGGTACGTGTGAGGTCTGCATTATAATTGCCATATTCCGCACCGAAATCCATTAGTATCAGCTCTCCGTTTTTACATTCCTGGTTGTTCTCTACGTAGTGTAGCGTACGTGCGCGATCGCCAGACGCAATAATGCAACCATATGCATGGCCTGTACCACGATTGCGAAGGAATTCATGGGTTATTTCAGCCTCTATCTCGTATTCCATAACGCCCGGCTTTATGAACTGCATTACGCGGCGGAAAGCTTTTTCCGTAATATCTATGGCATCTTGCGTTACTGCTATCTCTTCTTTTGTTTTTATAGCACGCAGCTCTTTCATGATACGGGCGGCACGCTCGTAATTGTGTACCGGGTAGCGACCCATCAGCTCACGAACGTATATCAAATCTGGGCGGAAGAGTGAAGTGTCTTGCCTGTCGTTCTCATTGGTGTCGAGGTATACGGTATCGGCATGGTGCATCATTACGTGCAGCATAGCATCTATGCTATCCAGCCACTGTATATTTTTTATACCTGATATAGCTGTTGCTTCATCCTTGCGCAGCTTGTGGCCTTCCCATTTTTCCAGGTCGGGGTTGGGGCGCAGCAATACCAGTACTTCGCGTGCGCTTTGATCCGGGTTATCAGGGTACAATATCACCATTGACTTTTCCTGTGCCACACCGGATAACCAAATAATATCCGAATTGCGCCAGTACACATAATTCTGATCGCCATTGGTAGGCAATACGGGGTTGCCGGGAAATATGGCAATGGAATTAGGCTTCATCTTTTTAATGAACCTCTGGCGGTTTTGTGTGTACAGTTTTGATGGTATTGGTAAGTACTTCATTGCTGGTATTTTATTAGGAGGTGTGAAGGTAAGGAAAAGTTGAAAACCCCCTTACCCCATGAAGGGGGAACTAGATATGGTAGATGTCCGAAATGTCCGATTGGCTGGAAAAATAAATATCGGGCATTTTCCCCGAACGATTTTTGATGAAAGCCTTGCCCTGATTGTCATATGATAGTTTTATGGTGATGCCCGATTTGTGCCCGATTTGCCCGGGCAGGATATTGGTGTCCCGTCCTGAAAAAACCTTACA
>DDET01000062.1 GCA_002336915.1 Bacteroidetes bacterium UBA1947 | reverse complement strand
AGCAGGATGCCGATATGGTTATGTTCCTGTACCGCCCTGAATACTACGGTATAAATAACGACGAAATGGGCCAGGCCATAGAAGGTGAGACCCATATACATGTGGCCAAACACCGTAATGGTAGTACCGATACCGTAAAAGTGCGCTTCATCAAAGAGTACCAGAAATTTGTGGACCTGCCCGATAATAACTTCGGCGGTTTCGATGGTGGCAACTTTGGCGGCGGTGGCGGCAACTTTGGTGGCGGCGGTGGTTTCAAACCACAAAGCGACAATCCACAGGCGGGCATACGCAAAGACCCCAGCGAGTTTGGCGGCTCAAAGATGTTCATACAAGGCGGTTTCCAGACCCTGCAATCGAAGGCGAACAGCATGAGTTGGGACGATGAAGATGGCGATATGCCCCCCTTCAAAAAGCCCGGAACAAGCATGCCCGATGAAGAGGCACCTTTCTAAAAAGATACTTACTAATGCTCAATACGGTCCCGCTACGGCGGGACTTTTTTGGCAAATTTTTACCATATATACTCAGCGGCAATTTTTGTAACTTTGCACAAATTAAAATTACAGCTCACGCATGTCCCGTATCTATTTTGATAATGCAGCTACTACTGCGCTCGATCCTGAAGTATTGGAAGCCATGATGCCTTTCCTCACGGAAAAGTTCGGCAACCCCTCTTCTGTGTACTCTTACGGTCGCGAGACCAAGATGGCTATCGAGAACGCACGCAAAACAGTAGCACGCATACTCAATGCCAGTCCCGGCGAGATCTTCTTCACATCGGGCGGTACGGAAAGCAGCAATACTGCCATACATGCAGCTATTAACGACCTTGGCTGTAAGCACATCATCACCTCGCCCATAGAGCACCATGCCACCCTGCATACGGTTGAGCATATGGCCAAAACAGGCCAGGCAAAGCTGAGCTTTGTAAAGCTCACCAAAGACGGTCACATAGACCTTCAGGACCTCGAAGAGCTGCTGAAGAATAACGAGAAGAGCCTGGTGACACTGATGCATGCCAATAACGAAGTTGGCAACCTGCTGAAGATAAAAGCAGTTGGTGAGCTATGTGAAAAATACGGCGCCATCTTCCATAGTGATACGGTACAAACGGTAGGCCACTACCCCATCGACCTGAAGAATATCCACGTTCATTTCATCAGTGCAGCAGGGCATAAGTTCCATGGCCCTAAAGGCATTGGTATACTGTATGTAAACGAGAACATACAGATAAAGCCATTCATTAACGGCGGCTCGCAGGAGCGCAATATGCGTGCTGGCACCGAGAATATGTACGGCATTGTAGGCTTCGCAAAAGCGCTCGAAATTGCTACACAGCGCTACGAGCAAGACAGTGCATACATCAAAGAACTGAAGCAGTATATGGCCGACAGGCTGGTGAAGGAATTCCCCGGCGTATTCTTTAACGGTGATGTAAATGGCAGCAGCCTATACACAGTGCTCAATGTGTCTTTCCCTAAAACAGAAAAAGCCGAGATGCTGCTCTTCAACCTCGATATGGCGGGCGTGTGTGTAAGTGGCGGCAGTGCCTGTACCAGCGGTGCCAACAGCACCAGCCACGTTATCAAAGCCATCTGCAACGGCAAGTCCGATAGTATAGTACCCATTCGCTTCTCATTTAGCAGGCATAATACTAAAGAAGAGGTAGATGCCGTGATAGAGAAGTTGAAGGACTTAGTATAAGCGCAATTTTACATTCTTATTACACGGCTTTTTATAAGGGCTTGGTAATGCTGTGTAAATTAGCATAGGCTATTAAACCAAAACCTATGATCATGAAGAAGCTAAACCTTATACTCATCGCACTCATCAGTGCATTTACCACCATTGCACAAACCGCTCCTCAATTAGTTAAAGACATAACCATAGGCCAGAACGGCGACTTTATGCGTGATGGCATTGACCTAAATGGCAAACTGCTCTTTACCTATGGCACGCAACTTTGGATAAGTGATGGCACTGAACCAGGCACAATATTCCTAAAAGCCTTTTCGTCTGTAAGCAATACGCTCACTATATTAAATGGCAAAGCATATTTCGTAGCAGATGATTCGGTGCATGGCAACGAGTTGTGGAGTAGCGATGGCACAGCAGCTGGGACTATTCTGGTGAAAGACATTAATCCCTCCGGCATGGGCATCAGGGCCCGTTGGGGTAAGCGATCTCCACTCTGCCTCATGAACGGGAAGCTGTATTTTGCTGCCGATGATGGCCTGCATGGCCTCGAACCGTGGAGCAGCGATGGCACTACCGCCGGCACTCAACTGCTAATGGATATCTCACCCTCTGCGGGCAGTATCGACAGTTCGAACATGACCATAAGCACCGTAAATAATGCGATCTATTTTACTGCAAACAATGGTTTTAATGGTGCAGAGCTGTGGACATCCGATGGCAGTACTCCCGGCACGCACATGGTGCGCGACCTCGACACAGACCCTAACGGTGTTGGCCCCTATAAGTTCATGCCATATGCCGGCAGAATGGTGTTCTTTAAATACTACTACAATACCTTAGTCGACACTGCATATATTACAGACGGCACAGCAGCTGGCACACAAACACTAGGCCTGGTACCTACCGATGTTCCCTCCTTTAATGACTATGCTTTTCGCGGAGACAGGCTCTACTTTCTGTGCGCACCGGCCTACGTTGGCCCGACAGTATTGTATATGACCGATGGGTTAAACATAACCCCGGTAGACACAACATGGATTAAAATACCAACCTTCATAGATAAACGGGGCTTTGCAAGCTCATTGACAAACTATGCCGAGATCTTATTTTATTCGGGCAAGTCTGCTGGCCCCTCACCTATGCTGGGTATACGGGAAAATTATGGATTTGGTGCAGGCTTTCAGGTACCCTTTGCCGGTGCAGATACTGGGTCTTCTTATTTGCCTTCCCAGTTAGTCCAATTTGGCGGGAAAATATATTTTCGATATGCCAAACACCAGGCCGATATATGGTATACTAACGGACTGCTTACCCAAAAAATTCCCTCGCCGGAGGATGACCTGAGCCACAACTATCAAATACAAACCCTATTGACTTGCCCCTTGGTGCAGGTTGGCAACACCTTGTATTTCACAGGGTATTACAAAACGGACGTAGGCCCTGAGCTATACAAAATAGACCTCTTCCCCGCAGCCGTTTCAAATGCACAGGCAGCGAATACTGCAATGAATATCTACCCTAATCCAGCTAACGACTTCATCTATATCGAATCTGCAGGCGCAAGTTCCTTCAGTATATATAATACCATAGGCAGCGTCGTTTATACGGGCAGCATATCCTCGGGCGAGAACAAAACAACGATCAATACTGCTACACTACCCGCAGGCATGTACACAATAATAGCTATCAATAAAGACGGTAGTAAAACTTACGGGAAACTTGTAAAGCACTAAAACCCCTGCTTACCTCACCTTACAGGTAAAGCTCTGCCCGCTATGGTTCAGAATGTCCTCCATATGCATATTGCATTTGGCAAGGGCATTGTTGGTAGTGGCATCAGTAATGCCAAACTGGGTGCTTTGGTTAGTGCCCGAACCCGGTGTAAGGTGCTGGTTGAGGGTGCAGGTGCAGGTAAAGCTTGTTACATGGTCCTGCTTTTCGCAACTCGCGAATACAGTCATTACAGCCACAGCAATTATAGAAAGAGAAAATATTTTCTTCATAATGTTCATTTAAAGCTTCTGACAATTTACTTATTCAAACCTGCAGGAAACCGACTGGTACAAAGTAGTTCCGGGGTCGGGGTTATGCGTATTTGCTTTCTGGTTGCAGGTATTCTGTGCCGCCACATAAGTGCTCGTAATGGTAAAAGTCGCAGGCATGGTCTCTACACTCTGGTTGCCCCTCATATAAGTGTAGTTGCAGTAACAAGTATATGACCTTACCGTATGATCGGTGCTCTTAACACAGGAAAATATAGTAATGCAGGCAACAGCTGCAAGTATGCTTAATATCAGTTTCTTGTTCATGACCGTATAAAAATAAACAGAAAATCGTAAAATCCGCTACTATCGCCTTCAATTTATTGATATAATCCCCATTCTATCAACATTGCAGGGGCCGGGCTTCATTTGCACATTATCGTTCAGCGGCCTTATGGTCTTCCTGCACTGCCGGCACCGACTTATGCACCACGAACCATATCCAGCCCGCAGCCAGGAACAGGACTATGACGATCATAAGCCAGGAAGGCATCTTTTTCTTTACCCCGGGATCAGGCATAACGTAATTTTGGTATAAAGCTATAAAATGCCTTGGTGTTTTCAAGTACCATACAGGCTATTTTACAGGTTGTGGAACATACGTTGTGCTGCATCACCCACCAGCGGTATCGGCTTTTCTTCGGCATTTACGGCACCTATAAGGCCCATCAGCCATAATATGAACAAAGCCTAGCGACAGGAGGCCACCGCCCCAGAACATAAAACTCCAGAAGAACATGCGGGTAAATACATCGATGGCAAAGCCAATGATATATAGCAAAAGGGTCTGCCTGAGGTGAAAGCCGGCAAGGCTGCTCTTGCTGTCTTTATACATGGCAAAATAGGCGATCAGCCTGCCCACCGGGGTTATGTAGCTTATGATCGCTGTTGTCTTCGGGTCATGCTGCTGTGTGGACATATTTTCGCGTTTTAAATAAAGATATTATAAAACACACCATGTTTCAAACAAAAATCCCCGCCTTAGGGGAGCGGGGATCCAATTTGTAAGTAAGAGGCACTACTTACCTGTTATTTCCTGTTACCAAATAAACGGAGCAGGAAAAGGAACATGTTAAGAAAATCGAGGTAAAGGGTTAATGCACCCATTATAGCCATCTTTTTAGTATTCTCCAATGCAGTACCATCGGGGTTGATCCCTTCACCGATTCTTTTCAGTTTCTGCACATCATAAGCAGTAAGACCCGTAAATACAGCCACACCGATAATGCTGATGATATAATCCATCTGTGCGCTGTGCAGGAAGAAGTTGATCACCATCGCTATTATGATGCCGATTAGCCCCATGGTCATAATACGGCCAAAGGAGGTAAGGTCTTTATCGGTAGTGTAGCCCATTACGGCCATAATACCGAACATGGCTGATGCCGAGGCAAAACAGCCAATAACCGAAGAGCTTGTATACACCAGTAAAATGAAACTAAGGCTAATGCCGGTTAAAGCTGCATACAGCACAAATAATAATGTAAGTATGGGAGCTGAAAGCCGCGTGTAGCCAAAAGACATAAGCAAAACGAAACCCAGGGGTGCAAAGAGCACTATCTTACCCAGGCCTGTCAACCCCCTTTCACCTACTAACGATTCGATAAGTGATGGTGTTGTCGCAAAATAATATGCGCAAAGTGCTGAGATAGCAAGTGCTGCAAACATCCACAAAAACACATTGGCCATAAACTTTTTAGGTATGGCACGGGCACCCGATTCCACTACAGTATAGTCACTGAACTGCTGCTGCGAATTATAATTATCCATTCTATTTATAAGATTTTAGTAAAAATACGCAGTTCAGACAATATTTATAAGAAAATCGGCCAAAAATCACAATTCGCTATGTTAAATCCTTTCTTTTCGATTTATATAGCTATTCTTTTCAGGATAATATACCTTTGCAGCCTTAAATCCATGGCATGGATTTGCATGCCAGTCATCGAGTCGAGTCTACTTTTTTTGACTTAGACTTTTGACTTACGACTTACGACTATATTAATAATGAAGGAATTTATTAAAAAACTGGTAAAGAAAATACCCGTTGCTTTTACCCAAAACCAAAAGTATGATAAGCAAACCCTGCAGATCATACAGAAGGTTTGTAAACCCGGCAGCAACTGTATTGATATAGGTGCGCATAAAGGCGAGGTGCTGGACCAGATGTTGAAATATGCACCCAGTGGCAGGCATTATGCTTTTGAACCTATCCCTGTACTTTACAATAATCTCAAAGAAAAATACGCCAATACCAACTGTATCATTTCAGATATAGCCCTGAGCAACAAAACCGGTACTTCATCTTTCAACTACGTAGTAAGCAACCCGTCTTATAGTGGCCTGGTAAAAAGAAAGTACGACCGCCCCGATGAACAAGATACGCTTATAGAGGTGAAAACAGACCTGCTGGATAATGTACTGCCCGCAGATCATAAGGTGGACCTTGTTAAGATAGATGTGGAAGGCGGCGAACTCCTGGTAATGGAAGGCGCAAAGGCCACATTGGCTAAGTATAAGCCCGTTATTATATTCGAGCATGGCCTGGGCGCATCCGATTTTTATGGTTCTACCCCGGTAAAGGTATTTGAACTGTTATCAGGCTGCGGGCTCAAAATATCGCGCATGATAGATTGGCTGGAAGGAAGGCCATCATTGACCAAAGAGCAGTTTAGCAATATCTACCAAAAGAACTCCGACTATTACTTTATAGCGCACCAATAGAGCGGCAGGGATAAACTCCACAAAAAACCATGCTTTTACCCAAAGCAGGGTATGCTATTTTCTATTTATACTATATTACTACTATGAACCGCTATCTGCTCATCATAGCAATTATCGTAGCAAGTCTGCCCGCAGCCGCACAATCCCGCTGCGATACTTTTCATGTTTATTTCCTTTTGAATAATTCAGCACTTAATTCAACAGCCAAAGAAGATTTATCATCCTTGCATGCAGGCGGCGCATTAACGGCGAAAGACACCCTTATCATTATGGGCTATGCCGACATGACGGGCGCAGACGGGCACAACGATAGCCTCTCGGAAATGCGGGCGCAACATGTGAAAGAGTATCTTCTGAGAAATGGCCTTTCCGGTGCTACCTATAAATTATGCACAGGAAGGGGAGCAGTTAAAAGAAGCGTCCCTACTCCACCGGGTGGCTTCCCGGAAGACCGCAGGGTTGATATCATTGCGCATAGCGGGATCTTGACTAAAGATGATATGCCGGCCCCGGGGGTACATGAGCCGTTCAGTACCGGGAAATTCGCCCGGGCAAAAAAGGGAGCGGTCTTTACGCTTGACAAGATCTATTTCTTCACAGGCAGGCATACGGTGAAAGAAACCTCTTACGCCCAAATGGACGAATTGTACAATGCCATGCTTAAAGCGCCCAATTTAAAAGTGAGGCTCGAGGGACATGTGTGCTGTGTACCGCCCGCTCACGATGCTATAGATGAGGACATACCTGCCATGGCATATTATGCGTCTGATAATCTGGACAAGTCCACGTTTGCTGCAAACAAAGATTCAAAAGTTTACAGGTACCAGCTCAAACACAAAGACGGCACTGTTACAGAGGGTGCAATGAACGAAGATGCAAATCCCTACCACTTACCAAGATATGCGCTTTCAAAAAACAGGGCATGGCAGGTATACAAATACCTGCTGGACAAAGGCATTGATGCCGACAGGCTCACATACAAGGGTTTTGGGGGTAGTGTACGTGCTGTACCCGACTCGAGCTACGACAGCAGCATAAAGAACATGCGCGTGGAGATAAGGATAGTGGAGGAATAAAACAGTAATTTAAAGCCATGAAGGGCTATTTAGCAATAGTAGCATTATTGATTTCCTTTGCTGCGTCCGCACAGTCAGTGCAGGATACCTTTCATGTCTACTTCGACCTTAACGACACATCGCTGGATGTAAATGCAATGGAAGACATAGCTGCCCTTTCCTTGCGGAAGGATGCATCTGCAACAGACACCCTCACCATCATGGGCTATGCGGATATGCTGGGCAAAGATGATCACAACAACTGGCTGTCAAATGCCCGGGCGCAACGGGTAAAAGATGTGCTGATACGCAACGGGGTGCAGAAAGCAACCATAACGATGTGCATAGGCAGGGGTGCCATCAAAAGGGATACTGTAGCTCCCAAAGAGGGTTTTCAATCGGATAGGCGGGTGGATATTATAGCGCAGAAAGGTATTATCATTAAAAAGAGGGTGCCCGTTTACGTAACTCAAGGCAAGCCCTTTGTACCTGATACTTTTGAACATGCAAAAAAGGGCGACCTCTTCCTGCTGTCGAAAGTGTTTTTTAAAGTGAACAGGCATACTTATGAAAAGAGCTCGGAAGATGAACTGAATGTGCTATACAATGTGCTGGCAAAAAATGTGCATACCCGCATCAGGATAGAAGGGCATGTATGCTGCGTTCCGCTGGGCAAGGATGCCGAAGATTGGGACATACCAAAAGACCTGGCACGTGAAGACCTGCGCATAGAAGAGAACACCCTGCCCCGCTATACCCTTTCTGAGAACAGGGCATGGAAAGTGCGTAACTATTTAATTAAGAAAGGCATCAACCCGGATAGGATAAGCTTCACCGGCTATGGCAGCAACCGGCCCGCCTTTAAAGACAATACTCCTGAAGCCCGCGCAAAGAACATGCGCGTGGAAGTAAGGATAACCCAACTATAATGTACTTCTTCTTTGCTTTTTGAGCAGCTACTTTTTACTTTTGAATTAACATGGCGAAACAAAGGACCGGGTTCAGAAAATTTCTCTTTATCACATGGCGGATAATTTTAATTGCCTTCCTCTCCTCATTACTATACGTATTGATATGCAGGTTCGTAATGCCCCCCATTACCATGACGCAGACAGTAGCATTAATACAAGGCTACGGGCTGAAGCGCGACTATGTAAGCTGGAACGAGATCTCTCCTAATGTAAAACTGGCAGCTATGGCCAGTGAAGACCAGCTCTTCCCCAACCATGGTGGTTTCGACTGGAAATCGATAGAGAAGAGCATCAATGCAAAACCCTCCCGCAGGAAAAGGCACAGGCACGAGGCCGGCGGCGGGGCCAGCACCATAAGCCAGCAAACAGCTAAAAATGTATTTCTCTGGCAAGGTAGCGGCATAGGGCGGTATATAAGAAAAGTACCGGAAGCCGGGTTTACCAAACTAATAGAATGGACCTGGGGAAAGAAACGGATAATGGAGGTATACCTGAACGTGATAGAAATGGGGCCGGGTATTTTTGGTATCGAGGCGGCCTCGAGGGCATACTTTAATAAATCGGCACGCAACCTGTCCAGGGCAGAGGCAGCTATGATCATAGCCTCGCTCCCGAATCCTAAAAAGTATACGGTAAAGCCCGCGAGCCGCTGGGTGCTGTGGCGCTATCCTCACATAATGGAGCAAATGGCCAACCTGGATGGCGACCCGGATATAGAGGCGCTAATGCACTAAACTGCTCTCTGCTAGCACATTAGGAGGCCTTGGTACAATATTTATACATATCACAAAAACACACGATCATGAAAATCACAAAAAGTCTTATTGTATTAGCCTTCACCGGTCTTTTAGCAGCCTGCGGCTCAAACCCCGAAAACGCAGGTCATAGTACACCCATAGATTCAACTAATGTAAAAGGTTCCGCTCCTGCCACTTATGGCCCCGAAGACCCTGCCTACAAAGCGGACTCAAACCATACAAACGTAAATGATACAGGAACTAACGCAGGCAACGTCCACAACAATGGTAACCCCAACTCGAAGAAATAATAAATTATATCCCGCGTAAAATGAGAAAGGTGGCTATAAATAGCCACCTTTTCTTATGATATCTTTTTCAAACTTAATGATGGTGCCTTCTTCTGCCCCTCAACTGCTTTTCCATATAATATCCCTTCAGCAGGCCGAAGGTGATAAAGGCTATCATTAGCAAAAGCGCGAACACTGCAAGACCCCTGAACAGCAACTCATAAATATTGGTCTTTTCCATGGCTATATTTTTTACCACATGTTACAAAAACCATGCTAGGTGAATTTACTGCCCTGTGTTGCATGCGGTTTGGCATAATCTTTATGTGTCTACCCTGTTAAATATTTTCTATGTACAAACTCATCAATATTTGCCTGGCCATCGGCCTGCTGGCTACTGTCACATCTTGTGGAAATAATAATAGTGCCAGTACCACTACTAACGACTCAACAGTAGCAACCGACACCATGGGCTCCATGCCTGCACCATCTAACAATGCAGTAGATATGAGCAAAACACAGGTGGATAGCCTGAGGAATACAACTGATATTAAGGCAGATACACCTGCAATTAAAAAATAAATTTTTCAAACAGCACAAAAATGAGAGAGGAAGTAATGAGCCGCGAACGCCGTGCCATCCTGCGCAGCCCGGCTACAAAAGACACAGATAAGAGCGTCTTATCAGGAACGCTGAAGTACCCCGGCTACGATAATAACCGCGCCCCGGACACTACCCAAATTGTGCAGGACCGTACACAGTCGGGGCCGGCACTTATTCAAGCTTGTTCGCTTTCTTATGGCTATTTAGCCATAAAAAAAGCGAAAAAATTATTGTCCCTGTAAAAACAAGCACCAGTACACAGCGCAATAGCATATCGAAATAAACAGTGTTATCCATTTGGCTTTTGTTTTATCAATGAATCGATACAGATCTATTTACGTAATAAATAACAGAAGGGATCGCTCATTGTTCATAAAACAAATGCCTTGATATCCTGGCAAAAGCTTTTTGTATAAGAAGAGTCCCGCATTGCAGCGGGACTCTTAAACATTTTGAAATTCTGGTCTAATTCCGGTCTAATTCAAACCAAATAATATACCGGCGTTGAACCTCAGGTTTTCGTTAACATTGTAATTACTGTTAACAGCGTCCTTTACGGCATCTATAAATCCCATATTGTAACCCATATCCATATTCAGCCACACACCTTTCGCCATGCGTACATTCAAGCCCGCACCGGTATTAAAGCCTACATCAAATGTCCTGAATTGATTGGTACTGGTCGGGTACAAGGGTGCTACATCCGAATTGTTCATCTTCGTACCGTTCATGTACTGTACTTCATCCAGCTTTACACCAAATGTTGGGCCCAGGTATACTTTAGGGCGTACTGCACTTTTATAGTCGCCGAAGAAATAATAAGCGCGTAATGGCATTCTCAGGTACACCGGGTTTACGGTCATGGTATTTAGTCCGAGATCGGTGCTGTATCCTTCGTGTGAGATAGCCAGCTCACCACCCCAGCCCCAATGTGCATCCCGTGCATATACGAGCCCTACGCCTATATAGGGCACTATCTTCATGTTTTCCGACCCCGGCATATTGCTGATCCTCGATCCGCCTATGCCTATTACGGGGCCTAATGATGTGTACTGAACACCCGACTGGCGGGTCTTTGCTTCCTGGGCATTAGCATTTAAAAACGTTCCTAACACTAATGCCGATCCTAATAACAATACTTTTTTCATAACTAATGGTTTTGGTCAATGGCACAAGAGTAAAAAACATGCCAAGCACGGGGAATGCCCCGTATATTTTAAAGTTCCATTAACACATGGAAGAGCGGCCTGTGTTATTATTACCGCTTAGAAGTATATGCCTTTGAGAAAAATGAAGGCCACGGAGAAATAAATAATAAGCCCGGTCACATCCACCAGGGTAGCTATAAAGGGGGCGGAAGATACCGCAGGATCGGCACCAAGTCTTTTCAATATCAATGGCAGCATAGAGCCTGATAAAGTGCCCCATAACACCACGCCCAGAAGAGATACCCCAACCGTCGCACCAATCATTATCCAGTGTGCGCCGTAACTATGGGCTACTACCTGCCATATGGAGATACGCAACAGGCCCACTGCGCCAAGCACTGCCCCAAGCGCAATGCCCGAGAGCACCTCTCTGCGCATAATGCGCCACCAGTCGCGCAGGGTCACATCGCCCACTGCAAGTGCTTGTATGATAAGGGTGGCAGCCTGGGAACCACTGTTACCTCCGCTGGAAATAATAAGGGGTATAAAGAGCGCCAGTACGGCAGCCTTCTCTATCTCGCCCTGGAAGAAACCCATCGCTGTTGCCGTAAGCATCTCACCCAGGAACAGGATTACCAGCCAACCGATGCGCTTTTTATAGAGTCCAAAGAACGGCATCTCCAGGTAAGGCAGTTCCAGCGCTTCGGTACCACCCATACGCTGCATGTCTTCGCTAAATTCCTCATTAGCTACCCACAGTACGTCATCTATGGTCACGATACCCAGCAGCACATCATTGTCATCAACCACCGGCAGGGCCACCCGGTTGTTCATTTTGAACACTTCATTGGCCATGCTCTGGTCGTCATTCACGTTCAGTGTTATGAAGCGACCGTCGATCATGTCGCTCACATGCGTGTCCGGGTCGGCCAGCAGGAACTCGCGTATCCTTATATCGTCTATGAATTTCCCACTCTCATCTATCACGTACACCACGTCAATGGTCTCGGAATCCTTACCAAAAGTGCGGATATGCTCCAGCACTTCCTGCACGGTCCAGTCTTTGAACACAGCGATGTATTCCGGTGTCATCAGCCTGCCCACGCTGTCCTCTTTATAACCTAATAGTTTAAGCGTGATCTTGCGCTCTTCAGGGTCCAGCAGGCGTATCAGTTCCTTAACCACCTCGCTGGGCAACTCCTCCAGCAGCGATGTACGATCATCCGCAGGCAGCTCATTCAGCAGTTCTGCCGTTTTATAAGGCGGCAACTCATGAATAATGCGCTTTTGTACGGAAAGGTCTAGTATCTTAAATGTGCTGGCAGCGCGGTGCACGGAAAGTGCCGATAGTATCTGTGCCTCGTGGTCGGGGTATTCATCTATCCACTCGGCAACAATGCTTATGTTCTGCTCGTCAAGGAATGCGTTCAGGGCAAGAGAATCCCCCTGCTCAAGCAATTGTTCCAATTGCTCCAGTAACTCCATATGTTCCGTCTGACCGAGCATGTATCCATAAAGCAGCGAGTGAAGTTAATTGTTGGTGTCCGGGCACCCGGGTACAACCAAGACTAATTTTTTTACCTTTGAGGCTGCAAAGATAGTCTTTACAGGCAATATCCGCCTTCGTGAAGCAGCTTTTGTAATATTTTTTAAAATACTAATTGTCATGGAAATAGAAACAGTATCGCAAGCTATAGAATCACTGAGGCAGGAGGGATATACCGAAGATTTTAACCTGCAGCAAAACTGCCTGGAATGCCGCGCGCACAACTTCAGCGTATTTCACGATGAATTTATCATAGACAAGTTTTACCGCTTCGAGGGCAACTCCGACCCCGGCGATGAGGCTACAGTATACGCTATATCTGCACCCAAATATGATATTAAAGGTGTGCTGGTAAACGGCTACGGCATCTATACCGAGGGCCTTACCGACGAGATGCTCCGCAGCCTTGCCGTAAAGCACGACTAGGCACGGTATGATACTTTTATACATCCTGTAAAACATGGTCTTATGAGCAGAAAGTTCAGTGAGGTGATACAATCCGAAGTCCCCGTACTGGTCGATTTTTCCGCCGAATGGTGCGGGCCTTGCAAGATGCTGGCCCCTATCCTGAAGCAGGTGAAGGACGAGATGCAGGCTGAGGTGACCATCATAAAAATAGACGTGGACCGCAATCCCGAAATATCGCAGCACTTCAACATACAGGGCGTACCTACACTAATGATATTCCGCAAGGGCGACCTTATGTGGCGACAGTCGGGCGTGATGGGCGCTAAGGAGATACAGCAAATGGTACGCAAGTTCAGCGCCTGATTTTGTATTTTACTCCCGTGATCGAATTCATACTCTACGTAGCCGACCAGCAAAGCAGCACAAATTTCTATGCTGAAGTCCTTGATAAAACGCCTGTACTTAATGTGCCAGGCATGACGGAATTTATGCTGGCCGATAATGTAAAGCTTGGCCTGATGCCTGAGGTCGGTATCGCTAAGATACTGGGCAATAAAACACCGAACCCCTCCTCTGGCAATGGTATACCCCGCTGCGAGCTCTATTTATACACCGATCATATCGAAGCCTTTTACCGGCGCTTACTGTCCGCAGGGGCAAAAGAGATAAGCCCCATACAAGACCGCGACTGGGGCGATAAGGTCTGCTATTTCAGCGACCCGGATGGGCACATGATCGCTATTGCGCAGAAACTAACGAACTAGGCATTTCTATCGTCTTATATCAAAAAGGAATACTATTTGCGATTATCTGCGTAAATTGGTATTCAATATGCACCTATGAAGAAGTTGCTTCTATCTATCGTCTTATCATCCGGCTTTGTTTTGTGCTTCGCACAGAATTACGAATGTCTGAAACCAAACACCAAACAATATTTCATAAATAGTTTCAGCTACCTGCGCGGCATGCGCATCGACTCTGTATCCGTGCAGGGGAACACGACTTACTATTTTCCATTTCATACACCAAGAGGAAGGTATGAACCACCATTCAACCAGCCAAATTATGTTGTTCAACCGCTTGATACCAATGGCGGCAGTTGGCTGGGAAAAAAGGTTACAGCGCTACAGGATGGCACATGGCTGTTTGACAACTATTGGGGAGACACAGTCATGCTAAAAACAAAAGCGAATGTGGGCGACAACTGGGTGCTGTTCAATGACACAACCAATATTTATTATACAGCCACTGTGACCGGGAAAGACACTATGACTGTGATGTCAACATTAGATTCGGTAAAGATCATTACGATTAATGCCTATCACAATGCGATTTTAGACCCTGCCGATATGCTGAATGGCGCTAAAATTATATTGAGTAAGAATCATGGTTTTGCACAAGCCATGGATTTGTACATGTTACCCTTACACGAGCCGGACATGACCTATGCGCATGGATTTGATCACTTCCTGGACCACTTATCCTACACTGGTCCTAATGCTGCAAATATCACTTTCAAACAAGTTGAATTTCATAATCCTGATGCTCTGGAACTTTACAATTATAGTCCGGGCGATGTTTTCGAATGGGAAGGAGATAATAGTTGCGCAGACTTTAGAAGAATAGATAGTATAGTAAGTAAAAACGCCGTCAGCCCAACCGAAATACAATATGCGATCAGCAGGTGGAACTATCAATTTGTACCACCACCCAACCAATCTCTGACCACATTCTATACCAACACGCTTAACGTTGATGCCGGCACGGTAATGATCATTGACACCGTAAAAATGCCTGAAGAATCGGTAATTACAAAATTCTACTATTATGATCCGCTTGATAGTACGCAATGCAAAGTCAGTGCTATGTTTGGTAATGCCGATAACTTTATCGTGACCGGCAATGGCTACTCAGTAAATACATTTGAGCCATGTGGTGCCGGCTATAAGTACAAAAACGGCTTCGGGAAAATCTATGATGCTGAATGTTTTGATCCGACCTTATGCAACGACCATTTCGATCAAATGACCTATTCATTCAAAGCAGGCAACCCCAATGGTCCCTGCGGTTCTTTTTCTCCTATTCCACTGGGTTTAAAGCAACTCACTATAAATGCCAATACCATCGCTCCCAATCCCGCAAACAACTATATCACAATTACCACCAAACAGATACCTTATTCGCTCACCATATTCAATATGCTCGGTCAGCCGGTTTTATCGGCACAGGGCAATAAAGCAACAGAAAGTTTTGATGTAAGCAGGTTGCCCGCAGGCATGTACAGCACGCGCTTACAGCAGGCTGATGGATATTCTCAAAGCAGTAAGCTGCTCATTGAGCATTAACGTTTAAAGAACACTTCAGTAGCGCCCCCATGGTACATATTTTCGTAGCGGGTTACTTCTCTTGTTTCGCGCAGCATTTTGTGTACGGCATCGCGCAGCACGCCTGCCCCGTGGCCATGCACCACTATCATGCGCTCCTGGCGGTGCACTATGGCTAGAGTTAAATACTTCTGCAGCTCGTCCAGCTGTATCTTGATGATGTCGCTATTGCTGAGGCCGCGCTTGTTCTTCACCAGCTTTTCTATATGCAGGTCCAGCTCATACTTGGGCGCCTCCATATGCTGGGCAAAGTTCTGCAGGTTCAGTGTGCGTGGCTTGGGTGTGGGGGCTTTGTAAGTTTCCTTCTTCTCTTCTTTCTTCTTTATCTCAAAATCATCTATCAGCAGGTAGCTGAAGGTCGGCTCATTCTTCTGCAGCAGCTCTGTTATGTGCTCAAATAGCTTTTGGGGACGTATACGTAGTATGTCCTCTTTTATTTCCATCTCCTCGTTCACCGCATCGCGCAGCATCCAGTGGAAGCGGGGTTGGGCACTCATATCGGTAAAGGGTATATTGTGCAGGTACAGGTCGCCGAAGGCGTGGAGTGTGCCTTCATGCTTAAATTCGCTCTCGTGCTGCAGGCGCACATCGTAGATGAACTGTATACTCACGGGTAGCTCATTCAGCAGATGCACTTTTACATAGTCCACCACATCCTCAAACTCATCCATCTTGAACACGGGCAGGAAGGACAGGTACACGCCTTTAGGTAATCGTGCCTTTCTTGTCTTCACTTTCTCCACAGGCAGTTGCTCTGCGGTCGTCTTCTTTATCACCTTCTTCTTGGTGAACCATTCCAAATAGGGATGGTCTACCTCATCGGCATAGGTAGGGAAGGATATGCCATTCACTTCCACCTCCAGCATCTGCTTGTCTATGATAGCCTTTACGCTACCTTCTTCGCCTGTGCGCTTCAATATTATTTTGTCCCCTACTGTGAATTTCATGGTCTTACTGTGCTTTAAGAAAAGCGATCATCTTGCTCACTGCCTTGCCCCGGTGGCTTAACTGGTTCTTTATCTCTGGCGGCAGCTCGCCGAAGGTTTTATCATAGCCCTCCGGTACAAAGATAGGGTCATATCCGAAACCGCCTGTGCCGCGTGGTTCCGTGATGATAGTCCCCTTGCAGATACCCTCAAAATAATGCACCTCGCCGTTCCATACCAGGCATATCAGGGCTTTGTAATAGGCGCTGCGGTCTGTCTTGCCCTCCAGCTCATCCAGTATCTTTTGCAGGTTCTTGCCATCATCGCGGGGCAGGCCGGCAAAGTAGGCGCTGTTCACGCCCGGTTCGCCACCCAGTGCATTTACACATATACCGCTGTCATCGGCCATAACATTCTTGCAGCTGAATGTATGTATGGTCATAGCCTTGGTAAGCGCATTCTCCTCGAAGGTATGGTAAGGCTCAGCAATCTCATCGCTAAAGCCTATATCCTTAAGCGACAGCAGCTCTATATCCTGCACTATCTCCTTTATCTCTTTTATTTTCCCGGGATTGTTGGATGCTATGACGAGTTGTTTCATTGGGGCAAAGATAGACGATGTTACGGGCTGTTAACGTAGAGACGCAAGATTTTGCTTCTCTATTCGCGGCAGGAATTCTACAACTTTACGATTCTTTTACTTCCTTTAATATTTTCCCGGCCATCTCCCGTATCCCTTTCCACTCAGCGGCATTCTTTAATTGCTCATTACTCCACATTCTTTCATTCTCTGCCAGCGCTTCAAATTGTCTATCCAATTCATCCAGCAACAATGCAGTCTCTTCAGTAACACGATTATGCACCACCAACTGCGGAACCGATATATAGGCATCACTAAAAATGAGCACTAGCTCCTCTGCAGCCTTCGGGTAGCCGGGCAACAATTTTATTTGCTCATCAGCCGGTGCAGCTACAAGCTGTAGCGCATCAACGAGGTTTTTGTATAGCCTGTCTATGATCATTTGTCTCGGGGTGTTAATGCTATCTCCTTTACAGCCATCAAAACCTTCGTACGGTGCTCGCCGGAGATACCATGGTAAAAAGTACCTGTCACGCTCACTTTATGGTCCACGTATTTTTCTGCATCATTGTTGGCAATGCCCGATAATTGGAAATGTTGGATGCCGAATTCTTTTTCCACTATATCATTAGCAGCATATTTTGTAGCGGTATCGGGCAGCACATTAATACCTTGCTCCGTTTTTATTACATAGATCGAGTCCTTGCGGTCCTGTTCCGGGCTTTTGCCATAGCCAGGCGGGCCATAAACCTGCTGCCTTTCAATAGTACCGCTTATGGTGGAGACGGCCGGCTGGTAATAACAGGTCTTATCCGGCTGTTGCGATGAGCCCGAAGGGGTTTCCTTGCAAGCCATTAAAAAGACCAATACTATATATAAACTAAGCCTGCGCATCTGTTACCACGTTTTGTGGGGCTAAAGGTAGGACTTGAAAACAGATTTTGCTCGCACCCCTTGTATCACACAACCCACCATACGTAGAGACGCAAAATCTTGCGTCTCCACTCGCGCCTGGTACCAACGCTCCCCCTTGTGCAGACCATGCGCACGGCCTGAAAGCGACAGTCCCGTTTTTCAACGGGAGGGGTCAGGGGGATGTCCGCTCGCGTGCTGCCCACTATATACGTAGAGACGCAAAATCTTGCGTCTCTACTCGCGCCGGACAAAAAACGGCTATCTAAACCACACATTTTCCCCCGAAAAAACTTTTCCTACAACACTCCTTCATTATCAGCCACTTCAATCAAAAAATAGGAGTATGATAACCTTCTGTGGGGGGTATGATAACCTTCTGGAAGGGTATCATAAAACTTCGATTTCGCCGCTCCAAAAACCCACCCGAACTTTGTCGCGAAAATAGCTCCTTCCCTGTTTTTAGGGAAGGTGGCCCGCCTTTTCGGCGGGACGGAAGGGTTGACGAGCAGAGATGTAATGTTCATCTATCAGGCCGCTGCATTTGCGAACCTTAACATCAAAAACACTGTGAGACCAATCAACCAGGAACAACACGACCATGCACGCAATCTCTTTTTCCAGTCCGGCAAAACAAGGGCACAAATCGCCGAAGCAGTCGGCGTTTCCGAACGAACAATTACCCTCTGGACAAAAGCCGGTGACTGGAAGCGCCTGCGCTCGGCAAGCAAATTAATGCCCTCCCTCATTGTCGAGAACTTCTACTCACAGATACAAGAGCTGAACGAAGACATCCGCAACCGCGAACCTGGCAAGCGTTATCCATCCATGCAGGAGGCTGAAATATTTCGCAAGCTGACGGTAACTGCCGAACGGATAAGGAAAGGCCACACCCAGGGCGAGTATGCCGAGATGATACAAAAATTCATGTCTTGGCTCACCCCGCAAAACGACGAGCATCTAAAACTCTTCACCACCTACGCCGACCGCTTCCTGAAATCCCGCTCCCCCGACGGCTTCGCCCCCTACGACATCGAATACTCCGCCATAGAACTACCCCTTCCACCGCAAGAGGAACCCGCAACTCCCCCCTTGAGGGGGGGCACTTCTGAATCAACGACGGTTGATTCGGAACAGGGGGATGTCCAGCTGAGCCTAGTACCTCAGCCCGATCAGGGAACCGAACAGGAAATAACCGAAGAAGCTCCTCCCCCGTTTTTAGGGGAGGTACCCGGAGGGGGGAGGGGTCAACTCGCGCAGGACACCCCCACCGAACACAACAACACCTCCCTCTCCCTTGGAGAGGGCTGGGGTGAGGCCACACTCGCGCAGGAACAGGAAACCATTGAGCAAAAACGAGAACTCTCTCCCGGTCACCAACAGGAAATAATTAGCCAACGACCGGAAATAACGGGAAATAACTCCGATCCATCATACGAAACCACCAGCAACATTTCTGACGATATTGAGGAAGAAAAAAGGGAAATAACTCAGCAGTCCGAAAAAAAGGAACTATCTCTTGAGCACAAAAAAGGAAATAATGAAGAAAGCGAAAAAATAACCTCGCAAGCTCCTCCCCTGTTTTTAGGGGAGGTACCCGACGGGGGGAGGGGTCAACTCGCGAAAGAAGACCAAGGCGTCGAGATCGGCTATCTCGGCATAAAGCAGAAACCCGAACCTGGTGGCGGAGTAATGATAGAGATTCAACAAAGCGACCCCGACATCCAGAAATTCTCCATTGGCGAGGCTATATACTACGTCCGGAAGAAACAATAGCTGCTGGCACAATTGTATTATACCCTTATAAAAACATACCAAGATGAAAATATCAAGACTGCTTACTTATGCTGCAATAGGCATTATATCCGGCCTGCTGGTGGAGAACCGCGCCATGCTTACCCGCGAACATGTTAAGGATGCCGCCCGCAAGCTAAAAGGGAAAATGGACAAGAAAATGAAAAAGGTACATGAGGCGATCGAGGCTTAAAATTCCCGTTTAAAGGCTTATTATTCACATTTCAACAGGTACCACGCACATAATACTGTGCGTGGCATACTTTTGTAATGAACCTTATACACTGAAAATACGTTAATATATTTATGCGCCTGCTCTTCACACTATTATTACTCTCATTTACTTTCACCGGCTTTGCGAAGACCGATACCGTTAAAACCGGCTATATATGGTTCAACAGCCCGGAATGGTGGCAAAATACCCCGCTGGATAAGAGCCTGCAGGTACTGCCTTCGGAACTGGACACCTGTATCATTGTGGCCAGCAACCGGAAGATGGACCCCAATGGCCTGCGTTATATGACCGAGATACGCGATGAAGGGACAATACGCTACTTTTTTGTGTACGTGAACAAGGGCCTGTGGCGTGTATTGCCTATTAAAACAATTCAGGACGGGCTTGCATTATTGCCCAATAAAAGCCGCGACTGGGTGGTATATACCGAGGGCATGGGCAAAACCTTCGTTGGCGACCTGGACAGGGGCATACGCATGTCGGCATACTACAAGGTGAACGTGCTGCTGCTGGACTACCCCAGCCTGAGCTCACATAAAAAATCGTATGGCAATTACAAGTTCGCAACGAAAAATTCGGACATAGCCTATAAAGAATTCAGCCCGGTGCTGGATACTGTGAAGCAACTAAGATTGGCCGGCAAGATGGGGCCCGGCTGCATGACCCTGTTCTTCCACAGCATGGGCAATAAGGTGATAAAAGAGATAGCCCAGCACGATGATAAACTGCAACAGCTCAATGACACTGTTTGGGTAAATAACCTGGTCCTTAACTCTGCCTGCGTGCCGCAAAGGAAACATAAGGTATGGCTGAGCAAAGTAAATTTTGCCCGGTCGGTGTACGTGGACTACAACCCGAATGACAAGACACTCTTCTGGGCGCATTTTGTAAGCTTCAGGAAACAGCTTGGCGAGAAAGTAAAGAAGCCGCTCACGCCCAAAGCCTATTATATGAACTTCAGCAATATTGCAGGTAAGGAGCACAGTATCTTCCTGCCACTGCCGAGGCATGCACCCGTAAGCGATGAAGCCATAGATTATTACAGGCAGGTGCTGCACGGCGAAATAATACCCCTGGCCAACCAGGACAAGTACAAGCACAGTACCTACAACGATATAGGCTGGGACATAGAACCACAGCAAGGCAGTATTATCAGCACGGCACAGAAATAATTAGCACTCGCTGAGATTAATAGAGAGCTTAAGTGCAAGTCCGCCTTCGGAGGTTTCCTTATACTTATGATTCATATCAAGGGCTGTATGCCACATGGTATTCACCACATCATCGAGCGATATACGGGCATTATCGGGATTGCTCTGCAAGGCCAATTGGCAGGCAGTGATGGCCTTAATAGCCCCCATGGTATTGCGCTCTATGCAGGGCACCTGTACCAGTCCCCCCACAGGATCGCAGGTAAGGCCGAGGTGATGTTCCATAGCTATCTCCGCAGCCATCAGGCACTGGCGGGGACTACCACCCAGGCACTCCGTAAGGCCTGCAGCAGCCATAGATGAAGATACCCCTATCTCGGCCTGGCAGCCACCCATAGCGGCAGAGAGTGTAGCGCCCTTCTTAAATATGCTGCCTATCTCGGAAGCGGTCAGTAAATAGTTGATGATATGCTCTTCATCATAACCCTCACAGAAAGCTATGTAATATTGCAGCACTGCAGGCACCACACCGGCGGCACCATTAGTAGGTGCAGTAACCACACGGCTAAAGGATGCGTTCTCTTCATTCACCGCAAGGGCAAAACAGCTTACCCAATCAAGCGTGTATTGAAAACCTGAACCACCCTCGCGTATAGCCGCCACCCACTCATCGTAGTTATTGTATGTTCGTCCTTTCAGTAATTTTTTATTCAATGCAGCAGCACGCCTTGTTACATGCAGTCCGCCGGGCAACTCACCGCTTACATGGCAGCCGCGGTATATGCAGTCGCGCATGGTATGCCATATCTTCAATACGCCTTCTTTGGTCTCTGCTTCAGTGCGCCATCCATGTTCGTTCTCCATCACCACTTCCGATATGCTCAGGCCGGTCTTCATGCACCAGTGCAATAGCTCGGATGCCTTATCGATAGGGAAAGGAAGGTCTACCACTGTACCAGCACTTGTGCCTTCACCATCCTTTATCACAAAACCACCGCCTATGGAATAATAAGTTTCGGCCAGTTGGTGCCCGTCTGTAAAGGAGCACAAGAAAGTAAGTGCGTTGGGGTGCGTGGGTAGGCTCTCGGTAAAGAGGAATACAATATCAGTCTCCGGATCGAAGGATATTTCTTTTTCTCCCGCTAGCATCATTTTCTTCTGCTCCGTAACCCATTGCATACGCGGGGTTATCTGGTTCACATCAAAGGTAACCGGGTCCTCGCCGCCGAGGCCGAGGAGTACGGCCACATCAGTGCCATGGCCTATGCCTGTCTTAGCAAGCGAGCCATATAGCAATACCTGTATGGTGGATACCTTGTCAATGCCATGCGCGCGGACACTATTCAAAAAACGCAGGGCGGCCCGCCAGGGGCCAAGTGTGTGGGAACTGCTGGGGCCAACGCCTATCTTAAAAATGTCAAATACCGAAATGCTTTCCTTTATCACCGAGTGTATATATGGGCACAAAAATAGGGGAAATAAATTTCCCCTAAATATATCTAAACCCACTAAAAATCTATTAAGGCATAAGCACATGGTCAACCACATGTATCACACCGTTTTTTTGATATACGTCTTTGGTGGTTACCTTGGCAACACCGCCCTTGGTGTCTTTTACCCAAAGCGAACCGTCTTTCATCATTACCGTAAGCTTTTCGCCTTGTACAGTGGTAAGTGTTGCCATGCCATTGCCGGCCTTTACTTTGGCCATTAGCTCTTTGGAGCCCAGGTTGCCGGCTACTACGTGGTAGGTGAGTACGCTGCTGAGTGTGCCTTTGTTTTCGGGCTTCAGCAGGTTATCCACTGTACCTGAAGGCAGCATATTGAAGGCTGCGTTGGTCGGGGCAAATACGGTGAATGGGCCTGCACCCTCCAAGGTCTGCACGAGACCAGCAGCTTTTACAGCAGCTACCAGTGTGGTGTGGTCTTTAGAGTTCACGGCATTCTCGATAATGTTCTTAGTGGGGTACATGGCTGCACCGCCTACCATTACGGTCTTGTCTTTGGCGAATGTGCCTGTTGTGTTCAATGTAAGTATGGCCACTGCCATAGATGCTGCTAAAATGATGCGTTTCATAAAATTGCTTTTTGTGTTTAATGATGGTTTCCATAACAGATACGGCAGCTTTTGAATTATGGTTTTCAACAGCACAAAAAAAATCCCCCGGCTAGCCGGGGGATGTATGGATGAGTTTTAAAAAGTCTTACTTAATGCTGATGTTATAGGGAAGCTGCATCATGGCCTTGCCATTCATGGAGCGAAGGTCCCTTATTTTGCTATACCATTCGTATTCTTCGCCTAGCTCACCTTTGATGGCGCTTTGTACAGCGGCAGATGCAGCGGTGTTGCCTTTGATCTTGCGCATCAGGCTTTCAAATTTATCAACCGGCTCAGGGTAAGTAGTTACCTGGTAGTCGCTCACTTTGGCCATGGTGGCTGCGCTTTTTATTGCGCGGTCGAGGTTGCCAATGCCATCTACAAGGTGTATGGCAAGCGCATCAGATCCCAGCCATACACGACCTTGAGCAATGCTATCCACATCGGCTACGCTTATTTTACGGCCTGCGGCTACCCTACCCTTAAAAATGCCATATATATTGTCAACAGAGTTTTGCATGCGTGCACCTTCATCGGCGGTCAGGGTGCGTGTAGTACTTGGGAAGTCGGCATAAGGGCCGGTCTTTACACCATCGAAGGTGACGCCCAGTTTGTTCTTCATCAGGTCTTCGGTGCTAAACAACATGCTGAATACACCTATGCTACCGGTAATAGTATTAGGCATTGCAAAGATGCTATCGGCCTGGCAGGCTATATAATAACCGCCCGATGCAGCATAGTCACCCATAGAAACGATGAGCGGTTTCTTTTTCTTCAAGAGCTGCAGCTCACGCAATATCACTTCCGATGCAAGGGCACTGCCGCCCGGAGAATTGACACGCAGCACTACTGCTTTTATTTTATCGTTCTTAGCTATTTTGCGTATGTTCTCTGCCATTGTCTTAGATGCGATCTCATAGTCGCCGTTCTGCTCCCCGTCTACTATACTACCCTCCGCAAACAGCACCGCTATTTTGGTCTCGTTTAATTTGCGCTCTCTCTTAACGGTCTCAGTGTATTCATCTATGGTCACGTATTTTACATCGTCTTTTTCGGCAGTGCCTGTCTTGCTTCTCAGGCGTTGCTCCACCTGGTCCCAATACAGCAAGCCATCTACCAGCCTATATTTCAGGGCATCGGCAGGGAATTGAATAGCACCGGTATTTGCCAAAGCTGCAACAGAGGCCGTATCGGAATGTGTATGCTGTACAGCGGCAGTTAAGAACTCGCTCCAGAAACCGTGCAGGTACTGTGTCACCTGTATCTTGTTCGGTTCGCTCATTTTTTCAGCGCGGAAAGGTTCAGTCGCGCTTTTGAATTTACCCGCATAAAATATTTCCGGTTTCAGTTCCAGTTTGTCGAGTGTACCCTTGAAGAATGGCATAACGGTTGCAAACCCTTTCAGGTCGAAACCACCTACCGGGTTCAGGTATACGCTATCGGCAGCTGATGCTATGTAATAGCCACCCTGTGTTATGTCCTCGCCATAAGCATACATGAATTTACCGCTGGTCTTAAAATCGACCAGGGCATAACGCAGTTGCTGCATAGTAGCCCAGCCATTGGGCGATGGGGTTAATTTAACCAGTATGCCTTTTACATTATTGTCGGATTTGGCATGTGCAATAGCTTTTACGGCATCGTAAAGGCCCGCATTATACGATATATCCGAGCTGAATGCGGCAAGCGAATTGCTTTCGCCCTGCTCGTGCATGTGCTTGCCCAGGTCTATCACTAATACCGAATTGGGTTTCAACTTATTGTCGCCCTCGTTGGAAGATACTTTGGATATCATACTAACTATAGAACCGATAACCAGGCCTATAACAATGACGCCTGCCACTACCATAGCCAGCAAAGAGGCAAAGAACATCTTAAAAAACTGCTTCATATTGTTGTAATTATGGGCAAAGATACAATGCCTCTAACAACAAATTAATGCATAATTCGGTAAACAGGGGGGATTTAGCAGGTGAATGCCCAGGTTAGTTGATCAGTTGACCTGTTGAATAGTTGACCTGTTGAATAGTTGATTAATTAAATGCCGCGCATATCTTTATGGCCTGATGAATAAGGTGTACTTACTATTGGGCAGTAATGAGGGCATGCGCGAGACATGGCTGGAAAGTGCTATGGAACTGCTGCAGGAACGGTGTGGAAACATAGCCCTAAAGTCGGCTATATATGAAACTGCAGCATGGGGACTGGAAGAACAGCCTGACTTTTTGAATATGGCTTTATGCCTCAGCACTGACCTAAGTCCCGCCTCCCTGCTACAGCAAACACAAGCTATAGAACAGGAACTGGGCAGGCAAAGAGAAGTGAAGTGGGGACAACGGACACTGGATATTGATATATTATTTTATAACGGAGAAATAATTGATATGCCCGGGCTTAGGGTCCCCCACCCTTATGTGCAGGAGCGCCGATTTGCCCTTGTGCCGCTGGTTGAGATAGCCGCGGACTTAATACACCCGGTGTTCCACAAAACGGTGAAGCAACTGCTAGACGAGTGCAGCGACCCTCTTGAAGTAAGAAAAAAGAGCTAGAGATATCCACATTTTGTCCCGGCATGCTCTATTTTCTGCGGGCGGCTGCTATCTTTATCGCCCCTTATGTACCGTTACATTGCAATAGAAGGCAATATAGGCTCCGGCAAAAGCACACTGGCTACCTTGCTGGCACAGCATTATGATGCGCGGCTTATACTCGAAGAATTTGCCGACAATAACTTCCTGCCAAAATTCTACCAGGATGCAGAACGCTATGCCTTCCCGCTGGAGCTGTCTTTTCTTGCCGACAGGTATAAGCAACTGAAACAATTGCTGCTGAACCAGGACCTGTTCCAACAGGGAATAGTGTCCGATTACATATTTACCAAGAGTAAGCTATTTGGCCGGGTGAACCTTAAAGACGAGGAGTATGACCTGTTCCAAAAACTATTTGACATAGTAGATATGCACCTGCCCCCACCCGATCTGCTGATATACCTGCATGCGCCCATCCCCAGCCTGCAGGCTAACATCAGGAAACGCGGGCGCAGCTACGAGCAAAACATATCGGGCGAATACCTGCATAATGTGCAGGAGGTATACAACCAATACCTGAAGCGGGAAATAAACAAAACGCTAACCATTGATATGACAAATGTGGACTTTATAGAAAAGCCGCATCACTTTACACAACTCGTTGAGTTCATTGAAAAAGACTACGATTTCAAAACGCATTACTTGTCTATCGAGTAATTATTACCAAAACCAATATGTCATACTGCAGCGCTATAGAACATATGTCGGCGGAGAAAAAGGCGATCCACAAGCCTTACCACGATACGCAATACGGTTTTCCTATACATGATGATAACGAACTGTTTTGCAGACTGATCCTCGAGATAAACCAGGCAGGCTTAAGCTGGGAAACGATATTGAAAAAAGAAGCAACATTCAGAAAGGCTTACCACAACTTCCACATAAAGAAAGTAGCCGCGTATACCGAAAAAGACCGCGAGCGACTAATGGCTGATCCCGGCATTATCCGCAACAAGCTGAAGATAAACGCGGCGATAGAAAACGCTAAAACCATTTTGCAATTGCAAAAAGAGCATGGCTCCTTCGAAAAATGGTTGGAGCACCATCACCCCAAAACGAAAGATGAATGGGTAAAGCTGTTCAAAAAGACATTCCGCTTTACAGGTGGTGAAATTGTGAATGAATTCCTGATGAGCATAGGGATACTGCCCGGGGCACATGCAAGCGACTGTCCTATTTATAAGAAGGTGCTGAAGGCCAAGCCGCTGTGGAAGATTTCTTAAACACGCTTGCTCAGCATGACGCGCCTGGCGGCGGAAAACGTACTGGCGCTACCTTATAAAAAAGCCTCCCGTAAAGCGGGAAGCTTTTTCTTTTTTGTAAAACCAATTTACTGCTTCAAGATCTTTTCCATGTAGATGTTCCTGCCCTTATCATCGGCTATGCGGATGAAGTAGGCGCCTTGTGCCAATGTAGCCATAGGTATTTGCTGTACGTCATTGCCTGCCTTAAATGCCATCTGCTGCCTGTACACTTCCCTGCCCAGCACATCAAGCAAAGACACGGTATACGTACCCTGTTGTGGCCTGTTGATGCTTAGAGACAATTGCTTCTGTACAGGGTTGGGATACACCTTAATATAGTCCGCATTATGCTTTACTTCATTCAGTTCAACGGGCACATAAGTGATAAATAAAGTATCCTCAAAGCTGCCATCCATGCCCTGGTCAACAAATACAACTGTCTGCGTACCGTTTGGCCCGTCGTAGAAGGGAACGATGGTGTGCGAAGTATTGCCTGTTAAAGTGATGCCGTTGTTGATGAACTGGCGAACGCTGTCATTACCGGCGGTATATATCCAGAGGTCATACGTTGTGTTACCTGGCGTTAGCTTAGTTACCTTATATACATACTGCGATGGATTTTCAGTGAGCAGCGAATCGCCCTGCACTACACCAAGATTGTGCACCATTATGTTCACACCGTTATTAAAGTCGCTTGACATTTCATCCAGGTAGCAGTTCAGCGTTTTATTGACAGCATCGTGTGTGCCATAGGTGATCAGATGGTTCTTTACCGTTGTATTGTCCGCCTCAGCAGGCAATGCCAGCCTTGATATGCCCATTATACGGTGCTGGTTGCTTTGGCTCCACAGCATCACACTATCGGTGTAATTGTAGCTTTGCAGGTTGATGACCGTACTGGCGCTCGAATCCATCTGGTGAAATGGCGGGTGGTCCAGAAATTGCGCTTTTCCTTCCATCGCCACATAATCCGTAGTCGTATTGGTGTAGCCTGTGGGGCCATAGTTCACCTGCCCTGTGGGGTTTATACCCGCATAGAAGGCCTCCGGGCCTATGCTCACCCTTATCAATGAATCTTCATCCATATTGGTGGCTTTAAGCTGCGAGTGCTTGTCGCGCAATATCTGTTTTACCCCTGCTTCGTTGAACACAAGCTCGCTCAGGTCGGTATAACTGGTATCCCTTGCTGAGTCATTGGGTGCATAGATGCTTGTAGCGTCAACAACAAAGTGCTGCGACGTATCGAGCGGGAAATTGGAATCATAGACGAACATCGTATCATAGGCTTTGTTCCCGGCCCCATCATCGAAGGGAAATATCTGGGGAGTGTGTATCTTGTATGGAAGGATAGAGTGATAACCGTATTTATAAGTGGGCGGCGGATTAGGATTTGGATCTTTCAACCGTATATATACGGCGCGCGGATTTCTGCGAACCGAATCTTCATCCTGGTAGGTATTCTTTAACCTGTAGAGGCCGTTCCATGGTTTTATCCATTTGCGGGTATCGGGCTGGAAATTAGTTTGAGTGGCATCAAACTGCTTCAAATAAGTCCTGGTGATGGCCCGTATCTCATTTGAGCTGGATTGTGTATAAGAAGACAAAGTAGCCTGGTAAGGCATGCCAAACCAATCGTGTAAGGTGGAATCTTTTGCATACCGTAACAGGCTGGTAAATGAGAATCCATAACAGATACCGGGGAAGTTAAGGCTGACATATGCTGCCGAACTTAACCAGCGTGAAAATGCAAAATGCCGCCACACGTTCTGGTACCGCTGCCGGGCCACGGGGTTTGCATTGTTCAACAGGTGTGTTGTATCCACCTCAGCCGCAAAGGCTCCCCAGTCGGCACATATTTTATTCAGGTAAGGTATGGTAGCGAGTTGCGGTGCCTGGGCCTGGTCGTAGGCATCAAGAATAGGCGAGTTGATAGCGGGATAATACGGATCAACGGAATAATAATTAAAGTTGCCATAGTAGTTATTAGTCCATACCCCGTTAGCAGCTGCATTCGATGTATTTTTAAGTGCCCATGTATGTTTGCTGATGTTGTAACCGGGCAAGCGGTATTGTGTAATGTTTGGCCTGTAGATAAAACCTACCCATTTGCCGGTGGCCGGGTGCAGGTATGAGCCCACGATCTCGCCTTTATTGTTAACACCGCTTGCTTTCGATTGGATATTGGTGGCCGTGAATAATGTGTTCATAGTATGGAAGGTCATATTCGGCGCATTCACCTGGGCCCAGAAGGCCATATAAAATCCGTTGGCTTGCTGGTATTCTCCCACCATTATGTTATTGTTGTTGATATCGTAGGGGTGCATTTTGGTAAATGATGTATTCAGGGTAGTGAACCCGCCGGTTATCTCATCATAAATGAGCGGCTTCTCATTGGGCGCATCAATGTAGTAGCCGCATACGATATTGTTGTCATTGATGCCAAAACCATAAGTGTTATAATAGGTAGGCCCTACAGACCACCTGTTTGCATCCCATGTAGGACAGGGGTTAGGCGTAATGCTGTCATGGAGCACAAAAAGCCAGCGCGAGCTGCCACCGGGATAATAACCTGCTATGTCGTTATACTTGTTGATACCCAGGGGAACTGCGTTGGGCTGCTGCACATTGCCCACTGCTACGGGCGTGCCATAGCTCTGCGCATATGCAATGTAATAAGCTTTGTAAACGGCAATCGTTGCACCTGTGGTCCTTTTTAAAAGCACCGTATGGTTATTATTTATGGACATAGCTTCGTAGCTGCTGCCCGGGGCGGCTATGAACCTGTGGATCATCCCTTCGTTATTTATTACAAAGCCTGCCGTGATACCGGCGGAATCGTAAGTGCCGCATATAAAACCCGAATCGTTTATATCGGTAACGTAGGTATTGATGCCCCAATGGCCAAGGCTGTCAAAGTTCACTTCCTCAAGCGTTTGAGCATGCAATGCCGTGCTTAGCGTGATACCCGTTAAGAAAACAAACAGAATTAAGAAACGGCGGGTAATTCCTTTTATCATATGATACATTTTAGATTACTTTAACAAAAATACACATTTACCTAATTGAAATACCACTATTAGTTACATTTGATGTAGTTTTTATGCAAGAGGCCGTATTTTGCGGGTAAGACACTATAAGCCTTTAGTAAAAGTTAATCGCGGTATATTCTCACGCTACTTGCATCTTTCTTTTAGTTTAATTAACTTAACTGTCGTAAATTCGCAGTCCTTTTTAAAAAGCTTCTTACAAAATCTCAAAAAAATCTGCGGATGATTTGATCATTTACCCAGGTAAAACAATAAACATATGGGTGCAGGTAATATTACTGCGAAATCTAAATTGAACTTAAAGAAAGAGCTTCAGGAGCAGTTTGGCTTTGACGGATTCAAGGGGGAACAGGAAACAATCATTAAAAGTATTCTCGCCGGTAAGGACACATTTGTGATAATGCCCACAGGTGGTGGCAAATCGCTTTGCTACCAGTTGCCGGCCATACTGAGTGAGGGCGTAGCCATCATAGTATCGCCACTGATAGCGCTGATGAAGAACCAGGTGGACCTGATGCGCAGCTACAGCAGTATTGAGAATGTGGCGCACTTCCTCAACTCCACCCTTAGCAAGGCACAACAGAAAAAAGTGAAGAGCGACCTGCTGGAGGGCCGCACCAAAATGCTGTATGTAGCCCCGGAAACACTTACAAAACAAGAGAATATCTCGTTTTTCTCCGATATCAATATCTCTTTTGTTGCTGTGGATGAAGCGCATTGTATATCTGAGTGGGGACATGATTTCCGCCCGGAATACCGCAAGCTGCGTGATATGATCAACGAGATCAACCCGGAGCTGCCTATTATAGCCCTTACAGCAACTGCTACGCCTAAGGTACAGGATGATATTGTTAAGAACCTTTGCCTGCGTGAACCGAATGTATTCATATCCTCGTTCAACCGCCCCAACCTGTACTATGAAATAGTACCGAAAGGAAAGAAAGAACAAACGCTGAAAAGCATTGTGAAGTTCATCCATTCCATGAAGGGTAAGAGCGGTATCATATATACGCTCAACCGTAAAACAACCGAGGAACTTGCCAGCACGCTGCAGGCAAACGGCATTACCGCTGTTGCCTACCATGCGGGCCTGGAAGGGCCCCTGCGTTCGCAACGGCAAGACCTCTTCCTGATGGAAGGAGTGGACGTAATAGTAGCCACTATCGCTTTCGGGATGGGTATAGACAAGCCCGATGTGCGCTTTGTGATACACTTCAACATGCCCAAGTCGCTGGAGAACTACTACCAGGAAACCGGGCGTGCCGGCCGCGACGGGCTGGAAGGCAAGTGCCTGCTCTACTACTCGCATAAGGATGTACAGAAACTGGAACACCTGATGCGCGACAAGCCATTGAGCGAACGCGAAATGGGTGCCCAGCTGATATCTGAAACAGTAGCTTACGTGGAAAGTGGTGTATGCCGCCGCCGCTTACTGCTGCATTACTTTGGTGAAGAATACAAACAAGAGAATTGCGGGCACTGCGATAACTGCCTGCATCCTAAAGAAAAACTGGACGTTAAAGACAGCGTGAAAATAGTTCTTGACACGATCAATGAACTGGATGAGCGCTTTGGCATAGACTATATTGTAAACATAATACTTGGCAAGGCCAACCCGCAGATACATACCTTCCGCCACGAAAAGCTTAAGTCCTTTGGCACCGGTATCGTCATGGGCATGGAGGCTAACTTCTGGAACTCACTTATCCGCCAGATGATGCTGGAAGGTATGGTGCGTAAAGACATAGAAGAGTATGGGCTGATGAAGATAACCGACAAGGGCCGGAAGTTCCTGAAAAAACCGTATTCCATTAAGGTGGCGATGAACCACCAGTACGAGGAAGACCAGGACGATGATGAAGAAGTAACACAAGGCGAAACGGCAACATCGGACCCTGTACTGTTTGACATGTTGAAGACCCTGCGCAGGCAGGTGGCTAAGGAAAAAGACCTTCCACCATTCGTTATCTTCCTGGAGAACTCACTGGAGGATATGGCCATCAACTACCCTACCACACTGGAGGAACTGGAAAAGATACAGGGTGTGAGCAAGGGAAAGGCCATGCGCTATGGTAAAAAATTCATTGAGCTGATAGCTAAATATGTGGAAGAGAACGACATTACCAAGCCTGACGATTTTGTGATGAAGAGCGTGGTGAACAAAAGCGGCATGAAGGTGTTCATTATCCAGAACATTGACAAGAAAATACCACTGGAAACCATTGCGAAAAATAAAGACCTGAGCCTGCAAGACCTGCTGGTGGAAATGGAAACCATTGTAGCCAGCGGCACAAAGCTGAACCTTGATTATACACTGGAACAGGAACTGGATGAGAACGAGCAGGAAGATATCTTCGATTACTTCCGCGGCAGCCACGACGACAACCTGGAAAATGCATATGAAGAGTTTAAGGATCGTGATGTAAGCATAGAGCAACTGCAAATGATGCGCATCAAATTCCTGAGTGAGTATGGGAACTAGGCCTCACCGGCCTCTCCAAAGGAGAGGAGATAGGGGAAGGGCATCTAAGTTTTGTTGGCATAATATTATAACAGCCGTGATAGCAATATCGCGGCTGTTTCTTTTAAATATTAGTTCATTGAAATAAATAAAATTAGACTAGTCTAATTTTATTACTATTTTTGTATTAAAGTATTTGGATGCGTTATCTATTATTGAGCATATTTATTGCTTTGGCATCATCGTCCTTCGCACAGGGCGACCCTGTACACACAAGCAATAGCCAGGGAGCATCAGGCGATTCATCTTGTGTGACCACGAGATTCAATATCCATTTTCAGTCCACATATATATACCAGTACAAACCTCCTTTTACTTCGCCCTATTCAGGCGCTAACAGTTTAAGCGGAACGGAAGACCATGAGAACTCGCTCACCTCTACACTGTATGCCGGTGCACGCTTATGGAAGGGTGCAGAAATATACATCAATCCCGAGCTGGCCGGCGGCAGCGGTTTAAGCGGTGCTTTGGGCATGGCAGGTTCATCGAACGGTGAAACATTTCGTGTGGGCAACCCTGCACCAAGCCTATACCTGGGCAGGGCATTTTTCAAGCAGACCATTGCTTTAGGAGATGATAAAGAATGTGTGGAGGAAGATGCTAATCAATTGAGCGGCATGCAGCCCAAAGACTATTTAAGGTTCTACATAGGCAAGTACTCCATCGGCGACCTCTTCGATAATAACGAATACAGCAACAGCCCACGCGAGCAATTTATGAATTGGTCGCTCATGAATAACGGCGCATGGGATTACGCTGCAAATGTACGTGGCTACACGCTTGCATTTACCACCGAGCTGCAGATCAATACCATGAATTATAAGATCGCGATTGCCACTTTGCCAACAACCGCTAATGGCAGCAAGCTGAATACGCATCTTGATGAAGCTCTTGCTATAAACGCGGAAATAGTAAAAACATACAGCCTGAAAAATAAGCCCGGACATATACGATTGCTCGCCTACCACAACAGGGCAAATATGGGCAATTACAGATTAACGATGAAGTACACGCCCCTCACTGATACCCCGGACATTACCGCGACAAGAGTATTCAGCCGCGACAAGAATGGTTTTGGTATCAATCTTGATCAGCAGTTAAATAATACCTTAGGCCTGTTCGCGCGCATTGGCTGGAACGATGGCAAAAATGAAACATGGTGCTTTACCGAGATAGACCGCAGCTATTCCATAGGCCTGAACTTTGATGGCAAGGGCTGGAAAAGAGATGGCGATAATGGGGGCATAGCGGTGGTGATGAATGGACTCTCGAAGGACCATCGCGATTACCTGGCAAGAGGTGGTAATGGTTTCATACTGGGCGACGGTGCACTTAACTATGCACCTGAAGCTGTTGCAGAACTGTACTACAATTTCAAGCCGGTGAAATTACCGATATGGATAACCGGCAACTACCAGTTTTGTATTAATCCCGGGTACAACAAAGACCGTGGTCCTCTGAGTGTGTTCTCAGTAAGGGTGCATGTGGCTATTTAGCAACTCAGAGCTTTGCTCAAAACGCGTCTGACCGCTGAAAGCGGTGCTGACGCTACCGTTTCCTGAAGTTCAAAGTAAAGGAAAGGAAGAGGCCAATGCATAGCGCTACGCCTAACCATAATACAGCCTCGAGTAACACGAGCGGCAAAGGCTCATTCATTACATTGTAAGGCAGATAGAATTCGAACCATGGTGTCATGATCATCCATTGCACCACGCCAAAGAATAAGCCTTTCCTTAGCCAGTTGCCTTTCAATTTATTATTCAGCAAAAGAAAAGCGCCGGACACAAAAAAGCCTACGATCGTCAGTCCCTTCCAAAGGATACTGCTATCCAGGGCCATCCTCGGCAAGGGCTCATATACCACAAATGATTTGATGAATTTATCACTTTGATATTGTGGGTTTGCCAATACTTTTTGCGCGCCTGTAGTAACAAAAAAGAATTGCATGGCATAATACCATACCCAGCCGCAGCCGGAGAATGCAATAAGTATACGCAATGCCTTTTTCACAAAGGCAATCTACAGTTAGTATCAAGAACAAAAATCCCCCGCAGTGCGGGGGATGTAAATATGCTCCAAACATTTTGTCTTAGGATTCGGTGGATGGCGTTTGCGGTTTTGCATCGCGATCCCTTCCCCTGTCCCTGTTACGATTCTGGTTATTTCCCTGCGGGCGTTGTTGCTGGTTGCCGCCACCTTGTGGCCTATCGCGTTGTGGGCGTTGTTGCCTGTTCTGGCCTTCCTGCTGCCCACCTTCACCTTGCTGGCGTTGAGGACGTTGTTGTTGCTTAGGTTGCTGGCCTTCCTGCCCACCTTCAGCCTGCTGTTGAGGGCGCTGTTGCCTTTGCGGACGTGCCTGCTGTTGCGGGCGCTGCTGCTGCGGACGTTGTTCTTTAGGCTGGCCTTCCTGTTGGTTGCCCTGTCCTCTTTCACGTTGTTGTCCACCACCCTGCGGCCTGTCGCGTTGCGGGCGTTGTTGCCTGTCGCCACCACTGCCTGCTGCCTGCTGTGGCCTGTTGCTATTGCCTTTGCCTTTTTTCTTCTTGTTACCTTTTTCAAGTGCTTTCAGGCTTATCTGGCCCACGTCATTCACAAAGCCCATATCCACCACCTTCAGGCCTGCCTTATTGCTGGCAGTTTCAAGTTCTACAGGTTGCAGTTCGTCGGCCTTGATGCCTTGCTTATTCTGCGCAAGTATTTCTTTTACTCTTACTATGCTCAGCGGGTATTGCTTGCTGCTATCGGAATAGCTGTACCACATGAGGCTCTTAAAAATGTCCCTTTTTTGCAGTGTAGCATTTCCTTTTACCGTCTGCAGTGTCTCTGCATGGTCGGGGAATATCCTCAGCGCGTCCATATAAGTATCCAGCTCATAGTTCAGGCAGCATTTCAGGCGCCCGCACTGGCCGGATAATTTGGTTTGGTTGATCGATAAGTTCTGGTAACGCGCGGCGGTGGTATTTACCGATTTGAAATCGGTAAGCCAGGTACTGCAACACAGCTCGCGGCCGCAGGAGCCTATGCCACCTACCTTGCCACTCTCCTGCCTTGCACCTATCTGGCGCATCTCAACCTTAACTTTAAACTCAGATGCATAAGCCTTTATCAGCTCGCGGAAATCGACGCGTGAATCGGCTGTATAGAAGAAGGTAGCCTTCTTGCCATCGGCCTGCATTTCCACCTCGCATATCTTCATATCCAGGTTGTAGCTTTTGGCCATAGCCCTTGCACGCACCATTATTTCAGGTTCGCGCTCTTTATGCTTATTATACAGTTGGAAGTCTTCGTCGGTAGCAAGACGGGTAACGCGTTTCAATGTAGCTACGTCGGCCACATTGTATTTTTTCAGTTGCAGTTTTACCAATTCCCCGGTCAGGCTCACCTGTCCAAGATCAAAACCACTGATACCCTCAACGGCTATCCATTCGCCCTTCTCCAGGATATTGTTGGTATTGTTCCGGAAAAAATCCTTCCTGCTTCCTTTATTAAACGTTACTTCTATTACCGGGTAAGGTTTTGCACTATCGTGCAGGGGTAAAGCGCTAAGCCAGTCGAAAACATTCATCCGGTTGCATCCACCGGTGCTACATCCTCCGTTTCCTTTACATCCTCCTGGTTTACCATCAGCGCCTGTCCCACAGTTGCCACATCCCATTTAGTTCTATTTATGTTGACAGCCGGAAACAAATCTCTATTCTATATTTACACGAGCAATTGGTACTCTGCTTGTAAAGCTATTTGCTCAAATCCTTGTTTACCTGCTTATTGTGAAAAAATATGTTATATCCTACAAAGTTAACTCTTTGTTCTGTATAATGTATGTCAGTCTTATAGATAATGCATGAAGCTGCGTTTTTGAATGCGCATTGCGTTCTATATAAAAAATTGTATCTGTAATGCTCTTTACCATGCGCTCTATCACCTCGAAGGGCAGGTTCATTTTTGCTATCTTTTGCACAAAGTCCGCCTCTTCCGGTGGCAATGCGGGTTTTATGTCCGGCATGTAGCGTACCCTGATGGCCTGTTCCAGTAATTGTATTACATATTGCAGAAAATTCTTCTGCTGTTCCCTGCCCGCTTTCGACCATTCCTCGGCAAATTTGGCTATGCCCGGGCCATTATTGGTGAAAATAACGTTGAACATCTGCTTCACACCGGGAAAAAGGTCATTCTCCGTATGCCGCACCAGCCTGAGGGCTTCGGCATAGCTGCCATTGGCCATATGGGCCACCTGCGCCGCCCTCCTGGGGTCGGTAGCCAGCCTTTCGGACAATGCTTGCGCTATGTCAGCCGCCGACAATGGCGAAAGTCGCAATAGCTGCGTGCGCGATAATATGGTGGGTAGTATATCCTCGGTGTTCTCTGCTACCAATATCAGTATCGTGTCAGCAGGCGGCTCTTCTATCAGTTTCAGCAATATATTCCCTTCTTTACCGAGGTACTCGGGCCGCCAGATAATATGTATTTTCTTGCCACCTTCGTACGATTTCAGGTAAAGGGTATCAATTATTTCCCTGCATTCTTCGGCTGTTATGTTCCCCTGCTTATTCTCTGCGTTTATGAACTGCAGCCAGTCGTAAGTACTGCCATAAGGCGTTTGAACGACAAACTCCCTAAACTCCTGCATATAGTACCGGCTCATGGCCTTAGTACCGGGCTTAGGTGGTATCGACGGGAAACTGATGTGCAGATCAGCATGCTCCAGCCTTGCCGTCCTGTGGCAGCTGGCGCATACTCCGCAAGCGTCCGTTGGGGTTTTATTCTCGCAAAATATGTACTGAGCCAAAGCCAGGGCCATAGGCAAGCCACCCGTACCCTCTGCACCCGCAAGCAAAAGCGCATGGGGCAAATGCCCGCTTTCCCACATCTTCAAGATACCTTCCTTTACAGGCTGTTGCCCTACTACATTGCTCAGTAACATTATTTCAAAAATAACGAGTACAGGGGGAAAAGTAAAAAGTAAAAAAGGAATGGGCCGCATATTTGTCCACATCTTCCATATTTATATTATTTTCACTCCATGAAACGCGCCTTCTCTATACTATTAATAATGCTATTGTCTTTCTCCGCCAGTCCTGCAAAGCTGCAAACGGACGACGAAGGCAAAGTCACTTACAGCAAGACCGTTGAGGTGCCGGACCGCAGTGCTGATGAGATATCGCTCTACGCAAGTTCTTTTGCCAAGAACAATAAAATGACGGACGTAACCATATCGCCCGATACCGTAGGCAAAATGGTTACAGCTAAGATCGCCTGGTTCCACAAAGGCAGTAAGGACGGGTGTATCGGTTCTATGCTTATTGAAGCGGAACTAAAAGTTGCCTGTCGCGACCATGGGGCAACGATCTTTATTACCAACTATACTTACAAACGTTACCCCTTCGGCTCGCAAACCACCAAACGCCTGCGCCCCGATAAAAGCCGCGAAGCCTGCGATTCCACCGGTACCATTGAGCAATTAATGGATTGTCCTCAGTGCAAAGGTTCACAGCGTAAGATCTATAAGAAGATCAAAAAGAGCGCCAAAGCTTTCCTCAGCGACTACAAAGACCAAATGAAAAACCCCGACGAGAATAAGGTGAACTGGTAAACAGCTCCAAAAGATGATATTCAAAGCGCCCTGCATCGGGCGCTTTTTTTATGCCCAAATATTTTGGTTAAAAATTTGGAAGTTCTGTTTCGCTATTCTACATTTGATATCAAATTGATATCAAAACGAATTTTATGGAAAAAGTAATCAAACCAATGAACGGCTATTTAGCCCTCTTTTTATCACTCATTTTATTGGGTGTTGCTATCTTCCTGTTTGCCAATGCGGGCGATAATCCCGTGATGGTTTTGCCGGGCGGTATCTGCGTGCTGGCCTGCTTCTTTATATGGAAGGGCCTCATGATCATACAGCCCAACCATGCCCGTGTGCTCAACTTCTTTGGTAAATATGTGGGCTCTGTAAAGGACAATGGCCTCTTCTTCGTGAACCCATTGTATAGCACCATACGGGTAACACTCAGGGTGCAGAACCTGGCCATCCCTACACTAAAGGTGAATGACAAAATGGGTAACCCGGTAGAGATAGCTGCCGTAGTAGTATGGCAGATAAAGGATACTTACAAGGCCGCTTACGAGGTAGCCGACTATATGGTGTACGTACGCAATGCCAGCGAGGCTGCCCTGCGTAACCTTGCCACAGGCTTTGCCTATGATAATATAGAAGACGAGAATGCCCTGCTCACCCTGCGCGATGGCGGCCAGAAGGTGAATGAATTATTAGAGCATGAGCTGAATGAACGCCTTGCCAATGCCGGCATAGTAGCGCCTGAAGCACGCATCAGCCACCTGGCATATGCCCAGGAGATAGCAGGTGCCATGCTGCAGCGCCAGCAGGCCACAGCCATAGTAGCCGCACGCTTCAAGATAGTGGAAGGTGCTGTGGGTATGGTGGAGATGGCACTGGAGATGCTGAGCCAAAAGCAGATAGTAGAGCTGGATGAGGAGAAGAAAGCCACCATGGTGAGCAACCTGCTCGTAGTACTCTGCGGCGAGCGCGGCGCACAACCGGTTCTTAATACAGGTACATTATATAACTAAGTGGACAGTGAGTAAGAAAAGCTTTGTACTGCGGATAGATGAAGAGACCTTCAAGGCCATTGAGAAATGGGCGGGGGATGAGTTTCGCAGTGTGAACGGACAACTGGAATACCTGATAGACAAGGCGCTTAAAGATGCCAAGCGCAAGCCGAAGAAAGACGAAAAAGAAGACAAAGCACCCGGGTAGCGTCAGTACGCCTTTGCGGCGTCAGATGCGGTAAGGGACCACATACTGAGTATGAATCAAAATGAGGGAGCCGCGCTAGATAGCGCGGCTCCTTCACTTTATATAATCTAGCGTACTTATGCTATTTCTACTTCAGCACCGGCTTCTACCAGTTTAGCGCGCAGTTCTTCTGCTTCGCCTTTGCTTATGCCTTCTTTCACGTTCTTAGGTGCGCCATCTACCAGTTCTTTAGCTTCTTTCAAGCCAAGGC
>DDET01000019.1:218609-218926 GCA_002336915.1 Bacteroidetes bacterium UBA1947 | reverse complement strand
AAGGTGAAGGTAGTGTAAAGAACGGACGCGATTCACAAAGTAAACGCTTAGGAGTAAAGATATATGGTGGTCAACCGGCTATCTCTGGCAACATAATTATACGCCAGCGTGGTACAGTTTACCATCCCGGAAATAATGTTGGCTTAGGAAGGGATTTTACCATTTTCGCAACTGCGGATGGTATCGTTGAATTCCGAAAGACACGTACCAAGACTTTGGTATCAGTAAAAGAAGTATCAGCTATCGCCGAGGCCTAACCCCCTCGGCGATTTGTCATAAAAAATATTTAAGATTTTTGTTTAACCCTTAAATTCACA
>DDET01000019.1:187063-218545 GCA_002336915.1 Bacteroidetes bacterium UBA1947 | reverse complement strand
AGAAAGCTGCTCCTAAAAAAGCCGCAGCTCCGTCAAGGAAAGCTGTTCCGGCTAAAAGGAAAGCTGCTAAAAAGAAGTAAGATTTTTTTAGCGATCGAAAAGAGACTGTATAACCCACAGTCTCTTTTTCTTTTACCCAAACCCAGGATACTTTATATTCTTTCCGGTATATTAATTCCCCATATCATGTTTGCTTTGCTGCTCAGTTCCAATTTTCATTGCTCAAAGGAACATGGGAACCGAAGAATATATAAAATAGTAGCGCAGCTATTGCGAAAAGAATGATCAGTAGCCATGCAAAGCCGATGATCTTCGCCCTTCTTATTGGGCCGTCGCCAAAATAGCTGCCGTAGTAGAACTCGTGGATCACTTTATCCCTAATCCCGCTATCCCGGAATCTCGGAAATAGATAGACCATTACAAAGGCAATTACAAAACCCCTGAAGATGATCTAGACGATAAGGAAGAACAGGAATTGGAATAATAGTTCAAATAAGAACATTAGCCCCAAATTAAAAAATTGTCATCAGACTGTCGTATTCCCCGCACATTTTCCACATTACCCGGCAATCTCATTATCTTTGCCGCGCGTGCAAAAAACTAAAGAAATAACTTCCATTCATTCACACTTCCCGCTGGAGCGGGTACTTGGCCAGAATGTACAGGTACTCAATAGCGTGGAACTGGATATCAGCACATGCATAAAAGCTGAGTGGCTGGATGTGAACTTCTCCGAAAGTGCTTTGCCCGAGGAGCATGCAAGGCTCCTATTATTCCCAGTGGCTGATAGCGAATTTTGCCTTCAGCTGGCATACATACAGCCTTCTGAAGAACAACCTTTTGCTGCCAAAATATGCTGGCTGGAATTCCTGCCAGCATTTTTTGCCCAATATCCGGCCGGGGTATTGATGGCAAATATGCCTTTCAGTTTTGACCAAACTACGGAACAGCAATTTTCCATTTGTGCGCAAACAAAAAACCTGCTGCAGCAGCTGGAAGGTACACATGCAATCACACCACTTTTACAGGCATTGCAGGAAAGTGAGATTGCCCTGCATTTGCTACGCCGCGCAATAGAATTGATCACGCTTCCTTTTACAGTATGCCAGGTACCGGCCTGCCGTTTTCTTGCACACGATACTGAGCGCGAAAAAGTGATGGATGCAAGGCGCATCATAGAGCAAAACATCGATCAGTCGTTTACGATAAAGGAACTATCGCGCAAAGTAGCAATGAATGAATGTTACCTGAAGAAGGGCTTCAAGGCGCTGGTGGGAAAAACAATACACGAATACCAGCAGGAACTGCGCATCAGCAAGGCAAGGCAATTGCTGCAGCAGCAAGGACAATCAGTGTCTGATGTAGCAAACTCGCTAGGCTACAGCAGTATCTCCCATTTCAGCACTGCTTTCAAAAAAGCTACGGGTATGAAGCCATGTGAGCTGTTGGCCTAAGAAAAATATTTGCCTATCACCGGCAATCCTTTTAATTCTTTCCCTTCCGTCCTTAATATAAAACCTGCGTAGCTGATCATTAGTATGGTGCCTGTAAGCCTGTGTATCCACAAGTTACTTGTATAGTTCACCACTATACTTTGCAATGCATAGAAGGCCAGCATTACCGTAAAGAAGTACAACACTTTGCGCAAATTATAAGGTACGGGGTATACCTTTTGCCCCCAAATGTAAGATGCTACCATCATGCCACCATAGCAGGCAAGCGTGGCCCAGGCGCAGGCCATGTATCCGTATTGCGGAATGAACAGGTAATTAATGACGAGCGTAGCAAGTGCACCGCCTATGGTTATTACGGCCCCGGCAGTGGTGTTGTTGCTCAGCTTATACCAAATGGAAAGATTGTAATAAACACCCAGGCACATGTTGGCAATAAGCAATATAGGCACTACACTCAAACCCGCCCACAACTGCTTGTTACGGATGAACTCTCTCCAGATATCTATATACAACATTACAAAAAGGAACATGCTGCAAATGACGATCACGAAGTAATTCATAACACGTGCATAGGTTTTAGGAGCATCACTGCTGTCTTTGGCTTCTTTAAAAAAGAAGGGTTCAGCGCCTAGCCTGAATGCCTGCACAAAGAGGCTGATCAGTATAGATAATTTGTAACAGGCACCATAAATACCCACCTGTACTTTTTGCTGGTGCAAGTCGCCCGGACCCCACCAGCCCAGCATCACACGGTCAAAAGTTTCATTTATGACACCACCAAAGCCTACCACCATAATAGGCAGTGCATACACCAGCATTTGTTTCCATAATTTCTTATCCCATTCAAGGCGTATGGAAAAGAACTGGGGCAATAATAAAATAAACGTGAAAGCCGACATGGCCACACCTGCTATGATGTAATAGCCTGTACCCATGTTCGGATCATACCAGCTTGCTATCAGGCTACCGGGATGTGCCTTCGCAATGCCGGGCAGCATACTGTAACAAAAAACGGTGATGGCTATATTCAGCAATATGCCCGACACGCGAATGAATGCATATTTGCGCGGCCTGCCTTCCAGGCGCAACTTAGCAAAGGGCAGGGTAGTAAGTGCATCAAGCCCTATGATCCATGCCGACCAGGTGATGAACTGCGGATGTTCATTCACGCGTAGCAGTACAGCCACCGGGTCCCTGAAGATGATAATAAGCCCCGTAAATATCAAAGTACTAAACAGTATGGAGAGGCTGCTGATATTAAACACATGCTGCCCGTTCTCATCCTTATTACTGAAGCGGAAAAATGTTGTTTCCATCCCGTAGGTGAACAACACATTCATGAAGGGGATAGCAGCATAAAGCATGCTCATCTCACCATAGTCAGCAGGATTGAGGTATGCAGTAAGGTATGGGGTCAGTAAATAATTAAGCAGCCGCGCAAATATGGAGCTTATTCCATACCATGCTGTTTGCCCTGCAAGTTTTTTAAGTGAACCCAATGTCCGGTAGAATGATTGTAAGTCAAAAGTAAAAAGTCAAACGCAAAAAGTGGTCTTAATATTCCTTAAGGTTTTAGGTTTTAACTTTTGACCTTTGCCTTACTCAATAACCCAGGTTTCCTTGCCTTGTATCAGTTTATCAAGGTCGCCAGGGCCTTTTGTGGCAATGGCTTCCTCTACCTGCAGGCGCATTTCATCTTCATACGTTGGCCTTTCGTGTGCAAAGAACACACCGAATGGCCGGGGCAGATGGCCGGGGGTAGCGGCATTGTCGAAGAAGCGGGTAAGTATCTGGGCTTTAAAGAAATCGCGCTCGTCGTGTATCCAGAGATCATCAGCGCTATGCCCTTCGGCCAGGCTCACTATCTGTGGTTTGTAGCCATCCAGCTTTATGCCTTTATCTTTATTTGCTCCAAATATCAGTGGCTGTCCTTGCTCAAGGAATAAAGCTTCATCAGCCTTAGAGCTTTTCTCGGTATATATTTCAAAGGCAGCATCATTAAAGATGTTGCAGTTCTGGTATATCTCTAATAATGACGAACCATGGTGCCCGTGGCTGCGTAGCAGCATCGCCTGCAGGTGTTTCGGGTCACGGTCCATACTGCGTGCTATGAACGATGCATCTGCACCCATGGCCAGTGCCAGCGGGTTGAAGGGATGATCGAGGCTGCCGAACGGCGTACTCTTTGTTATTTTGTTTTCTTCCGATGTAGGTGAGTATTGCCCCTTAGTAAGCCCGTATATCTGGTTGTTGAACAGTAATATGTTCACATCAAAGTTGCGGCGCAACAGGTGTATGGTATGGTTGCCGCCTATGCTCAGGCCGTCCCCGTCCCCCGTTACTATCCAAACGCTCAGTTCGGGTCTTGTTGCCTTGAGTCCCGATGCAATTGCAGTAGCACGCCCGTGTATGGAGTGCATACCAAAGGTATTCATATAATACGGGAACCGTGAACTGCAGCCAATACCTGATATAATAACGATATTCTCCCTGGCAATGCCTATCTGGGGAAGTATGGTTTGTACTTGTTTTAATATTGAATAGTCGCCGCAGCCGGGGCACCAGCGCACTTCCTGGTCGGTGGCAAAATCTTTTGCCGTCAGTGCGGGCTTTTGCGGACTTAGAACCTCGCTCATAATTCCGGCAAAGTTAAAGGTTTATAGGCCCCTGTCCAAAACGCTGTAAACTATTAGCATATACTTAGCCTTTATACCCGCCCGGCCACGGATGTAGGCATGATATTTGAATATTATCTTTATATGTTTAAATATATTGGCATGAGATACTTAATTATAGCACTCCTGTTATGCACAGCCCTTGTTCCTGCATCGGCACAAAACACTAAGGATACTGCCTCGGTCAAAGATACTGTTGTTATTAAGGGCACGATTTCAGGCAAGGTAACTACCGAAGAAGGACTGCCTATCCCGGAGGCAGAGGTTTACGTATACAACATCGATGACATCATCGCCTCGGCTACTACCGACAGTGCAGGTAATTACCTCACCAATCGCATGGTCATTGGTACCTACAGGGTTTGGGTGAAAAGCAAAGGTTATGTAAGGAAGTCAATAGATAATATTACGGTAAAGGCCTGGGCCGATACGAAACTGGATATTACACTGAGTGTCTTTAGATCTGGTGCGGGAACAGCTGAGCCTTTAAAGCCCGATGCAGTCAAAGTAAGTGCCGTGCCATATGACAGCAGGTAGTTAAGAAAGAAATAAGCTGCCGGTATCGGGGCATTCTTTATTTTTATCGCGCAATGGCATCTCATCCTATAGGTATTTTCGATTCAGGTTACGGGGGCTTAACGGTCTTTAAGTCCATAGCTGCCCGCCTGCCGCAATACGATTACATCTACATTGGCGACAATGCCCGCGCGCCCTATGGCAATCGTTCTTTCGAAACAGTGTACGAATATACCCTGCAGTGTGTAGAGGAGTTTTTCAAGATGGGGTGCCCCTTGGTCATTATAGCCTGTAATACATCTTCGGCAAAAGCACTGCGCACTATCCAGCAGAAAGACCTGCCTGCATTAGACCAGGGCAGGCGTGTACTCGGTGTAATTCGCCCCAGTGCCGAGGTGATAGGCAACTATACCAAAACGAAATCCATCGGTGTACTGGGCACAGCCGGTACCGTCAATTCCGGCTCATACAAAATTGAAATAGCTCATTTCTTTCCCGATATAAAGATCCACCAGCTAGCCTGTCCTATGTGGGTTCCGCTCGTGGAAGAGGGTGACTACGAATCAGAGAGTGCAGACTTCTATGTGCAGAAATACCTTGACGAATTATTAGAACAGGCCCCTGATATCGATACTATCCTGTTGGCCTGCACGCACTACCCCCTGCTTATGAATAAGATCAAAAAACACTTGCCCGCAAATATCACCGTGGTAGCACAGGGCGATATAGTGGCACAGAGCCTGGAAGAATACCTTAAGCGCCATCCAGAAATGGAAAGCAGGATAAGCCGCAATGGAGAAGTGAAATTCTACACTACCGATTCTCCCGGGGATTTTGATAAACACGGTTCCATTTTCTTTGGCAAAGAAGTACACTCGCAACATCTGCATTTATCCCTTTAATACACTAAGAGCAACATGCCGGGAATAAGATTCCCAGTTCCCTTAGGTAATTTGCTAGTTCCGTAGGGACGAAATATCGATCGTACGGATATCGATTTTATCCGGACGCCATCCTTCCTAGTAATGGTTACTACGCTCAGCAACCCCGAAGGGGTTCAACATTAATAGCCCCGGATGCAATCCGGGGACATGAAGTATCCGATAGCACGCAACCCCGAAGGGGTTGAACAATCCACACGAATACTTATCACAAAAAAAAATCTCCCGCTGATGCGGGAGATTTAAATAAGATAAAGCCCCTTTAGGGGTTTGGGGTTATACACCCACCATCAGCGGCATCAGCAGCATCAGTTCGTCTTCATGCTCTGTAACTTCTACAGGGCGCACAATGCCCGCACGTGTCGGTGTGCTCAGCTCCATTTGTATATCGCTGTTGTTCATGTTGGCAAGCATCTCCACCATCAGGCGGGCATTGAAGGCTATTTTCATATCCTCGCCGCTGTACTGGCAGTTAAGTGTCTCCTTGCCTTCATACGAGAAGTCAATATCCTGTGCGCTCAATTGCAGGGAATTACCGTTTATATCAAGCACTACCTGGTTGGTGGTCTTGTTGGCAAATATGCTCACGCGGCGCAGTGCACTTATAAAATCATTTCTGTTGATGGTCAGCTTGTAGGGGTTATCCGTAGGTATCACCGCTTTATAATCCGGGAAGCGTGCATCTATCAGGCGGCAGCTCATGCTCAGGCGATTGCTGTTCACAAACAGGTGACTGCTGTTGTACGACAATTGTAATTGAGAATCATCCGCAGGCAGTGTAGCACGCAGCTGTTGTAATGGCTTTTTAGGCACTACAAAACCTTCAGCATTCGGACAGGCTACATCATCACGACGGAAACGTACCAGCCTGTGTGCATCTGTCGACACGAAAGTGATACCGTTCTTAGCCAGCTCAAAATATACACCCGTCATTGCAGGGCGTAGCGTATCTCCACTTACTGCGAATAGCGTTTTGTTGATGCTTTCAACAAGTGCTATCGAAGACATGTTAAAGCTCGTGGCATCACCCGGTGCAGGTTCTTTCGGGAAGTCATCTGCCTTCTCTCCGCCTATGCGGTACTTACCCACATCGCTCGACATTTCTATCGAAAGGTCTGCTTCGTTTATATTAAAGGTGATGGGTTGCTCAGGCAGATTCTTGAGGTAGTCCATCAATATTTTCGAAGGAATGCAAATGCGGCCATCGCCCTGTGCATCGTTCACATCCAGCTGCACACGCATCATCGTTTCCAGGTCGGTGCTCGTCAGCGTAAGGGTATTGCCCTTCAGTTCAAATAAAAAATCTTCCAGTACGGAAAGCACAGTGTTGGAGCTGATAACCCCGCTTATTTGCTGCAGGTTCTTAAGCAGTGCGGTTGAGGTAACGATGAAACGCATTTGATAAAATTGGTTTGAAGGCAAAGATAATTGTTTGGAGGATTTTTGGTAGGTATGTGGATAACCTGTAAATAATGGTGAATAAGTGCCGCAATAGCTTTTTTGTCAGTTGTTCTTTCTTATTTACCGGTTGTTCTCTCCCTGGAGGACTTAACTGTTTGCGCTGGCTCACGCGATGCTGTTTTTTGTATTCCCACCCCATTTTTCCCTAATATATGCTCCCGCTACCACGTGAGCCAAAGCCCACAGTCAGCACGCACATCTCTTTTTTCAGGATTCCGGGCTAAATTTTGTTCCTTCTTCCATTTTTTTATTAATTTAACGCCATAATTGAATTGGCCCCGTGCCGATCTTTAAAAAATTCAAAAAAATGCACATGAAGAAGGCAGTAGTATATAGCATCCTTGGTATCGTAGCTATACTCTCTAGTTCCTGTCACCGCGACTATACGTGTACTTGTTATGTCACCACCCATAACGTGCGGACATACGAATCCTATTTTATAGGCAAAACCACACAGAAAGACGCACTTAAGGAGTGCCAGGCTTCAAATCCCTCTACTAATGATTCCTGCTTTGTAACAGGAACGAACAACAGGTAGGCGGACTTTCAACAAAGTTTGTATTGTGGATATATCGTAAATGCAGCAGCATTTTATATGGCCATGCTCTTTAATAAGAGCTTATCGCTCAGTCCTTTAGCCTTCTGTATTTTTTTGCTTTCTCGCGGGGAAGCTATCCCCACTTTATCCCCATTTCTGATTTCCGCGGAAAATTGAGCCATTGAGCCATTGAGCGATTGAGCAATTATATTGTATCTTTGTATGACCGTTACAGCCAAATTCCCCCATTTTAGTTTATTGTGTGCATGGCTTGCGCACCGGTCGTAAAAAAACAGGAGCGTTATGACAAAGTATATTTTTGTAACCGGAGGCGTTACATCATCGTTAGGAAAAGGAATTATAGCAGCATCATTGGCAAAACTGCTCCAGGCACGTGGCTTCACTACTACCATCCAGAAATTTGATCCTTATATAAATGTTGATCCGGGCACACTTAATCCCTATGAACATGGCGAGTGCTATGTGACCGAAGACGGTGCCGAAACAGATCTTGACCTTGGCCACTACGAGCGTTATCTTAACACATTTACTTCGCAGGCCAATAACGTTACCACGGGTCGCATTTACCAGCATGTAATTACCAAGGAGCGCGAAGGTGCATATCTTGGTAAGACAGTCCAGGTCATCCCACACATTACTGATGAAATTAAACGCCGCATGACCCTGCTGGGCCACGGCAATAAATACGATATTGTTATTACCGAGTTGGGTGGTACAGTAGGCGATATAGAATCACTGCCCTATATAGAAGCGGTTCGCCAGCTTAAATGGGAGATGGGCGATGAGAATTGTCTCGTAGTTCATCTTACACTGATCCCTTACCTCAAAGCAGCAAAAGAGCTTAAAACAAAACCTACACAACACTCTGTAAAAATGATGAGCGAGCACGGGCTTAATCCCGATGTGCTCGTTTGCCGTACGGAAGAGCCATTGTATAAAGAACTGAAAAGGAAGATCGCACTCTTCTGTAATGTTACACAAGATGCGGTAATAGAGGCGCTGGATGCAGACACTATCTATAGTGTTCCCCTCGAGATGATGCGTGAAAAGCTCGATGTGATCTGCCTGCAAAAATTAAAAATGCCTGCCGGCCACGAACCCGACATGAGCCGCTGGAAGGAGTTTCTGAACAAACTGCGTTACCCCAAATCAAAAGTAACCATAGGCCTCATAGGTAAATACGTCGAGTTGCAGGATGCCTACAAATCCATACTCGAGGGTTTGATACACGCAGGTGCAATGAATGAATGTAAAGTAGAAGTACGCAACATACACTCCGAATACCTTACTCCTGAAAATGCAGTGGAAAAGCTGCACAACCTTGATGCTATATTAGTAGCACCCGGTTTCGGTAGCCGTGGTATCGAGGGCAAGATAGACGCCATCCGTTACGCGCGCGAAAAGAAGATACCTTTTTTCGGTATCTGCCTCGGTATGCAAATGGCCTGCGTGGAGTATGCACGTAATGTCTTAGGCTTTACCAAAGCGCACTCTACCGAAATGAACCCCGATACGGACCAGGGCGTAATAGCCATGATGGAAGAGCAAAAGAAAATTACGCAGATGGGCGGTACCATGCGTTTAGGGGCCTACGTCTGTGAGCTTCGCCCCGATTCACGAACTGCTTCTATATACGGCACTACCACTATTTCAGAACGCCACCGTCATCGTTACGAGTTCAATAACGAATACCTCGAAGCGTTCGAACAGGCAGGCATGTTACCCATTGGCCGCAACCCGGAAACAGGACTTGTAGAGATAATGGAATTGAAAGACCATCCCTTCTATATCGGTGTGCAGTTCCACCCCGAATACAAGAGCACGGTAGAGAACCCGCACCCGCTTTTTGTAGCTTTTGTGAAGGCCGCAAAAGAAGCACAGGAGCAGCGCAACAACCTGGCTCATGCGCTCTACGAACAATCTGTGGTAGAAGGAAGGGACAATTAATAAGGCTTTTCAGCAATCTCATAATAAATTCAAACGCCCTGCGCTCTCGCGGGGTGTTTGAATTTTTTTGATGCTATGTGTCTTATTGATTAGCAGCTCACCTCCCTTCAGGGAGGCCGGGAGGGTTTACCGCACCAGCGTCACATCCCCCGTGATCTTATGCTTACTGCCTTTGATGCCGCCTGTATATTCCACCACATACATATAGGTATCAGCACTGGCCTGTAGCCCTTTGTAAAGGCCATCCCAGGCCTCCCATGAGTTCTTGGTCGTGAATACCCTGTCGCCCCAGCGGTTAAATATCGTGAGCTGGAAAGAGTATAGCTCGCAGCCCGGCTGTATCAGTGCTTTGAATTTATCGTTCTTACTGTCCCCGTTCGGGCTGAATGCACTGGGGATGGATATGATACAATCACAGTAGCCGCTGCTTACCTGCACAGTGTCGCTTTCTTTGCAGCCGCCTGCAGTAACGGTTATCCAGTAAGTGCCTCCTTGAGTTACCCGTAGCGATTTGCCATTGCTGCCATCGCTCCAGGATGCCACCGCTCCTTCAGGTATATTTGCCTGCAGGTCTATATTTATCGGGGCATCATTGCACAGTACCACATCATGCATGTCCTGGCTTATGTTAGCATAAATAACGTGTATGGTATCCGTGTATGAGCAGCCCTGTTTGCTTACAGTTACATAATACTCGCCTGAATGGTCCACTAAATAATTGTGGTTCTTATTCCCGTCCTGCCAGCGGCAGCTTACATCCTGTAGGTCCACTGAAAGCACCATGTTACTGCAGATCACTGTGTCCGGCCCTAATGAAAAAGAAAGGTCAACCTGGTTCTGCATCATGAAACTGTCCACCCTCACACCGCAGTCTTTTACCGAATATAGCCAGTAAATACCGGGCAGGTTAATAATATAAGATGAGCCTTCGCTGCCGTCGCTCCAGGTATATTGCTGGTAGCCTATTGGTGCAAGCAGGGTGGTATTGTTAGGCGTGCAGATGTTCGCCGTTATTTTATTCCGCACTGTATCAATATGGGAAAAATGGATCCTGAAACTGTCCACCCGCACATCACAGAAGGTATTGGAGGTCACCCTGTAAGTGCCGGTATCGGTTATTTTCAGCGTATCCGAGTGCGATGCATTGCTCCACGAATAATGGTTAAAGCCTTCAGGCGCATGCAGTACCATATTATTGATGCTGGTAGGGCATATGGTAGTGTCTTTAAGTGAGTGTAGTGTATCGGTCGGCGCAACAGACGCGTATTCGTTCGGCAGGCCAACCGATGCTGTTGTTCCCGGCGGCAATATTACAGCGCTGCGCACATACTGGCAGGCAGGCCCGCCTTGTCCCGGCACAGCTATACAATCCAGTGCAGTACTGCTGTCATCTGAATTAAGGTATATTTTATCATCAGGCCCCAGTTTCAGGTCCGATACCTTATGCCTGAGGCGCACCACATAGCGCGATGTGATAATCGTGCTGACCGGCAGGCTGAGATCGAACTGCAATAGGGTGTTCGTAGCTGTTGAGATATTGCTGGTATGCAGGTAAAGTTTAGTATTATCTGCAGAAAAGGCCGCGCTGTAAACGCCATGGTTCGCCAGGCCGGTATCAACCACCACCGCATTCGACACATTGCCGGTTGCTGCGCTGAAATCGCACAGCTCGGCTCCCATACTCATCGGCCCGCCGTTCTCATTGGTGGTCACTACAAGTTTATGCCTGTTGGGCGACACCTTCATCATGCCCGATATATATGAATTGCTTCCCGAAAAATTTCCCGTATTAGAAAGCACAGGGGCACTGATACCCATATTCGTCACGTGGTACGACCTGAACACGTGGTTGCCTATTCCATGAACCAGCACCCATGCATCGCAGTAGTCCCCGGGTACCGTGGTCATCGCTTCACTAAGGTTAGAGTCCAGCAATTTGCCCGACAGGCCGGTCACCACATCTCCGTATCCGCCGTTGAGTGACATATCCACCACGCTGTAGTACAGGCGGCATTGCTTTGCTGCCGGTGGCGATGTTGCCTGCTGTAGCGAAAATATATAGTACCTGTTTTTATTACCCGGCATTGGCGTTATCACCACGCCCTGCGTTGTTGAATCTGTATGTATGGCAGGTGAAAGGATATTACCTCCATGTAGCATTACGGTGTTGCTTCTGTCCCACACACGGTTACCGGTGCAGTAAAATAAAAGGTAGCCGTTCTCATCACTCACGCTGGCGCAGCCTTCCAGTTGCGGTCCGCTCACCGGTGCTATGGACGTATGTATCGGGATGGGGCTGCCTGTGTTGAAATTGAGGCCTGCCTGCTGGCCAAATACCCAAACTTTGCTTTGGGCAGCGTTATACTGTGCCTGTACACTAACGGCAAAAAGAGACAACAATAAGAATAGCAACAGGCCCTGCCTATTCATAAAGCAAATTATTAACTACCCAACAATAAAGACACTTTGTAGAAAGTACCCTTTGAGGCATGTAAATTATCCTTTCTGAAAGTTAGTATAAAAAAATGAAATACAATATATGTACAATGTTTTTAACCTTTAAGTATTGGTTTACCCTGCCCTAACATAGCCTTTTTTAGCTGTTCCTTTTTATGATCCATGTCAGCATTTCCGCTGACAGCCGTCATCGTTTTTCGCCCCCGCTGCCACTAATATTGTTATTGCATAGACAAACTGGTTAATTACCAACACCAAAAAGAAATGTACAACTGAAAACGTAACAAGAACGGTCACCCACAAATTGAGGCAGGCTGGGCCCGGGAAGGTTATTTAATAGGTCGTACACATTGGCCCGGGCTAAGGTTCGGGCCTTATTTTTTATATCAGCCCATATACAGATCATATTCAGCGCCCTGTCTTAATATCCTATCTTTGGTTAAGCGCCCTCACAATTGCCGATGGCAGCCTCAACAATGATAGACAAAAAGCTAGCGCTCATCAACGAGCAAACCTCACCGCTCTTCCGAATTATGTGGGTGCATGATGCTATGGAACCTGCGGTGCGCAAGTTCGACAACAATATATGCGCATTTCATATCGGTAATGGCTACATCTTATCGGTAGCGCACAACCTGCGCAGCGCAGCCGGCTTTCCACGCTCGGTGAGCGAGGAGATAGCCAATGCCGATATACTCCCACGCTTAAATCCTGATCAAAGGCGCTTTTTTGAACAGCACTATCCTGTCGACTACCTGACAGGCAAGCGCCACATTAATGATATGAGCCCACAGGTATTGCAGGAGGCCACCAACATGTTTGCACAAACAGGCTTCGATACGCGCTGGGTCTCCTTATACAGCAAAAAGATATGCCAGCCGCACCTGCTCATACAGTTTCGCGATAAGGCTTTTTATGGAGACAAGGCACTCACAGAACACATACACCCCAACCTGCAATTCTTCGAAGGCGTGATACAAAGGCAAACCTATATGCTGGAATGCGAACTGGTACATGCATTCTACAACGAGGATATAGCTTTATACAAATTGGTGAACGTACCCGCTGAACTGGTAGCCCGCATACCATCCGTCCGCGTCGACTATACATTGCTCGATGGTGATATCAAAAACTTCTACTGCCTGCAAAGCGCACCCGTCAACGAAGTGGGCCGCCTGCTCAATGATGCGAAGCTGGAAGGTGTCCTTGACCATTTCACCATGTTCAACGATCCTGTAAGTGGTAACTATGTAGTAGATGGTATTCGCTACCTGGTGAAAGGATATTTTAGGTTTGGCTCATCCGGCGCACCGTACTTGCTGTACGATATCGACAAGCAGGAGTTCATAGTAAATGCCATACAAAGCGAGGCCAGCCCATTGCAGCTTTCCATTAATAACAATATGGCCGGCAACTTCCAGTATGTGAATGCAATTGCCTCACCGCTGCATATGATTAAGGACAAGCTGCAGGAACTCACGAACCAATAATTACCCGGCTAAAACTTCCGTATAAGAGCTAAGGCCGGAGGGCTTAAATGTGAATAGCCCCGGATGCAATCCGGGGAAAGCTACCCGCTCCGCAACCCCGAAGGCGTTGAATCATACTCGCATCGAGACATCAAGCCTCTTCCTTCTTCGGCATAGTGCCAAAGACCACATCCCAAAGTATAGAGCTCACACCAAAGCCCTTATCGTGGTACTTATAATGGTGCAGGTGATGATTGCGCCATAGCGCTTTCATAAAGCGGGGAGGTGCAAAGGCATGTATGGCATAGTGCATGGACCCGTACACGAGGTAGCCCACTAAAAAACCCGGGAAGAAAGCGAACACCCCCCAGCCGAATATCAACTTAAATGCCGTGAAGAATATGGTAGCTACAACAAGGCTTGGTATAGGCGGCATGAACAGCCTTTCCCTGTCGCGGGGATACTCGTGGTGTATGCCATGCAGGGTGTAGACCAGCTTCTGCGCCCTCGGGCTCTCTGCTACAAAATGGAACAGGTAGCGATGGATAAAGTACTCAAACAAGGTCCATGTAAGTATGCCGCCTGCAAAGAGTAACAGGCACCGCCCGATGCTGAGCTGCCGGTATGCAATGCCATAATAAAGCATGGCGATAATAATGGGAATGTAAATGCTGTAAATGACGATGGGCAATGTCTTCGTCAATGTTTCAAGCTCCTCGTTCTTAAACAACCTTCCCTGTCCTTTGTTCTTGATTTTTGCTGTTTGCATAGGTCATTTTTGTTTTTTCGCAACAAAAATTATACCCGCATGCTTATTGGTCCTCATCATCATCATCGTCCTCATCTACAAGCCCTACGGGATCAGATATCCGCCTTGCCGCTTTGTCCATCCACATCAGCAGTGCGGGTTGCAGGGTCAGGTTGGTAACCATGGCCAGGAGCAGGGTTAGGGAGGTTAAATATCCCAGCGATTTGGTACCGTCGAACTGTGATAGGGCGAAGACGCCGAAGCCTGCTATCAGTATCAGCGATGTATAAATGATACTCAGGCCGGTATCGTGTATGGTACGCTGCACATTGATCGCAATACCGTCATCATGCCGCGCCAGTTCCTGCTTAAAATTAACAAGAAAACGAATAGTAACATCGATCGTGATGCCCAGCGCCACGCTGAACACCAGCACGGTGGATGGCTTGATAGGTATGCCCACCCAGCCCATAATGCCTGCGGTTATCAGCAGGGGTACTATATTTATCACTATGGATATCAATAATATCCGCCACGAGCGGAACAGGAATATCATACAGCCGAAGATCATCAGGAAGGCCAGGATCAGGCTGTCCCTCAGGCTATGGATGATAAAGCGGCTACCCTCCAGGAACACTATACTGGTGCCTGTAAAGGTTATGTTATATTTCGTGGTGTCAAACAGGGCATAGGTTTTGGGGCGTATGCTATCCAGCAGTACGGGCAGGCGCTTAGAGCCTACATCGGCCATGTTGATGCTGATGCGGGTCTTTTGCTTGCTGCTGTCTATAAAGGAGCTGATGAGCTTGCTGAAAACGGAGCTCTTGCCCTTGCCGCTGCCAAAGTTGAGGTAGGGCTGCAGGAAGGCCGCATCGAAAATACTTTCGGGTACGGCATAGCTGTTGCTGTCGCCATCAAAATAGGCCTGCCTTGCAAACTTCACACCTTCCACCAGCGATAGCGAATGGCCTATCTCCGGGAAATGCTCCAGGTACTTCGTGAGCTTGTCCATCTTCTGCAGCACGGGCAGCGATACCGCTCCGTTCTTGCGTTTGCTGTCTATCACTATCTCCAGCGGCATCACACCGCGAAAGTTCTTTTCGAAGAATTTAAGGTCCATGTACACCTTATCATTCTTCGGCAGGTCGTCCACTATATGGCCCACGGTATGCAGGCGCATCATGCCCATTACACTTACGGCGCAGATAACCAGCGTGGCGGTATATATCCAGCGCCTGTGCCCGAAGACCCAGGTGGTAATGGCATTTAGCAGGCCGGTCATCCACTTGCTGTCCAGGTAACTGGTATGCTTGCCCTTGGGCGGCGGCAGGAAGCTGAACAAGGCCGGGATGAACACCAGCGATATAAAGAAGATGGCAATGATATTTAAACCCGCCACCAGGCCGAATTCTTTCAGCAAGGCGCTCTTGGTAAAGAAGAACACGCCGAAGCCTATGGCAGCGGTGATATTGGTGAACAGCGTCACCACACCCATACGGTCCACCATGCGTAGCAGGGCCTTCATCTTGTTGCCATGCTTATGGTACTCGCTATGGTACTTGTTCAGGAAGTAAACACAGTTGGGTATGCCTATCACCACGATCAGTGAAGGTATCAGCGCCGTAAGCAAAGTGATCTTATAACCCAGCAGCGATATAGTGCCCAGCGACCAAACCACGCCCACCGCCACTACGAACATGGAGGTAAGCACCGCCACGCCGCTGCGGAAGAACAGGAAGAGTATTACTGCAGTAAGCAGGAATGATACTGCAAGGAACAGCTTCATCTCCTGCTGCACTTTCGATGCCATCATGGTGCGGATAAGTGGCAGCCCTGAATAATGCAGTTCTACGTTGTGTTTTTTGCCAAAGTCATCGCCCAGTGCCAGTATATCTTTTACCACCTTGGTGCGGCCGGGCGAGTTGAGCACCTGCTTGTTGATGCGCAGGGCCATCATGTAGGCATGGGCATCGGGGTTGTAGAGGAAGCCTTTGTAAAAGGGCAGGTTGTATAGCATAGCCTTCAGGCTGTCCGGGTCGGCGCCGCCCGGCATATCTGCCAGCTTCACCACGTTCAGCTTTTGGGCTGCCGTATCTTTCACCAGTGTAACGGCTGATGGTATGCTGAATACATTCTCTACCGCCTTTACCTTTTCTATGCTCGCAGCAAGTGCTGCATAATCTTTAAAGAAATCCTTATCAAAGAAGTGCTCCGTTTGCACGCCCACCACCATAAGGTTGCCATCCTCGCCAAACTGGCTGCGGAAGTTCTGGTAGTCTATATATTTGGGGTTATCGCGCGGTATGGCGCTGGTAAAGTCGTAGCTGAGCTGCACCTTGCTGGCAAAATAGCCCATAATGCCGGTGAGCGCCAGCAGGACCACCATAAGCGCTACACGAAACTTAATAACAAAAGCTGCAATACGATGCCACATGTTCGGAAAAGAATAAGGGTTGCAAAAGTAGTTAATAAATGCTCAAATAATAGACTGCTCCTGTGCAGCTTGGTTTAGTGTGTTACGCAGTATTTTCTCTGCACTCATATCTGGCTGATATCGTTATTCATACCTCTGTAAATGCATGTAATGGCTGTAGATGTTATCATATTACAAAAAATATATGCCATAAAAACGGAGGGTGAAAAAACGGTACCACAGCATTTTTATTATTTATAAGTTTACATAGTAAAATAACCGCCTATCGACGTATCAACAAGCTAAATACCTTAAAATAGGGCTAAACTTTATACAGGTATAAGCGCCGCCCGACTGCAAGCAATATGTTTGCCCTCGACAGTATAATTGACTAACAGCATTGGATATCCTATAATACCGCATTACATAAACCAGGCCTGATCGTTTTCTACATAGCCACATTCATAAGCGGCACTAATAAAAATTCTTATTCACTATCTAAAAATTTTAGCAATGAAAAGCACCATTAATCGTGCGCAAACAATACTGAAAACTGTTTGTATGCTTATTGCCATGCTATATGCAGGGGCTGCTTTTGCACAACCTAATTTTATCTCTCCATCTAACACCGACAATGCATATGCGCTTACATCAGGTACTGTAGGCTGGATGAACAATGCAGAGCTAAGACAAGGTGCTAACCTAGGCACAGTGGTGACCTGGGATGAGGGTGCCGGCGTCGTGTATGTAAAAGCAAATGTAAATGGCAACCCCAGCGCCACCATATCTATTTTAGCACCAAATACCGGCTACAGCGGTGTGCAACATCCCGATGTGGTGCTTGGAACATCACTTGGTGTTGTATACTGTGGCGTAATGTATACTGCGGTAGCTGCAGTTAGCCAGATATGGATGGACCTTTATACTATCACCACAGGCCCAACTACGCTTAATTTTGTATGCAAAAGACAAATATCCACCTCGAACCTTGGTGTAGGGGATGGGCATGCAGACCTGATTAATAGGGTAGCAGGTCTAGGCATTACCAGAAATGACTTTGTGGTGGCGTGGGAAGACGATGACTATGGTGCCCCAGGCGTGGCCGCATGTGCCGGCCAATTGAGTAATTTTTGCCCGCCTAATAATTTTACATATTCAGGGCAGATAAATACAGGAGGTGTAAATGGAGCAATGGTGGATGTTGCGGGAATCGAGAGATTCATTGTTGGACCTAACGTAATAAGGAACACGGCGCTGTTCGCGTATGTTGACCCTGCAAACAATAATACCCTGTATTACAATGAATGGGAAATACCCACAGGCGCTATTCCTGGGGAAACTATTCAGGATGCTAATGTAAATGGCTTGGAATATCCAAGAATAGACGGCGTAGACCCTAATACCCAAAATGCTAACGCGGCAGATGCAAATTATGTGATAACATACCGATATTTTATACCCGGTAATCCTCCCCCGCCGCCGCCATCCAGCTGGCAGATAAAACAGGTGAATAATCTGAATGCCCCAGGTGGTGCCATTGTGACCGGATACTATGCGCCATCCCTGGTACAGGACTTTTATTCGCCGGTAGTAGCCTGTTTCGGCTTGACCGCAATAGATGTAGCCTACTGTACTTCTATACTCATAGGTGCCCTAAGTAGCGAAGTGTATTCGGAGTTTGTCAATAAGACCGGTGTTGGTGCAGGCGATGTTCTGCCGGCGCCCACCACGCCTGATGTATACATCGTGAACCTTACTAAAAACACAGCAGGCCCATGCGCACCGGCGGCATTGAGCTGCGCCTACTCTGTGGTTGCCGGAAATGTAACCCCTGATGATGAATTTATATGCTGGATAAACCCAACCGTGAGCGGTGGCCCTATACTTTGTAAAGCCTGTACCGGCGGCACACCTGCATATAAAAGTGCAGGCCTGACCGAAATTGTTACAAATAATAGCTGGACGGTTAAGCCAAACCCTACAGGTGGCATACTGATACTGCAGAACGGGCAGCAGGATGATGCTGAATACATTATTGCCGATATGCTGGGCAGACCGGTAAAGATGGGTTCGCTACAAAAGGACAATCAACTGGATGTAAGTCAGCTGGCAAAAGGAATGTATGTGCTGAGCATATATAACAAGGATAAAAGCAACCAGGAGGTGAAATTTATCAAGGAATAGAGACGACCTCTCCCTAACCCTTTGGAAAGGGGAAATTATAATAAATAGATAGCACTTGGCAGTTCTTTAAGAACTTGTCAAGTGCTATTTAAAAAACATTAGTAAATTTAAATTGCAATATCACCATCATGAAGGCCATCACTACATCTTTTTTATTAATTGCTTGCTTAAGCTCAACTGCATTGCAGGCTAAGAAGATTGCTGCAACTACAGGCGGCATACCGCTGCAAACTTTTAAGCGTAAGGATATGAAAGCGCCGCGCGAGGCGCAGGCCAGGCAAATGGCAGCCAATAAGCAACTGTGCTTTATAGAGAATAAGGGCCAGCTAACCGATCAAGACCAAAAGCAGCGGCCTGACCTTCACTTTAAGATAAGCGGCGAGGGGCTTAATGTGTTTGTGGGTTGTGGGGAATTGCATTATATGTTTTATGGCGGCGCTCAGCCTGGCAAGCGGAATGTCAATTCGTACCGCATGGATGTCGAGCTGCTGGGAGCTAATAAGCATGCCACACTGCTAAAGGAAGAGCAGCTGAGCTACTACGAAAGCTATTACCTGCCGCAATGCCCCGGGGGGATAAAGGCGAATGCTTATAAAAAAGTAAGGTATAAAGATGTGTACCCGAATATAGACTGGGTATTGTATGTAAAGAACAATACGGTGGAGTATGAATTTGTAGTGAAGAAGGGAGGGGAAGTAAGTGATATAAAGCTGAAGTATAGAGGTGCCACAAAGCTGCAGTTAAATAATGACGGCAGCTTAACTGCTGGCACACCCATGGGTAGTGTAAATGAACCCGCGCCCTATAGCTACCAAAGCGATGGCAAAGAGATAAGCAGCAGCTACAAACTGAGAGGCAATGAACTAAGCTTTAAAACGGCGGTACACATTGGAGCGCTGACCATAGACCCGCAACTAAAATGGGCCACTTATTATGGCGGCGGCGGCGGGGATATAGCCTATGCAGTTACCTGTGATAGTTCAACTGACATCTACATGGTGGGATTGACGGAGAGCTTTAACAATATATCAACTGTAGGCAGCTACCAGGAAAATATGCTAGGCGACCCCAGCGGCTTCTTGGTTAAATTTGACAGTAGTGGCAACAGGCTATGGGGTACTTATTTTGGCGGTAACAGCACTAACCAATGTACCGATATTTGTACGGATATATATGGAAATATATATATTGCTGGTATGACGCAGGCTGCCAATGCCATAGCCAGCCCGGGCAGCCACCAGGAAGTATATGGAGGTAACTATGATGCCTTTTTGGCCAAGTTTACTAAAGACGGCGCGCGGATATGGAGCACTTATTATGGAGGGGTTAATGATGACTGGGGATTTGGTGTAAGCAGCGATGACAATGGTAACGTATACCTCGGCGGGCTTACCTCCAGTTCAACTGCGATCGCCAGCCCTCTGGCTTTTAAAACTACTTATTCCGGTGGATCGGGAGATGCCTTCCTGGCAAAGTTTGATAGTTCCGGGCTAAGAAAATGGGGTACTTATTATGGAGGTACCGGGGCGGAAGGTATTACAGATATTAGTTACGACCGCAATCTGGGCGGTATGTATATTTGCGGCTATACTAATAGCAATACGGATATATCAACGCCCGGCTCTTATCAGCCTTTGTATGGGGGTGGGACGGATGACGCTTTTGTCAGTAAGTTTGATAGCTCAGGTAGTCTTTTATGGGGTACCTATTATGGCGGTACAGGCCGGGATAGTGCAGCCTCACTGATAGGTAACGAAGGCCTGATCTATGTAACGGGCCAGACAACAGGCAGTAACGGCATTGCCACGCCGGCTGCTTACCAGGCAACTTTTGGTGGCGGTGCTCATGATGCATTTTTGGCAAGATTTGATGCCAACGGGCAACTGGCTTGGGGCACCTACTATGGTAGCACTGGTGATGAAGTGGCCGGCGAGGTATGCCTCAGCACCGGTAACAATGATATCTTCATCAGCGGCTTAAGTACCAGCACAGCAGGCATTGCCACAGCAGGCAGCCATCAGGAAACCTACGGCGGGGGCAGCAACGATGCCTTCCTGGCTAAGTTCGAAGACCTTGGCAGTACTTGCGCATTGGTATGGGCCACCTATTACAGCGGTACCGGCTACGAACCCGCGGTAAACGTGGCAACTGATAAACTGGACAATGTGTACCTGGCGGGTGGCACCACCAGCCCTAATAATATTTCTACGCCGGGTAGTTTTAAGCAAAACATGACGGGGCCGGGCAATGCCTTTTTAGCGCGCTTCCGCAACTGCGAGCCACCCGCAAGGCCGGATACCATACATGGTTCGGTATGGGTATGCCCGGGTGTAGCGCATACCTATGATGTAAGCCCTGTGGCAAATGCGATATCTTATGTATGGGTGCTGCCCGCTGGATGGACAGGCAGCAGTACCACCAACACTATAAGCGTAATACCGGACGGTACACCGGGCAGCATAACCGTAATAGCCATAAATGGCTGCGATGGCAGCCCGCTAACCTTGCTGAACATAAATGTGTATCCGCCCCTGCACCCCGCCATAAATAATAACAATGGGCTGTTGAGCACCGGTGCCTTTACAACCTACCAATGGTACAAAGATGGGCAGCCAATAAACGCGGCTACAGCACAGGCATACAGCAGCACCCAAAGCGGCGACTACTATGTGCATGTAACCGATGCCAACGGCTGCACAGGGAATAGCGATACAATAACAGTAGTAGCCCTAGGAATAGAACCGGTAGCAAAGAGCAGTGCGCAGCTAACGGTATATCCAAACCCTGTCAAAGACATTTTGCAGTTAGAATATGCAAACCTAACAGGCAGCATAGAGCTAACAGATATTGCAGGCAGGGTACTGATAAAACAAGAACTGCAACACACGCTTGATATGAAGGGACTGGCTGGCGGCATCTACATGCTGCACATCGCCAATAACGAAACCGGCCTTAAGCTCACCCAAAAAATAGTCAAAGAATAAAATAGCAGGTAGCGTCAGCACCGCTTTTTGCGGTCAGGCGCGTTAAGGGCACTCAGCCGGCGCATTATGCCGCATAGCTTTGTGCCGGAGCGTACTTGTGCCCGCGCACACAGCTACTCCTTTTTACTAATACATAAACAATTATCATTTTATGTCATTTTATCCACAAAATGCCGGCCATTTATTCCTTTATCCGACCTTTGTGACGGCTGGCACTTTCCTCGGCATTGCGAGGAGTCATAGCTATTTGCTCAGCTACCGACGAAGCATCTACCGACGACTGTTTTGTTGCTGCTAAATTCTAGTTCTTTGAAATAATTGTAACGGATCCCATCTTTTAAAAAGCTCCCCCTCTTTATTTTCAAAGAGAAATGGCCTTTAGGCCGGGGTGATTCTACTCGCGTCGGGCAATCGGGCATAAATCGGGCACGGATCGGGCATGGCTAAATTCATCAAATTGCTCATTATCAATCACTTGGCAAAAATAAATGCCCGATTTTATTTTTCATGCCCGATTAGGGCATAAGTCGGACATTCTCAATCGTGCTGGTAAATCCATTAATCCCTGAATCCCGGTTCAGCCAGCGAACCGGAAAAAACCAGAAATGATACGATAACGTCATATGATAATCCCATCAAGCCTTTCCGCGAAATGGCCTCCCAAAAACCGGAAATGCAAATCAAACCGGAAATCGGAACTTTTCTCATGAGCACCTATGTCAAATCATCAATATCGCGAATAAATGGCAGGTAGCCATTATAACGAAACTTTATTTGTCAGGGCACAGTTTTACCATATGTAAAACTGTTATGAGAAAGGTCAAACTGTTCAACTCGAGTAATATAGACAAACTGGAAATGCAGATAAATGACTGGCTGGCCGCAAATAAAAATGTGGACATCATCGAGACCAATATCACCTCGCTACTATCGGCCAACCTGCTGAAGAGCCCCAAAGGTGAGCGCTTTGTATTCTACATCTTTTACCGCGCCAATGATGCCGTAGCAGAAGCCCAGCAACTGGTAGCCGCTGAGCAGGAAATGCCTGTAGAGATCAAACCCACGGAATTGGGAGCGGTGAATTAGATTCTGCTATACAATGATGAACTTATCCGCATCATCGAGGAAGGGGAAATGGTTGCGGGCCTCGTTCAGCGTTTCCTTGTCGAGGCTAAGGGTTTGTACCGCACTTTCGCCGGATCGTTGCCAGAGTGTTTCACCCAAGGGGCCAAAGACGCTGCTATCACCGTTGTACAGGATGTCGTTAGCATCGCTGCCTACACGGTTCACACCCACTACATAGCTCATGTTCTCGATAGCGCGGGCCTGTAACAAGGTCTTCCAGGCAAGGCAGCGGCGTTCGGGCCAGTTGGCCACATAAATGAGCACATCGTAAGCAGTATCATAATTGCGCGCCCAAACGGGGAAACGCAGGTCGTAGCAAACCATGAGGCACACGCGCCAGCCCTTTACCTGTGCTATCAGGCGCTTATCGCCGCGGTGGTAGTGCTTATCTTCATCGGCATAGCCAAAGAGGTGGCGCTTGTCGTAATGGCCTATAGTGCCATCGGGCTGCACCCAGAGCAGGCGGTTGTAGTATTTGCCCCCCCCTTCTATAATAAGGCTGCCGGTAATGATGCAGCGCTGCTTTTTGGCCATGTCTTTCATCCATTGCACCGATGGGCCGTCCATAGGCTCGGCCAGCCTGGCAGGTGCCATACTGAAGCCGGTGCTGAACATTTCGGGCAATACCACTACTTCTTTGTTTGCGGCGGCGGCTATCATCTGCTCATAATTGGCAAGGTTAGCGGCCTTGTCTTCCCAAACGATATCGGGCTGAATGAGCGTTATGTTTAAAAATTCATTAGGCATAATTTGATATAAAGGCTTAATTAGATATTTTTACGCTTCGTCTAAAAAACTGTACATGAAAAAAATACTACTTATCACAGCAGCACTCTTACTTACTGCAATATACGCCGAAAGTAAAGACCTTACCGGCGACTGGCGGGAAGTAAAGCGTGTGAACGCGAAAACCGGCACCTCTATCAGCTACAAGGATACCATGTTCCTGAGGTTTGAGAGCAGCAATGAATATGTATCGCAAAAGAAGAATGGCTTTATATACAGGGGCACTTTTAAAGTAGAAGACAACACCCTGGACATGGGTGCACGCGTATACACCATACTGAAGCATACCAAGTCCACACTGAAGCTGCAGGACGAGGCGGGTATCTATGAGTTTGAGCTGTACACCCCAACATCTGAAATGAATACACTGCCCAAGGAAGCGGCGGCACAGCCTGTAGGCAGCCTGACGCAAATGAAAGGCCACTGGTCGAAATTTAAGAGTACGGCATCAAAGACCATGAGCGAAATAGACTATACGCGCATGATCAAATTCCTGGACATCTTTGATACCTACAAACAGGATAACTACGGCTATATATTTGCTACCCGCGATGCTGATAACAGCCCGTCGTGGAAGATAGACAGGTACGATGCAGGCAAACAAATACTGTATTGCACGCCCATGCCGGGCAGCGCCAATGGCAAGGGTAACAGGGAACTGAGGGTGGTAAAATGCCAGGACAATGAGCTGGTGCTGGAAGAAGGCGGCATCACTATTTTCTTCAGGAAGTTCAAGCAATAGTGAACAGATAACAGTGAACAGAGTACAGTGAACAGATAACAGCGGTTTTATGCAGCAGATAGATAAGGATATACAGCAGTACCTGCCATTGTTGGGTAACGAGGAAAAAGAAAGCATACTGAACCTGATGAAGGTATTCGTACGGCTGAAGCAGGATGGCGGCAAACGCAGTACCGAAGCGCAGTACAGCCTGGAGATAGATGAGGCCGTGCGACAGCGAAAAGCTAATAGCAACAACGATCTTGAAGGCCTTTTATAGGGCCTTCTTTTTTTGCAGGAAGTTAACCATGTACACGCCGGTGAATATTAAGAGCGTAGCGAGGAGCTTAGTGATGGTGAGCTGCTCACCTGTGACGATGATGGAGATAATGGCAGCGCAGATGGGCTGCATGTAGATATAGGCACCTGCCGTAGAAGGGCTGAGATGACGCAGGGCGTAGATATTCCAGAGGTAGGTAAAGAAGGTGACGCAGATAACGATGAAGGCCACGCATAAATAATCGGTAGTGCTGAAGAGGCCCCAATCAATATCCGCAAATTGATGCCAGCCAAAGGGGATTACGAACATAAAGCCGAACAGGAAGACCCAACGGATAACAATGATAGGCCTGTAGCGCTGCATGAGGGGCTTGATGATGACCAGGTAGATGGCATAAGAGGTAGCGTTGAGGAAGACGAAGAGGTCGCCCAGGGCGGAGTTGCCGGTGATGGTTATTTCTTTACCTGCGCTCATTAAGACAATGGCGCCGCTGATGCCTAAGAGCAGTCCGATACTTTTGTTGATGCCTATCTTTTCCTTAAGCACAAAGGTGGCAATGAGTGTAATGATAAGCGGTGTGCTCATCATGATCAGTGCGCCGTGGATAGGAAAGGTGAGGTTGATGCCCATGAAAAAAAGCATCTGGTTGAGGCCCACGCCGAAGAGGCCGCCCAGCATAAGTATGGGCCAGTCTTTCTTAGCAATTTTTGTGCGGTATTTCTTACCTGCTGCAAAGCTGAGCCAGAACAATATAGTTACTACACTTACCCTGATGAAAATAAAGCCGAGGGGCTGAATGAGCCTTGGCATAACCTGCTTGGCCACCGTGAAGCCCGCACCATAAAATAGATTTGCGCCAAAAAGAGCAAGGTGTGGACCCCAACCCCTAAAGGGGCCTGCTTGTTTATTCATTCGGGTAAAGATAATTAAAGAGCGTTTATCCAGCTATCGATCACTGCTTTGTATTGTGTATGGGCATTTGGGATGGATAGCTTGTTGAAGGGGAATGTGCCGGCTTTATCCAATGCTGCGGAGAGGCTGAAGTCTTTCTGTGAAGCGATATAGAATACACCTTCTTTATGCAGGTGCTTCGCGAGGTATTCCTGTTCTGTTTGTCCCGGTGTGGGGATGATGATGGCTTTTTTATTGAGGGCTACAAGGTCCATGAGGCTTGAGTAGCCGCTGCGGCAGATAACCATGGAGGCCTGTTCTATAAGCGGCTGCAGTGTGGCTTGCGTGATCTGTTTGTGGTATTGGGTATTCGCCGGGATATTAGATGGTGGCGTAACATTGTTGCTGCCTTCTACGAAGACTACTTTGCCGGTGTAACCTTGCAGTTGTTGCCAAAGCAGTGCAGATAAAATACTGCGTTGCGGCTCAGGACCGGAGAGTAGTATGAGCAGGTGTTGTCCATCGTTTGTTATAGTCGTTTGTTCGAATTGCGATAGCAGGCCGATGTACTCCGCGTTGTGTGGCAGCTGTTTAGGGTGCGCAAGGGCACCGCTGAGGTTGGGCCTGCCGGGTACATCAACAACCCAGCATTTATTGAAATGCTGCAGCATTTTGTAGTGGAGCTTTGCAAAGATATTGTCGCTGAACTTGCCGCTACCTGTCTGTACCTGCAACTGGTGGGTCATTATCACCGAGGGTATGCGAGGGTGGTATAGGCCGTAACGGTTGTCGGAGATGGTAGCATCGAAATGTTGGGTTGCGCAGAGCTTGATCAACCAATCATGCTCGCGGCGGATGGTGCTGAGGATCTTAGGGACTTGCAGCATAATTGTTGGCATAAATCCCCAGGCGGAACGGCTATAGGAGACATTGTATCCCTGCAGCAAGACTGTTTCAATGGTGGGAAAGGCTTTATAAATAAAATCTATTTGCCACTGATCGCCCGCAAACACTACCTTGTGCCCCGAAAGCTGCAAATGCCTGATAAGAGGGATGCAACGACTTGTATGTCCTAAGCCCCAGTCGAGCGGGGAAACAAGGATTTTTTTAAGTTTTTGGGTGGACAATATTCATTATTTTTACAAAAGTATTATTTATTAAGCTGGCAATGATGAAGAAAACAATAGTGTATATCCTGTTGCTGAGTTTTGGCATGGTATTGGTACAATCTTGTGCAGGGTCGAGAAAGGGGTGCGGATGTGGCGCCGATATAAATAAGGTGCATAACAACAGATCGCGTCATATGTGGTAATAAAAAAGTTTTTATGTGGCAACAAGGACAAGATAAAACGTGGTTACATTATGTAAAGGACATCATTGCCGCTGATGTATATTCTGCTGTGTTCCTGGCAAGTTACCTGCGCCAGACAGCGATAAAGAGAAGTTACGTACCCTCGCTGGAGGTGATAGACCTTCAAAAATATAAGGTGATAAAAGACGTAAATAAAGTACGCATAGCTCTTAAAGAGCGTGTGCATATTCCATTCGTATTTGTAGTAGGGAAGAATTAAACACCCCGACCCCTCCCGCAGAAGGGCGGGACCTTGTTCCGGGGAGAGTTTATTTTACAGATAATAGCTACTCTGATTTTTTCTGTTCTATTTCGGTCTCTTTTTTGGCTTCATCCTTGCCTTCTTTGGCATCTTTGAATTCCTTCATGCCTTTACCTAAACCGCGGGCAAGATCAGGTATTTTACGGGCACCGAAAAGGACGATAATAGCCAGCAAGATCCAAAGCCATTCGCCGCCGCCGGGCATAGATAATAAATATAAAGGACGGATGTTGAGTATGGTTACTACCATAAGTATGCGTTGTGGTTGCAATAAAGGTACGAAATATTATCGGGCTTTAAAATCATGGGGCATAGGTGGATAGCCACATGATCTGTATCCACCTGCCATTTACTTTTTTGTAAAGATAGGTCGTTCCATGTGCGTCGAACATGCCTTTAGTATAAAATGCAGCAATCAGGAATACCGTTCTTTTGGTATTGAAGAAGGGAGCCGAGAAGCTGTATATCTCATTGTCCCATCTTTTATCCTGCAATTTCATCCGGGCCTCATAGTCACTGCGTTCTTTTTTGCCGGCCTCGCCTGTATGCTGGGGGGTAAATGCGTTGGCAAGAAATATATTGGTCCTTATAGTGTCATTGGCACAAATGGCGCCCTTGAATTTAGCGACATTGAAGGCGGTTATGGGCAGGTAGCTAAACGAAGTATCGCGGGTGCGGTATTCATCGTAAGGGTATTTAGGAACATTAATAAAAGTGAACAAAAAATCGACCTCCGAACTATCGAGGTATTTGTGGATTGAGTCGCGCTGGATAAAGAAGGCATCGCCGATAAGTGAAAGTTTGCTTAAGGGTGTACAGTCGAGATAAAAATGTGCAGGGCTGTTGTGCAGCAAACCGGGCCTTATGTCTTCAAATACCGAATAGATGTCGGGTTCCTGTCCATATAAGGCAAAGGCCAGGAAGAGGGCCAGTGCAGTGAACCATTTTCTCATTTAGCGATTTAAGCAGGATCTACATCGAATAGAACCTGTAGCGAAGTAAAGCCTTTTTGGGCAGTAATGATATTGCGCTGTTCTTTTGCCACTGCTTTGGTGGCTTCAATTAATTTGAGGTCGCGGTTACATTTTATCCAGAGCTCCTGTATGTACATATTGCGTACGCGGGCTACCAGTGCCGGTACGGGGCCTTTTACGTGAATGCCTTCTATGAGCTGCAAGGCGCTTGCTACCTGCGTGGCTGCTGCTACTGCTTTGGGTTCATCTTTGTGCTTGAAGATGATCTTTATCATCCGGGTAAAGGGCGGGTAGGCAAAATGATTGCGGTACTGTATCTCGTAGTCGTAGAAGGCCCTTACATCGTGGTCCTGCACCCATTTGAGTACGGGGTGCTTGAGGTTGTAGGCCTGTATGTAGACCTTGCCTGCTCCATCGCTGCGGCCGGCGCGGCCACTTACCTGCTCCATGAGCTGGAAGGCACGTTCGTTGACACGAAAATCGGGGTAGCTTAAGAGTGCATCGGCACTCAAAATGCCTACGAGGGAAATGTTGGCAAAGTCGAGGCCTTTTACAACCATCTGCGTGCCTACGAGTATATCTATCCTGTGTTTTTCCACATCTTCGAGCAGCTTGGGCAGGCTTTCCTTGCCGCGCATACTGTCAAGGTCCATGCGTGCCACGCGGGCTTCAGGGAAGAGTTGTTTTACTTCTTCTTCAATGCGCTCGGTGCCGAATGTTTTGCTTTGTATGCGATTGCTATGGCATTGCGGGCAGGTTTGTATTATTGGGTATTTGAGCCCGCAGTAATGGCAATGCAGCTTGTCGGTGCTCTTATGGTAAGTGAGCGATACGGCACAGTTGCGGCATTGCGGCACCCAGCCGCAAACCATGCATACCTGGAAGGGTGAATAGCCACGGCGGTTTTGGAAGAGTATTATTTGCTTCCTGTTTTGTAATGCAGTGATCATGGCCTGCTGCAGTTGAGGCGTGAGCATTTTCAAGCCTTGCTGTCTTACCATGTCGAGCGAGCGGGCATCTACCAGTTCTATACCGGGCATATTGACGCCGAGGTAGCGCTCTTTGAGCTGGGCAAAACCGTACTTGCCCTGCTTTACATTGTAGAGGCTCTCGATAGAGGGTGTGGCAGAACCGAGGATCACTTTAGCGCTGTGCAATGAAGCAAGGTATATAGCGGCATCGCGTGCATGGAAGCGGGGTGCCGGATCCTTTTGTTTGTAGGAGCTGTCGTGCTCTTCATCGGCTATTATGAGGCCGATATCGTTGAATGGCAGCCATAGGGCCGAGCGTGGGCCAACTACAATTTTATATGCATTTTTCCTCACCTTCTCCCATATCTCCACGCGTTCATTGTTGGTGAAGCGCGAGTGATATACGCCGAGCTCTTCGCCAAAATATGCATAGAGACGGCTAACGAGTTGCGTGGTCAATCCTATTTCGGGCAAGAGGAAAATGGCCTGTTTACCTGCGGCGAGGCATTCCCTTATTTTATGAATATAGAGTAGTGTTTTGCCGCTGCCGGTTACACCGTGCAGCAGTGCGACTTCTTTTTCATTTAAACCTTTTTCAAGGTCCTCATAGGCTTTTTGCTGTGCCGGAGTGAATTCTATTTCTGTCGCTTCTTTACCCTCTTTGTACACCAGCCTGTCCACCTCTTTATCTTCCACTATGAAGATGCCTTTATCTGCAAGGGCTTTCACCTGCACTGCCGTAGCTCCTGAACGCTCGATAAGATCCTGCTGGCGTACAAAATGACTTTTCATAGATAAGTCGATATATGCCATGAACAGCTCCAACTGTTTAGGTGCTTTTTGCAATTGGTCGAAGAGGGTATGCATGGCATCTTCGCCTTTGTATGCATGAGCGAGGGAAACTATTTTCTCTTTTTTGGGGCGATAGGAGGGTTCTAATGAATCGTTTATGAGTACGGCCTGGGCTTCCAGCAGCTCGTTGAGTACATTATTGAAATGGCGCGGGCCTACAATATTCCGTATCTCGCTTATGGAGAGCTCTTTGCGCATTTCCAGGGCCTCGGCGGCGAGGTAGGCTTCATCACTCCATTCGTAAACAGGGTTTTCTATTGCCGGGGACCAGATGAGCGTGGTCTCCGCCATCAGTTTAAGGTGGGCGGGCAAGGCAGCCTGCATTACTTCGCCGGGGGCAGCCATGTAATAGTGGGCTATCCAGTCCCAGAAGCGGAGCTGTTTTTCGTTTACGACAGGCTCCTCATCTATAATGCTGCGAATGGGCTTTATGCTGTATAGTTCGGGCTTGTCGTTGTGCAGGCGCTGTACTACCCCTGCATATTGTTTATTCCTGCCAAGTGATACCTCCACCCTCATGCCGGGACGCAAAAAGTCCTGCATTTCGGCAGGTACGCCGTAAGTAAGGACCTGGGGTAGATTAAGGGGAAGAATAATATCGGCAAACATGAGGGATGCAAGTTAAGAACCCAAAGCCCTAAAGGGGCTAAAATGATGCCGGAATTTATGAAAATGTGGATATCTCCCTCGCTATAACATGTTAAATGCCAAATATCACCCCGCGGTCTGCGGTGTTTTTCCGTACCTTTGCAGCATAACCGTACAAAGATTTACATGGCAAAACAGATGGAAAGAAAGTGTTCCTTTTGCGACAGGGCAGAAAGTGATGTAAGCATCCTTTTTACCGGGATGAAAGGCAACATTTGCGACCAATGCATAGAGAACGCGCATTACCTGCTGCAGGATGCAATGGGTGACAATAAGAAGAAGGAAAAAGAGACAAAACCGGCCAACGACCTTTCGCAGCATAAGATATATAAGCCGCGTGAAATAAAGCAGTTCCTGGACCAGTATGTGATAGGGCAGGACGATGCGAAGAAGATACTATCTGTAGCTATGTATAATCACTACAAAAGGCTGATGATGCCGATAGATAACGATGTGGAGATAGAAAAATCAAACATCATCATGGTGGGTGAGACAGGGACAGGTAAGACCCTGCTGGCTAAGAGTATTGCCCGCCTATTGCAGGTGCCTTTTGCCATAGTGGACGCTACGGTATTTACCGAAGCAGGCTATGTGGGTGAGGATGTGGAGAGTATATTATCAAGGCTGTTACAGGCTAGCAATTACGACGTAGCTGCTGCAGAACGTGGCATAGTGTACATAGACGAAATAGACAAAATAGGCCGTAAAAGCGATAACCCCTCGATAACCCGCGATGTAAGCGGTGAGGGCGTGCAACAAGCCATGCTGAAGCTGCTGGAAGGCGCTGAAGTACTGGTGCCACCACAGGGCGGA
>DDET01000019.1:0-187019 GCA_002336915.1 Bacteroidetes bacterium UBA1947 | reverse complement strand
AACCTGCTGCAGTATGTAAATGCACAGGACCTGCGCACCTTTGGGCTGATACCAGAATTGCTGGGCCGCCTGCCGGTGATCACCTACCTGAACCCGCTGGACGCGGACGTGCTGAAACGTATACTTACTGAACCAAAGAATGCTTTGATCAAACAATATACAAAGCTATTTGAGTACGAAAATGTAGCACTTGAAGTGGAGGACGGCGCGCTGGACTTTATGGTGAGCAAGGCCGTGGAATATAAGCTGGGTGGACGCGGATTGCGGGCCATCTGTGAAATGATACTGACGGATGCCATGTTCGACCTGCCATCTGAAAAACACAATGGCAAGCTGGTAATAACAGCGGAGTATGCACAGCAAATGCTGGACCATTCAAAACTTGGACTATCAAACGCAGCTTAATTTATAAAATAGCATATTACAAAACATGGAAGAGTTAATACAAGAACTACAAGACAAGGCCGGGCTAACTGAAGAGCAAGCCCTGAAAAGCCTGGACACGATAAAAGCCTACATAGAATCCAAACTGCCCCCGATGATGAGTGGTATGATGGACAATTTCCTGGGCCAACTGCCAAAGCAAGACAATAAGATCGGCTAGAAGCTGAAAGAATGATACTTAAGAAAATGCCCCGCGAATGCGGGGCATTTTTAGTAGGGGTATTTTAAAACGAAGTGTTGTTTCTCTTTGAATTCATCTTTGAAGAAGAGGAGTCCCGTTTGGTACAGGTCTATACTTAGTTTTACCTGTGGATCTGAGGCTACCCCATCCCAACAACGGCTATGCGTTGCGGTCTTGTGAATAGCGGGAATTATGAGTACGGTTTCTTTGTCGCGTACCTGCCCGATTGCCTTGTTCCATGTTCCGGGTTGGCTTGCATCGAGCAGCACCAAGTGATCGGCACCGAGAAAAGACGCAAGCTTATCCAGAAGGGGAGTATCGCTTTTGTCCATAAGTGCCTTTTCTATAAGCCGGTATACAAAAGGTGAGTGTACGCCATGCCTTGTTTTTGCTTTCAGCCGGTATTTTATGTATTCGGTAAAAGCGTGCAGGCTCACAGTTCTATGTGTTCAAATCTCTGAAAAGTGAAAGCATATTTGTGCATTTCGTCTGCCTCGTGCTTTTCTTCCCAAACCAGCTTCCAGTGGGAGTGGTCGATATCCGGGAAAAATGTATCTGCATCGGGTACAGTGGTATGGACGCGCGTCATGTATAGCCTGTCGAGCAGGGGCATAGCCTCTTCGAATATCTTGCCCCCACCAATAATAAAGCCCTCGTCACAATCTTCCTGCTGCACCCGTTCGATGCCGCTTTCCAGGCTATCGTACAGTAGTACTCCCTCGGGTAAGTTCAAGTCTTTTTGACTGGAAATAACAATGTTGAGCCTGCCCGGGAGTGGCTTACCCAGTGATTCATAGGTTTTGCGGCCCATAAGCACAGGTTTCCCGAGCGTGGTGCGCTTGAAAAATTTCAAATCTTCCGGCAAGTACCAGGGTAAACCTTTGTGTTTCCCAATGGCATTGTCTTCGGCGGCGGCTACTATGGCAGATAATATCATGTTAATTCAAAAATCAAAATTCAAAAGTCAAAATAACCTTTGATCAAAAGCATGGGGATGAAAGGCTTATACCGCTACAGGGGCTTTTATAGCAGGGTGGTATTGATAATTGCCGAGCGTAAAATCTTCGTATTTAAAATCGAACAGATCTTTTACTGCGGGGTTTAGCGTCATTTGAGGCAATGGGTAAGGTTCGCGGGTTAGCTGAAGCTTAGCCTGTTCCATATGGTTGTTGTACAAATGCACATCGCCGAAAGTATGAATGAATTCGCCCGGTTGTAATCCTGATACCTGCGCCATCATCATAGTGAGCAGTGCATAAGAAGCAATGTTGAAAGGTACGCCTAAAAAAACGTCGGCGCTACGCTGGTAAAGCTGACAGCTAAGCTTGCCATCGGCCACATAAAACTGGAATAAAGCATGACAAGGACTTAGGGCCATTTTGGGCAGGTCGGCCACATTCCAGGCGTTGATGATCATGCGCCTGCTGTCGGGGTTGGTTTTCAGGAGGTTCAGTACATCCTTTACCTGGTCATAGGTTTTGCCGTCCGCACCTGTCCAACTGCGCCATTGGTGGCCATACACAGGGCCCAGGTCGCCATTTTCATTTGCCCATTCATCCCATATGGTAACACCATGCTCATGCAGCCAGGCCGTATTGGTATCACCCTTCAGGAACCAGAGCAATTCGTAAATAATAGACTTCAGGTGAAGTTTTTTGGTGGTGACCATAGGGAAGCCATCCTGCAGGTTAAAACGCATCTGGTAGCCAAATACGCTAATGGTACCCGTGCCTGTACGGTCGCTTTTAGCGGTGCCCGTATCCATGATGTGCTGAAGTAATTTTAAGTATTCCTGCATGAGAGATCGAAAAATGAAAAAATCGCAAAACCTAATACAGTACAAAAGTACTACAAGTAGCGGTTTTTGAGCCACATATAAGCCTGTATGGGGATAATGCGTGAATAGTTCTAAAAATGGATGTATTTTGCAGCCTTAAATATTGCCAGAATAGAATGAGCAGCGTACTGTCAATTGTAATACCGGCCTATAACGAGGGCCCTACTATACACCACATCCTTGATAAGGTTAAGGCTGTGCAGCTTATCGGGAATATGCAAAAAGAAGTGATCATAGTGAATGATTGCTCAAAAGACAATACCGAAGAGGCTATACTGGCATATAAAAATGCCAACCCGGAGCTGCCGATCACGTATCACAAACACGAAGTGAACCAGGGTAAGGGTGCTGCGCTGCATACAGGCATCAGGATAGCTACCGGCGACTATGTGATCATACAGGATGCTGACCTTGAATATGACCCCCAGGAATATAATGTATTGCTTAAACCGATATTAGATGGTTTTGCCGATGTTGTATATGGCTCACGTTTTATGGGCGGTAACCCTCACCGCATCCTGTTTTTCTGGCATTCTATAGGCAACCGCTGGCTGACGCTGGCCTCCAATATGTTCACCAACCTGAACCTCACCGACATGGAGACCTGCTACAAGCTTTTCAGGCGCGACCTGATACAGGGCATAAAGCTGACCGAGAAGCGCTTTGGCTTTGAGCCCGAGGTGACCGCAAAAATATCGAGGGTGCCTAAAATACGCCTTTATGAAGTGGGTATCTCGTATTACGGGCGTACTTACGAGGAAGGTAAAAAGATAGGTTGGAAAGATGCGTTCAGAGCACTCTATTGCATCATAAAATACAATGTGTTCAGCAAGTAATACAGGACGTCTTGTACCTTGTCCATCACTGCAAAAATTGAATTGCCATGCCAATAATATTGCCTGTAAAGGGCGTTTCACCGCAGATACCTGAAGATTGTTATATAGCTCCCAACGCTACCATAGTGGGAGATGTGAAAATGGGCAGTGAATGCAGTGTATGGTTCAACGCGGTAATAAGGGGCGACGTGAACAGCATACAGATGGGCAACAAGGTAAATGTGCAGGACGGGGCCTGCATACACTGTACCTACCAAAAAACAAAAGCAATAATAGGCAATAACGTATCTATCGGGCATCATGCCATCGTGCATGGCTGCACAGTAGAGGATAATGTGCTGATAGGCATGGGCGCTATTGTGATGGACCGGGCAAGGATAGGGCAAAACAGTATAATAGCCGCAGGCGCGGTGGTACTGGAAGACACAAATGTGCCGCCGGGAAGCATATTCGCGGGTGTGCCTGCCAAAAAGGTAAAAGATATAAGCCCTGAGCTATTGCAGGGCGAAGTAGAGCGCATAGCCAACAACTACGTGATGTACAGCTCCTGGTTCAAGTAGGCCGTTAATGTTTCAATACAGGCAGCGTGTTTTGCGATCAAGGCATGGTGTATCGTAAATCCGCCAATCAAATGTATTTGTCAATCCCGGACGGTGAGTTAAGGTAAAAATTACCGAAAAACTGTGCCCCGAAAGCCAGTAAAATCAAGGTTCCTGAATGAGTATAATAAAAAAAGGGAATAATCATAGCTTTTAGTATGGAAACAGGAAAAAAAGAGATTTTTTAAAAAATTTTTTGAAAATCGCTTTGATTAGTAATTTTTTGTTCTTTTATTTGTGCTTGCAGCGACTGATAGTAGTTTCTAGCAAACACAGTGAAAGGGATAAACCGGCAAAAAATAAAGCAGGTTGAGTAGTGAAAGAGCGGTTTGGTAAAAATCAAAAGTTCTGCCAAAACACTAGTATTTTTTAACAATAACTAATATATTTGCTCCAAATCAAACACACAATCTATATGAAAAAATTGATCCTTGCTCTGTTGGCTGTAGGTAGCATAAGTACAGCTAATGCTCAAAGAAATTCCGTTTTAATGTATGGAAACGCCTACGTAGCTACGGATAATGTAGATTACGGTCCTTATAACGTAAGACAAACTAATTGGGGTATCAACCCAGGTGTCGGTTATCAGGTAACTAATCATCTTACATTAGGTCTTGAGGGCGGTTTCAACCAGCGCAACACACCGATCACCGGTGCAACAATCACAGGCGACAACACACTTGCCGGTGTATGGTACACCCAGATCAACAACGATTGGAGCATAGCACCATTCTTACGTGTTACGAACTATCTCGGTAATATATTCTATTTCTACAACCAGGTTAGCCTTGGTTATGTAGCAGGTACTTATGAGTATGATGGTCTTTCTCCAAGGGCTTTCTACAATGGCCTTCAAACTTACTGGTACCCAGCAATCGGTGCTTTCGTAGGCAAAGGCTTTGCTCTTAACTTCAACATCGGTGGTGTAATGTATCGCTACACCAACACTGATCAAGGTATCCCAGGTTCTATCAACATAGACCACAATACTTTTGCAATCGGTTTTGGCCAGCAGATCAACCTCGGTATCTCTCGCAACATCGGTTGTGGCAGCATGCACCGTTATCATGGCCATCATGAGCCAGGTGATGACACTCGTCACATGAACATGAGCGATGATGATGATGATGATGCACCAGCACCAAAAGCACACAAAGCTAAGAAAATGAAAAGCGATGATAATGATGACTAATCATTATTGATCTTAAAAATAAGTTCGTGCCCCCGGTTTACCGGGGGCATATTTTTTTGGGCAGGCTTTGATCTTCATGAGCATAACAGGCCCGCAACTGCAACGGTAATAGCGAATGAATAATTTAGAAAGGGGCCTGAACAAATAGTTGGCGGGTACTGCTGTTCTGCCGGTCCTGCCAGAGGTAGTAAATATTTCCCTTGTGCACTTTTACTTTTTCAGCCAGCGGCTTTTTTAAGGCAATCCCCGGAGCTATTATTTCACCTGATCGTGTACTTATTTCTTCCAGTGATTGTGCTACCGGGTCGTAAAGGTAGAATTTGTTGGTAGCGAGGTCCTGCACGATACTGATGCGGAATGTTTTACCCGGATCGAATGCTATCCGGGGGCGGGCTATGCCAGAGCCATCGGGGGCAAAGTAGTTTATGCGCTTTTTGTTGAAGTCGAAGATGATGAGACTATCAGCGCTGCGGTATATCGGGAGGCCCAGGTTGCGGTATGAAATCTCATTCCTTAAGCCGCGCATGCCGTTTAGCTTAGCTGCTTCGCGGAAATTGCCAAAGGATAACATGGCCAGTATTTCCTGCATCTCTTCTGCATTTCCCATGGCATCCCAGTGTTGCTCTATTTTGTAGAAGGGCAGGGAAATGCTATCCCCGGGATTCCAAAGCGAGTAGAGGGAACTGAAGGCACTCTTATCGACGAAATGATAGTAAAGCCGCTCGTCAATTGATTGTTCGCACTGTTTTAGCAGAGGGAGGATATTCACATCGTAAGGGGCCTGTAAAATGATTTTTCCAGTCCCGATGGTGAGCGGATATAGCTTGTCGGTGCAAACACAGTAGTAGGTTCCGAGGCAACTCTTAAATAATGCGATAGGTTTATCGGGAAATTTGGTTAGTGCAAGTGTGTCCCCAAAATCATTGAGCAGGAAGAGTTTGGCATTTTTACCGTTATTGCCGCTGTAGCTGGCAACAAGTATATTATCGTCAACAAAATCATAATCGACCACGTATTCGGCGGCAGAGTGGAGCACACGGTGCACCTTCTTATTGGTGATCAGCACATCATCCATCTCAACGGTCAAGGGCGTTAGATAAACTATGGCGCTGCCTATGGGGCGGATGGTATCGGGTGTATATCCCTTGCGTACGGCAATAAGAAACCTGTTTGCAGGTATATCAACTGTAGCGAAGCCATCCTTATCAGAAATGGTTGTCTCGGTCCCATACAGGTTTAGAATAGAGACATCTTCGACGGGGGAACGGGTTATTTTATCGATGAACTGCAGGCGAAGAGCTTTCTGGGCATTGCCCCTGAAGCCAGCGGACAGCGCGCAAAAAAGCAGGATGCTATAAAGGGATAGTTTCTTCATTGCAGAACGTAAACCTTGCGATACAACACTATAAATTTAAATAAAATACTAATAAGGCATTATAAAATAGTGTCATAGCAGTGTTAGATTATAACCTTTCTCTACCTTTTCGTAAATTGCAGTCCGGCTGAGCTCATAGATCAACACAAGGGCATTTATTATGCAATAAAGACCGGAAATTAAATCTCATTCAACAGTATGTCTTATTCCCATAAGAACAAGATCAGGATAGTAACAGCAGCTTCTTTATTTGACGGGCATGATGCTTCAATAAACATCATGCGCCGTGTAATGCAAAGCAGTGGCGCAGAAGTGATACACCTGGGGCATGATCGCAGTGTACAGGAGGTAGTGGACTGTGCGATACAGGAAGATGCCAATTCAATAGCTATTACAAGCTACCAGGGAGGCCACGTTGAGTACTTCAAGTACATGTACGACCTGCTAAAGGAACGGGGCTGCAGCCATATCAAAATATTTGGTGGCGGCGGCGGGGTGATATTGCCTTCGGAAATAGAAGAATTACATAACTACGGTATTACGCGTATCTACTCGCCGGATGATGGTCGATCGATGGGTTTGCAGGGTATGATAGATGACCTGTTGCAACAGAGTGACTATCCTGTAGGAAACCAACTGAACGGAGAAGTAGGCCACCTGGTGGAGAAAGATGCGAAATCTATAGCGAGGCTTATATCTGCAACTGAAAATTATCATGACCTGCCGGAGACACAGTCCATGCTGAAAAAAGTGGGAGCGCTTGCGGCGAAGTCAAAAACACCGGTGCTCGGTATCACCGGTACAGGAGGAGCAGGTAAGAGCTCGCTGGTGGATGAGATAGTACGCCGTTTCCTGCTTGATTTTAAGGACAAGAATATAGGTATCATATCTGTTGACCCATCGAAAAAGAAGACGGGTGGCGCATTGCTGGGTGACCGTATACGCATGAATGCCATACGCAACGACAGGGTGTTCATGCGTTCGATGGCTACACGCCAAAGCAACCTCGCGGTATCGAAATATGTGAAGGATGCCGTGAACATATTGAAGGCTGCGGATTACGACCTCATCATTCTTGAAACATCGGGCATAGGACAGAGTGATACGCAGATAACTGACTATGGTGACCTGAGCATGTATGTGATGACGCCTGAATACGGTGCTGCCACACAGCTGGAGAAGATAGACATGCTGGACTTTGCGGATATAGTAGTGATCAACAAATTTGACAAACGCGGAGCAATGGATGCGCTGCGTGATGTGAAAAAGCAATACCAGCGCAACCAAAAATTATTTGACAAGAAGCCGGATGATATGCCGGTGTACGGTACTATAGCGTCGCAGTTCAATGACCCGGGTACCAACACGATGTACAAATCGCTGATGGATATCATAGTGGCAAAGACGGGCGTAAAACTGGAATCTCATTTCGAAGTGAGTGATGAAATGAGTGAGAAGATATACATCATCCCTCCTGCACGTACGCGCTACCTGAGCGAGATATCAGAGAACAACAGGAACTATGATAAATGGGCCAAAGCACAGGCAGGCATAGCTCAAAGGCTTTTCGGGGTAAAGAAGACGATAGAGACATTGCAAATGAGCGATGTGGAGGACAAGGACAGGCTGGTAAAAACACTACAGGAAATTTATGCAAAAACAGAGCTGGACCTGGACCCGAAGAACAAGTACCTGCTGGAGCATTGGGAAGAGAAAAAGCAACAATACCTCGGCGATTACTATGTTTATAAAGTACGTAACAAAGAACTAAGGATTAAGACGCATACTGAATCGCTGTCGCATACACAGATACCCAAGGTAGCCGTACCTCGTTTTGAAGCATGGGGTGAAATATTACAATGGGCGCTTACTGAAAACTTCCCAGGTGAGTTTCCCTATGCTGCGGGTATATACCCTTTCAAACGTGAGGGTGAAGATCCTGCACGTATGTTTGCAGGTGAAGGTGGGCCGGAACGTACCAACAAACGTTTCCACTATGTATCGACAGGATTACCTGCCAAGCGCCTGAGCACTGCCTTTGATAGTGTGACGCTTTACGGGCAGGACCCCGATCATCGCCCGGACATATATGGCAAGGTGGGTAACTCGGGAGTGAGCGTATGCTGTCTTGATGATGCTAAGAAACTGTACAGCGGTTTTAACCTGGCACATCCCAAGACATCGGTGTCCATGACCATAAACGGACCGGCACCTACTATTACTGCCTTCTTTATGAATGCGGCCATAGACCAGCAGTGTGAACTGTATATAAAGGAGCATGGCCTTGAAGAAGAGGTAAATAAAAAGATAGACGCCATTTATAAAGATAAAGGTGTAGTAAGGCCAACATACAACCTCTTTGCAGAGGGTAAGCTGCCTGATGGCAATGATGGACTTGGCCTTATGCTACTCGGCGTAACAGGTGACCAGGTATTACCTGCCGATGTGTACCAAAAAATAAAAACAGATACCCTGCATGCTGTGCGCGGTACTGTGCAGGCTGATATACTGAAAGAAGACCAGGCCCAAAATACCTGTATCTTCTCTACAGAATTCTCGCTGCGTGTGATGGGTGATGTGCAGCAATATTTCATAGATAAAGGTGTACGTAACTTCTATTCGGTTTCTATATCGGGGTACCATATTGCGGAAGCAGGTGCTAATCCTATTTCGCAGCTCGCATTTACAATAAGCAACGGGTTTACTTTTGTTGAGTACTACCTGAGCCGTGGCATGAACATTGATGATTTTGCGCCCAACCTGTCGTTCTTCTTCAGCAATGGAATAGACCCTGAATACAGTGTGATAGGCAGGGTGGCGCGCCGTATATGGGCCAAGGCGATGAAAATAAAGTATGGTGGCAATGAGCGCTCGCAAATGCTCAAATACCATATCCAGACATCGGGCCGCTCGCTGCATGCGCAGGAGATCGATTTCAACGATATACGTACCACGCTGCAAGCATTATACGCGATATACGATAACTGCAACTCGCTGCATACAAACGCCTACGACGAGGCGATAACAACGCCTACGGAAGAAAGTGTGCGACGTGCAATGGCCATACAGCTTATTATCAACAAAGAGCTTGGGCTGGCGAAAAATGAGAACCCGCTGCAAGGCTCCTTTATAATTGATGAGCTTACCGACCTGGTGGAGGAAGCAGTGCTGTTGGAATTTGACCGCATCACAGAACGCGGAGGTGTATTGGGTGCAATGGAGACCATGTACCAGCGCAGCAAGATACAGGAGGAAAGCCTGTATTACGAAACGCTGAAACATACCGGCGAATTCCCGATAATAGGTGTAAATACATTCCTCAGTTCAAAAGGTTCGCCTACGGTCATCCCGCAGGAAGTTATCCGCTCTACAACAGAAGAAAAGGAATTCCAGATACAAACGGTGCAGAACCTTTGGGCAAGAAGCGGCGACAAAGGACAAGAGATGCTCAAACGTCTCCAACAGGTTGCTATTAAGAACGGCAACATCTTTGAGGAATTGATAGACACCGTGAAATATTGTTCACTTGGCCAGATAACCCAAGCCTTGTTTGAAGTGGGTGGACAATACAGGAGAAATATGTAATAGTTGAAATAATTTTATATAAACCTGCCTGTTGGCAGGTTTTTTCATTAAGCTTACCAATTTCCCCAAATCGGGCACAATTTTTTATTGTGCACTAATCGCATGCGCAAAGTATTGAAAATCATAGGTTATATCCTTGGTAGTGTCCTTATACTGCTGGTGCTTGCTGTGGTATGGCTCAACACCCCTTCCGGGAAGAATTTCGTGAAGAATAAGGCTGTAGCATTCTTACGTAACAAACTGAAAACTGAGGTGTATGTTGGGGAATTAGGTTACGGATTGCCCAAAATGGTGGTGCTGAAGAATGTGCTTTTCAAAGACCAGGCAAAAGATACCCTACTTTCTGCGGCTGAGCTTAGGATAGACATAAATATGCTGAAACTGCTGAAAAAGCAGGTGGACGTAACCCAAATCCATCTTTCGGGGGTGCATGCCCATGTATACAGGAATGCTCCGGATACCAATTTCAATTTTACATACATCATAACGGCTTTTGCCGGAAATAAGCCAAAGGAAACAAAACCTCAAGCTAAAAAGGATACAAGTTCGTCCCCGCTTGTTATTGATATCAGGAAGATAGTGTTTGATGATATCCACATCCGTTTTGATGACTATACAGGGGGAACACGGCTGGCACTTGATCTTAAGGAGCTAAACCTGCGGATGAAGAAGATGGACCTGGATAGTATGGAGTTCCATTTGAAAGAACTGGGCATAGCAGGCCTGCAAACCACTTTTTTACAAGACACGTCCTACCTGCCGGCCAAACCTGATACCAGCACTAAAAAATCGCAATTCCGTTTAATAGCTGATGATGTTAAGCTGGACAATATCGCGTTCCATTACGGCAACAGCCTGAATAAAATGCTGTTCGATCTTAACCTGGGCAATTTGCAGTTGAAAGCGAAACTCTTTGACCTGGCCAAACAAAAGATAGAGGTAGACAGGCTGCAAGTGGACACGACCAATGTTAAAATCGTACTGGGAAAGCGCTCCATTGTGCCGGAGAAAGTAAAGGCGATAACCGATACCATGCCCCGGAGCAACTGGCATGTGGTAGCCAAAGAGATAAAGCTGCATGGTGTAAACTTTGCCATGGATAATGAAAATGAACCAAGGCAGGCATCAGGAATAGATTACGCCCATTTGAACCTTCAAAAACTGGGACTTGATGCGGAAGACATCCTGTACACGGGTGATACCATAAATGGTAACATAAAACATTTGGCTGTAAAGGAAAAAAGTGGCCTTGATCTGTATGAACTGCATACCCGGTTTGCCTACAATATGAAAGGGGCATTGCTAAAAGGATTTTACCTGCAAACACCCAACACCCTGTTGCAGGATTACCTGCAGGTATCTTACCCATCGCTGGACGCGCTCAAAACAAATATGGGCTCGATGATGCTGGCTGTGAACCTTAAGAACAGTATAGTGGGCATACATGATATTTTGATCTTTGCACCACAGCTCAAAAAACAGGACCTGTTCCGGAAGAATAGTAATGGCAGGCTAAGACTGGATGCAGCCATCTATGGCTACATGAATGCATTGAACATCAACAAATTTGTACTCTCAGGCCTTGGGAATACAGCGGTGAGCCTATCCGGCAAACTGAACGGACTGCCGGATGCCAATAAACTCAATTACAATCTTAATATAGCAAGGCTGCAGTCCTCAAGAAATGATCTTGAAGGCATCTTACCCGCTAAGTCGCTTTCGCAAGTCCGTTTACCCGATAGATTTTCAGCCACCGGTAAAATAAGCGGAACGGCTAAAGATTATAACCTTGGATTGCTGGTGATGAGCACAGACGGCAATGCAGCACTGCAAGGTTATGTAAAGATGTCGGCGGGAAAGGGCAGGGAACAATACGACCTGCACGTAAAAACGCAGCAGCTCAACCTGGGCCATATACTTAAGAAAGACACCTTGCTGGGACCGGTTACAGCAGACATTACAGCGAAAGGAAGGGGCTTTGATATTAATACAATGAGCGCGGCAGTCGATGGCGCTGTGGAAGCTGCACGGTTTAAAGGCTATACTTACAATAATATAAAGCTGAATGGCAAGATAGCGGGCAAACAAGGCGATATACAATTGACATCGAACGACCCCAATGCCAGACTATCGTTGAATGCACATGCGGACATGAATGGCAAATATGCCGCTGTAAAAGGTGTATTGCAAATGGACAGCATCAACTTCCAGGCTATAAAATTGTACAAGACAGAGTTGCGCACCAGCGGAACTATAGATATTGATTTCCCGGAACTGAACCCGGACTATCCCAATGGAATAGTGACGTGGAAGAACCCCGTAATAGTAGCAGATGGTAAAAGGTATGTTACGGACAGCCTGTATGTTTCTTCAAAACCGGGCGCAGATACGGGTCAGAATATAATATTGAACTTCGATGCATTGCAGGCTCATATTACCGGTAAAACCCCGCTTACAAAAGTAGGCGATATAGTGCAGGAGAACATTAACAGGCACTATATGGGAGGCGACACCACTAAGGGCCTGGCAGCAATGAAACAAGCGGTCAGCAAAGACTCGCTTCCTGATACTTATGACCTGAAACTTGTTGCAGATGTGCGAGACAGGCCCATACTGCATGGTATTCTACCGGCGCTCACATCTTTTGATACGGTACACATTGACGGCGAACTTAGCCAGCGCATTTTGGTGTTGAATATATTGATGCCACAGCTTACTTATGGCAGCACCGTAATTAATAAAGGCGAAGCCCATGTAAACGGCACAGACTCGGCCATGACCTATAATGTTACTGCCGACAGGATAAGTGCATCAAACATGCAGTTCTGGTATGCAAAGGTGGATGGTAATGTAGAGGCGCACGGACTCAATACTAATATCAGCATTTCCGATTCGGCGAAGAAAGAGCGTTTCGCGCTGGCTGGCTCATTACGTCAGCAGGGCGATACCCAAATAGTACAACTGCAGCCGGGCCTGAAGCTCAACTACGCTACCTGGGAAGTGGCACAACCCAACAAGATCGCTTTATCAAATGGTGGTATGTATGTGCAGAACTTTAGCATCAGCAGCAGCAACCAGTACCTGAAGATGAATAGTGAGACACCTACTATGAATGCGCCGCTAAAAGTGGATATCAGTAATTTCCTGCTTGCCAATATTACTGAGATAATAAGCAAGGATACCAACCTGTTGGCCAACGGCATATTGGGAGGCAACATAACCGTACAGCAGTTCAAGCCCTCGCCCCAGATAGTAAGTACCTTACAGATTGAAAATCTGTCAGTCCTTGGCGACACAGTCGGCAACCTGAAGGTAGATGTAAATAATAAAACCGAGAATGCCATTGATGCCAAAATAAATATTGACGGACGTGGTAATGATATCGCAATAACCGGGATGTATTACACCAAGCCTGTAAATAACAATAGCTTCGACTTTCAGCTTGCTTTGAAGGCGCTGAACCTGCAAAGCATGGAGGGCTTGACCGGTCACCAGATAAAGAATAGTTCCGGCTTCCTGCGTGGGCAGTTGCAGATAAAAGGTATGATGGATGCGCCTATTGTATTAGGTGAATTGCATACTGATCAATTGTCTACGACAGTGAGTATGCTGAATGCCTTTTACAGCCTGCCTAATGAGAAGATCGTATTCACAGAAACGGGCCCCAACTTCACTAATTTTAAAATACTGGATAGTGCGGGCAATAAAGCGGTATTGGACGGTAAGATCATCACCAAAAACTACCGCGACATAAGTATGGCTATGAAAGTGAAGGCCAATAACTGGAAGGCACTGCACTCCACCAGTGCAGACAATAAGCTTTTCTATGGCGATCTTTATGTAACCGCCAACCTCGATATAAATGGTACACCCTCGAAGCCTGATGTGGATGGTACGCTTAATATTCTCAAAGGCACTTCATTTACAGTGACCATACCTGAGAAAGACCCAAGTGTACAAAATACACAAGGTATCGTAGCGTTCGTTAACATGTCGGATACCGCGCGTCACTATGTGCTGCAACCATTTTCAAAAGATTCTATTAAGCGTACCGGTCTGTCGCCGGGCTCCAGTATCAATGTAAACACGACGGTGGACAAAGATGCGGAATTCAGCATTATCATTGACCAGTCCTCGGGAGACTTTTTGAAAGTGCGCGGTACTGCAGCCCTAAATACATCTGTGGACCCTGCGGGCAATCTTTCCGTAACAGGTACCTATGAATTGAATGAGGGTGCTTACCAGTTCAGTTATAATTTTATCAAGCGCAGGTTTGAAATACAGAAGGGAAGTATCATAACCCTGGCAGGGGAACCACTTGATGCACAAATGGATATCACGGCCGTGTACAATGCAAATGTAGCGCCCTATGACCTTGTAGAAAAACAGGTGCCTGACCCTTCTCAATTAAATTATTATAAGGAACGCCTTCCTTTCCAGGTATTGTTAAGGCTAAAAGGTAATATACTAAAGCCCGATATCACCTTTAACGTGGTACTGCCAGAAGGCAAAGTCTACCGCCTCAGCTCTGAGCAAATAGACCTTGTGCAATCGAAACTGAACCAGATACGAACTGATACATCTGAACTAAATAAGCAGGTGTTTGCCCTGTTGATACTTGGCCGTTTCGTAACAGAAGATCCTTTTTCTTCAGGTACCTCTACCAACGCGGGTTTTATCGCCAAGCAAAGTGTGAGCCGTTTTGTGGGCGAGCAGCTGAACAAATTTGCGGGTGGCCTGATAAAAGGAATAGACCTCGCAGTTGATCTTGCCTCATCCGAAGACTATACCACAGGTGACCGGAGGGAACGTACGGACCTGAATGTAGCCGCATCAAAACGTTTACTGAACGATAGATTGAAGATCACCATAGGTAACAACTTTGAACTCGATGGCCCGCAGACCGCCAACAATAGTCAAAGCTCCAATTACATTCCCGGTAACCTTGCCGCAGACTATAATCTTAGCTCGGACGGGCGTTATACGATTCGGGCATATAGAACAAACCAGGATGAGGGCGTGCTGGAGGGATATGTTACTGAAACAGGGCTGAATTTTATCGTGAGCCTTGACTATAATAAGTTCAAAAATGTTTTTAAGCGGAAGAGGCTTAGAAAGCAAGAGGCTGTAACAACTGCAGACAGTACCAAGAAATGAGCATAAAGGCCACATACCTATTTGTTATAGCAAGCTTGTTCTTGTCTGCATGCAGCAATACGAAACATTTGCCTGCAGGTGATTCTTTATTTATAGGCAGTAAGGTGCACATAAACGACAAGGAGGTAACCAGTAAGCAACGCAAAGTACTGCGCGGCGATCTTAACGGCGCAGTGCGGCCCCGCCATAATACGGAGGTACTTGGTGTACGGCTGAAGCTAACACTCTATAATATCGCGGGTGAACCCAAAAAGAAGAAGGGTCTCCGTACCTGGTTGCGTAACAAGGTTGGTGAACCTCCAGTGCTTGGCAGCACTTTTGATCTTGAAAAGAATAAGTTGATCCTGGCCAATGTACTGGAGAACAAGGGTTTCTTTTTTCCTACAGTTACCGGTCATGCCGAAACGACTAAGAAGAGAAAAACTACAGCCATCTTTGATGTAATAACCGGTCCTCAATACCTCATCGATACCACTATTTTTCCCACCGATTCCTCCCTGGTATCAACAGACATTGCCTTAACACAAGAGAAAACCTTGTTAAAGGTGGGACAGCCCTATAACCTGGACCTGATCAAAGCGGAGCGGGAAAGGATAGATCGTGCCCTTAAAGAAAGAGGTTATTACTTCTTCACCCCCGACTACCTGTTGATCAAGGCTGATACGGCCATTGGCGACCATAAAGTGAGGCTATACGTGACGGTTAAAGAAGAGGGTATCCCATACCAGGCGTTTAACATTTACGACATTGGCAAAGTATACATCTATCCGAATTTTAAATTGCGCGGTAAAGCGGAAGACACCAGCAAAGAGAACGCGGTGCTTTACAAAGGTTACTACGTAGTCGACCCTAAAAAGACATTTAAGCCCTATGTTTTTTCACAGGCTATGCAGTTCAGCTCGGGAGAGGAATACAATAAAAGAGACCAGAATACATCGCTCAACCGGCTCGTAAGCCTCAATACCTTCAAGTTTGTAAAGAACCGTTTTGACCCATTGAATGATTCCACGCTTGATGTGTACTACTACCTTACGCCCTTCCCGCGTAAATCATTACAATTCCAGATAGGCGGCCTAACGCAAAATGATAGCCGATATGGTTCTAACGCCAGCATCAGTTGGAAGAACCGAAACGCTTTTCATGGTGCGGAAGAACTGGTTTTTAAAGTAAACGGCGGCTTCGAAACACAATATGCGGGAGACACGAAAAGGCCTAATATATATCATACAGGTGCGGAGGTTAACCTGAGTATACCTCGTTTCCTCGTCCCGTTTCTTGACATCAAAGGCTCAAGCTATTATATACCCCGTACTATTATAAAGGGCAGTTATAATTTTGAGTCGCAGTCCGACCTGTTGCGTATAAATTCCTACAAGGTCTCTTACGGGTATAATTGGAAAGAAGACGTACGTAAAGACCACCAGCTGTTCCCCATCAATTTTACATATGTCCATACCGATACCCTTGGCAGGGAAAACCTAAACTTGTACTATGGCAACCTGATCTTTAACGGCATTATTATAGGTCCCACCTATGAGTATACATATAACTCCCAGGCAGGCTCTTCCCGAAGGAATAACCTTTATTTCAACGGCTTGATCGATCTTTCTGGTAATATCCTTGGATTGGCCGAAAAGGCTGATTATACTGACAACCCTAAAACATTATTTGGCAGCACTTACGCACAGTACGTAAAGATGCAAGTGGATGCAAGGCATTATTTCAACTTCTTCCCGGGTTTTGTGTTTGCGAACAGGCTGTTAATTGGCTTCGGTTATCCATATGGCAACTCGGCTGCGCTACCGAACGTAAAACAGTTCTTTAGTGGCGGTAACAGCAGCCTTCGAGGCTTCAGGTCGCGACTGGTGGGGCCGGGTACCTTTAACGAAAAATACCTGTATGGCACCAACAACTACATAGAAACCCTGGGTGATATGAAGGTGGAGGGCAACTCGGAGCTGAGAATAAAGATCTATAATTTCTTAAATGCAGGCGCCTTTGTGGATGCAGGCAACATATGGCTGCTGCGCGATAACCCCGCCTTCCCCGGCGGAAAGTTCACATCGGAATCCTATAAGGAGTTGGCTGCAGATGTGGGCATAGGCCTGCGCCTTGATTTTAAGATACTATTGCTGCGCTTAGACCTCGGTATGCCTATACGGAAACCATGGCTGCCTGACGGTGAAAGATGGGTGTTTAACAAGATCAATTTCGGGGACGGCAAATGGCGCGGTGAAAACCTTATATTCAATCTTGCTATAGGTTATCCTTTCTAATAAACCCGTTGCTTTCATTATTAAACTTTCGTTATTTTGTGGTGATGAGTAAAACGATTCTTACCCTGTTTGGCGAAGAAATGATACCTGAGGAAATAAATGCCGTAGGTAGAAGCCGTGCCGCAAAAAAGGAAAAAACAGAAGAAGAAAAGCCCAAAGTAAGGAAGAAAAAAACTGCTAAAGAGGAAACCGCTGTAGACACCCCTGTGGCAGAAGCACAGCCGGCAGAAGAAATTGTGCAGGCAGAGGAGCCGGCCGAAGAAATGTACATAGCCCCCGTCAATAAAAAAGGCAAAGATATTCTTGAGGGCTTCAAAGGCGATAAACAATACTACTCTATAGGCGAGGTAGCCAAGGTATTCGACGTAAAAACATCTCATATACGCTTCTGGACAAATGAATTTGCCATGAAGGTGCGCACTACCAAAAAGGGCGACAGGCTTTATACCCCTGCGCAAATAAGGGAGATACGTACTATCTATCACCTGGTAAAAGAGCGCGGCTTCACCATCAGCGGTGCAAAGGCAAAACTGAAGGAACAGAAGAAAATGACCGGCCAGTCGCTGGACCTGCGACAATCTTTACTGCAACTACGCAACCGCCTTGTTACCATTAAGAACCAGCTGGCATAAAATGAAACATTTACTGGTATTGATATTAACGATAATGGGTATGCAGGTGTCCGCTCAAAAAACTTACCGTGTTTCCATTGATGACAACACCGGGCAACTAATATTTAAAGGCCCTGTCACCTTTGATGACCTGAGGCAGGAGCCAAAATTCAAATGGTTCAAGCAGAGTCTGGTGGATTATAAACCCGATTACCACGATATGCGTGTAATTGGAGATAATCTGGCCAAATACAAAATGGTGGTGGTAATGGGAACCTGGTGCGATGATTCACATAACCTGATACCAAAGCTATATTACGTGCTCGATAAGGTGTTTTTCCCCTTCACAAGGGTAACTATGTATGGGGTGGATCGCGACAAAGAAGCCGGCGGTGATGAAAAAGAACGGTATAATATCTCGAAGGTGCCTACGGTCATATTATTGAGAGACGGTGTAGAAGTTGGCCGTATCACGGAGCTGGTAAGCAAAAGTGTAGAGTATGATCTTGCTGAAATAATACGGCAGGATATAATGAAACAGAACCAATAGCTTTTAGCTGTAAGCCGGCTGCATGCTTTTCAGCCCTACTTGTTCCTGCATCAATTGTTGCACTACCATTGCTGTATTGTCCGGGAAGTTCACTTTTACTCTTTCTTCCGATTTCAGCCAGCGGTATATGCTGTCGTAATACTTTTTGCTCAACTGCTTTATTATCGGTACCCCCATTGACTCAAGCCCTGCTGCGTTGCAATGCTGCTCATACTGGCCTACCATTGGTATCGCAAGTACTTTCTTGCCCAGGAACAGGGCTTCTGCCGGTCCTTCAAAGCCCGCACCGCAAAGGACCCCTGTGCTGCTTGCCATACTTTTTATAAAGGCATCATTCTCTATAGGCCGGATGGACACGTTCTTAAAGTCAAAGGCTTCCTTATTGTGTTTCGAAAATACCTGCCACTGTACAAAGTCAAATTTCGACAGGTGCTCCACCAGTGTTTTATCATCGTAGGCTGGGAGATATACGGTATAATGTCCTTCGTCTGTCGGTATTATGTCGCGTACTTGCTTTCGGATAACAGGTGTATAGATATTAGATGAGTAAGAGGCAAAGTGAAAACCGTATGCCGCCGTATGGGGTGCGTAATGGTTAAGTACCAGTTCGCCAAACCAATCGTGTTCCCTCGGCTTGGGAGCATTCTTATCTATCACAGCGCTTTGATGGCTGAGGGCGATGCATGGGACGCGTTTCATTTTGCAGGCCCACGATGCTACGGGTTCAAAATCATTTATAATCAGGTCATAATCTTCAACAGGTAATTTCCTGATATCGTTGATCAGGCGTACCAGGTTCAGCCTTTTAATGGTTTGGCCTATTTCTACGCCTCCTTTATTGCCGAAGATGAAGCTAAGGCCATAGAATTTGTATTTCACGGGGTAGGGGAATGATACGTCGGCCTGTATGCCGCTGATGAGTACATCAACATCTCCGTATTTCGCAAGTTCGGGGTAGATGTCGCGGGCGCGGCTCAGGTGGCCGTTACCTGTGCCCTGGATAGCAAAAAGTATTTTCACTTTTATATTGTTTATGCAGCTTCCATCGAATCAATGACATTGCTCCTGTTGTGGCTGCCTTTTACCATATTCAGTTCCTGCATCAGGCTTACCATCAGTTCTTTCGATGATTCTTTCGTCTGTTTTTTCTTTTCTATATCCACAGCCTGTGCTACAGGATCTTCCAGGTACTTATAAACGCTCCATTTGGCGTCCGTATATTCGAGAGATGTTAAATTTTCTATCCAGTCACCACTGTTCATATAGGTTACGGTACCGTTCGGAGTATCTACATTTCGTATTTCAGGCTGGTGTATATGCCCGCAGATAACGAAATCATAGTTGTTTTCCGTTGCGATGCTGCAAACCGTATCCTCGAATTTGTTGATGAATTTTACCGCTCCTTTAACGCTGTTCTTTATTTTTTTGGAGAGCGATATTTTGCCTTTTCCCATTTTTTGGGATAGAAAATTCACAAATCGGTTGATGAGTATGAGTGTATCGTAGCCTATAGCGCCCAGCTTTGCCAGCCACTTGCTATGCTGCATTACCACATCAAATACATCGCCGTGGAAAATCCAGACATTTGCCCCATCTATCTTCAGCGAAAGCTTATTGGTTATCTTCAATGAACCCACCTGGAAATCTTTGAAACGCCTCAGCATTTCATCATGATTGCCGGGTATGTAGTAAACAGGTATTTCTTTTGCTATTAGCCCCACCAGGTGCTTTACTACCATCATATGTGTGGCTGGCCAGTATCTTTTTTTGAATTGCCAGATGTCAATGATATCACCGTTCAGGATAACGGCTTTCGGTTTAATGCTTTTAAGGTATTGTAGTAGTTCTTTTGCGTGGCAGCCGTAAGTCCCTAGATGTATGTCCGACAGTACTACAATATCCACTTCTCTTTTCGACATTCTGTTTGCTTCAACGAAGCTTTTGGTTATACAAAATGACGAAAGGAATATGACTACAATATTAAGCCCTTCTTAATGTATTGTTAATTGGCAGTTCGCTTATTCTCTTAGCAGCCGTGCTATCTCGTTACTTAAGCCCTCGCCAAAGCGTGGTAGGGGTACATTGTCCACAGCGAAATTGCCCTTCTTGTCGATGAGGAAGAAAGTGGGTACCCCCTGTATGCCATATAGGCCGGCCAACATCGACTTCCAGCCATCTATACGCGTATGCATTCCTGAAAGCCTGTTCTTCTGTATTGCGGCCTTCCATATCTCGTCATTGGCATCAATAGACACATACACAAAGGCTACCGCACTGTCTTTATATTTATTGAAGAGCTTGCTCGTCAGGCGCAGGTCCAGCATACCCAGTTCATAAGCGCTCGACCAAAAGGTTAGCAACACCACTTTACCTTTCAACTCAGATAATTTTGTATTGCCCCCTTGTGGTGTGTTGATCGGGAAGTCCATTGCCTTTTGTCCTTTGGCAAGGCGCTTCATCACGGCTATTTGCCTTTCTATAGGTATAATATAAACGCTATTGGGCCAGCGGGTTTTGTAAGCTGCAAACAGTTGCTCGGTCCGGCCCAGGGGATATCGGCGCGCATTAGCATATATGATGGATGCTATGGCATATTCACCTGTGCCGGAGGGCATTTTTTTATAGTCGAGACTTATTACGCTATCGTCCTGCCGGTATTTTCTCTTGCCCTCGTCTTCAGGTACATTGTCAAAGCCTGCAGCGCTCAGCTTCATTTTGTATAGCTGATCAGCAAATAGACGGTACGGTGGAATGCCAAGCAGAGAGTCGTTGAATACCTCAGGAATGCCGGAAATAGCGGCATAGTTTGAAGGGTGGATATTTTTCACGTAGTAGGTCTTTTGCCTTCCTACCTCATGCAGCAGGGGGTATTGCATCAGGCAGAAGTAACTGAAAAAATGATAGTAGGACGTCCAATATTGGATGAACGAAGCAGGGATGCCCGTCATGTGGTTATTGAGAAAGGTGACCTCATCCTGCTCTGCATCTGCAACAGCTTTCTTAAACACGGAAGCTGTATCGCTGAACTTGGGCTGCATCTTGACCATGAAGGTTTCCATCAGCCCCCTTTCTTTTGTGTGCAATGCCACGAAATTGGCGGCTTCTTCTCCAGTGCCCTTGAAATGAAGCGTGCTGTCGAAATTCTTTCCATCGGCTATTAGCTCCAGGTCGTTTCCCGGTTCCGCCACAAACTCTGCTTTTCTACCTCCGTGCCTCAGGCTGACGGGTGTGAATTTCTCCGTTACAGCCAGGGATGTACTAAAGCTTCCGTCCTTATTAAGCAGTATGCCCTGTTCTATTGGGTCGTAAGTTAGCCGGCTGTTATTGTATGATATATAGATGCTGTCATTTGTCGGATTTTGGATTTTGCCGTGTAACAATACAACACCATCTGCCCATGCAGTTGCCAGGCAGTTGCAGCTAAAAAGTAATAATAAAAGGTACCGCTTCAAATTGTATGGCTTAACGATAGCAATATAAAGTATTGCTTGTAAATAATAATAACAAAAACAAAGGCTGTCATTAAACGACAGCCTGTTGTGTATAAAAGTTTGAAAAATACTGTTAAAATGCAGCAGCCATTTCAGGCAAGGGCCTTGGTGCGTACTGTTTCATTGCCTGTGCGATTGCTTTGATATGCGCCGGTGTAGTGCCACAACAGCCACCCACCATGTTCACCCAGCCTTCCTGCGCAAAGCCGGCAATGATAGCCGCTGTTTCAGCAGGGGTCTCATCATATTCACCCATGGCGTTAGGCAAGCCCGCATTAGGATAGCAGCTTACGAAACAAGACGCTATTTGCGCCAATTCTTCAACATGCGGCCGCATTTCGGCTGCACCCAAGGCACAGTTCAGTCCTATACTTACAGGTTCGGCATGCATTACCGATACATAGAAGGCTTCAAGGGTCTGCCCGCTAAGTGTGCGACCCGAGGCATCGGTGATAGTGCCCGATATCATTACAGGCATTATCCCATTCAACTTATGTTCACGCAGGTACTTGTTAATTGCAAAAATCGCCGCTTTAGCGTTGAGTGTATCAAATATGGTCTCCACAAGCAGTATATCCACGCCCCCATCCATGAGGCCCCGCACCTGGTCGTAGTAGGCCGTCATGGCCTCGTCAAAGGTCATGGCCCTATAACCGGGGTTGTTCACATCGGGCGATAGCGACAGTGTCTTGTTCATCGGGCCTAATGCGCCTGCCACATACTTTTTGGCACCCGGGTTTGCCTCTTTGTATTCGCTCACAGCCTGCTTTGCTATCTTGGCCGCGGCTACATTCATCTCATATGCAAGCGATTGCATGTTATAATCAGCAAGCGAAATAGCTTGCGCATTAAATGTATTTGTTTCAATAATATCCGCACCTGCATCCAGGTATTCCCTGTGAATGCTCTTTATCATATCCGGCTGTGTAATACTTAGCAGGTCATTGTTGCCCTTCAGGTCGCCCGTCCAGTCCTTGAACCGCTCTCCCCTATAGTCTGCCTCAGTAGGCCGGTGCTGCTGTATCATGGTGCCCATGGCGCCGTCTATGATCACGATGCGCTCACTAAGTAATTGTTTTATTTCGGCAATAGTGTTCATACTTCAAAATTAACCATTAATCCTATACAAATCCCGTTTCGTGCATCTTGGGGCTTGCTCCGCCAACCATGCAGGTGTTACGGACGTCTAATAAGGTAGTAAAGGAAATATTTTTTCAATAGGCAAATGTACTTGCTAATTTAAGTACAGGCATAGGATAAAATAGCACAGGTTTCCACCTGTGCTTTATTTTTTTGACGGAGTAATTAATACCTTTCCCCGTTGGTCTTATAGCGTCTCAGCCTGTCACGTGCACGCTCCAGTTTGCCGGCCACAACTTCGCGCTGGTGTATTGTCCATACACCTTCAGCATCATATTTTTCAATTGCGTACTTTATCGCATCCTGCTCGTCCATAAGCTTCAGGTATTCGCGCTCTGTCACCTTATGGTGCTTGTATGCCGATTTTATGGTCCTTTCCTGTTCCTTTTGCTGCGCTCTGTAATTCTGCGCATATACCCCTGTGCCTATACACAGGATGGCAATTAATAGTAGCATTATCTTTTTCATACGTATAAAAGTAAAAAATTGCTTGTATTTATTAAAAGAAGAACGGAGTGGCACTTTCCGTGCCACTCCGTTCGGGGGAGGAATAATTGAGAGAAATTGAGAAAGGAAATTTAAAATCTATCTTCGGCTATGTATATATTAATAACCATGCCAGCATGCACTTACGGGTACCTTATATAAAAACAACCGGCCCTAACATGGGGCAGGTTGTTTTACTAAACCATTCATTATCAGTCCTTATCCTCGGTCTTACACTCATTCAGAAAATATGTGTTGTTGCTTTTTCCCCAGCTCGGCTTCAGGATATCATCCCCCTTTTCCTGGGCAAATAATCCCTCGGCTTTCTCGAAATAGGGGAGCGCCGCTTTTTTGCCGCCGCCAAACATTTTAGGTGTAAAACGTTTGCTGGTGCCCTGCAGGTAATACATGCGAGGGTTATTTGGGTTTATCTCTTTTGCTTTTTCCATGTTGTCCGCAGATATTTTGCCATACTTCTGCCAGCGCGATGCGCCGTCCACACCAAGGCGTGCGTTGGCAATAAATGCTGCCAGTACATAGGTTTCGTCATTTGGCTTGCCAAGTATGGCCATCATCTCTTCAAATTCTTTATCTGCCTCATCAAGGTAGGCGTCACGTTTTGCTGCTTCCAGCTTATCGGTATACGATAATATTATTTTGCTCAGCGAAGCATAGTAGTGTGCCATTGGTTCAGCATTGAATTTTTTTGCTATCAGTGATAATTTATTGCTTGCGTCCAGTTGCTTCTGCGGATCACGCGTTGTGTCAAAAGCGGTAAATGTTTTTTGCAGCGTGCTTTTAAAGTCCTGCCCATGTGCACGATTCACAAACATGAAGGCTACTGCGGCAAGGATCAAAATGAATGTTCTCATCGTTATTTGTTTTTATATAGTGGTTGTTGTTTTTATAATTCGTCCTTTTTAAATTCTGTGAGCGAGAAATTCGCGCCTATAAAAAAGCTGCGGTATAATGCAGGTTTCACCTCTGATTTGCTGCCATCAGTTTCAAAAGTATATCCGAATACGTTATGCTGGTTGGTAGCATTATCCAGCCCCGCATATACTACCGTAAACCATTTCTTAATGTGCGTAAGATAGCTCACCGTGAATGACAGGTTATGATAGTTAGGCGTGCGCTCGCTCAGGAAGGCTACTCCTGGGTTAGGGTTGTAATAGGGTTTGCCCGTGGCAAAACTGTATGTAGTACTTATGTTGGTGTGTATCTTGTCAATGAAGTATTTTACTATAACGTTCAGGTTATGATCAGATATGAAAGTTGGTGTAACTTCTCCCACACTGTCCGGGAAGCTGCCATAGTTCCTTTTTGTATCGATATAGCTGTAAGATATCCAGTAGTCAAGGTTCTTCACCGATTTCTTGTCGCGCCAGAATAGCTCTATACCCTTGGCATACCCCTTTCCAAGATTAGACAACAGGGTCCCGTACATGATATTCTGATAAGTATTGGGATTGTAAGGAATATACTGTTTAACGAGGCTCCTGTAGTCTTTATAATAGCCTTCTATTCTTAACGTGCGGTCATTCTTTATCATTTGCCAGTTGGCGATATAGTGTATCGCATTTTGGAAATTCAGGTTTGAATGTGTGCTGCCGTACAGGTAGGTATTGTCAGGGTTTTGGTAAAAGTAGCCTCCCGCCAGCGATACCTGGCTGTAAGTACTTGTCTTGATCGCTAGCGATAAACGTGGAGCAACATTATTCTTTTGCAATACCTGGCTATGCTCGAAGCGTACTCCGGGCCTTATGGCCAGCCATGTCATCGGCGCCCAGTCGGCTTCAGCGTAGCCCGCTACAGATGTTTCCTCTACCCCGTAATGGTAGATACTCCAGGTTTTAGCCACTTTATAGTACTGGAACTCACCACCCACTAATATCCCTAGCCTGCTCGTTGCATAATATTTGCCTTCCAGGCGGTATTGCGCCCGTTGGTCATTTTGCGGTATAGCCATCGTGTCAAACGTGTTGTCCGACTTGTTGTAACTATATGATACCGCGGTATACAAGCTGAATTTGTCCTTGAACATCTGCCTATACGATGCATTACTATAATAGTTCTGCTCTTTTATACCATAGTTGATGGTCTTGGCTGCAGTTGGATCTGTTGCCCTGAATGGGTTAGGGATACCAATGCCTGCAGTAAAATAGGTGCCATTGGCTGACACTTTAAATATGCCGTCTTTATTAGGTTTCCACACAAAGCGTGTACCTGCACCACCGCCAATAGGTACGCCATAGTAATCTACATTGGTCTTTGCTATTTTATAAAAGGGTGTCAGATTGGTATAGTTGCCGCTACCTTCTATGCTTGCATTTTTCCACACATGGTCGCCCGATGCATACAAGCCTGCCATATTCAGCCCTAAGTTCACATTGCTTTTATCGGGCATGTCGTTTGAGTTCAGTTCTAATACACTGGAAAGGGCCTGCCCATAGCGTGCACTATACCCCCCGCTGCTAAAGGATACGCCTTTGTAAGAAAATGGGCCGAACCTGCTGCGGGTAGCTACCCCGGGAGGGCCACCGAAAAATGCATTCTGCACCACCATTTCATCTATTACTATAGCTGCCTCACTTGCATCACCGCCCCGTACAAACAAACCATTGTCCGTGCCCGTTTGTTGTGTGCCAGGCAGTGTCTGTATGGCTTTTACCACATCTGCCTGTGCGCCCGCTGTAGTTACTATATCAAGGGGTTTCAGTACGGTCTTATCCTTATCGTTCGTCGCTTCTATTGATCCGGCGGTTATCACCACCTGGTCCAGGTCATGTACTTTATTGCCCTTCATCTTCAGCACGAGCCCGGTCACATCTTTGTCCACATTTATAGGCTGGCCTGCGGCTTGGTGGCTCACTTCGGTAGCCACTATCGTTTGGTTGCCTTTTTCTTCGGTAGTAAACCTGAAGTTACCCAGGCTATCGCTACTTGCGCCATCCAGCGTATTGTCCAGCGATACACTGGCACCCCTTACGGGTTTGTCCTTGTCGTCTACAACCTTACCGCTTATCGTAACCTGTGCTATGCCGGCAAAGCTGCTTAACAGGAATAATGGCAATACAAGCCACTTTCGCTTGCTGCCTTTTATATTCGTCTTCTTTAGTAGTAATGTGTTCATCTTTTATCTGTTGACGCTGCAAAGCTATCTTCTCTTTGGCATCTGTAAAATCTATTTCGGCTAAATAGTTTAAGCCATCGGTAAATGCAATTATTATGTCGGTAAATCATTTACCCTCCTATCATGTACTAACCACGGTCAATATAGTCCCTCAGATTTTTTACGTATTGTGCAAACGCTTTTTTCCCCTTTTCCGTCATTTCGCACACTGTCTGGGGCCTGTTATTGCTATATCCCTTTCTTACTTTAATGTATCCAGTCTCCTCGAGTTTTTTAATCTGCGCACCCAGGTTGCCGTTTGTTGCATTTGTTTTCTCCTGCAGGTATGCAAAATCGGCGTCCTTTACCGCCATCAGCAGTGATACTATAGCAAGGCGCAGCTCCGAATGTAATATAGGATCAAGCGGTTGCAGCATTTTCTTTTGATTTTGATCTCAGCAAATATCCCGGTATTAAGTAACCCGTAACTATCCCAATAGCTAGCATCAATAACTGGGTTTCCCCTCCTACATAATTTGCCGCGACGGACAATATAAGAAAGACGATACCGCCAAATATGAAAGGTTTGAACTTAAGCAACCTGCCTGCAACAATGCCATACACGCCCGATATCAACATTACAAGGGGATTGGGAGAGATGTTGTTGTTAACACATATGAATACACCAATGATGAATAGTAAACTTCCGGTACTGAAAAAGACCCCGAAGAAATGGCTCAGGTATGTTTCGTTCTTTTCTTTTTGCCTGTCTTTATATGAGTATACAAGGCTCACGACCATGCCCAGCGGCATTAATATAGGCCAGGGCAGGAAATTGTATTCCGCAAACTTCGAATAAAGCAGGGCATATTGCAGCACAATAGCTGTCAATATCAGCCATCCCCAAAATAAGTAATAGAAGCTTCTTTGTTTGCCGTAATTGGTCCTCGTATTATCTATCATCCGCTCAATTACTTCTATACTTTCTAAAGCTGTTAAGTTCTTTTCGTTGTTTTCCATAATTGTTTATTTTTTAACAAATATAGACTAGTCTATATTATAGACTAAATTTTACAACAAGAAAATTTTCGAACGCAGAATAGTAAAGGTCTATTTATTTTTTTCCCACCACCAGGAGTTGTGCCCTTCCGGTGTTACTTCAGTGGGTATGCCCGGTTCGGGGGCAAATAATGTGATGTTCTTGTCAAACGCATACTCCAGCAGTTGCTCTATGGGTTCACGCCAGCCGTGCGTCGCCAGGTTGAAGGTGCCCCAGTGTATCGGCATCATTACTTTGCTGTTCAGCAGTTTCTGCGCATCGCTTGCCTTTTCAGGCCCCATGTGTATATCTGCCCAGTTCTCGTTTGCTGCGCCTATCTCCAGCATGCTCAGATCGAAGGGCCCGTAAAAATCGCCTATATCTTTAAAACCCGGAAAATAACCGGAATCGGCCCCGAAGAAGATATTGTGTGTATGTCCCTTTATTACGAACGAGGACCATAGCGTCTCATTCCTGTTTACAATACCCCTGCCCGAAAAATGCCGGGCAGGCGTTGCAGTAATGCTCATATCTCCGCCTATTGTCACTGTATCACTCCAGTCCATTTCTGTTATCCTGTTTTTGCTTATTCCCCATTTTATTAAATGGCTGCCCACACCCAGCGAGCAGTAGAAAGGCACATCTGTATCCACCATTTGCTTTATTGTCGACTTGTCAAGGTGATCATAATGATCATGTGAGAGAACAACGGCGTCAAGCTTTGGCAATTGTGATGGTTCCAGGGGAGTCTTAAAAAAACGTATCGGCCCGAAGTATTTTGAGAATGATGCCCGGTGCCCCCAGGCAGGATCGGTCAGCAATCTTTTCCCGTCTATTTCTATCAATAGTGATGAATGCCCCATCCATGTTACACGCAGGCCGCTTGCAGGAGCGGTTTCATATACGTCCCGATCAGTAATAAACGGCCCCAATGGTATTTTAGGAAAGCGTTCCTGTTTTCCTTTCAGGTACTCTTTCAGTATTTTCCCAAAACTACCCGTTGCGCTTCGTGTGGGAATTGGATTAATGAATTTCCTGCCTTCTTTACTGGATACGGGGATGGTGCTCATATTCTTAGTGTCTGCTAATTTAACTGCAAAACTACACGCTCCTGTTTCCTGAAGCTTGCATTTTCGGTCAAAACTGAGATCTTATCGGTTAACACAGTGGTCATATCGGTAAGCAGGCTCCGGGCATCCTGTCTACTGGTAATCCAGGCTTAACATGCAGGTACTTTTGGGATAATATTGCGGCAGTATCATTGTTGCAAATCATATAAAATGAGAAAAACCGCGATTTTACTTTCATCATTTATTGTGCTTATCGGCTTAAGCAACTGTAGCAAAGAAAGCAGGCAAAATGTATCACCGTCTGCACAGCAGCAGGCTGCTGATCCTGCACCTTCACTTGGCGGCAGTGCTGTATATGCCAATTTCCCCGAAACTTTTGAATCGGGCACCAAAGGTGCCTATGCTATTGGGAATGTTAGCCTGCCCAGCGGTACATGGACATTGGATGATGCCCTGATCGGCAACCTGGCCAATGACAGGAAGAACGGCAGCAAAAGTATCCGTATCGAAAATACCGGTATCGTAAGCATGCAATTCAATGTAGCAAATGGCGCCACGCAGGTAAGCATAAAACATGCGGTGTATGGTACTGATGCTTCCAGCACATGGCAACTCTGGTATTCTACCAACAGCGGTGCTTCATGGGCTCAAACAGGCAGCACCATTACCACATCTTCTACTACCCTAAATACCGCGACATTCCCGCTCAGCCTTACGGGCAATGTGCGTTTCGAGATCAAAAAGCTTTCCGGCGGCAGGCTGAATATTGATGACTTCAGCATTATCGACAACAGCAACAATAATAATAACCCTACGCAAGATGATAATTTGGGCATGGGTAATCCAAGCGGCGCTGGTACCAACAGCGACAACTATCTTATGGTAAAAGCACAATATGTCCTTGCATATAATAATACAAAAGGCATGGCCAACTGGGTAAGCTGGCATTTAAGCGCCGCCTGGCTGGGAACCACTCCCCGTTGCGATTGCTTCACCGGTGACAATTCATTGCCCGCAGGTTTCTTCAAAGCCACTACATCAAACTACACCAATACCGGTTTCGATCGTGGCCACATGTGCCCTTCTGCCGATCGCAATCTCAACGCCACCGACAATGCCGCAACATTCCTGATGACCAACATCACACCACAGGCACCAAATCTTAACCAGCTTGTATGGGCAGATCTGGAAGATTACTGCAGGTCGCTGGCTACAAGCGGCAATGAACTGTATATAATATCGGGTGGCTATGGTACAGGTGGCAATGGTAGCAATGGTGGTACTACAAATACTATTGCAGGCGGCCAGATCAATGTCCCTTCACACTTTTGGAAAGTGATAGTGATATTACCTAATGGCAGCAATGATGTAAGCCGTGTCACTACTTCTACCCGCGTGATAGCGGTAGACATGCCTAATAACCAGACAGTGAACGGGCATCCATGGGGTTTCTATCGCACAACAGTTAACGCCATCGAATCAGCTACAGGTTACGATTTCCTCTCTAATGTTTCTACTACTACACAAAGTGTTATAGAAGCACAGGTTGATAACGGTCCCACACAATAGCGCCACCCTAAAGGGTACGAACTACAAGCCGGCCCGGCAAAGGGCCGGCTTTTTTGTGCTCCGTGATCTTAAAAGCTCACCCCATTGTTTATATTTACAGCATGAAAGCAATGCTCTTCGCAGCAGGCCTGGGCACACGCCTTAAGCCATTTACAGATAGCCACCCCAAAGCGCTTGCCGAGGTGAATGGCAAAACGCTGCTGGAGCATAACTTAAAATACCTGCAGCGTTACGGGATAGAGGATGTGATCATTAATGTGCACCACTTTGCCGGGCAGATAGAAGAAGTGCTGAGTGATAACAGTGGCTTTGGTTCATGGATAACTATTTCTGATGAGCGGGAAGAAGTGCTGGAAACTGGTGGAGGCCTCCTTAAGGCAGCTCAATTTTTTGAGGGCGAAGAAGCGTTTGTAGTGATGAACGTAGATATCCTCACCAATCTCGACCTGGGCAGGATGATAGAATTTCACCAAAGCAGCGAAGCTTTTGCCACACTCGCCGTAATGAAACGCGATTCAAGCCGCCAGTTACTCTTTGATGAATACATGATGCTCTGCGGCTGGGCCAATAATAACACCGGTGAGCAAAAAATATCCCGCGAGGTCATGGAGATGCAGCCATTTGCATTTAGTGGCGTGCAGGTATTATCAAAAGGAGTATTGGATATGCCTTTTACAGGTAAGTTCTCCCTTATAGATGTCTACCTGCACTTTGCTAAAACCGAGATCATAAAAGGTTACGACCACACAGGCAATATATTCATAGACGTAGGTAAGCCGGAGAGCCTGGAGCAGGCGGCATACCTGTTTGAGTAAGTACCGAAAGGCTCCGTAGGAGCCCCCTGTTATCGTCATAAAATTCTATAACTACACTCTTGCCGTAGCCTCTTTAGTAGCCTGCGCTAAATCACGTATCAGGAAGGGATCTTGCTCAATAGCATTCCCCACCACCACAATGTTTGCCCCCGCCTTACAATTAGCATATACCTTCTCCGGCGTATGGATACCGCCACCCACAAAAAGGGGAATATCAATATGCGAGCTCACTTTATGTATCATTTCTTCGCTCACAGGCATTCTTGCACCGCTGCCGGCGTCCATGTAGATGATGTGCTTGCCTTGCAGTTCACCGGCCCATGCTGTGCATAGTGCTATATCCGGTTTGTTGGTAGGTATAGGTGCTGCATGGCTCATGTACGATACTGTTGTTGGTACACCGCCATCTATCAGCATATATCCTGTCGATATCACCTCCAGGTTGCTCGCTTTTACCATCGGTGCAGATACCACATGTTGCCCTATCAGCAGGTCGGCATTGCGACCTGATATTAGCGATAGGTATAAAAGTGCATCGGCATATGGTGTCACCTGCGCCGGGCTGCCGGGGAAAAGTACCACGGGTATGTCACTATCCGCCTTAAAGCGTTGTATGCAGGTATCTATCTGGTGCGCCACCACAAGGCTCCCGCCCATCAGCAGGTAATCCACACCCGCATCATTGCACAACTTTGCAAGATGTGGCATATCCGAGGGGGCTATTTTATCAGGGTCTACCAATACAGCAAACCCGCTCTTGCCGTTTCTTTTCAGCTTTACTAGGTCCGCGTAGATTTTTCCTGTCGCCATAAATTGCCTTGTTCATGCAAAAATGCGGATTAATCCCTTAAAAGAATAATATAAAACGTCGATTTAAGATTTCTTTCTCAATTCATCCCTTATCTCGGCAAGTAGCGTTTCGGTAGCCGATGGTGCGGGCGGGGCCGCAGGTGCAGCCTCTTCCTTCTTTTTCATGCTGTTGAACAGCTTGATGAACATGAATATGCAAAATGCTATTATCAGGAAGTCAACAACTGTTTGTATAAAATCACCATAGGCAAACACGTTAGCACCGGCTGTTTTCGCCTCGGCCAATGAGTTAAATACAGTCGCCCCGTCTTTGCCGGGCTTCAGTACCATGAATTTGTCTGTGAACTTCTTGCCATCGCCCACCAGGCCTATGAAGGGCATCACTACATCATCCACCAGTGCCGATACGATCTTGCCGAAAGCACCGCCTATGATAACACCCACGGCCAGGTCCATCACATTACCTTTTAAGGCAAAGGCTTTGAATTCTTTCATTAGTCCCATAACGTATAGTTTTCTTGGCCTAAACATAGCAAAATTATCCGCAACGTCATAGGTCAATGGACTTCACGGGCAACATGTGTTATATGTTTTCTCAATAGGCACTATAGAGATAAAATATACGGAGGAAACGTTTTTTATGAAAAAAGTTTCCATAGTTTTGCCCCGCAATGGATATACTGACAAAAATACTCGGTGCTTCTGTCGAATTGTTCGGCCAATACGGCTTTAAAACAATTACGATGGACGATATCGCGCGCAGGGCGGGTATTTCTAAGAAGACACTATACCAGCACTTCGCCAACAAAGATGAGATCGTTAAGGAAAGTGTGTTATGGCACAAAAATCACATGTTTGGCCAGTGCCAGCAGCAAATGGACGAAGCCGATAACGCTGTCGACGCTATGGTACGGATCATGAATATTATTGATCAGAACTTTACCCGGATCAACCCGATCGCCTTATTTGAACTACAACGTTATTACCCGGATGGCTACGCCACTTTCCGGGAAGGTCTCTTGAAAAACGATGTAGAATCGGTGAAGGAGAACCTCTTGAAGGGAATTGCCGAAGGTTACTATCGCGACGATATGAACGTGGATATTATTGCCAAATTCCATATCGAAAAATCACTGTTGCTGATGCAGCCTAATATGATGGTAACCGACCGCAGTGACATCCGCGAAGTAAACAAGGAAATAATGGAACTGTTTCTATATGGTATCATGACCCCCAAGGGGGAAAAGCTCTACCAGGAATACAAAGAGAAATATTTAAAGAAAGTACCGAAATTATGAGACGATTTAGTTTAAAGCTGGCTTTTATCACCATATTACCTGCACTGGCGCTTCAGGCATCAGCACAGGATGTTACACCTTTAAGCCTTCAGGAGGCTATGGAGTATGCTGTGAAAAATAATGCAGCAGCTAAGAATGCAAGGATTGATGTAGATATACAAAGGGCGCAGGTTAAACAACAATTGTCTGCGGCATACCCGCACATCTCGGGCAAAGCCGAACTGGATGATAATATCTATGTTCCGCAGATTTTTGCCGACGCCAGTACTTTTGATCCCACCGGCACAGTGCCAAAAGGAACTATCCGCTCCTTTTCTTTCTCACTTCCATATGCTGGTTCTGCAGGTATCTCCGCATCGCAAATACTTTTTGATGGCAGCGTATTGGTCGCTTTACAGGCGCGGAATACCGTGATTGAACTTGCACGACAGAACGGGCAGCTGACAGAGGAGGGCGTGAGATACAATGTGCAAAAGGCATATTACGGCCTTGTAATTGCGCACAGGCAGTTTGATGTGGTAAAGAGTTCCCTGGCCAGCGCCCGTGATATAGCGCATGACATCGCAGTGCTGAGACAAAGTGGATTTGCTGAAAAGATTGATGAAGATCGTACAAATGTGCAGGTTAATAACTTGGCTACGGACAGCCTTAAGATCGCAAACCTGCTTACAGTAAGCGAACAGCTATTGAAATACCAGATGGGTATGGATATACATAAGCCCATTGTATTGACCGATACCTCGGTAGAAGATAACCTGGCGGAAAGCGCAGCCTTGTCGGCAAACGAGGTGGATTACACGAAAAGAACCGAATATAACTTGTTGCTCACAAACATGAAATTGAACGAGTTTAATATTCGAAGGTATAAACTCTCGGGCCTGCCGACACTTTCTGTGTTTGGCAATGCAGGGGAAAACTACGGAAGCACCAGGTTGAATGATGTTCTGTCGTTCAGCAATTACAAAGGCAGTTTTTTAGTAGGTCTGCAATTGACTGTTCCGATATTCAGCGGATTCCTGCAGGCTAATTTGCTTAAAGAAGCAAGATTGAATGTACTAAAGACGCAGAATAATCTTGACAATGTAAAACTCACCATCGACTTCCAGGCGGAGCAATCGAAGACAACTTTGAAAAACGACATCCTGCAATTGGAAAGCCAGAAGCGCAATCTTGAACTTGCAAACAGTGTAGTAGATCTCGCCCGTCGCAAATATAAGGCTGGCGTTGGCAGCAACCTTGAGGTGAACCAGGCGCAAACGGAACTATTACAGGCACAAAACAATTATTTCTCCTCGCTGCTCGATGTGGTCAATGCACAGGCCGACCTTAAGAAAGCACTGGGATTATTAAAATAAAAAAAGCACACAACAATATCTGATTATGAAACGCATACCATATATACTAATAGCAGCTATTATACTCGCATCCTGCGGAGGAGACAAATCCAAAAAACAGGAAACGACGACAACAAAGACGGACACCGCCAGGAAAAAGGTCGCTGCCGTTTCAGTAATGGAAGTGCAGCCACAGGACTTTATAGGTTATGTGGAGGTGCAGTCTCAGATAGGTAGCGATGAGAACGTAAATGCAACTGCCCAGGCACCGGGTGTTGTAAGGGATATAGCTGTTCACACCGGCCAGCGGGTCAGCAGGGGCCAGGTGCTTGCTTCTCTTGATGCCGCTGCTATAGAACAGCAGATAAAAGCACAGGATATCCAGGTGAACCTGTACAAGCAACTCTATGATAAGCAACAGGCTCTATGGGCACAGCAAATAGGTACCGAAGTGCAGTTGATGCAGTCGAAAGCACAATATGAAGGTGCTGTGAAAGGCAAAGACGCATTGATAGCACAGCGTAATATGTACCGTATCATTTCACCCATATCAGGTACGGTAGATCAATTGAATATTAAGCTGGGCGATGTTGCCGCTCCGGGCGTAAATGGTATACGTGTGGTTGATATCAATAAAATGAAAGCTGAGGCAAACCTGGGTGAGAATTATCTGGGTAAAGTGCATGCGGGTGACAAGGTTACCCTTGTGTTGCCCGATATCAATGATTCACTGCAAACTAAGCTCAGCTATGTGGCCCAGGCGGTCGACCCGGCTTCCCGCGCTTTCCTTGTACAGGTGAAACTAGGCAACAGTAAAAAACTGCACCCTAATATGTCCTGCAAGATGAAGATAGAAAACTACGAGAACAAGAACGCCCTCGTGATACCTGTGCAGGTAATTCAAAAAACCAGCAGCGGCGATATGGTATATGTTGCTGATGGCAACGTGGCAAAGGCGGTTCTGGTTACCACGGGCCGTAATTCAAATGGTATGGTCGAAGTACTTTCAGGCCTCAAGGCAGGTGATAAAGTGGTGATTCAGGGATTTGCAGAGCTGGACAACGGTCAGCCAATATCGATACAGTAAAAGATAATTCACCAAAAGATTTCGGATGGACCGAACTGATGTGCTTGGATTTAAAGCTTTAGAGTAATTGGGATTGTTGGTTGACTAGATCGTTTAGTCCCGGGAGTTCCATCTGGCAAATAATAAAGACAAAAAACTTTCAGATGAAAGACGTATTTAAAGAGTTTAAACCATCGAGCTGGGCAATCAATAATCGCACAGCCGTGTATATAATTACCGTCCTCATTACCCTTGCGGGTTTGATGACCTATAACAGCCTGCCCAAAGAACAATTCCCGGAAATAAAATTTCCGCAAATAATTGTACAGACGGTATATCCCGGCACCTCTCCCGAGAATATGGAGAACCTGGTTACAAAGCCTATTGAAAAGCAGGTGAAGAACCTCACTGGGGTAAAGAAAGTGACCAGTAATTCTTTCCAGGATTATTCGGTTGTCATCATTGAATTTAATACCGATGTTAAAGTTGATAAGGCCAAGATAGATGTAAAGGATGCGGTGGATAAGGCCAAACAGGACCTTCCGAAGAATTTGCCTAACCAACCCGAGGTAAAGGACATAGACCTTACCGAGTTCCCCATACTGTATGTAAACATCTCCGGCAACTACGATCTGAACAGGCTGAAGAAATATGCGGATAAGGTTAAGGATAATATAGAAGAGCTTAAGGAAATAAAACGTGTAGATATGGTGGGCGCTTTGGATCGCGAGATCCAGATCAATGTCGACCTGTATAAGATGCAGGCGGCCGGTCTCACTTTCGATGATATCGAGCGTTCTATAAGTGGAGAGAACCTTTCACTCACAGCCGGCGAGGTAGCTATGAACGGCCAGAAGCGCATACTCAGTATCCGCAACGAATTCAAGACCGCCGCCCAGATGGGTGACGTAATAGTGCGCAACCAGCAAGGCAAAGCCATCTATATAAAGGACATTGCCGAGGTGAAGGACGATTTTGAAGAGCAGAAGAGCTTTGCCCGCCTCAACGGTAGTAACGTAATAACGCTGAACGTAATTAAAGCCAAAGGCCAGAACCTCATTGACGCATCCGACAAGATACAGGCTCTTATAAAGGACATGAGGGCAAATGAATTGCCCAAAGACCTCGATATAGTGATCACAGGCGATCAGTCGCAAACAACAAGAAATACCCTGCATGATCTGATCAATACCATTATCATCGGCTTCATACTGGTTACAATAATCCTCATGTTCTTCATGGGCGTTACCAATGCCTTGTTCGTGGCCATGTCCGTGCCATTGTCTTGCGCCATAGCATTCCTCGTCATGCCTACACTGGGCTTTACACTCAATATGATCGTGCTGTTCTCATTCCTGCTGGCCCTCGGTATAGTGGTAGATGATGCGATAGTGGTCATAGAGAATACCCACCGCATTTTTGATAATGGTAAAGTGCCTATTGCCCAGGCTGCCAAGTACGCAGCGGGCGAGGTGTTCCTGCCGGTACTTTCAGGTACGGCTACTACATTGATGCCCTTTATACCCCTGGCGTTCTGGAAAGGTGTGATCGGTTCATTCATGTTCTTCCTGCCCATCACGCTCATCATTACCCTTCTTGCCTCGCTGATAGTGGCATACCTCATTAATCCTGTTTTCGCGGTTAGCTTCATGAAGCCCGAAGTGAAAGGTGAGCACAAGGAAAAGCCCCGTTTCAATAAACGAGACCGCATTTTAATGATCATTTTCGGTGCGCTTGCCTTGCTCTGCTATATCAGCAGCTCATGGGCCATGGGTAACTTCCTGATATTCGTCTATGTCTTTATCCTGTTAGAGAAGTTCGTTTTTGAGAAATGGATCCACGCTTTCCAGGACAGGGCATGGCCTGCATTCAGGGAATGGTATACAAAATGGCTGAAACGTGCGCTGCACAGGCCATGGCTGGTAATGATCTCTACTGCAGTGTTGTTTGTAGTTTCCATTGTAGGTTACGGCTTACGCAATCCTCCTTTTGTGTTCTTCCCTTCAGGCGAACCAAATTTTACCTATGTATATCTCAATATGCCTGTAGGTACAGACCAGGCACGCACCAATGAAGTGCTGCAGGACCTTGAGATAAAAGTAAACAAGGCTTTAGGCAATGATCCTACCACGCATAAGCTGAACCCGATAGTGAAATCTGTTATCTCCAATGTTACAGTAGGCGCGGTTGACCCGACCAGCAATGAGATAGGTGACTTCCCTAATAAAGGAAAGATAACCGTTGCATATGTTGAATACGCTGAGCGTCATGGAATATCAAGTACCGCCTACATGGAGAAGATACGCCAGGCGGTGAAGGGCGTCCCGGGTGCTGAGGTTACAGTTGATAAAGAGCAGGGCGGTCCGCCATTGCCTAAGCCCGTTGTTATTGAAATAGTGGGTGATGATCTGGACACCCTTGTAGCAACTTCTGAAAAACTGAAGAAATATCTTGACAAGAAGCAAGTGGCGGGTGTTGAAGAGCTACGCACTGATTTCCAGGCAAACAAACCTGAGATAGTCTTTAGCCTCGACCGGGCGCGCATGAACTCGGAAGGTATATCTACCTATACAATAGCAGGCAATTTGCGTACTGCGGTATTCGGTAAGGAAATATCACGCTTCCGTGATGCGAATGATGATTATCCTATCAACCTGCGCCTGCAGCAGCAGCAGCGTGGCGATATAGATGCGGTGCGCAATATGCCTATCGTTTATCGCGATATGGGCCTGGGTGGCATCATCAGGCAGGTACCTGTGAGCGCTTTTGCCGATGTTAATTATGGCATTACATATGGCGGCATTAAGCGCAAGGACGAGAAGCGTATTATTTCCCTGTCTTCAAACGTAATAACAGGCTTTAATGATAATGATGTAGTGGCCGCAGTGCAAAAAGAGATAAACAACTTCCACGCACCATCAGGGGTTACCATAAAGATGAGCGGCCAGCAGCAGGACCAGGCAGAAACAGGTTCATTCCTTGGTGGGGCTATGCTTACCTCAATAGGCCTGATATTCATGATACTGGTGTTGCAGTTCAATTCGCTGAGCCGTACAGTTATCATTATGAGCGAGGTGTTGTTCAGTATAATAGGTGTGCTTTTAGGCTATGCAATATTTGGCAACACTTTCTCGATGGTAATGAGTGGTATCGGTATAGTAGCGCTCTGCGGTATAGTCGTCCGGAATGGTATACTACTGGTTGAGTTCATGGATATGATGCTCAAAGAAGGCATGAGCGTGTACGACGCGCTTGTAGAAGCGGGCCGCACCCGTATGACACCCGTACTGCTTACCGCCATGGCAGCGATACTGGGCCTCATACCACTGGCCGTTGGCCTGAACATAGACTTTTACGAACTGCTGCGCCACCTGAACCCACATATCTTCTTTGGCGGTGACAGTACAGCCTTCTGGTCGCCACTGGCATGGACCATGATATTCGGTCTCAGCTTCGCAACCTTCCTTACGCTGATAGTAGTGCCGGTAATGTGCTTACTAAGCTTCAGGCTTAAAGCATGGATAGCCCGCAAAAGAGGTAAGCAACCTGAACACGAAGTGTACGCATCAAAAGAAATAAAGCCGGAACAATAGTTTAAGATAGATAGATTGGAATAAGAACAACAGAGTGTAACGCCGCTTCATCCATGGAGCGGCGTTTTGTTATTTTGCAGGCCGTATATCCAGCACTTTTATTTGCAGGCGGGTGTTGCCATTGAACTCGTTCTCGTCGATGGTGTAAACGATATCGAACGGCCCTTTGGTGACCAATGGATATTTCTCGACGAGGCCAAAGCCTATGCCATCTACTACATCTCCATTAGGCTGCGATACCATGAACTTGACATGCTGCTCCTTTACTATTTTAGACATACCCCTGAAGTCTGTTACATTCCTGGTGAGGAATACAGGGCGCAGGTTGTTAGGGCCAAAGGGCTCGAACTGCATTACTATGTTGTAAAAGGCTTGCTTGATATCAGCGAAGTTGATCTCGGCATCTATCTCTATTTCGGGTATTAGCTGCTCGGGTGTGATGCTGCCCGCTACTACTTCTTCAAAGCGGCGGGAGAACTCCTTTACCATCATTGGGTCCAGCGTCATGCCGGCTGCGTAGAAGTGCCCGCCGTAATTTTCCAGCAGGTCGCGGCACTCGTGTATGGCCTCGTAGATATTGAAACCGCTTACGGAGCGTGCGGAGCCGGTTGCTTTGCCATTAGCTTGCGTGAGTATGATAGTTGGACGATAGTAATGGTCTATCAGGCGACTGGCTACTATGCCTACTACACCCTTATGCCAGTCTTCCTTGAACAGCACGGTACTCTTGCGGGCTATCATTACGTCATCGCCTTGTATCAATGCAAGGGCCTGCTCGGTAGTGGTCTTATCCACTTCCTTTCGGTCGGTATTATCCGACTGTAGCACGGCGGCAAGGGCCATTATTTTTTCGGGGTCGCGTTCTATGAAGAGGTCCACAGCTTTGCGCGCATCATCCATACGGCCTGCAGCATTTACACGCGGGCCTATTACGAATACAAGATCGGAGATGCTCATCTTCTTCTGTATCCCTGATATTTCTTTGAGTGTCTTTATCGACAGCGATGGGTCAGTGTTGGCTTTCTTCAAACCAAAGTAGGCCAGTACCCTGTTCTCTCCATCTACCGGAACTATATCGGCAGCTATGCTGGTAGCCACAAGGTCCAGGTATTCATAGGCCTCTTCCTGCGGTAGTTCCCAATGCTCCGCAAGGGCTGATACCAATTTAAAACCGATACCGCATCCGCTCAACTCTTTATATGGATATTCGCAGCCTTCCTGTTTAGGATTGAGTATGGCAAATGCGGGAGGCACATTGTGATCGGGTAGGTGGTGATCGCATACTATAACATCTATACCCAGCGATTGCGCATAGGCTATTAGTTCGGCAGATTTGATACCACAGTCGAGCGTAATGAGTACCGTGTAGCCATTAGCATGTGCATGGTCTATGCCTTGTTTTGACACACCGTAACCTTCGCGGTAGCGATGCGGGATGTAGTAACTTAGGTCGCCATCGTAGTGCTTACGAAGGAAGGAATAAACAACAGCTACCGAGGTAGTGCCGTCCACATCATAGTCGCCATAGACCATGATGCGCTCGTGCCAATCGATAGCTTCGGTAATACGCTCTACGGCTTCATACATTCCCTTCATCAGGAAGGGGTCGTGGAGTTGCGAGAGGTCGGGACGAAAAAACGTTTTGGCTGTATCGTAGTCGGTAATGCCGCGCACTGCAAGCAGCCTGCAGATGGCAGGGTTTACTTTCAGCGCTTCCTGTAGCGCGGTTACCGTATTTTCGTCAGCGGGTTTTAAAGTCCAGCGTTTATCAAGCCTCATTGCCAAAGTCTAATTGTTGTACCGATTTATGGTACCTGTTCATCCACTCGTCCAGTTTTTTACTGTAATCCTTGTCCTCCACCATGCTGAAAAAATCTCCTTCGTTCATGATACGCCCCAGCAACTGGTCCTGCGCCTCTATGCAGCGCATGGCAGTATTGTATGGCGTGTGACTGAACGAGACCATCTCGTAAACAGATATAAACTGCCCGGGATAGCGCTTGCCCAGTTCCTTCTCTATCTTCTTGCGTTGCAGGAAGGCAGGGTCGGCCACCTTGTCGCGCATCTCGACGAAGTTAAGCAATGCAAGCCTTGCTACCGCGTCGCCATTTGGTTTTCTTTTGTTGTCGTATTCGTTGAGTATGGTTGTCCAGTCCTCACCGTATTTATCCATAAGGCCTGCAAGCACCGTGCAATCCTCGAAGCCTGCATTCATGCCCTGCCCGTAAAAAGGTACTATAGCATGGGCGGCGTCGCCTATCAAAGCGCTCTTGTCTTTATAATGCCATGGCTGTATATGCGTGGTAATAAGTGACGAAGTGGGGTTCTCAAAAAAATCCTCGAGCAGTGTAGGCATCATTGGTACCGCATCGGGGAACTGCTCTTTGAAGAAGGCCATGACATCGTCTTTGGTCTTCAGCTTATCAAAAGAAGGATCGCCCTCGAAAGGGAAGAACAGTGTGCAGGTGAAGGTGCCATCGGTATTTGGCAGCGCTATCAGCATAAAGTTCTTACGCGGCCATATATGCAGCGCGTTCTTTTCCATCTGCATGCTGCCGTCGGCCAGCGGTGGTATGCTTAGTTCTTTATAGCCATGCTCCAGGTAGTGGTGCGATGCATTTACCCTATCCATATGCACATAGCTATTGCGGAGCGCGGAGAAGGCACCGTCGGCGCCAAAGAGCAGGTCAGCCTGGATGGTCTTTTCAGTGCCATTCAGCTCCTGCAGGTAGACGGTGTTTGTTGCCACGTCCACATTGTTGCAGCGGTGCTCAAAGTGTATGGTCACACCTTCGCGTTCAGCCAGTGTCATCAGCTTTTTATTGAGCTCGCCGCGGCTTACGGAGTAGATGGCCTCGTTGTTCCTGCCGTACTGCTGGAACGCAGCAGTGCCATCGGCCTGGTGCAGGTAGCGGCCGTACATGGGTATGGCAAGGGCTTCCATATCCTGCCGGAGGCCGGCGAGGTCGAGGGCCTTCCAACCACGGGCGCTCATGGCCAGGTTGATGGAGCGGCCGGCACCTATTGCGGCCTTGCGCATATCGGGGCGGCGCTCATAGACCGCCACCTCGTAGCCGCGCTTGCGTAATATGATAGCCAGTAGTGAGCCAACCAAGCCTGCACCTAATATAGTAACCGAACGAGCCATATGATCTTTCTATTTAGCAGCAAAATAATAAAAGTCTGAACCACGATTAATATGATTTCTGTCAGCCATGGGAATTTGGCTGAATTTCCGATTTCCGGTAAGAAAGTGATTTCCGGTTTTTGGAGTGGTGTTTCTTGTAAAGTCTTTACTGTATTGCCATGTAACATTTTAATATAATTTCTGGTTTTTTCCGGTTTGCAGGGGAATCCAGGTCTCATGGGAGGAACTGGTCCTGTCAGTTCCTTCGCTATCGCTCAGGATGACAGGTGGTTTATGTCCGAATGCCCGACCGGGCATGAAAAATAAAAATCGAACATTTATTTTTAATAAGACATTGATAATCATTGTTTTAACAAAATATCGGATGTCCGATCGTGCCCGAATCATGCCCGATTTATGCCCGGACCGGGTATTGATGCCGGTGGGAATGAGCTTCGGTCGCAAGCCTCAGCCCGAGCTCTTCCAGCCGATTTTGATCCAAGTAGCTACCGGACCGAAATCAGCATCCTGCCCTTTGAAGGGAGGGAGGATGCTCTCCCAGGCGAGCTAGCTATCAGACGGACAGCGGGAGCGTTTTCCAGACATCACAAAGTTCGTACAACCTTGGAAATCGGCCTCATTTTGTGGATAAAATGACATAAAAACATAATTGTTTATATGGTGGTTTGTTGTGCCCAACGCGTTAGCCACAAGTACCCTATGCACAAAGACCTGGCTGCATACTTGCACCTGCGAGACCATCGGTATTGTTTTCTTGTTTTTTTTATCGCCGGATGATGACCTCGACCCGCCGGTTCTTTGCCCAGTTGATCTCGTTGTCGTTGGGGGCTACGGGGTTGGCCTCGCCCCAGCCTTTGGACTGGATATTGACGGGATCAATGCCCATGTCGGTAAGGGCCTGTGCAACCAGGTTGGCGCGTGAGTAGGATAATTGTTCATTGAGCATGGGGTTGCCGGTATTGTCGGTGTAACCATTCACCATAACAACCAATCCTTTTTCGAAAGCCCAGGGACTCATAGCGCGGCTGATGAGCGCTTTGTCCGAGTCAGAAAGTTTTGCGCTATTGAGCGGGAAGTGTATGGTAAATATAAGTGTATCGCTGATGGGCATTATGTAGTCGCTGGGCAGCATGGGTATGTTGTGTGTAACCGTTACCCTGTCGGTGAAGGCGAAACTATCATCGACGGCTTTGTAACCTACGCGGTCTACATGCCAATAGTATTCGGTGCCTGCAGGTAATGTGATCATATAGCTGCCATCGCCACGATTGCTCATGAAATGGAAAAGAGGTGTGCCGTTCCGCTTCTTGACGGTGATGCTGGCGATGTTCAGACGCTCATCTGTATTAAGGCTGTCGTACACGTAACCTTTTACAATGCCAACCGGTACGGGACGCAAAGCGGGTGGTAACTTCATTTCATAAATATCAAAATTGCCCTGTACACTATCGCGATCGGAAGAAAGGTAACATTTCTCTCCGTTAGGACTAACGCAAATGCTATGTTCATCGCAGGAAGTATTGATGGGATAGCCCAGGTTCTTAGGCCTGCTCCAAACACTATCGTTCATGCGACGGCAATAATAGAGGTCGCTACCGCCCATGCCGGCCATGCCCGTGCTGGCGTAATAGAGCGTATTATTGTCGAGGTGCAGGAAAGGCGCTGTTTCGTTGCCGGCTGTATTTATGTAAGGCCCCAGGTTGCGCGGTACCTGCCAGTAACCATTTTCGAAATGGCTAACCCAGATATCGAGGCCGCCATAACCACCGGGACGATCGCTGACGAAAAATAGTTCACGATTGTCCGCAGAAAGGCAAGGCATGCCTTCATAGCCCGGGGAATTGATAGTCGCGCCGAAGGTTTGTGGTACAGTCCATGGAGAATCGACCGCAACGCGATAAGCCATAAAAAGGTCGCAGCCGCCTTTTTCCCAGCCATTCTCGCTGCGGTTCTCGCAACGCGTGAAGAAGAGGTAATGGCGATCGACAGAAATATACTGGCCTGATTCCTGGTCGAGCGTATTGGGCGGGCTGCCCATATTGCGGCCTGTGAACCAGCCGCCGCAGCTATCGGGCGTGGATGAAAAGAAATCTTCGTCAATGCCATTCATGCGGCGGGTGTAATAAAGCGTTTGCGTATCGGCAGCAATGCTGGGGAATATCTCGGGGTCGGGCGTATTGATGCGACAGCCAATATTCTTCGGAGTGTCTGGTAGTGGGTTGGACAAGGCCTCGGAGACAAATTTGGCCTGTGCTTTCAGCATCTCCCATTCAGAATTATTGTATTTAGGTGCATATTGCATGCATGCCTGCAGTGCATCGGTAGGCCGGTATGCGGAGATAAGGCTTTTTACAAGGGGCTTGGCAAAGGTCTCATTGCCCTTTGGGCATTTCGCAGATGCGCGTATGAATACGTCGGCGGCCTTATCAAATTTGTGCATCTCGTAATACCACTGGCCCAGCTGGCTGTAGGCTTCGGAAAAGGCAGGATACATTGCAATGGCCTCTTCCATGGAGGTGCAGGCATTTGCACGGTCGCCTTTGGCCTCGTAGTTCAGGGCGCGGGTGAAACGGTTCACGGCATTAGCAGGCAACTGCGCGAAGGCAGAAACATATAAGAAAACAGAGCAAATGACGATGGATAGCCGCCGCATAATGTGGAAAAGTACAAAAATAATAAGCGACAGCTTAATGACATAAGACCGAACTTTGTATTTTACAAGAACAGACAGAGAAAATATATGAGTACGACGATAATATGCCCACAGTGCAGCCATGAATTTGAGCCTACGGATGTGATGAAACAGAGCGTGGAGAAGGAGATCCGTTCGAAGATGGAAACGGAGTGGCATAAGCGTATGGACAGCCTGAAAGCCGACAAGCAGCTGCTGGAGCAGCAGCAAAAGGACCTGGAAACAAGGATGCTGCAACAGGAAGAAGAGCTGAAAAGGCGGGTGGAGATAGAAAAGAAGGAAATAGAAGGAACACTATCGAAACAAATAAAAGAGCAAATACAGGGTGACTTCGAGGTGCAACTGCGGACACTGGAAGATGCAAAGAAGGAGCAGGATGCAAAACTGGCTGAGGCGAGGTTGAAGGAACTGGACTTCCTGAAGAAGATGCAGGAGCTGAAGACCAAGGAGCAGGAACTGGAACTGGAGATGCAGCGCAAGATGATGGACGAGCGGGCGAAGCTGACGGAACAGATAAAAAAAGAAGAAGAAGGGCGCAATAAGCTACGCGATGAAGAACACCAGCTAAAGCTGAAAGAGCTGGAGATGCAACTGGAGGCACAGCGCAAGCTGGCAGAAGAAATGCAGCGCAAGGCAGAGCAGGGATCGATGCAGCTGCAGGGCGAGGCGCAGGAGCTGATACTGGAGGGCATGCTGAAAGCGGCATTTCCCTTTGATATAGTAAGCGAGGTGGGTAAGGGTGTGCGTGGTGCAGACTGTATACAGACCGTACGCAACAACCTGGGACAGGAATGCGGCAAAATAATTTACGAGAGCAAACGCACGAAAGACTTTAGTGCCGACTGGATAGAAAAGCTGAAGGCCGATATGCGCAGCCAGGGTGCCGAGGTGGCAGTAATAGTGACGCAGGCCAAGCCAAAAGACATGGACGGCTTTGGGGAAAAGGATGGTGTATGGATATGTGGTTTTGGCGAAGTGAAGGCGCTGGCATGCGTGCTGCGCGACCTGATCATCAAAGTATACACAGCTACCAAGAGCCATGAAAACAAAGGTGATAAAATGACCCTGCTGTATGACTACCTGACGGGTACCGAATTCTCTGAGCAGTGGAAGGCTATCAGGGAAGGTTTTATGAGTATGCGGATGACCATACAGCGGGAGCGTGATACCATGGAGAAACTGTGGAAGGCGAGGGAGAAACAACTGGAAAAGGTATTGCTGAATGCAGCGCATGTGCGCGGATCGATAGAAGGTATAGCGGGTATGGAAAATGTGGACCTGAACCTTATTGAAGATGGCAGTGAGTATGCGATAGAATAGGTCGATAAGTCAAAGGTTAAAAGTGAAAACCTAAAAGTATGTAAGAGGGTATATGAAGAGACTGTATTTTTTGGCGGGGATATTATTTTTATTCGCCTGCCATGCAAAAGACGAACATTCGTACAGGAGGCTCTACCAGAACGACCGGGAGCTATTTGCTAAAATACAGAACGTAAGAAAGGAGGTCTTTAATAATAATGATTTTGCCCGGGTCGAATTTACACTGGGGGCTACCACTTTTCACCAGACCGCTTTTTCACAGGAACTTTCTGAAGGCAGCCTGCATGATTTTTTGAAGAAAGACAGGAGGAAGATCAGGGGCTTTATGTATAAGAACAATATAAAGCGCATTTTGCTTTTGGAACACAGGGAGGAATATATCTTTAAGCGGGCCGACCGGTTGGTAATTACCGATAGTGCCTATAAGGACAACGGCATCCTTATAGATGAGCATGTCTATTACCACCCGGTGTCAACCGAGATCGAGGAAGCAGAAGATGACAGGTCTTAAATGCCCGGTGGCTTCAGTTCCATTAAGTATTCGATTTGGCTAAAGCCGTGTTATGAAATAATTTACACCCCGCCCTAAAGGACGGGGCAATTTATTTTTGGAAACGAAGCCTACTGCAGCACTATCTTCTTTGTATAATGTTCCCCGTTCGCTGTTTGGATATTGAGCTGGTAGATGCCGCGTGGATATTCGGAAAGATCAAGCGTGGTGTTGAAGCTGCCATTAGGTACTGCAATATTTTTGCTGTTTATTAATGAGCCAATGATATTGTAGCAGTCTATTTTCACCTCTTTGCCCGTAAGTCCTTCGGCCTTAATGGTGAACATGCCTGTTGATGGATTGGGGTAAACCTGTACAACATTTTCTGCTTTTGTAGCAGCTACGCTAACAGGATGCGGGAATACTTTTATGTTCACATTGTCGAGATAAAGCACATTGCCATAGTGCCCTACGTTCTCGAAAGAGAGGTTTGTACCATTACCAAGGAACGAATTGAGCGAGATGGTATCCTTGCGCCATTGCGTGGCAGTGGGCACGAAGTAATTGCCGGTGGCAGGGGCTGTGCCCAGGGTGTCGCCGCTCTTTACATAGATGGGCGTGTACGTGTCGCCACAATCAAGCGATATTTGTACGACAAGGCTGTCGGGGTAGGCATTGCTATAAGGAGCATATGCGACATCAAAGAATACATAGGCTGAGTCAGCATTGGTAAGATCTATTTTCGGTGCAATTAAATGATCATGCACGCCACCTGCGTCGTGATTGAAGTTATCGTAAAAAGCAGACTTTGAGCTGAGCCCGAAGCCGCCTACGGTATCCACGTGCTGCCATGCTGCACCACTGGGTGATGACAAATTCCACTGGGCAGGAGGAAAGTTATTGGCCTCAAAGCCCTCGACCAGGGTGGTGGTGGCACCAATGGACGCAACGATATAGTTGAGCTTTGTGATAGTATCGATACCCGGCACGCCTGTAACTATGAGCGATGCATTGTAAACGCCGGGAGTATTATATACTACAGTTGGGCTGGCCGCCATGGAGGCAGATGGTGTACCGCCGGGGAACAGCCAGCTATAGGATAGCACATTCCCAAAAAGGTTTTTGGTATAATGTACCGTATCGCCGGGGCATATGTATTGCCTGTCGGCCACAAAGTCGCCTGTGGGGGGCAGGTTGTTCTGGATATTACATTCCCATACGCCGCGGCCATAAGTGCCAACACGTAGTGTGCTGGCCGCAGTGCCATCGTTGTAGATCATGAATTCGGAGATAGAGGGTATGGTGGGCAATCCATTTGTAATGGTCCAGCCGGGCATTGCATTGTCTTTATAGTAAACATAATTGCCGAGACACACGAAGAGCCTCTCCGTGATGGAATAATCATCGGCCAGGACACGCATAATATTGAGGTTGGGCAGGTTGAGCGTAATATCTGTCCAGTTAAGGCCTTTATTTGCGGAGCGGTATATTTTAGCACCGCAGGTGAGGTATACCACATTCTTATCTTGTTTGTCGGTGGCTATACTGGCTGCGGCATTGGTGCCCGCAGGTGTGTTCAATATCGTGAATGCAGGGTTTGCAGCCAGTGCATTATCGCTGCGGTAAAGGTGGTCGTTGTCGGTAACTACATAAAGTATGTTGCTATCGGCATGGCAGGATTCCATATCTCGCATGGTCTCACCTGTTACATATATGCGTGTCCATGTTGGCGATGTATTGTCGACATCAGTGCTGCGCGAAATGGTATCGTTACCGGCAAATGCTACGTTATGCATGTTGGGCAGGAACTCCATATCGGAGCTATTGCTGGGGTCGAATGGACTATTGAAGGACTGATCGCCCACAAGCGGTTGCAAACTGCGCCGGTTGCCCGAGCCAAAATAATACACGGTTGAACCGCCGTTATAGTCGAAACCGCATTTTGATCCCCAGTCGCCACCGCGGTTGCATTTCCAGATGTTATCGAAATACAGCTCACCGTTATCCTGCGTGCCTATGCTCACCATCTGCCTGATGGTGGGGCTTTGCGCTGCACGGTATATCTCGGTGGCGGCTACGCCATCGCTGCGTGGCGACCATAAGGTGGCCAGTGTATCGGTGGACATCCATACTCCTCCGTCATTGGCATTGAAGCGCTGCGTGTTATTGTACGGGTTCCATTCGATATCGTGCATATCTGTATGGCATTCGTTCCACCAGCTGGTGCGCTTGCTCCATGTAACACCGCCGTCGGTAGAGCGCCACACGCAATGTGCTATGAGCAATACCTCATTCGCGTTTTGCGGGTTGGCTGTCATGCCGAAATTATAGTTGCCCTGTGAGCCTGATGCGGGATTGTCGTCATAACAGACAAGGCATTGCGTGTTGCTATTATAAACCGTAGTGAAACTGGTGCCGTGGTTGGTGGACTTGTTGACAATACCATTGCCATCAGTAGTGGCCACGTACACAACATTCGTATCAGCGGCGCTTACTGCAATGCGCATGCCGCCATTGCTTGCGGGTATGGTGAGGCCGGCAGTTATTAAAGACCAGGTGCTGCCGAAATCGACGCTCCTGAAGTATTGAGTGCCTGTGACTGCATAGAGTGTACTATGGCTGCCGGGAATGATCTTCATATCGGTGAATGCACCACCACTATGTGTTTGTGTCCATGTGCTGCCACCGTTCGTTGTTTTCCAGATGCCATCGTTGGTCGCTGCTACTATCGTATTGTTATTGGTTGGGTTCATCACCATGCAAATGGCCATGCGGTAGCCAATGTTTGTGGTAACGGGATTCCATGTCGTACCGCCATTAGTGGTTTTGTATATACCGTAACTCTGGTAGTAATAATTAGGGTCGCCTGTGGAGAGGTAAATGACCTGGTCGTTGGTATAGTCAACACAAACCGAAGCGCAGGCTGTAGTGGGAAGTGTTTCGGTGCCGGGTGTAACGGTCCATGATACGCCGTTGTTGCTGCTTATATATAAACCGCCCGAGGCACTAACTGCGTAAATTTTTTGCGGGTTGGTGGGATGGAACCTGACCTGGCATACACGACCGATGCCGTCGACCTGGCCGCTTACATTAACGGGGAACAGTATGGGGCCGGTATTGCTCCATGTGCCCACAGCGGGCTGCGCAACACTTTTAAATGATATTGCCAGTAATAATAAACAGAGCAGCCGCCGTAACCTCATGTTAATGTATATAAGTGTTTATTTGTTCTTTTGTTTTTGTTCTTCCCATATCGCCAGGCGTTCGGTGGGTGTAAGTATACGGCCGTCGGGCTGCACATAGGGTAACATGAGCGAATGCCAGCGTTCGTACTTTTTTACAGCCATGCGCATTTTGTTGTCCTGCTGTATCTTTTGCTGTTTGTGTTTCGATGGGATCTTTTCGCGCCCGGCGTGCTCACCGATCACGTCATTTTCGCCTTCAGGCTTTTCGTGGTGCTGCCAATATATCTTGTATGCTTTTTCTGCCTCGAAATAATTGGCAGTAGTGTCATCCATCATTCCTATCCATACGGGGGTACGGGCATAATCTTTTGCAGTGTATTGCGTTTGTTGTGCCTGCGTGGTAACCGCACAACAAAAAACAAGAAGGAGCAGGATGTACCTTTTCATAAGCACAAGTTATTAATAATACCTGTAAATCGTTACTCCTCAGTGAAGTAATGCGTGTTTTTGGCGACAAAGGGGTTTCCCGGTGAGGGGATCAGTAAGAGAATGGGTTTTGTGCGGTCTGTTTGAATTCGTTCCAAACCTCCAGTACTATCTCGCCCGCAGGCTTTATTTCTTTAATGATACTGCTTATTTGGCCTATTTCCAGTTCGCCCTCATTCAGATCGCCCTCGAACATGCCTTTTTTGGCGCGTGCGCGGCCGAGCAGGTGTTCCAGTTCAGGCGCAGGCAGGCAGTTGTCCTCGGCCTGCTGTACTTGTTTATAGAACTCATTCTTTATCAGGCGGACAGGTGTCAGTTTTTTCAGGGTGACGATGGTATCGCCTTCGCCTGCATTTACAACCGCTTCTTTGAAGGCTGTATTACTGGACGCCTCGGGGCTGCATACAAAGCGGCTGCCCATCTGCACGCCTTCGGCGCCCAGGGCCATCATCGCATACATACCGCGACCCGTGGCTATGCCGCCTGCTGCTATCAAAGGAATAGTTATCGAGTCGCGAACGGAAGGAATAAGGCAAAGTGTTGTGGTCTCCTCGCGGCCATTGTGCCCGCCGGCCTCAAAGCCCTCGGCAACGACTGCGTCAACACCTGCGTCCTGGCATTTCTTAGCAAACTTTGCGCTGGACACCACGTGCACCACAGTAATGCCATGCTCTTTGAATTTGGCTGTCCATGTTTTAGGGTTGCCGGCGGAGGTAAAAACTATGGGTACTTTTTCTTCTATAATTACAGCAACGTGTTTGTCAATATCGGGGTAGAGTAAAGGGAGGTTGACGCCAAATGGTTTTGTAGTGGCGGCCTTGCATTTTTGTATGTGCTCTCTCAGGGTTTCAGGATACATGCTGCCTGCGCCTATGAGGCCAAGGCCGCCGGCATTGCTTACTGCCGATGCCAGCTTCCAACCGGAAGCCCATATCATGCCCGCCTGTATTATGGGGTATTGAATGCCGAATAGCTGTGTGATACGATTATCGAAAGCCTTAGCGTCTGCAGTGAATTTCCCTTCAAAAAGCATTTAATATCTATGATTTGGTGTTTTGATCTGCGAACGAATCAGCAGCTTGAGTAACAGGAATATTTTTCCGGTAAAATAAGGTACAGCTATTTTCTGCGCGCAATACATTACGGGCTGTTTCCTGCAGAAAGGCGGGTGTGATAGCCTGGTAGCGGCCCAGTTCTTCGTTGATCATTTTTGCATCGCCCAGCAGTTCATAGAATGCCAGATTATTAGCGCGCGAAAGCAAGGCCATATCCTCAAATTCTATCATTGCCTCTATTTTATTCTTTGCCTTCTGCAGTTCATCAGCTGTTACACCCTTATCTACAAAAAGCTGCATTTCGCGTTCCACAGCGGCATTGGCATCTTCTATGCTTTTGCCTTCCACTATTTTACCTTCCACCACCAGCAATCCCGGGTCGAGGCTGCCTGTCTGGTAGCAACTGATGTTGCTGAACAATTGTTCTTCTTTCACCAGTTTTTGGTAGAGGCGCGATGCAAAGCCATTGCCCATTATTTCGGTAATAAGATCGGCGGCGTAGTAGCCGGGGTGAAGGCGGCCTTCAATGTGCCAAGTCTTATATAATGCATCGAGGGGCACGTCTGCATAAACGGTTTTTGCACGGGCTGCTGTTTGGGGCGGCTCTACCGGTACATTACGGACATATTTTTCGCCTGCAGGTATCGGGCCGAACCATTTTTCGGTCATTTGTTTTACCTGCTCCGTGGTGACGTGGCCGGCTACGCACATTACAGCGTTCAGAGGGTTGTAATGTTTGAAGAAAAATGCTTTTACATCTTCCAGTTGCGCATCTTCTATATGCTTCAGCTCTTTGCCTATGGTCATCCAGCGGTATGGGTGCACAGTATAAGCCAGCTCGCGCAGGTGTTCCCAGGCGTTGCCGTAGGGCTTGTTGAGATAATGTTCTTTAAATTCTTCGCTTACCACTTTGCGTTGCGTATCGAGGCTCTTTTCGCCAAAGGCTAATGATAGCATACGGTCGCTTTCCAGCCAGAAAGCGGTCTCCATATTCTTAAGCGGCAGCTGTATGTAGTAGTTGGTAATATCGTTGGTAGTATAGGCATTGTTCTCGCCTCCGGCCATCTGCAATGGTTCATCGTATTCGGGTATGTTCACAGAGCCGCCGAACATCAAGTGCTCGAAAAGGTGGGCAAAACCTGTCTGCTTCGGGTCCTCATCGCGTGCGCCTACATCATACAATATATTAAGGGCAACCATAGGCGTAGTATCGTCATGGTGCACGATAACTCTTAAACCGTTCTCAAGGATGAAACGTTCAAATTGTAACATGGGCTCAAAGGTAGGGCTTAGCTTGATAAGTTGATAGGTTAAAAGCTTGATAGGTCGATAAGTAAATCTATCATAATCTAAAAATCAATATTAATCCCCCTCAATATCCTCCCACTTTATCTGTGTCAATCCTTTGCAGGCAGGGCCGGTGAGTAAAGCGCCATTGGGTGCATAGCGCCCCCCATGGCAGGGACAATCCCAGCTTTTTTCTGCACCATTCCATGCTACAATGCAGCCTGCGTGCGGGCAAACCGGGTCCACTGCATATACATGGCCACTCTCGTTTTTGTAGAGGGCCACCTTATTTCCGTCCCATTTTGCCACCGTGGCTTCACCGGGAGCAAGGTCTACGAGCTCTTTTATTTTATCACGGTTGAAATGTTTACCGATGAACTGGCTTACCACATCGGCATTTTCCTTTACAAAATTTTCAAAACCTGCAATTGGCTTTATGCGGTTAGGGTTGAATAGCTTTTCGTAAATACTCTCGCCCTGAGTGATCAATTGGCAGAAGATCTTTGCGGCAAGTGAACCGAAGATCATACCATTGCCATTATAGCCTGTACCGGTGTAGATATTATCGTGGCCGGGCATTACGCCTATATAGGGCAGTCCATCGGCGGGTATGTAGTACTGTGATGACCACTGCCATTTGACTTCGGCAATATTAAAATACTTGCGTGCATAGGCCTCCAGTTCCGAAAATACATAGTCTGTATTTTGCTCATGGCCGGTTTTATGATCAAGGCCGCCTACTACCAGGTAATTATCCTCACCTACCGTGTGCGTACGTATGTAATGGTAGGGGTCCTGCATATCGTATATAAGCGCATCAGGGTAGCGGCCGTCGGCGGTAGTAAATGCCATTACATAACTGCGATAGGGCGCGCAACGCATATGAAGGATATTTAGTCCCGGGGGAATATGGGTGGCGTAAACCGCGTAGGAAGCCATAATCTTGCCCAAAGAGGTATCGGCGCTTAAGTGTTGATTATATTCTACACTATTAACCAGGCAATTCTGTAAAATAACACCACCTGCTTCTTCAAAAGCTTTAGCCAATCCATAGATATAAGCGGTGGGGTGTATCTGTGCCTGGAAGCCGAATTTCAATGCCTTTTTAAATGGAATATCCACGGGTATATCTTCCGACCAGGCCACACCAATCTCTGCGCGTACGGTTGCATTATATATATCCTCCAGTTCCTTTGCCTGCTTATCATCTTCTGCAAAAAGGTAGCCGGGCTTATAGGCGAAATCGCAATTGATATTATACTTGCTTACAAGGCCTTCGATGAGGTCGATTGCATCTTTGCCGCCCTTCGCCAGTAACTTTGCGTCGTCAGGGCTGAAGTCTTTTTCAATCTTGTTATATGGAGTGTCAAAAAAGGTGTTCAAATGCGCGGTGGTGCCGCCTGTAGTGCCAAAACCTATACTGACAGCCTCGGCAAGAATACATTTTTTACCCTCCGATTGTAGTAAAAGTGCAGTAGTAAGGCCGGTGATACCGCCGCCCACTATTAATACATCATAGATAGTGTCTTTCAGCCATGTATTAACAGGGGTATAGTTGCTCATTGTTTCCTGCCAAATACTCTTTTTAGCTCCGTCGCGTAACATAGTCATGAGGATTGTTTAGCTGACAACATAAAAAATCCCGCCAGCGGGAGCCGGCGGGACAAGAAATTAAGTTATATGTAAAATATTATGCTTCCGCAGCTTTCTCTGTTTCGTCCTCTTTTTCTTTCTCTATCCTGCCGCGACGCAGTGGATTGGCTGTGTTTGCAGCATATTCTTCGCGATGCCTGAGCAGGTCAAGGCATTGGAAGATAGCTTCGCTGAAAGAGGTGGTATCGGCAATATTTTTACCCGCAATGTCGAATGCAGTACCATGATCTGGCGAGGTACGTACTACCGACATACCTGCGGTGAAGTTCACTCCCTCACCACCGGCTATACTCTTAAATGGTGCAAGTCCCTGATCGTGGTACATGGCCAGCACAGCGTCGAATTGTAAATAACTACTCCTTGCAAAAAATGCATCAGCACCATAAGGACCATAAACCAAATGGCCTTGCTGCTGCATTGCTTCTATTACAGGCCTGATGGTGGTTTGCTCTTCGTTGCCTATATGCCCGTCATCGCCCGCATGTGGGTTTAAGCCCAGTACCGCGATCTTTGGCTTATCGATACCAAAGTCTTTTATCAATGACTCACGCAGTATGCCGAGTTTAGACTGCAACAGTTCTTTAGTAATAGCTGCAGCAACTTTTGAAATAGGTATATGCTCCGTAGCCAAACCAACACGCAGCTTTTCGCTATACAGCAGCATCAATACATCTTTTGCACCGAATTTTTCTTTCAGGAAGGGTGTATGGCCTGTGTATGGGAAATCGGGAAGTTGTGTATTGCCTTTATGTATAGGTGCGGTCACCAATGCATCCAGTTGGCCGTCCTTCAGGCACTGTGCAGCTACCATCAGCGAGCGGATGGCATATTTGCCACCTGTATCAGTAAGGGCGCCCGGCTGTATCGGCACTTCTTCTTCCCAGCAGTTAAAAATATTTACCTGTTTAGGGTTGAGCTTGGTAAAGTCCTTAGTGCTTGAAAAATTGAAAGGAACTTCAGTTATAATGCGGCGATAGTAATTGATCACCTTGTTTGAAGCAAATACAACAGGGGTACACAGGTCCAGTATACGGCTGTCGGAGAGCGTTTTAATGATCAGCTCCGGTCCTATGCCGTTTATATCACCTGTGGTAATACCTATTACCGGTCTTTCGTTTAGCATGCCTTTTTAATGTGAAAATGTGCAAATATGGAAATGTGCAAATTTTGGTGAATTAGTAATTAATAAACTCTACGCAGGGCGAATTTAATTAAACCTTGCCATAGTTCATCAGGAAATCGAGCAGCATACGCATACCATAGCCTGTGCCGCCATATGTCTGGTATCCTTTTTTGCCGCCTGCAAAAGATACACCCGCTATGTCAAAGTGCATCCATGGATAGTCGGTAAAGTGCTGCAGGAATTTACCTGCGGTAATGGCACCGCCACTTGCGCCGCCTATGTTCTTGATATCAGCCACTTCCGATTTGATCATGTCGCCATATTCGTCCCAGAGCGGGTACTCTACCAGTCTTTCATACTGGCGGAAGCCACTGTCACGGAATGCTTTCTTTGTATTTTCATCGGCAGTGCCCATACATACAATGCCATGCTCGCCCACAGCAACAGAGGCTGCGCCTGTTAGTGTGGCAAAGTCAAGAACCAGCTCGGGTTTGTAGCGTTTTGCCCAGTGCAGTGCATCGCCCAGTATCATACGGCCTTCGGCATCAGTATTCAATACCTCTACAAAAGCGCCACTGTACATAGTTACCACATCACCCGGTACATAAGCGTCTTCACCCGGCCTGTTATCAGTTGCAGGCACCAGTGCTATCACATGCAAAGGCAGTTTCAATTTAGCTATGGCAAACATTGCGCAGCTTACCAGTGCAGCTCCGCTCATGTCGCTTTTCATGCGGTCCATGGAGTTCGCGGTCGGTTTCAAAGAAAGGCCACCTGTATCGTACACCACGCCTTTGCCCACCAGCACTATAGGTTTTTTGTTCAATGCCTTTGCAGGCTTGTATTCCATTACAGTAAATGTTGGCGGGTCTATGCTACCCCTGTTCACTGCCAGCAGCCCGCCCATCTTTTCTTTTACTATTTGCGCTTTATTCAGCGTGGTCACTTTGAAGCCGGCTTCTTTGCCCATGGTGGCTATCTCTTTTGCCAGTTGGGTAGCAGTAAGGAAGTTCAGCGGTTCGTTCACCAAAGTGCGCGCACGGTATATTGCATCTGTAATAACCGAAAGCTGGTTTACCTCCTTTATGGATATAGACTTGGGTGCATAGTTTACCACCTTAAGGGTATTCTCCTGCTTTTTTGCTTCGGTCTTATATTTAAGGAACTGGTAATTGGCCAATGCAAGGCCTTCGCCTATTAAATATGCAGCATTGTATTGGGCTGAGAGATTATTAATGGTTATTTCGTCCAGTTTCAGTTTGTTGGCAAATGCCTGCAGGTCGGCACCGGCTTTTCGCAGCATTTCATCCGTTTGCGATGCCGTACTCTTACTTTTCAGCAAGTAAACGCAAACATAGCGGCCGTACTGGTTGATGGAAACAAAAGACTGGTCATTTTTAAGTTTGGCAGATACAAAAGAGCTTTCATCCCTACTTAATTCCGTTACCTGTTTTAAAGAAGCTTCATTATCTATGATGTATAACTGGTGCTTTTTTGATGTCTTGTTGAGTAGTTTAAATTCCATGGCGCAAAGGTAGCTGATTAGTTGATTTGTTGATTGGGTTGATCCGTTGAATGACATTTAAAAAGAATTTTTGGCTTTTGGCTTTTTACTTTTCACTTTTGCAGCATGCAGTACACACTTAAGAAGAGCCTGGGGCAGCATTTCCTGCAAGATGATAATGTGTGCCGGAAGATAGTGGGGCAACTGGTACACAAGCCCGGTATGCAACTGCTGGAGATAGGTCCCGGTGGTGGCGCCATTACGAAATACCTTATAGAGCTGCCGGATGTAGATTATAAGGCCATAGAGGTGGATGCAGAAAAAGTACAATACCTGCATAAAACCTACCCTGTATTAAAGGATAAGATAATAGAACAGGATATACTTAAAGCTGATGCACCTTTCGAAGGCCATTTCAGTGTTATAGGTAATTTTCCGTATAATATATCATCGCCTATTTTATTCAAGATGCTCGATTGGGAGCCGCAGGTAGATGAAGTGATCGGGATGTTCCAGAAAGAGGTGGCGCTACGCATCGCTTCAGGGCCGGGCTCAAAAGTATATGGCATCTTAAGCGTGCTGATGCAGGCATTTTTTTCCGTTGAATACCTTTTTGATGTGCATGAAAATTGTTTCAATCCCCCGCCCAAAGTAAAAAGCGGTGTGGTGCGCTTCACGAACCTGGGCAACCCGCATAGTATAGAAAACAAAAAGAAGTTCATCAACTTCGTAAAAACAGCCTTTAACCAGCGCCGCAAAACACTGAGGAATGCATGGAAGGGAACCCTTCCACCTGAGGCATTGAGCAACCCTGTTATGGATAAAAGGGCCGAGCAATTATCTGTAGCCGATTTTGTAGCATTGCATAAGCAATACCAGCCATGAGCATAGGAAAAGTACTGATAGCAGCACCGATACACACCATACTTAGCGATGGGCTTATAGCCGCAGGATATGAATTGGTAACTGAAGAAAAAATAATGCAGGCTGCTGCCTGTGCATTAGTGAAAGATTGTGTGGGCATCGTCACATCCACAAGGCTGCAATTAGATAAAGAGTTGCTGGATGCGGCGCCGTTACTTAAATGGATAGGCCGCATGGGTTCAGGTATGGAGGTGATTGATGTGCCCTACGCCGAAAGCAAAGGCATCAAATGTTACGGCAGCCCTGAAGGGAATAGCAATGCTGTAGCGGAACATGCGCTGGGTATGCTTTTGAGCCTTAATAAAAAAATAAGCTTAAGCAACAACGAAATAAGAAAAGGCCTTTGGCTGCGCGACGAGAACAGGGGTACAGAGCTGGAAGGCAAGACCATTGGTATCATTGGTTTCGGGCATACCGGGCGGGCCCTGGCCAGGAAACTGGGAGCATTTGACATGAGCATACTGGTGTACGATAAATACACAAACGACAATATGCCGGACTATGTAGAAAACTGCCCGGATCTGCAGCCTATATTTGATAAAGCTGATATAATTAGTTTTCATGTTCCGTTACAAAAGGACACCATTCACTATCTAAATGACAGTTTTATTACAAACATGACCAAAGATTTTGTGGTGGTCAACACGTCTAGAGGTAAGGTAACAGATACAAATACATTGTTCAAAGGTTTGAAGACAGGAAAAATAAAAGGAGCTTGCTTAGATGTATGGGAAGAAGAACCGATAGACAGGATGAGCGCAGCCACAAAAGCTTTACTTGATGAAATGGTGAATTTACCCAATGTAATAATCACACCGCATATCGCAGGTTATAGTTTCGAGGCGCTGTTTAAAATGAGCGAAACACTATTAAGGAAAATTGTCACAGGTTAGTAATTTGTTCATTATAAGCAAGTTTTTTGGAAAATATTTATGTTAACGAACGGAATTTTAACAGGAATTTTTATCTTTACCGCCTTCTTTGGTTAAAAAATATTTATTGCAGGATATGGCACGTACATTACGTTATTTATTCGTATTGCTATTAGTTGGTGTTGCAGGTACAGCCCTGGCACAGTCCGGTGAAATAACCGGTAAAGTAATAGATGAAAAGAAAGAACCGGTCATAGGGGCTATTGTGCAGGTAACATCCGGCGGTATTGCCAGGGGTGGTGCTGTTACGGATGTTGACGGTAACTACGTTGTTTCTCCCCTGGCCACAGGTAGTAATTTCGAAGTTAAAGTATCATACACGGGCTACACTCCAAAGATATACAAAGACGTAGTAGTGCGTGAAGGAAGCACTACCAAGCTGAACTTCGCGCTCGCATTGAATGTAAATCAGCTTCAGGAAGCTACGGTAATATCGTATAAAGTACCCCTGATCGAAATAGGACACCCCCATGGCGTACTGGATGCCAAGGATATTAAGAATACAGGTATCACCAATACATCCGACCTGGTAGCAGTTGCCAGTCCCGGTATCCATATCAGCCGCTCCGGTGGTGACCTGAACGCCTTTGGCGGCCGTGGTAACGCTACCCAGTTCATATTGGATGGTGTGATAATGAATGGTGCTACACCCGATCTTCCGCAGGGTATGATCGACCAGGTCGACGTACTGTCATCAGGCCTTCCTGCCAAATATGGCGATGCGACCGGTGCTGTTGTTAATGTAACCACAAGGGGCCCTTCTAAAGATTTCCTCGGTGGCCTTCGCCTGGAGCACTCTATTGACGGCTACAATCACAACATGGCTTCCTTTAATCTTTCCGGACCTTTATATAGCCGCAAAGACAGTATGGGCAACAAAAAGCCCGTTATTGGCTTCCTTTTTGGAGCTGAAGCCTGGTATGATAAAGACAGAAGCCCATATTATGGCGGCAGCTGGGTAGTGAATGACGATGCAAGGACCGGCGTAGAGCAAAATCCGCTCACCAGGTCGCTTAACGAAAATGGTACAGTAATATATAAGTACTCAGGCGAGTATATCACCAAAGCAGATATGCACAAAGTAAAGGTGCGTCCTAATGCGGCTATATTCGAAGGCAGGGCCAACGGTAAACTGGATTTCCAGGTGGCCGATAACATGAACCTGACCGCCGGTGGTAGCTTTAACTATAAAAACGGAAGCACCTTTGCTGAAAATCCCGGCTACAGGTCATATATGCCATTTGCATCTTCTGCCATCCCCCAGGATATAAGTACTACAGGTCGCGGTTACCTGAAATTTACCCAGAGATTTGGCAAAAGCGGTGGTACTGAGAAACAAAGCGCCATACAAAACGCCTACTACTCTATACAGGCCGATTACCAGGTAGAGCATTTTCAAAGGCAGGACCCGAACTTCAAGAAGAATATATTTGAATATGAGTATGTAGGTAAGTTCGACCGCCAATATGCACCGGGCTATCTTTATACATACGACGACAGCACCAAGCACTATATGTACAGGCTGCAGGGTAACAGGTTCCCGCAGCAGGTATTATTTGAACGCTCTGATCTGAACCCGCTACTGGCAAACTATACAAGTGAATATTACAACCTCAACGGGACAATCCCTGCGGATATAGTTGATATCAGGGCCAATAATGCGATGTTGAACGGTGATATGCCTGCTAATATTTACAACACTTTTGCAAATACGGGAACCTCTTTATCCTCATACAGCTATACCAATACCAACCAGTTTGCCGTGACCGCTGATGCCTCGTTCGATCTGTTGCTGGGTAAGACCAGGCACTCCATACAGTTTGGTTTGTACTACCAGCAGCGCACCGGCAGGGGCTATGCAGCTTATGCAAACCCCTCCGGACAAGGCCAAAGTTCATTGTGGCAAGTTATGAGGTCTTTACAAAACAACCATATAACTGACCTGGACCTTGCAAATCCTATGTATAAGATAAACGGGAATGTTTATACCTGGGACCAGGTAAAAGCAGGCGTGATCATACCTAGTGTTTTTGATACCGTGTTTTTCAACAAAAAGGCCGTTCTTTCACAGCAATCAACTTTCGATAAGCATCTGAGGGAAAAGCTGGGCCTCGATCCGAACGGTGTTGATTACCTGAATGTCGATAATGTAGACCCCAACACTTTATCTCTTGATATGTTCTCGCCCGATGAATTGCTGAATAGCGGTCACCCGATGGTGAGCTATTATGGCTACGATTATACCGGCAAAAAGCAGAAAGAGAATATAAATTTTAATGATTATTTTAAGCCCCAGGCTGATGGTAGCTTTACCCGTAACATAGGCGCCAGCCGTCCCAGCTATACGGCCGCTTACCTCCAGGATCATTTCAAGTATAAAGATATTGATTTCAATATAGGTGTACGTGTCGACCGTTTTGACGCTAATACCAAAGTATTAAAGGACCCATATTCATTGTATGAAGAGAATACCGTGGGCGACGTGAAAAACAACACTACCCAAGGCGGTAAGAATACCAATGCAAAAACACCTACCGGTAATATTCCCGCCAACATGGGCGATAATTACGTGGTATATGTAGATAACAACTCTTCGCAGAGGCCTAATATCATTGGTTTCCGTAATGGCGACGAGTGGTATGATGCCCAGGGTAATGTGCTGCAGGACCCATCTGTACTTTCTGTAGCCAGCGGTGGCCTTCCTCCTCAGCCATTCCTGAAAGACCCCAACACTAAAATAAATGACTCATCAGGTTTTGATGCAAGTACTTCGTTCACCGATTACAAACCACAGGTTAACGTAGCGCCACGTATCTCTTTCTCTTTCCCTATATCCACAGTTGCCAACTTCTATGCACACTACGATGTGATAGTGCAAAGGCCAAGGGGCGGAAGGAATTTTGCAACACCATATGATTATTATTTCCTGCCGCAGCAGGCTAACTCGATCATCGATAATAACGATCTGAAACCCGAAAAAATGTTTGACTATGAAGTAGGTTTCCAACAGGTACTTACCAAACAGTCGGCAATAACCATCTCCGGTTTCTACAGGGAGCGTAAAGATATGATCCAGGTTCGCCCATATCTGTATGCATGGCCTACAACCTATTATACCTACGGTAACAGGGACTTTTCTACTACCAAGGGTATGACACTGAGCTATGATCTGCGCCGCTTTGGCAATATCCGTATGAAGATCAATTATACGCTCCAGTTTGCAGAAGGTACCGGTTCGGGCGATGCATCAGGCAATGCCGGTAATGCTAACACTGTTGGTACTAACGGGCTGATCCAGAATCTTATAAACGCCGGTGTCCCTAATTTGCGTTATGTGAGTGATCTGGATTACGATTCACGCCACCTGATAACTGCTAATATTGACTACCGTTATGATGAAGGTGCCGGTCCCGTGGTAGGTGGAATGCACATCCTGCAGAATGCAGGTGTTAACTTCAACCTTTCTGCAAGAAGCGGTGAGCCATACACAAAGCGTTTGGACGCGAATCCAAGCAATAGGACTGTACAGGGCCAGATAAACGGCTCGCGCCTGCCATGGCACTATATGATGGATATGCGTATCGACAAAGACTTCTCACTCAGGTCGGCTAAAAAACAACCTGCCGGTGAAACAGCTGTAAAGCGTAAGAAGCCTTTGTATCTCAACGGATTCATCTACTTCCAAAACCTGTTTAATATCAAGGATGTTATCACCGTATATGGTTATACAGGCCGTCCGGACGATGATGGTTACCTGACATCTGCACAGGGGATTGTTGCTGCCACTACGCAAACCAATGCCCAGGCATATAAAGATGTATATTCTATAAATATCGACAACCCGTATAATTACAATTTGCCGCGGAGAATGACAATTGGATTGAATCTGAATTTCTAAATAATATTTGTTAATAACTTTTTTAAATAAGTTATGATGCTTAAGAACAATAAAAGTTTGGCTATAGCTGCAGCCCTTACAGGAATGATGGGTATGGCGATGCATGCAAGTGCATTACCTGACGTTAACTTTAAGAAGAGCAATGCGCAGTTAAAAAGTACTGCTTCAGGCTGTAAAGAGGCCCAGTCAGCTATAGACCTGAATATCAATAACGTCAGTGCAAGGATAATGACGGGTGGTGATATGTGGTATGACCGTGGTACCGGCTCAGCAGCTTATGAAATACCAAAGGGGTCTAATAAGAACTCGCTTTTTGCCGGTTCTTCCTGGATCGGTGGTTATGATGCGCAGGGACAATTGAAAGTGGCTGCACAAACTTACCGCCAGAATGGTAATGACTATTGGCCCGGCCCTCTTGACCCTGCCAACTCAAATACTATTGACGCTGCCTCTTGCTCCGAGTGGGACCGTTTTTGGAAAGTGGACAAAAGTACGGTAAATGAGTTCAAAGAATTATTCAGGCAGGGTGCCGAGCCTGGCGATCCGAAGTTTGACGTGATCAAGGAATGGCCTGCTAAAGGTAACATCTACGCCAAGGGTAATAATGGTAATGCACTTCATGTGTTAACCACTGCCAGCACTTACGAGTACGCACCTTATGTGGACTTTAACGGCGATGGCCATTATAATTACCAGGACGGTGACTATCCGGATATCACCGGCGATCAGTACATCTGGTGGGTATTCAATGATAAAGGTAATATTAAAGGAGAAACCAAAACAGATGCGATAGGTCTTGAAGTTCAGACCAGTGCATTTGCTTATAGTACCAAGGACGCCCTGAATGACGCATCCTTCTTTATATACCGCATTATTAACAGGGGCCCGCTTACCATGGACAGCACTTATATGGCTACATGGACCGATGCCGATCTTGGATATGCATATGATGACTATATCGGTTGCGATACTGTAAGGGGTCTTGGTATAGAATATAACGGTAACAGCATAGACGGTTCAGGTGGACCGGGTACTTACGGAAACCATGTACCGATGGTGGGTGTTGACTTTTTTAGAGGCCCTCACAAGTACATACATATGCCCGATGGTAAAATTAAGGATTCCTTACTTTCCATGCAGGCGTTTACATACTTCAATAATGATGGAAGCTCTTACGGTAACCCTACAAACGGTATCGAAATTTATAACTACATGACAGGTTCTGATCGTCGTGGTGAAATATTTAATAACGACTTCCAGGGAGCCGGTATTCCTTCTACAGCCACCCATTCAGGCCCTAAAACAAGGTTCGTGTTCTTCGGTGATCCTGAGAACCAGGCCGGATGGTCAGAATGTAATTGTAGCAACCCTGTTGGTGATCGTCGTTTCATCCACTCGGCAGGTGCCTTCCAGTTGATACCCGGTGCAGTGAACGATCTCATTATCGGTTCATGCTGGGTAGCCGACGTTGGTGGTTGTCCTAATACATCTTTCAAAAAGATACGTGCAGCGGATGATGTGATCCAAAGCTTATTTGACGCAGGTTTCCGTACAACAGAAGGCCCCGAAGCACCAAAAGTGGTGGTAAGGGAAATGGACCGGAAGCTTATATTCTATATGTATAATGAGCCCTCGAGCAATAACTATAAGGAGCAATATGGTTATGTTGACTCCGCAAAATACAGGGTGCCATCTACCAAAGCTAAGAACTACGTTCATGCTGCGGATTCACTGTACAAATTTGAAGGCTATCGCGTATTCCAGTTAAAGACAACTGAAGTAGGCCCCGGCCAGATATATAATTCAGATGGTTCTATAAATACTGATGTTGCTGCCGAAGTGTTCCAGTGCGATCTTAAAAACGGTGTAACACGTATCATCAATTACAACAAGGTACCTGAGATAAGCGATAGTACCTGGGTTCCTGTGGTGAAAGTGGAAGGTAAGGATAGCGGTATCGTTCACAGTTTTGAGTTAACTACCGATGTATTTGCTGCAGGTAGCGACAAGAGGCTGGTTAACTATAAGAACTACCACTACGTGGTGATAGCCTATGCTTATAATAACTTTGCTCCTTTCAATCCGCGCCCGCTTAAATCAGATTCTACGCAAGACCTCGCTTACCTGGAAAGCCTTCACGGCGCTAACGGTTCTACCCTCGAAGTATTACACCCAATGCCTAACCCGGCAAATGGTGCTATGGGCACGACTTTGAATTCAGACTACGGTAGCGGCGTGGTGATCCACAAGCTGGAAGGTCTTGGTAACGGCGGTAATATCATCGATATAGATGATGCTACAGAGCAGGGTGCCATTGATAATGTCATCGTACCTTCAAAAGAAATAGTCTACAGGCCAGGCGCCGGTCCGATAGCAGTTAAAGTCGCCGATCCTCAGAAAGTAAAACCTGTTCATTGGGAACTTTCTCTCACCGGCAACGTGAACCCTGCAAATAATAAAATGATAGCAGATGCTAATTCAGGCTGGACACTGGTTAATACAGATCTGCATGAAACCATATACAGCGAGCAGTCATTGGAAAAGGTGAATGAGCAGCTGATCTCAGATTACGGTTTGTCCATCAGCATAGCACAGGCTAAAGCTCCGTATGAAGATGAGCCAGGTGGTAATGGTTACCTTACGTCGCTTGTTTTTTACGACGATAATACCAAACCATGGCTTGCTGGTGTTTCCAGTATCTCTGAAACAAACAGCTTCCTTTCGGTTGAAAACTGGATAAGGACTGGTAATGTTCCTTCTGCAAGTATCACAAACCCTTACAGGAAATGTAACTTCGGTTCTTTTGGTTTCGATACGGTTGGTGCATATGCGCATATGTTCTCTAATACTACGCTTACCAAATCAACATGGGCACCGTATTCCCTTGCTTCTATACAAACAAAGGATTCATGCCAGTTTGGTGTTGCTTACCCTGGTTCCGTTACTACTAGTTTGTTCTTTGATAATAACATCCATAGTGTTGACCTTGTATTTACTGCCGATAAGAGTAAGTGGTCGAAATGTGCTGTGATAGAAGAGCAAGCTGCACCCGATCTTTCTGAAGGTGGTGTGAAGCAGTTTAACCTGCGTGCCCACCAGTCCTGGACAGGTGAAGTAGATGCCAGCGGCCAGCCTATATATAGCACAGTGGCCGGCGATAAGTCGATGTCATACTTCCCCGGTTATGCTATTGACCAGGAAACAGGCCAACGCTTGAACATCGTGTTCGGTGAAGATTCTTATCTCAAAACAGAGAATGGCGGTGACATGATCTGGAATCCTACCTACGCGATACTTAACGATTTCTCCGGCGATCCGATATTTGGTGGTAAGCATTACATCTATATTGCTTCTACCGCCTATGATGGAGATGCTAACTTTGTCAACACGCTTAGAACAAAGCCCGCTCCGGTAATAAACGACATGTACAAAACAATGATGTGGGTTGGCTTGCCAACGATCAATCCTACTCAGAAACTGTTGCCACTGAAGGACAACCTGATACCTACTACTACCAGGCTGAAATTCAGGGTGTCACGTCCGTACGCTAAGACTCCGGATTCATTGAACAATACCCAGGTGAACGGTGGAAAGCCACACTACATGTTCAGCACTACGGACCTTGCGCCAAGTGTGTTGGGTGATAACAAAGATGATAAGAGCGCTGTGCTGAAACGCATAAATGTGACTCCTAACCCTTACTATGGTTATACAGGTTATGAAACAAGCCGTCTTGATACACGTGTTCGCATCGTAAACCTGCCGCACAAAGCAACAATTGATATCTACTCACTTGATGGTACTTTGATACGCAGGCTTACAAAAGATGATGCCAATACTTCTTATATCGACTGGGACGTACGTAATGCTAAAGGCTTACCAATAGCTAGCGGTATGTACCTGATGCATGTAAATGCCGAAGGTGTGGGTGAGGTAGTGCTTCGCTGGTTCGGTGCTATGCGCCCGCTTGATATAACTTCTTATTAATGTAAAAATGAATTTTCATGGGGCCGGGTTATAGCCGGCCCCAAAATAAAAAGGTTCAAAATTTATGAAAAATTTTTCTCCCAAAGCAGTTCTGACTATAGGTGCATTAGGTGTATCCATGTTTGCTTTTGCAGGTAATAAAGATCGTACAGGCCAGGCCGGTGCTACAGAATTGCTTGTTAATCCCTGGGGGCAAGGCACTGGTTTATTCGGTATGAATGTGTCGGGTGTCAAGGGGCTTGAGGCAATGAAGTGTAATGTTGCCGGCATGGCATTTACAGACAATATGGAAATTGGCGTTTCTCATACTATATATCTGGCGGGCTCGCAGGTAGGGGTAAACAACATTGGTTTGTCTAAGAAGTTAGGTAATGTTGGTGCGATCGGTGTTAACATTATGTCGATGAACTTCGGCAGCATTGCTATTACCGACGATAATAACCCTGAAGGCGGTGTAGGTGATTTTAAGCCTGCTTTCTATAATATAGAACTAGGCTATGCTAAAGACTTTTCAAATAGTATCCACGCAGGCGTTGGTGTAACTTTGGTTACAGAGCAGATCACCGATGCTAAAGCTACAGGTGCTGCTTTTGAGGCAGGTGTGCAGTATGTAACAGGTAAAAGGGATAACTTCCATTTTGGTATTACCCTTCGCAACATTGGTACCAATATGCGTTTCAGCGGTCCCGGTTTTTCCATTAACGGTGATGCTCCTGAAAATGCCAACTACCAGTTGAACAGGTCGATCCCTTCTGAGAAATTTGAAATGCCCACTTATCTCGCTATGGGCGCTTCTTACGATTTCTTCCTGGATGAAAATCACCTGAATGGCGAAAATGACAAGCCTAAACACAGGCTTTCGGTTTTGGTTAACTTTACTTCAAACTCATTTATCAATGACTACATCGGTGGTGGCCTTGAGTATTCTTTCAAGGATATGCTGATGCTGCGCGGTGGGTATCGTTACGAAAAAGGTATTGGCGGTGATAATAGTGTTACAATGTACACAGGTATCTGTGCCGGTGCTACTATTCAGCATGGTATCGGGGATAGTGGCCCTATTTTTGCCCTCGATTATTCCTATAGGCCTACACAGCACCCGGCTAATGGTGTGCATACTATATCATTACGTCTTATGACCCGTCAGAGGAAAGCAAAAACTGAGGACGAAGAATAAGAAAACAGAAAAAAACCTTAATTTTACATACATGCAACGCTTCTGACACACAGAGGCGTTGTATTTTTTTCTATTGTTTTAATAAACACATTGATTATGTCAGAGCTGAATTATGTATCTAAGGAAACTTTAGAACAAATGAAGGAAGAGCTTCAGCAGCTAAAAACAGTTGGCCGCTCAGAAATAGCGCGCCAGATAGCAGAGGCAAGGGAAAAAGGCGATCTCAAGGAAAATGCCGAGTACGATGCAGCAAAAGAAGCACAGGGCCACCATGAGGCTAAAATAGCCCAATTACAGGCTATTATCATGACCGCACGTACCATTGAAGCCAAAGATATCGACATCAGCAAGGTTTCCGTATTAAGTAAAGTAAAAGTCACCAACCTCGCTACTAACAAAACCATGGAATACTACCTGGTATCCGAAAAAGAGGCTGACCTTAAGTCAGGCAAGATATCTGTTACATCACCTATCGGCAGGGGACTGCTGGGTAAAGTGGTGGGCGAGGTAGCCGAAGTGACTGCCCCCAGTGGCATTTTAAGGTTCAAGATAGAGGCTATATCGTTATAGACTATGGCTAGCATCTTTTCCAGGATAATAGCAGGGGAGATACCCTCTTATAAAATAGCGGAGGACGACCGGTTCTTTGCGTTTCTCGACATTGCTCCCCTGCGCGAAGGCCACGTGCTTGTAGTACCCAAAAACGAGACCGATAAGATATTTGATGTGGACAATGATATACTGGCCCGCTGGCTGGTTTTTGCAAAGCCCATCGCTAAAGCAATTGAGCGGTCTTTTCCTTGCAACAGGTGTGGCATAAGTGTAATAGGCCTCGAGGTACCGCATGCACACATGCACCTGGTACCGATCGACTCCGCCGATGACCTGAATTTTACACGCCCTAAACTGAAGCTGGAGGTGAGAGAGATGGAAGAGATACAGCAGAAAATAATTGCAAATTTATAAGGTCTGTTCCGGCAGCTCAATTTCCATTTTAGGTAGCACACTCCATGCACCGGGCTTTTCGGCAAATAATGCTTTTGTCTTTGCCCATGTATCTTTGAACAGTTCGGAAAAGCGGTAATGGTCCAGGTGGGCCTCGCTTTCCCATTTGCTATAGGTGAAGAAGACATTAGGTTTATGTGCCTCCTGCCAAAGCTCCAGGTGACTGCAGCCCTCAAAGCCGCGGATCAGCAGCTTCCGTTCATTGAACAAGAGCAGGAAATCATCTACTGCATCCTCCCTGAAGGTCATTCGTACCACCCTTACTATCATTCAAAGAAAATTTTGATCGTATTGTAGATAAGATGTTGTTCTTTGCCCAGCCTGAGCCCAAACAGGCGTGCCGCTTTGCCCCTGTTGATGCCTATTTCCATATACCCGGCCGAATTGAAGCGGCACAGTTCCTCACCCTCGCGTACATTATTATAATGGTTGCTTATGGCCCGTATCTCCTCATGCCGCATGAACTGTATCCTGAAGTTCCTGCCGGCACAAACGCTGTCGAATTCTTCACGTGTGATGTTGATGACCACGTTCTCAAACCGGTCTATATGTATTACCTGGCACTCCACAAGGTTGGGTTCTATTACCGGGCGGCAGTGCTGTGGTGCGTTTTTTAGTTCGCATTTTGCAAAGCCCAGGTCTCCTGGTTTTTTGTTTTGCAGCTCATTCACCAGTCGCCCTGCCTCATGTACCCAGTCCTTCAGCATGCCCTCGGGTTTTAGCTCCAGGCACTTCCAAACCTTCTCCGGTACTGTATTAAAGGCCAGCGGCAGCAAGCCGTTGTCGGGCGAAATGAAATAATGCCCGTTTTGCTCGCACAACACAAGAGAGGGCGATTTTTGAGAGAATATGTCAAAAAGTTGCACATGGCAGCTGCCTTCGGGAAAATTGCGGTAAGCGGCTGAAAGTAAGTAAGCGGCCTGCTGCAGGTGGTATGGCTCCACCAGGTGCGATATATCCACTATAGGCACCCTGGCTGCATGCTGCATAATAATGCCCTTTGCAGTGGCCACAGAGGCATCCTGCAGGCCCAGGTCGGATAGCAAAGTGATACAAGCCATGTATATATGGCAAAAGTAAACTGCAAACAGCGCAATGCAAAGCTTTAATTAGGCCCGGAAAATATTTTCGGCCTTTTAGCCGTTATTCATTCACTTATTTAACTTTACAGCTTAAGGGATAAAGATATAATGCGCGTTAAATTTTCATATTTCCTGTTATTGCTTGCTGCGGTCGTGGTGCTGGTGAACGTATCTTGTAAAAAGACAAAACTGCTTACCACAGGTGGCGAGCTGCAATTTTCTACCGATACCCTCCTTTTCGATACGGTATTTACCACGCAGGCTTCTTTTACCAATAGCTTCAAAATATATAACCCGCAAAATGAGAAGATCAGGATATCCTCGGTACGCATGGCCAATCTTAATGGTTACGGCAAGTATTTTCACTTGAATGTAGATGGATACCCCGGGGACAAAGTGCCTGAGATAGAGATAGCCCCTCACGACAGCGCTTTTGTATTTGCTACCGTTAAGATCGATCCGACCAATGCAGACAATCCCTTTGTGATAGAAGACAAGATCATAGCCACGCTTAATGGTAAAGATTATGAGTTGCCGGTAATGGCATACGGCCAAAATGCGTATTACATAGCGGGCAAGACAGGCGATTCCGTAGAGACTTTGCCCACGCAAACTTTCCTTACCGATAAGCCTTATGTGCTCATGCACAATGTGGGTGTAGAGCCGGGTGCTACTTTAACTATACCTGCCGGCTGCAGGATGTACATGCATGCCGATGCAAGGTTATTTGTGTATGGGACCTTGAAAGTGAACGGCACTAAAACAGACAGTGTCATTTTCCAGGGTGACAGGCTGGACCGTAATTACTTTGGCTACGAAGGCTATCCCGGCGAATGGGGTGGCATAGCCTTTATGCCGCAAAGCCAAAATAACGAACTGCGTTACACCATAGTTACCAACTGCGGCAACAGCGCGGGTAATTTTTATCCCGCGGGTATCTTTGTTAGTAAAGACTTTTCAACCGGTCAGCAGGCATCTGTTTTTCTCGATCATGTTACGGTTAGCAATTCCATTGGTTATGGCATCATGTCTATAGGTGGTAAAATAACCGCTGAGAACTGCCTTGCGCATACCTGCGGGGCCGAAGCCTTGGCACTCGTGCGGGGTGGCGACTATAATTTCAAGAATTGCAGCTTCATTGTGTATGGCAACGACAAAGTAAGCCACATACAGGAGCCCACCGCTGCCTTGTTCAACTATTTGCAGATTGATGATACACACTACATAGGTGGCGATATGAATGCAACCCTTACTAACTGCGTGATATGGGGTTCATTGGAAAATGAACTGGTATGCGACAAAAAAAATGAATTCGCGTACAATGTGACCCTAAATAATTGTTTCATCAAAGACGGTACAGACGCTATAAATGCTGCCGTAGTGCAGAATGCTTGTATTTTTAATGCCGACCCGAAATTTGCAGATTACAACAAGTTCGATTTTCATGCCACTACGGGATCTGATATGATCGACAAGGGTACCTCAACAAACTTCATCGGCATTGGTACCGACCTTGACGATAAGCCCCGTCAGCACAATACTATTGACATAGGCTGCTACGAGTTCCAGGATTAAGCAGCGGCAGAACCCCTGTCATCATCAAGATACGCCACGAATTTGGGCAAGGCCAGGTGCAGCCACGCTGTAAATGCAGCAGGCTCTTTCTCCATCCACACCGCCAGCTCTTCTATGTCTATGTATCGGTACGCCTTTACTTCTTCGGGGTTTATATTTACCTCTCCATCGTAGCGCCCCGAGAAGATATTATCGTACTCATTTTCTACCAGGCCATTGTCCATTGCCGCCTCGTAGCGCAATACGAATGCCTGCTCAAGCTTGCAATCAAAACCCATTTCTTCCTGCAGCCTCCTGTGCGCCGCCGCCATAGTGCTTTCCCCGTTCATTGGGTGGCTGCAGCAGGTATTGCTCCACAGCCCGCCCGAATGGTATTTTCCATCGGCCCTTTGCTGTATCAGCAGTTGGTTTTTACTGTTCATCACAAAGATCGATATCGCTCTGTGCAATGCGCCTTCCTTATGGGCAGTTAGTTTATCCATCGTGCCCATCCATTCGTTGCGCTCATTTACTATTATTACCTGGTCTTTTGCGGCGTTCATTACAGTTCAAAGTTAAGAATACTATATAGGCTAAAACAATATTAACATTAGATTGTTCATTCCTGTTTTGGTTACAAAAACGAACCATTTTCCCCAATTTGGCCCTTTTTTCAAGGTTATAAATGGTCGTATTTTTTAATAATTTCTACTTTTAATTTTTCCGCCAATTGCCCGTCCCTACTGGCTTTCGAAACTCTTAACATTCATATCCGGGCTGTGGCACGCCTTTCCACATATGTATTTTGATATGTATTATGAACTAAAAAAGCCAATGTTATGGATCCAAGAGATTTAAGAATTGGCAACATGCTGTATGCGGAGGATGAAATTGTGATAGTGGTTGCCATCGACGGAAAAGAAGAAGATGAGTTTGATGTGTATGTAGGTAATGGCCATGGCAAAGTCATTAAAGTAAAACCATCTCAAATGATCATTAGGCCTATCCCACTTACAGATGAGTTTGTGCTTAAGTCGGGATTGTTCAATGAATACGGCAAGCTGAAGTTTGACGTAAAAGGGGAGCCCTATTCGCTGCGGCGCGAGAATGGCCACGTAGTACTGATGAGCGGTAAGAATGAACAGCTCATTCACTTCTGGGAGGTAAAATACCTGCACCGGCTACAGAACCTTTACTATGTTCTTGCAAAAGAAGAACTGAAGATAAAGAGGGACTGATAAAAATAGGTCCGGTACTCACTAACATTCCGCGGTATGTGTTCGTCTTACTTGTTAAGCAAAACTATACCTTATGATACAACTCGGAAAACCGTCAGCCTGTTTGACCATGATCATCAGTACCTTTTTGTTCGTATCATGCAGCAAAAAGAAATTAGCAGAGTCAGCCCCGGCCGCCAATACTGCCAACTATGCACATTCCCCATTGAACGGCACCACCGTGTTTGGCGGAGTGTACACTCCCGGGGAAACGGAAACTGTTACAGACTTTACGCATCTTAACGAGTTATTTAGCCCTTTACGCTATACACCACAGACATTTTCGGTGGCTGCCGGCCAGGCAGCCACCTTACATGGTGCGCAGGGTACCCTTTTATACTTTTACCCTCATTCGTTCAAAAATGCATCTGGCAATATCATCACGGGTGGTACGGTGCAGATACAGCTTATAGAAATGTACAAGCCCGGGGCAATGATAGCGAACAGGGCTACTACAACGGCCAACGGTGGTCTGCTCATAAGCGGTGGGCAGGTGCGCATCATTGCTACAATGAACAATCAACCTGTATATGCCAATAAATATGGTATAGGCTTTAAGCAGCCCGCAAGCTCTGCACAGCCTATGTCATTGTACTATGGCAATACGAATAATGCAGATTCCGTTACCGAGTGGAATATTACCAATGTCGCAGGGCCGGGCACTACTGTGGCAAACACTGTTACCGTTGGAGATACGGCGCAGGGATACGTTACCGTTTATCTTTTTGATTCCTGCAACTCTTTTAATTGGATCAACTGCGACCATTTCTATAATCAGCAGCCCATTACCAATGTGTTTGCCGTTACGCCCGATACAAGCTTCAAGGGAAGCAACACCACTATCTACATGATATTTCCAGCCATCAATTCGGTTGTCACTTTTCACGGTTATACGCCGGCTACTCATACATTCGATTTGTCAGCAGGCTACAAAGTGCCTGTCGGCATGACGGTCACGATAGTCGCAATGACCATAAAGAACGGTAACTACTATTACTATCAGCAGCCCAATATCACGGTAACAGACAACATGTCGCTCAACCTGAACCTGCAACAGCAGAGTTATGCCTACGTCACTAATGCGTTGTTAAACCTTTAGATACATTATTGCTAATTTATTAAGCCCCGTATTTTTCGGGGCTTTTTTATAGCTCTATACACACATTCTTAGGCTCTGTAAAGAAGCGCAGCGCATCCCAGCCTCCCTCGCGGCCCACACCGCTGTTCTTAAACCCGCCGAAGGGTGTCCGCAGGTCGCGCAGCAGCCAGCAGTTCACCCATATAATGCCGCTATGCACCTTCATAGCTATGCGGTTGGCACGGCTCACATCCTGCGTCCAGATGGTGGCGCTCAGGCCGTAGTCGCTGGTATTGGCAAGCTGCAGTGCTTCGTCTTCTGTTTTGAAACTTTGCAACGTAACCACAGGGCCAAATATCTCTTCCATATTCGTGCGGCAGTTGGGGCCAAGGTTTTCAAATATGGTCGGTTGTATAAAGTAGCCGTTCTTGCAGCGCCCTTCGCCCTGCACACTGTTGCCGCCCAGCAGTAAGGTGCCGCCCTCTTCTTTGGCAAGCGCTATACAGCTCAGTACTTTATCGTAGTGCATCTTGCTCACTACTGCACCTTGCCTGCTATTATCGTCCAGCGGATCGCCAACGCTAAGTTTTGCAGCACGCTGTATGAATTCATGCTTGAATTTCTCGTAAATACTTTCCTCCACCAGTATGCGGCTGCCGCACAGGCATATCTGCCCTTGATTAGAGAATGACGATTGCAGCGTAGTGCGCATCATCTTATCCCAGTCGCAATCAGCGAAGATGATATTGGGGTTCTTGCCGCCCAGCTCCAGCGATACTTTTTTGAACATAGGTGCAGCCGTTGCTGCTATGTCTTTACCCGCCCTTGTGCTGCCGGTAAAAGATATTGCTTTTATCATCGGGTGGGCCACTATTGCCGATCCGCAATTGGGCCCTGTGCCATGCAATATATTCAGCACGCCATCAGGCAAGCCTGCCTCTTTGCATATTATACTTAGCAGGTAGCCGGTCATAGGTGTTACCTCGCTGGGCTTTGCTACTACGCAGTTGCCCGCAGCCAGTGCGGGTGCTATCTTCCATGTAAACAAGTACAGCGGCAGGTTCCATGGACTGATACAACCCACTACACCTATGGGTTGACGCAGGGTATAGTTGATGGCCTTGTCCTCCATACTATGGCTCTCTGTGCTGAAGTGCATAGCGCCTGTTGCAAAGAAGCGGAAATTGCTCGATGCCCTGGGTATGTCCACGCGTTTGCTCAGCCATAGGGGCTTACCATTATCATTGGTCTCCGCCAGGGCCAGTGCATCCAGGTTTTGGTCTATCAGCTCGGCTATCCTGTTCATTACCTTAAAGCGTTCTTCCGCAGGCGTAGTGCTCCACAGCTCAAAGGCTATGCGTGCAGCGCCCACTGCTTCCTCCACGTCTTTGGCATCACTGTCCGGCGTTTGGCTGTACACCTCGCCCGTTGCGGGGTTTATATTATCTATATACTTACCGTTCAGCGGCGCTTGCAATGAGCCGCCTATATAATTGGCTATTCTATCGGGAGCATTGAGGTTCATACGGCAAATATAATCCTATTTCCCGGCCGGGGTACAGGGGTGTTTTTCCAGGATAAGGTATTAATACGCTTGTTCAGGCCTCGCTTCCGCAACATTTTTGTAAAAGTTCTTTAATCGGTTAAAACAAGATTTTAATGAAAACGCAATAACGTTATCTGCCGTAGCGTCTTCCTTGTAACGAGGATGCCATCACAAAGCATGTTGCATCCATTAAATAGTCGCGATCCCCCGTATGATTTTAGCGTAGAATTAGCCTGTTGACTGATGTCCTTACTTAAATTATTGTAAATGAATTTGGTAAGGCGCGGAAGGGTGTGTATACCTATTTACGATTTTTTTTTGGAATAAAAATCAGTGTTTTTCACATTGCGCAGCTTTTTTTTTGCCGGTAGCTTTGTTTTTCACCATAAATTTTTTTTATGAAAAAAGATCTAAAACCTAATCGGCTTTTGAAATCAATTGCCACACTGTCCCTCACCGTATTCCTGGCTTTTACCACGTCGGCCTACACTGTTGTCAATCCCTCCAATGCCAATAACACTTATGTCGCTGCTAATACGCCGATATGGATGAATAACGCTGTTTATGAGAACGCCGCGGGTACAGTATATGCCGTTGTTTGGGACGATGGCAGCAATGTATATCTCGAGATATACGACGGTTCTACTTTTTTGCCTGTTACTTTAGTTGCTTACGTAAGTGGCATCGTACCCTCCTATCCTGATGTCGCCATAGGTGGCGATAACAGCGGTACTACTGCTTACGTGACAGTCTCGTATACAGGAAATATTGTTAGTCCCAGCAGCACAGATATATACGTGGAAGAGTTCGCGATTACAGGAATTGGTGGAACTCTTACCGCTACCCCGGCCTGCGACCCGATTAGAGTCTCCAGTTCCCACGATGTCGGCAAATCGCATATTGATACAAAAAACCTGCTGTCGGGTACCCACGTTGACGCGGATGGTTTTGCAGTAGGCTGGGAAGATATGGCTTGTAGCAATACTACAGCCAACTTCGGCGTAAACGCTTGCGTGGCAACGTATAGTGGGATCGCAAACATATGCGGGGCGGCAGTCGTTAATGCACCCAGTTGTATAACAACCGGCCTCGCAGTTGATGCGGTAATGGTCGACGTAGAATATGGCCAGATAAAAATTAATTCCACAACTAACCACGATATGGCGTATTTCATATTCGTCGATCCTGCATCAAGTAAGGTAGCAACCCGCAAGTGGGATGTAACGAGCAATACCATTGTGGCAGGCAACATACTGGAGAATAATACCACAGCCGGTATCGCTGAATATCCACGCATAACCGGGCTTGACCCCGTACAGTTGAGTGCAACTCAGGCTGGGATTGCTTTCACCTGGAGATACTACGACGGCACTTATTGGCAGGTACATGAGGTAAACAATGTAAACACAACCGTTCAGAATTTGACAAATGCTTACCCCAGCACTTATAGTAACAATGGCCCGGTCATCGCCTGCAGTCCCTCTACTTTATATTCTGTTGCTTATCAAAACCCACATTACAACGACGTCTATGTCCAGAACATAAATTGCTCTAACGGAAATGTCACGAACTCCAATTACTACAATGTGAATTTTGGTAATAATACTACAGGTGACCTGGTAGCTGTTAGCGACGACTATATTTATAGTTCCGGGATAAAGACAAACAAGTTTTTCATATGCTGGTATGATGCAACCGCAGGAGATATAGTTTACAAAGTAACCACAGCAGCAAGTGGCTTTAAAACCGGCCCGACAAGTGTTGCAGGTACAGGCAGTACGGAACCCTGGAGCCTGTCGCCAATACCCGCGAATGATATCTTGCAGTTAAAAGCTGGATCAAAGGAAGGTCAGTACTATAGTATAATTGATGCTATGGGCAAAACGCTAATGCAGGGTAATATCACTGGTGCTGAAATAACAGTAAATGTTCATGAGCTGCCCGACGGTGTTTATATTCTGAACATAACCAACAAAGACAATACTGTTGAGAGACGGAAGTTTGTTAAGGGATAGAAAAAACGTTTCACTGAGCGGGCGGCATTGCCGCCCGTTTTTTTTTCATTCCCCGCTCCCCCCATTGGCGCAAGTATTTTTCACTTGTGTCTACTATTGGGCAGTCTTTTCGACTTGCGTATCCCTTACTTCCTACTCGCATAAATAATTTCAATTTTATGTCATTTTATCCACAAAATGACCGCCATTTCCTGCTTTATCCGACCTTTGTGTGTTGCCTGGATTTTTAGACGACATGTGAATATTTGCAGATTGTTACGTTGCATATTGCCACATAAACTAGAGTTCTTTGAAATGCTGTGAAACGTAATTCCGACTTACTTCGGGAGACTGTAATCCATATCATCAATGCCCGATTTGGGCACAGATCGGGCATGGATCGGGCACGATCGGACATTGATAATTTTATCAAAATGATGATTATCAAATGCTTATGAAAAACCAATGTCCGATTTTTATTTTTCATGTCCGATCGGGCATTCCCCCCAAATAGTATGACATCTTTAAATCTTATAAATCATGTTCAAACAACCACCGGAAACGAAACCGGAAATAACCGGAAATTATATTGAAACGTTATATGACAATCTGCTAAAGGCTTTGCAAGGAATGACTGCTCAAAAACCGGAAATGATAATCTTACCGGAAACCGGAAATTGAACTTCACTCAACTAAACACATTCCATATCTTACAAGATGCCCCGTATCTTCCTGCTTATACTAATATGCCTCAACCTGCAGCTAAATGCACAGGCCCTCAAACCATACCCCAGCAACTTTAATCCCGACTCCTTAAAACTGGCAGCGGCCGCACCCAGGAAATGGCAGGGGAAGATAGTTGCTTTTGAAGCGGTGATAAATGAGAAGTATAGAGCACAAGGTGAGCACCGGTATTTGCTGATGGGCCTGCCGGGTACAGCCAACATATGGGTGGGCACCATTGCTAAGGATGACCCTAAAATAATTTATGAAGGTGCCCATGTAAAGGTGCTTGGTTACTTCGACCTGGTGGATGATAAAATGGCTGCGGAACTTAATAAAACAGGCTACCACATCCTGGCCATAGCCATCGTGAACCTTGATACAAAACAAGTGACATCACATGAGGAAGCAAAGAAGCAAGTGGAGATATGGGAGAAAGGCACAATGCCGAAAGCTCAGGCTGAGTAATCTTGTACTGATCAAGAGCCCATTCAAAAATGTGGATATCTTCTTCTCCAACTGCATATACTTCGTAGTATTTTTGACAAAATTGTCAAGACAACTTTTTCTAAATGGCGCAGGAAACATTCGGTTCATACATCCGTAAGCTCAGGGAGCGGGATAATATGCCCTTGCGCAAACTGGCTGCTTACCTGGATATCGACCAGTCGACACTAAGCAAGATAGAAACAAACCAGAGACAACCGACAAGAGAAATGGTGCCTCTGCTTGCAGAGGTGTTTAAGCTGGATGCTAAGGAGCTTAGTGTTAAATACCTGAGCGAAAAGATACTCTATGAGATACGCGATGAGGAAAATGGACTGGACGCTTTAAGACTTGCAGAAAAAACGATCAGCTACAATAAGAAAGGAAAAGATAAAAAACGCTAAAGTTATCGCTATGTCGCATAACAAAACACTATCCAAAAAACTACAGGGGGAAGTAGCAAATTTTTTTGAGTATGCGCCGCCCGCGCGCCTGGGCCGCAACCTGCGTAGCATGCTTATGGCTTACCTGCTGGCCTGCGAAGACGGGCATAGCTTTGATATGAACGACCTGCTTGCCGACCTGAGCGCATTGTTTGAACTATTGGACACAGCGCAGGATGAACTCGCCTGAACAATATCTGGTCGCTTCACCGTTCTCTTGACATAATAATTAGCCACTCTTACATAAGCAGCATATTACCTCGTGTAATACTAGGCATGCACAGGTTGTACTTAGCTATTTTAGGTAGATTAAATAGCTCCAGTATGAAAAAATATCTCCTCTTCGCGACATTGCTTGTCATATCGAATATCTCGCGGGCCCAATGCTGGCAGTCAGTCTCAGGCAGCTACCACGTGATGGCCATGAAAAGTGATAATAGCCTCTGGGCCTGGGGACAAGGCTTCAACGGACGCATGGGCCTCGGTGACAGCCTGCGCCGCCTTCAAATTACGAAGGTGGGTACCGCTACAGATTGGAAGGCCGTTTCGGCAGGCAGTGCCCATACCCTGGCCTTGAAAACAGATGGTACCTTATGGGCCACGGGTGCTAACTTTTGGGGCACGCTGGGCAATGGCACATTTACCGATAGCTGGTCGTTTATACAGGTGGGTACAGCCAGCGACTGGAAAATGATTTGCGCCGGCGATAAGGCCAGCATGGCCATAAAAAATGACGGCACTTTGTGGAGCTGGGGAACTAATAAGTATGGGATATTGGGAGACGGTACTACCAACAACCATAATACCCCTATGCAGGTGGGTACAGATACCGACTGGGAAATGGTATCAGCATCGGCGGGGCATGCACTGGCCATTAAAACCAATGGTACAATGTGGGCCTGGGGCGACAACTCGCGCGGCGAATGCGGTGATGACACCAGCTCGGAAAAGCATAGCCCTACGCAAGTGGGCACCGCTGCCGACTGGAAATATTGCAGTGCCGGCAACGGCGTATCGCTGGCTATAAAAACTGATGGCAGTCTGTGGGGCACCGGCGTAAATAGTCGGGGTGAGCTGGGTGATGGCACTACAAATGACACCACCGAGTTTATACATGTGACAGCTATAAATAACTGGAAGCAGGTCTCTATATTCAACTTGCATGGCATGGGGCTTACGGCCGATGGAAAGCTGTGGTCATGGGGTTTCAACCAGTCGGGCCAGGTGGGTGATGGCACTATTACCGATCGCCATTCGCCTGTGCAAATAGGTACTGCCGCTAACTGGGTAAGCATAAGCGCTACACAGGATAACTCATTTGCACTCAACAGCGCAGGTGAGCTCTATGGCTGGGGTACCAACTATGTTTCACAACTGGCTATTGATACAGCCATACATACTGTGAGTACTCCTATGCTGATAAGCTGCTTCCCAACGGAAGTCGCGAAAGTGCCGGCAAACAATACGCTGCGTTTCTATCCTAATCCCACCGACGGTTGGCTATATGTAGAGGGCCTTACAAAACTGGAAGAGCTCACCATTATTAATAGTTTAGGCCAGGCTAGCCGCAGGTCAGTTGTTAATAATAAGGTAGATCTGCACGGGCTTGCAGACGGTATCTATTTCGTAAATGCAGCAGGTTCCGGCCCCGTGATGATTGTAAAGTCGGGCCGGTAATGGCGGTTGGCCAGTTAAAATAAAGGGAAGGTTTACCAACTAAATATTGAAATGTCTCGTCTTTAAAAGTATACCGATGCTTATTGCAGGCGAAAGGATACACATGGGACGGCAAAAAGTAATAAGACAAGAATAGACTTAAGCAACCAGCCTGCCGGTATATATATTTACATACTCCATGAAGAAGATGGAGCTGTGCGTAAACGCAAGCTTCTTCTTCAATAGAAGATTTACCTACCCCTAAGGCATATAGCCTCTTACTTACCCCAAAGGCCGGAGCTTTCGCTCGGGCCTCTCTTTTTTAACACACATCATTAACTGTAAGAATCGGCACAATTTGTGTAGTATGAAAAAAAACCGAACTCATGTCAAAGCCTGCCCTTATCATACTTATCTCCTTATCCTCTTTTGTAGTACGGGCGCAAACTATTGTGGATGCAGATGTAAAAGCCGGGTTCGGCAAAGCAGTGTCCCTTAATATACTTAATGGCAATAAAATGAGCACCAGGCCGGTTTTTACCTTTAGCGGCGCAGGCTTAGTCCGTTCTTCGTCCCGCCTGTCCCTCGGACTGACAATGCAATATCAGACTTTTGACTTTACCGAAAACAGGTCTTATAGTGGTCATATGGGGGTTGTAAGCGAAGAGGTGATACACACCAGCAAATATCTGTGTCTTACACCGATTATCGACCTGGGTGTAGGAACACATGGCTTTTTACATATTTACGGCGAGGTTCCTATTGGATGGTTGTTAAGAGGCAGGCAAGTCGAGAATTTGTATATCGGTTACCCGGACTATAAAATTGAACAAATTGGGACATCCCGTGACATCAGCCGCATATATTGCGGCTTAAGTTTTGGACTCAGGGAAATGATTCCCCTGGCGTCTGACAAATGGTTTCTTGTGTTGGATGAAAGCTATACGTTTTTATTAAGCGCTTTAACTGATGCCAGGGGCTCCCAGGGCGGGTTCAATCCCCATATACATCCAAGTTATGCTAATGTGCAGACGGGGCTGATACGAAGGTTTGCCTTGGGTAAGCCAAGGGTTAAGAAGGTTCGTCAGGCGTACGAATATCAAAATATTGGTGTACCAGCTACAGCACCTCATTAATCACAAAGTCCTTCCCGTTGAAGGCGAAAGCATCCCCGGCCTTGAGCCCCATTAGTTTAGCACCCAGTGGTGCCGATGCGGAGATAGTATAATAAGCCCTATCATTGGCCTGCAGTTTGCCAATACCTACTGCCATGTAATAATTTCCCTGGTTGGTATGTACCAGGCTGCCGGGCTGAATGGTGTCGCTATGCTGTTCAGGGTTTACAAGGTCTAAGGCCACTTTCAGTTTTTGCAGTTCGTTGATGTGGGAGGTATTCATGTCTATTTCCTGCTGCATCATTTCGCGGGCAGTTTCAAATTTATCACCGGCGCTGCTTTTTTCATCTTCGTCTGCTGCCGCGCGTGCATTGGCAATGGCCTCTTTCGATGCTGCTATGCCACTGTTGATATACTCTTTGCAAAGCTCGTACAATGCTTTTTTTACCTGTGCTGCGTCCATGCAGTAAAATTAATAAAAAGGAACACTATTTGCCCGCTTTATACTGTGAATAGACTATACCTTCCAATTGATCCGGGTAGCTTTGCGACAAAACATTTACATAAGCGAGAACCTGCCCCCGTATTCAAATGTGTATTTCGATTTTGGCGCCCTTGGTATATAGATAGTATCGCCCTGGTGGTAGCTATTGTATTGCTCCTGGTCCACCTCGAAATGCATATTGTCAGGGTTGTCTATCTTAAAATAATACTGGTCTGTGTAGGGGAAGTATTCCTTTTCTATTATCTCGTAAGGCATCATTTCTTTCAGACCATTCTTTGCATCGGCTTTAAAGCAGTGCACCCGCCTGCGATAGATGAGCAGGGCTAAGAACATAAGCGGTGCGCCAACAAAAAGGAAATTGAAGTATGCTTGCGGGATAAGCGGGAAAATATCTTTTTCGTGTTTGATGTTCCCCTCCGCAGCATAGCCAAGGGACAAATAAATGGCAAAAAGAGTAAGGACAAGAAAAGCCGGCGCAAAAACCCTTAGCCTGCTATTATATATCATCAGGAGGTGGTCGCGTTCGGTTTTGGTCAAAGGTTGTGTTTGATATCTGGTTTCCATCTTTGATCTTATCGTTCAATAAAATGCGTAAAATTTTGTTTTCATCTTCTTATACAAATGAGAACCTGCCGCCGTATTCAAATGTATATTTAGACCGTGGTGCTCTCGATATAAGAATTGTATCTCCCACACTGTGCATATTGAATGTTTCTTCATCTACTTCGTAGTGCATGTTCTCGGGATCAGATATCCTGAAGTAAAATTTATTGGTACGGTAAAAGGGTTCTTTCTCCAGTATCTCGTAGGGCATCATTTCCTTTATGCCTCCGTTTGCGTCAGCCTTATAGGCGTAGATGCGTTTTGCATAAATAATACTGCCAAATAGCAAAAAAGGACTGCCCCACATAAAGAAGAACTTTGCGGTATACAGGCTGATGGTCAATACATCTTCATTTGCAAAAAGAATGTTGGCAAAATAGATGCTAAAGAAGAGCACGATCCCCAGCAGTACCGAGAACACGGGGATGAAGTTCTTTAGCCTTTTCCTGTAGATAAGCAGCAGGTACCCGAGCTCCACATCATTTAAAGGCAGGGTGTCGTAATATTCTTTCATTACAGGTATTGTTGCCGAAAAAATACAAAACTTTAATGCGAAAAAATAGCATGATGCCTCAAAATATCCCGGGCCATCTCTACCTTTGGTGCATGCTCGCCGCCATCAAAAATATCAACCTGGCCGTTCGTTTCTTCCTGGAGCTGTATATGTTTGGCTCCTTTGCTTATTGGGGATTCAGCATACCCGGGGGCGTTTTTTTACATTTACTTATAGGTATAGGTTTGCCCCTGGTAGTGGCCCTGGTGTGGGGCATATTCCTTTCACCAAAAGCAAAGGTAAAGCTACCTATTGCCTTAAGGCTGTTTATGGAACTGGCTTTATTTCTTACGGCTGCATGGCTGTTGTATACGATCGGGCAGGCAGTGCCGGCTATGGTACTTGCCATAGCATTTGTTATCAACAGGACAATGTTATTGTTGCTGAAGGCCTAGAGATGCCTTAAAAGGAGATGCTCGCGTTCTGCTGCAGGCGACGGGCTATCTGTACCATCCATTCCGGTTGTTCGGTATTGGGATAATCCACGCCGTATATCTTCTCTATATATTGGAGCAATGACCTGTGGATTAAATCATGTAGCTCTTGCCTGATGGCGGATGTGTTCCCGCTTTGGCCAAGGCTTTGTAATATCTGGACGGCAGTTGTATTCAACTCATGCAGCAAACCATTTATCCTGTAGCTCGATTCCCATTGTATACTATAAAGGCCCGGCCTGTATGGCAAGGGCATTGAACAGTACTTATCAACTATGCTGTGTGTAAGTTGCTGAAATTGAGACATTGAATCGCCGTGTCGGTAATTAGAAGCTTTATCATTCATAGTGAAGTAAGCGTACGCCATAGAGGTGAGAATTCAACAAAACCATGCCAGGACATGCTTCCATATTGTTAAATATGCAAGGAAAGGGTATGCGTACCGCTCCAGTTGTGTGTTAGTTACTAACAGTTGGTTTTACGTCCAGCTGCTCGTAGATGGAATTATTACTGATGAACTCGGGGACAATATTTTTCATCTGCGCTACCGTTCCCAGGGTATCGTGATTTGCCGCACGGGCCAGGAGCTTATCTATTTTGTCTTGCACTATCTCGAAGTCATATTCGCGCACCTTGGCTATCATAATTTTATTATGATAAGTAGGCATAGTATTCTCGGAGTTATTGAGCAGTTCTTCATACAGCTTTTCTCCCGGGCGCAGGCCGGAGAATACAATACGTATATCCACTTCCGGTACTTTGCCCGAAAGGCGTATCATCTTGCGTGCCAGGTCCACGATCTTTACGGGTGAGCCCATGTCGAAGACAAATATCTCACCGCCCTGTCCCATAGCGCCTGCTTCTATTACCAGGCGGCAGGCCTCGGGTATGGTCATAAAATACCGGGTTATCTCCGGGTGCGTAACCGTAATAGGCCCGCCTTCTTCTATCTGTTTCTTAAAGCGTGGTATCACCGAGCCGTTCGAGCCCAGTACATTGCCAAAACGCGTGGTCACAAAGCGGGTAGGCGCAGCCCCTTTTTCGCCAGCCTCTGCATATTTCTTCTGTATTTGCTTAAAGAAGCTCTGGATAAATATTTCCGCTATCCTTTTCGATGCGCCCATTACATTGGTAGGATTCACCGCCTTATCGGTCGATACCATTACGAATTTCTCCACCCCGTATGCCATAGATAGCTCAGCGATGGTTTTGGTACCCAGTACATTGTTCAATATAGCTACCGATGGGTTGTCTTCCATCATCGGTACATGTTTATATGCCGCAGCGTGGAAAACTATATTCGGTTTATAAGTTTCGAACAGATACCTCATGCGCGGCTCGTCGGTAATGTTACCCATGAATATCTTATAATGCGCCTCGGTAAATTTCTCGTTCATTTCCAGGAACATATCATGCATCGGCGTTTCAGCATTGTCGCACATCACAATGAGCGATGGCTTATACTCCGTAAGCTGGCGCACCATCTCGCTGCCTATGGAGCCTGCAGCACCGGTAACCAGGACTGTTTTCCCTTTTATCTGGCTGTTGATGTAGTCGTTCTCTATTTTTATCACATCGCGCTCCAGCAGGTCCTCTATCTTTACATCCTTCAGTTGGTCCGTATTCAGGGTGCCGTTCAGCCATTCCTGTATGGGGGGCACCTGCTGTATACGCATGCCATAGTTCAGGCATACATCTACCAGGTAGTTCAGCTTTTCTTTCGAAAGGTTGCGATTTGCTATGATCAGCAGGGTTACATCTTCTTGTTTCAGCTTACGGAAGCTGATCTCATCCATGTTGTAGATGGGCAGTCCTTCCAGCATTTTGCCCCCGGTCTCGCCGCCATCATCCAGGAAGGCCACTACCTGTATCCTGCCGTTAGGCATGCCGTTTATTACCCTTTTGGTCACAAGGCCATGTTCACCGGTATCAAATATCACTGCCTTTGTCCGGCTCTTTTCATCCAGACGGTGCTGTTGATAGAAATTGTAGAAGTATCGTATAAGTAGCCGGTAACCTATCAGAATGAATGAAGTAATGAAAAAATTGATAGCCACTACAGCCTTGGGAAAGAGCAAATGGGCATGTGGCGGCCGGTTCACTATCAGGTTGATGGCGTAGTAAAATAATGCAGCTATTGCCGCCACTGTAAATATCCGGAAGGTGTCTTCAATATTCGTATATCGTATAATACCCGCATAACTGCGAAGCAGGTAAAAAAGTATCATATTAAGTACCAGTGAGAGTAGCAGTATAGACCGTATCTCGAACCTCGCCATAGATGTGAGGTCGAAATTGAACCTGAGCAGGAACGAGATAAATATCCCTACTTCGACCAATGCGAGGTCCAATAAAAAGATGATCCAACGGGGTAGAATCCTTATCCTATACTGCATTTACGTGGTGTTGCCTCAAAAACAACGGAAAAAATGAAAAGGGTCTTGATTTTGCCCGTAAAAAGAAGTTCTCTCCATTCCCTCAGGGTTTCATTTATCCCTCTGGAAGATACGGCGAAGGTACGATAATTGCAACCAAGTTGCCGCTGACATGAACTATTAATAAATATGATATCTATCATTTTTGCCTTATATAATATCTTTCATGCATATCTATTTGTTGTCGGGTTGTTAATGAATGGCAATTACTACTTATTTTTTTTAATGTGGCTTAACTTGCCGCTTATATTTTTTAGAGGAGATATAATCTTGTCATTTTTTAGGAGGATATGAAGAACCGTCAGCAGTTATCAAAAAGCGCTGTACAGGCAGTGGCATCACATATAAGAAGGTCCTTCTTTCTTATCAATGTATTCATTGCCATATCCTTCGTAGTATACCTCGTACAGGCATACTTTCTATATAAACGCGCTGCCGAATCAGACCAGTGGGTCATCCATACCAACGATGAGCTGATGAATATCAAATCGGCCGACGCAAATACCGTAAAAATAGATGCCGCTTTAAAAGATTACCTGCTCACAGGTGATACCAAACATGCCCGCAATGTTGATGAGTACATAGGCAGTATTCATACAGACCTTAACCACCTGGATATACTTACTGCAGCTGAGCCTAAACAGCACGAACGTGCAGTGGCATTAGCCCGCCTCGTAGAGCAAAAAATCAATATCATCAACAGACTGCTTAAGGCGCCTAAAGAAGACCCGGGCCGCCAGCTTCCCGAAAGCTTTGACCTGGTAAACACACGGATAAATGAATACATAGCTGCCATGCAGCAGGATGAGTACAAGGTACTTGCCGAACGCACGGATAACAACAGGTACTACAGCAAGTCCAGGGCTATATTCTCTTTGCTCAGCTACATCATCATTAGCCTCTTCCTTATCGTTACACTCTATAAGATAAACCAGAGTATTAAAAAACGTACGGTTGCCGAAGAGCGTGCCCGGCTCAATGAAGCTAAGTATAAGGTGCTGGTCGAGGATTCAGGCCTTACCATGATCGTGATAAACAACACGGGCATTGTAAAATTCGCAAGTAAGAATGTAACCGAACTATTGGGCTATAAACCTGACACACTGGTAGGGATGTCTTTCCTGGAAGGCATGCCGCGCAGGTTCAAAAAGATTGCCGACGATATCATCCAGTCACTATCTACCACAGGCAACTATAACAATACAGTCGAACTGCAGCTATATACCAGCTCCGGCGACAGCAAATGGGTATCCTGCCGCATCTTTCCCGTAAGCAGGGAGAATGGCGAGACCAGGGAATGGCAGGTAGTGATATGGGATATAGATGAGGAAAAGAAGCTGCAGATAGAGATAGAAGCAATGGAGGCGGAGCGGCGCAACCAGCAAAAACTGATACAAGACATCATAGATAACATTCCCTGGGTAGTATATATCAAAGACCTTGAAGGCCGCTACATGCTTATCAATAAGAAGCAGGAAGAAGTGATGGGTATGCCTGCCGACAGGATTATCGGCCAAACAGATGAAACCCTTATAACGGATAGTGCACGCTTGCTTGAGTACAAATATTCCGACGATAAAGTACGTATCAACAAGACCATGAGCACTTTTGAGGATGTGGTGAACATGCCCGATGGTGAAGTGCAGTACCTATGGGTCACTAAGTTTCCACTGCTGGATGACGAAGGCAATGTGCGTAATATTTGCGGTCTTGCTACCGACATAACAGAGCGCAAAGAAGTGGAGCTGAAGCTGCTGAAGGCCAAGAAAGAGGCCGAGCAGGCAAGGGCGGCCCAGGAAAGCTTCCTGGCTAACATGAGCCATGAGATACGCACCCCAATGAATGGCATCATGGGTATGGGCAACCTGCTCCTGAGTACCTCCTTGAACGAAGAACAAAAAGAATTCACAGAAAATATACAGGAGTCGGCACACAACCTGCTGGCAATTATCAATGACCTGCTCGATTTCTCAAAAATAAAATCAGGCAAGTTCCAGCTCGAACACTCGCCTTTCAAATTAAGGCAGTTATTCAACCGGACCCTGTACCCGCTGCAATTCAAGGCAGAGGAAAAACTGATCGGCCTGGAGCTGCATATTGATGATGCAGTGCCCGATGTGCTGATAGGTGATAGCCTGAGGCTGCAGCAAATTATCATAAACCTTGTAGGCAATGCTATTAAGTTCACGTCCAAAGGCGGTGTGAGCATTAATATAGCTTGCGGCGAAGAAGAAAAAGGCTACACAGACCTCTTCGTCACAGTTACAGATACGGGTATAGGTATAGCAGAGAACAAGCTCAATTACATTTTCGAGAGCTTTACCCAGAACAGTGCTAATTCATCGCGCAGGTACGGCGGCACCGGCCTTGGCCTTGCTATTGTGAAACAGCTTGTGGAATTGCAATACGGTGAGATATCTGTGGCCAGTACCCTGAATAAAGGTTCCGTATTCTCACTCACCATACCATATAAGATAGGCACCGAAGCATCAGTAGCCGAAGACCAGCTTGATAATATCAATGAATCGCAGAGCATGCTCAGTGGTATTAACGTGCTTGTGGCCGAGGATAATATCATCAACCAGAAAGTGGTAAAGAACACACTGTTGAAGCAGGGTGCCGGTGTAGAACTTGCCTTTAACGGCAAGGAGGTGATAGAGCTGATGAAGAACAGGCAATTCGATGTAATACTGATGGACCTGCAAATGCCGGAAGTAGACGGCTACAGGGCCACCAGGTATATACGCGAAGTATTGAAGAACAATATACCTATATTGGCTATGACCGCCGATGCGCTGAAGGGTGAGGCGGAACGCTGTTTTGAAGCAGGTATGACCGGCTTCATCTCCAAACCCTTTGAACCTCGCGATCTCTATGAGCAAATACTAAAAGCTAAAGCAGAAGGCCCAAATAATCTGATCTCCGAATCTCAAAATAACAACGGTATGGGACAATCACCTTTGCTGGATCTCAGCTACTTGTACGAATTGGCGGGTAACGATCCCAAATACATCCACGATGTGATAGAAATATTCCTGGAGCATACGCCCGATGGTATGGTAAAGCTCGATGAGTTGATCCGTAATACCGATGATTTTGATGCCATTTATAAACAGGCGCATTTTCTGAAATCGAGCCTCAGCATAGTCAAGGTGCGTGATATGTATGAGAAGCTCAACAAGATAGAAACCATTGCCCGGGGCGATATGAATAAAAATGAGATCATTGCCCTCCTCGATGATATCCAGCTTAGCTTCAATGAAGCCATGCCCGGGATAGAGGAAATAAAAGAAAAGAATAAGCCGGCAGAGATATAGGCATATTTGCCTATATCTCTGCCGGCTCTTGCCTCCCGGGATGAGTGCCGCGCCCCTCCATTTTGTTAAAAATTAGGCCTCCGACGGCGATAAGGCACCCAAAAGCTGCTTTCGCCGTACCTTTGTATAGCCCAAAACACAATACAAGTACGGGCTCAAATATTTACTCACACCTGTTGATTTCTTTTTTCCCTCAACTAAGGCAGGTGTGCTATTTTCGATGTGAACAGTAAATGCAGAATTATGGATATCGAACAACTGATGCCGCATATAGAGGCCCTGATATTTGCCAGCGAACGTCCCATTACACAAATGGAAATGACGGAGTTGGTAGGCCTTGCCTTAGAGACTTCTATTGAAATGGAGCGTATAGCTACTTGTATCGATGCTATTCGCGAAAAATACGATGCTCCTTACTATCCCTTCCAGCTCAGGGAGGCAGGGGGCGGTTACCAGTTCCTTACCAAGAAAGCATATCATAAAACAGTATTGCAGCTCAACGGCGACAAGCACATCAAAAAGCTATCGGCCGCTGCTATGGAAACACTGGCCATAATAGCTTACAAACAGCCGATCAGCAAAGCGGAGATAGAATATATACGTGGTGTAAGTGCCGACTATTCTATTCAAAAGCTGCTGGAAAAAGAACTGATCGTTATAGCTGGTCGCAATGAAGATGCTGTAGGCAAACCGCTTATATATACAACGTCTAAGAACTTTATGGACTACCTGGGTATCAACAGCCCTGCGCAGTTGCCACAGCTCAAAGATATATCAAATATCGAGATAGTAATGCCCACCAGCGGGCAGGATGCCATTCCGGGAGAAGAGGGAGCTCTGATCGTTACAGAGGACGGTTCCCTTTTGCATAGTGGAGAGTAGAGAGAAATTTAAGATTGAAACCGTCCTGCTACACGGTAGGACGGTTTTTTTATTTTATCTTGTATTATATACTATTGTATTTTTGTAACAGAATTCCCAAAATGAGTCCCCGGATCTGTACCTCCATATTTATTGTAGTATCTGTTTTAGGCACCCCCCATGTCTACGCCCAGAAAAAAGCCGACCGCAAAATGGCGGAACGGATTAAGGCGGACATATATTACCTGGCTTCCGATAGTTTGGAGGGGCGCCGCACCGGTACCGATGGTGAGCGCAAAGCATCTGCCTACATTGCGAACCGTTACATACAGAAGGGTATTCCGCCCTATAAAGAGCAATACGGCAGTGTTTTCCATTTCCCTTTTGGCCGCGAGGTAACACCGGCCAACCGGGTGCTGATAGCAAATCATACGCTGGCCCTCAATGATGAGGTAATTGTGTTCCCTTTCAGCAGATCGCAAAAAGTAAAAAGTGAAGTGCTGCCTGATATACTGGAAAGCGGAAAGATATGGCTGATGCCCCTCTATGCAGATAGCGACGAGGCCAATAATCCCCACTTCGAAGCAGAGAAAACTGTGTTCGACAAAGCAAGGGATGCCGCCAAACAAGGAGCGAACGGCGTGCTTTTTTACGATCCTTATGGTTCTAAATATCCCCCCGAATTTAATCGCCAGTCCGAGTACGAGGTGATAGATGTGCCTGTAGCTTTCCTTACACACAAGGCCTATAGCAAGTACTTAGCCGACGACAAGTACGAAGAGTACATTACCGATGGTATGTCGGGCTTGCCGGTGGAGATGGATGTCTCTGTTAAGAAAGTGGAGCGAACGGGCACCAACGTTGCAGCATTCATAGATAACAAGGCACAGTACACCGTAGTGCTCGGTGCGCATTATGATCACCTGGGCTGGGGCGAGGACGGCAACAGCCTGTATCCCGGCAAGGATAAGGAGATACACAATGGTGCCGATGATAATGCCAGCGGCACGGCGGCAGTGATGGAACTGGCCGATATGATCAACAAGAAGAAAAAGAGATTGAAGCACTATAATTATCTCTTCGTCAATTTCTCGGGCGAGGAACTGGGCTTGCTGGGCTCCAAAGCTTTTGTGAAAGACATGGGCCTCGACAGCACAAAGATCGCCTACATGATCAATATGGATATGGTGGGCAGGCTCAACGATAGCACACATGCACTCACCCTTGGCGGTGTGGGCACTTCACCTGCATGGGCACAGTTCCTGGCTACGCCCAATAAGCAGTTTAAGATCGTGGTGGATAGCTCAGGCATTGGCCCTTCCGACCATACCTCGTTTTACAACGCAGGCATACCCGTGCTGTTCTTCTTTACCGGCCTGCATATGGACTATCATAAACCCAGCGATGATGCAGACAAGATAAACTACCCCGGCGAGGTGATGGTGGTGAAGTACATGTACGATATAGTGGCTAAGCTGGACAAGCAGCCTAAGCCTGCATACACCGTAACCAAAGCCCCTGCACAAGAGGGTAAACGGCACTATAAAGTTACCCTCGGCATTATGCCTGATTATACTTTTAACGATGGCGGCGTGCGTGTGGATGGTGTTACCGAAGGCAAGCCGGCAATAAAGGCCGGTATCAAAACAGGCGATGTGATCATACAGCTGGGTGAGTATAAGATCCAGGGCATGCAAACTTATATGGAAGCCCTTGGCAAATTTGTACCCGGCGATAAGACCAATGTAACGGTAATGCGCAATGGCAAGCCTGTTACTATGCCAATTGAGTTTGGCGCAAAATAAGTTCGGTTATTTCTTCTTCTTTTTAACTTCCTTCGGCGCGCCAATCAAAAAACCGAAGGGTTGCAATGGTTCTATATTATCCAGGATGATCTTAACGATGCCCAGCAGGGGTATGGCCAGTATCATGCCCGGCACACCCCATATCATCTCACCGGCTATGATGCCCATTATGGTGAACAGTGGATTGATATTCACCCGCGAGCCCACTACCAGCGGCTCCAGCACATAGGTCTGGAAGGTTTGCACCAGCGCATAGGTGATCAATACACCTATCACCATAGTGCTGCTGCCGCCTTGTGTAAAGGCCATCAATACCGTAAGTGCCGTGCCCGTAAGATTGCCCACGTATGGCACTATCTCCAGTATACCGCATAGCACCGCAAAAAAGATAGCATGCTTGATGCCCACTATCGAGAAACCGATGCCGTACATGATCCAGAGCGAGACGATCATCATGCCCAGGCCGGAGAGGTATTGCTCAGCCACCTTACCGGAATTGTGTATCATATCCTCAGCCTGCTTCTTGTGGGTGGACGATACCAGTTTAAGTATGAAGGCCTTCAGGTGGCCGCGGTAGTAGATGAACAGGAATATATACACCAGTGTAAGCAGCAGGGCGCCAAGGGTGCCCGTTATGGAAGTGACCACCGATAGTATGTTGCCGCCCATGCCGCCCGATAATTTTTCCTGCTGCGCCTGCAGCATTTTTTCCTGCTGCTGCGGGGCAATGCCCACCGTATTGCTGATGTATGCTTCCGCATTATCGAATAGCTTCACCACCTGCCCTTCTATGTTCGAGAAGTCCTGCGCTATGCCCGCTACCTGCCAGGATAGTATAGCTGCTACACCCGCAATAAAGCCCGCCATCAGCAGTATGCATAGCAGTGCGGCAAGGGCGCGGTTGAGGCCCATACGCTCCATACGCTTGCAGAGGGGCAGCAGCAGCATCGCCAGCAGCAGGGCAAAGGTGACCGGCACCAGGAAGGGCCGGGCAATATACAGGCCGCCTACCAGCAGGAAAAGAAAAAGGAGTACCTGTACCGTACGAGATAATGAAAGCTGTGTCATCATGCAATGGCTGTTTTAAAAACCATACCCTGTTTTAGAAAGATAAGAATAATATGTTTAAGCTTTTTGTGAAATGCCCGATGCCCGGAAAAATAAAAATCGGGCATTTTTTTGTGGGGGTATGGGGTGTATGCCTTGTGGATACTGTCATATTATGATTTTGGTGCCATGCCCGATTTGTGCCCGACGTTGATGACATCGTCTGTTGTTTTATATATGATCTTGTGAATCTCTACTCTGCTTGTTACTTTCTTTTGTCTTGACACAAAAGAAAGTAACCAAAGAAAAGGTCAAGGCCGTTGGAAAGAAAGCTAAAAATTGAGGCCCAGGCCTAAAAGGAAAAATAAGTTCGAGCTTCGAATATATCCTGATTTCAGCAGGACTTTTGAACGTCCTCAATTCTTTCAATTTCAGTAGACGGTTTTCCTTTATTTCGAACTCTAATGTCTTTTCATTTGCCTCAATGAGAGAAGTTCTTAACGGCCTGAACCTCAATTTTTAGCTTTCTTTCCAAATGCCGCTCCTCGGATGCCCGAATCGGGGATAAATAAAAATCGGGCATTTCCTAAGGGTGTTAGCTGGCGGAATGCCTTGCCAGTCATATCATATGATGATAAAAGTAGCGTGCCCGATTTGTGCCCGAATCGGACATTTTGTGCCCGACTGATGCCCGATATCGGGCATTTGAATAGTTGCTAATGGAAAGTTCTTGCCGGTTCATAATAGCGGTTTAGTGTTTAATAATATGTGCCTAGAGATGCCATTTTTTAATGGCAATTGTTAGGCAAGCCGTAAAGTTCCGAAGCAGTTTTGAGATGCGCAAATTGAAGTTTTATGATACCCTTTTGAAAGGGTATCATACCCCTTTACGTAGGGTATCATACTCCTATTTTTGAGGTTAAAGTATTGATAATGAGTTGGTGGTATAATGAAATGAAAAAAGGTGGAAAAGGAGATGTCAATACCCGTTCGACCGCATCGCATTGAGTGCTCCCGAAATAAATTCGGGACAGGCTATTACAAATGGAGTTCAATCGATACCACCGGATGCCGCAAGCGAACATCCGGTGGAACAGGGAACATCAAAATGGTCGAAAAACATTATAAGTTGTCATATTATTGTTTCCTTTGTAATACTTTGACAGTATGCCACTTTTTATGAAAAAAAGCGTTTATTTTTTTATCATCATATTGATAATAGGTTCTATTGCCTGCAAGAAAAAAAAGGATGTTTTGAGCAGTTCCAAATATAAAGACGCAACTCTTATTTTTGGTAGGGGGAAAATTATTTACAGGGATAGCTTAGGCATAGATTCAATAGATTATTATGCAAGTGCGGGGGCTGGATTTGGAGAGGGGTATGACGAACAAGTTAAACATGTCCTATTGAACAGTGAGTATTTATACGGGCCAGTATCTCCTTTCCCTACCGTCCCTTATTTACGGGATTGGGATAATTCAAATCATAAGTTTGATACAGCAAAGTGGGAAGTGATAAGTACAAATGATGTTATAGATATGTCGCATGCCATTTCGGCGTTGCCTTATTATAGTGAAAACGTGCCTTATAATGTTTCTCTTAGCACGAATCTCACATTTACCATAGATGCCATGCTTTATTCTGATGCGGACAGCATTAAAATTGAAATTTCTGATTTAGACCGAGGACCTGACACAACTGTAAATATTACAGCAACCTATGTTACTTTTAGCGTCTCTCAATTGTCTAAATTAAGCTATAATGCAAATTTCCATAAAGGCAGATTAACTATTTACATTTTTAAGAAAAGTACTTATATCGAAGGTGGGAGAAACTATCATATTGAGAATGGTTCCTTTGTTCAATATGACATTAATATTAAGCCTTAAGAGTTTTTTAACATGCTTGTTGTTAAGTAGGGAGCAAATCATAAATATAATGGCTCAATAACACAAAAGTGAGCCTGAATAGTTCGCCTTTGTGTTGGCACATTTGAGACCCGTTATTTTGGAGTTAATTTGCATCTGGTACCGTTCGCTTTCCGGATATGCACCGGGACGGGCTCTACTAAAGCTGAATAGCGAAGGAAAGGCAGCTGCATATATCGCAACACATTCTATATAAAGCCCCTTCACAACTCGTAATATTCCATTAACTTTGCACATCTTTTAAATCTTCTTTTTACATTTTATGGATCTTTTTTCTCTTCAGCACGAAGAATTCAGGGGGCGCCACATAGGGCCTGATGTACACGAAACGGAACAGATGCTGCGCGTAATAGGCGTGGGCAATATGGGTGAGCTGATAAGCCGCACTGTGCCCAAGGCCATCCGCATGGACCATGAGCTGAACCTGCCGGAAGCACTGAGCGAGGCCGAGTACCTGAAACTAATAAAAGAAATATCGCTGAAGAACAAAGTATTCCGCAACTATATAGGGCAGGGCTATTACGATACCCACACCCCCAGCGTGATACTGCGCAATATATTTGAGAACCCGGGATGGTACACACAGTACACGCCCTACCAGGCCGAGATAAGCCAGGGCCGCCTGGAAAGCCTGCTGAACTTCCAGACCATGGTGAGCGACCTTACAGCGCTGCCGCTAACGAACGCATCGCTACTGGATGAGGCAACTGCAGCATCGGAAGCGATGAGCATGTTCTTCCACACGCTGAACAAGGATGATAAAAATCCTGATCGCCCTAAATTCTTCGTAGATAACGAGGTGTACCCGCAAACAAAAGATGTGGTGGTAACACGCGCTACTCCGCTAGGTATAGAAGTGGTGTACGGCGACTATAAGAACACAACACTGGACAATACTTACTTCGGCGCACTGCTGCAATACCCTAATGATAAGGGCAGCGTGGAAGACTACAGGAGCTTTATAAAAGCAACGCACGATGCAGGTGCATATGTGGCTATGGCTACCGACCTGCTGGCACTTACACTTCTAACCCCTCCCGGTGAGCTGGGTGCTGATGTGGCCTTCGGCTCATCGCAGCGCTTTGGTGTACCATTGGGTTATGGTGGTCCGCACGCGGCTTTCTTTGCAACCAAGGATGATTTTAAACGCCAGATACCCGGCCGTATCATTGGTATAAGCGTTGATGCTCAGGGCAACCGCGCACTGCGCATGGCGCTGCAAACACGCGAGCAGCACATTAAGAGAGAAAAAGCTACTTCGAATATCTGTACCGCACAGGCATTGCTAGCTAATATAGCTGCTATGTATGCAGTGTACCACGGCCCCGACGGGCTGCTGAATATAGCCAAGCGCACAGCAGTACTGGCACAGAGCCTGGGCGATTCGCTCACGGAAGCAGGATTTCACCTGCTGAGCAGGCACTACTTTGATACCATAGCCGTGCAGGTAAATAACGATGCACAGGTGCGCAAGAATGCCGAGAACATGGGCATGAACTTCCGTTATTATGGCAACAATGTAGTTGGCGTATCGCTGGACGAAACAACCACACCGAGCGATGTACTGGATATCATTGCAGTATTCACTAATACTGAGGACGCAACAGCTTTCAGCATCAATGAAGACACGGCGCTCTTCCATATACCTACCGCACTTACACGCACATCGGAGATACTCACGCAGCAGGTGTTCAACACCCACCATAGCGAAACGAAGATGATGCGCTACATAAAAATGCTGGAGAACAAGGACCTGAGCCTGAACACCAGTATGATATCATTGGGCAGCTGCACCATGAAGCTGAACGCAGCCAGCGAGATGATGCCGCTGAGCTGGGTACACTGGAGCAAGATGCACCCATTTGCACCCAAAGACCAGTGCGAAGGCTATATACAAATGGCCAAAGACCTGGAAAAATACCTTTGCGAGATAACAGCCTTCGATGCCTGCAGCCTGCAGCCAAATAGCGGTGCGCAAGGCGAATATGCAGGTCTGCTCACAATACGTGCATACCATGAAAGCAGGGGTGATAAGCATCGTGATGTGATACTGATACCCATATCTGCACACGGCACCAACCCTGCCAGCGCGGTAATGGTGGGCTACAAAGTGGTAGTGGTAAAAGCACTGGAGAATGGCTATATAGATGTGGAAGACCTGAAAGCAAAAGCAGAGCTACATGCTGCCAACCTTGCAGGTATCATGATCACTTACCCATCTACCTATGGTGTGTATGAAGAAACAGTAAAAGACATTACCGAGATAGTACACAGCCATGGCGGACAAGTGTACATGGACGGTGCCAACATGAACGCGCAGGTGGGCCTTACTGCTCCCGGCCTGATAGGCGCTGACGTGTGCCACCTGAACCTGCACAAAACATTCTCGATACCACACGGTGGTGGTGGCCCCGGCATGGGCCCTATATGCGTTAAGTCGCACCTGGCACCATTCCTGCCAAGCCATGTATTTGATAAAAATGATAACTCCCTCTCCCCTGGAGAGGGCCGGGGTGAGGCCGCACATGCAGTGTCGGCAGCGCCATACGGCTCTGCAAGCATACTGCTGATATCATATGCCTACATCAGGATGCTGGGCCCGGTGGGCGTGCGCAAGGCTACCAAATATGCTATACTGAATGCCAACTATATGCGTGCAAGGCTGCAAGGCCACTACGACATACTGTACACCGGCAGCGGCGGTACATGTGCGCACGAGTTCATAGTAGACCTGAGGCCATTTAAAAAGAGCGCCGAAATTGAAGCCGAAGATGTGGCAAAACGCCTGATAGATTACGGCTTCCATGCACCTACCATGAGCTTCCCTGTAGCAGGCACTATCATGATAGAGCCAACTGAAAGCGAAGACAAAGCAGAGCTGGACCGCTTTTGCGATGCACTGATAGCTATACGCGAAGAGATACGCGCCATAGAAGAAGGCAAAGCAGACAAAACAGATAACGCACTGAAGAATGCACCACACACACAGTTCGTAATAACTGCCAACGAGTGGAACCATAAGTACAGCAGGGAAGAAGCAGCCTACCCACTGCCTTATACTAAATACAATAAATTCTGGCCAGGCGTTGCCCGTGTAAATAACACCTATGGCGACCGTAACCTGGTGTGCATCTGCGAACCAACAGAAGCCTACCTGGAAGAAGCATAAAAAGAACAAGTAAGATATAATAGCAAAGTGCCTCCTGCAGGCACTTTGTTATTTAGGCTTGCTTAGGCTAAAAAATAAAATTATTTTCAAGCTTTCGTTACCGCGTAATACCATAAAGATCCTGTAAATGAGACTCCCTGTTTTGTGTGCCCTGGTGGCACTCTCCTTTTCCTGCATGGGCCAGCAGCCCAAATGCAAAATGAGTGAAGCGATAGACCTGCCTATGCTGGGCTGGAATAAGACCCTGCTGATGCGCAATGGCAATACCATTCTCTTCCATTTTGAACAGCGGAAGAATATCCTGGTAAAACTTTTTGACAGTACTGGTAAAGAGATAGCCAGCAATGAAGAGACCTGTGGCATACTGGACGTAAGAGCCCTGGAACGCTCGGAACTGAAAGGCATATACGATATAGGCGGGCAGGCAACGGTCTTCATCAGCCAGCAGGTGTACAATAAGGAATGTCTCATCCGACTGCGCTACAGCGCTAAAACGGGGAAGCTGATGAAAGAAGAGATCGCGGTAGCATCGAAGAGCTTTGAGAACAGCACAGAAACTACCGTACTGAAAAATGAAAAGACCGAAGGCTACAACATCGTCTGTTTCAGGAAGGTGGATAAGATACCTGATGAGCACATACAGGTGGTGCGCTACGGCCCTAAAGATGATACTATCAATATCAGCAGCGTGGATGCAGCGAAACGTGCCTTTAAATTCATAAAATATGCCGATGCATCAATGGATGAGCAGGGCAATATAGGCATAGGCCTTGTGCTCACCAATGTTGAAGTGTCGGGCACCACTATGCTTAGCTCCGACCTTGATCAGCGCTATGCACTGTGCTACCTGCCTGCGAATGATACCGGCTTTGTCATTACCATGGCAGAGATACCTCAGCGCCTGTCGCCCTACTATACCAGGATCAGTTACAATTCATTCAGCAACAATATCAACTGCCTGTTTGTGAACAGCCTCTCCGGCTCAGTAAGGAATGGCATTGAACGAAAGTTTGTAGCGGGTTCTATTCCATGCCTTATGGTGTTAAGCGGTGGCGACTTCTCCGCCGTGTCACAAAAGCTGCTTAACAATGACAAAGCACATGATGCCAACCCTGCAATGATGGATACCAATATGAAGTACAAACGCCCACCCCTGAAAATGTATACGAATGACGCAGGGCTCACTACTATCATATCGGAAGAGCAAAAGCAGTTTTATGAAAAGGAAGGTGGCAACCTGTGGGGATATACCAGGCTGGGTAATATTTGTATAACGCAGGTGGATGATAATGGCGAGGAAGTATGGGGTGCTGTACTGCCTAAGAACCAATACGTGCATAATTATTTCAATCCTTTTGAAATTGTGAACCGCGATGCATTCAAACTGCTTTTCCGCCACAACCCCGACCAGGACTACGCAAACCAGTTCGCCTCGGTAATGAACTATGAGTACAACAATGCCCGGTTCGTATTATTCAATGACAGTAAAGACAACTACTCCAAACCCCTGTCAGCAAGCCCGGATACGGTGTATGCCTACGAGAAAACAGAGGCGGTGTACTATAAAATAGACAAAAAAAAGAACATCACTAAGGGGTGGCTATTTGGTGAGCCCGGCGCAGACGAGTCGCGGTCTTGTATGCTGGAAAGCGGCGATTACGACAGGACCAAGAACCTTTACTCATGTCTTGCCCTTTACAGAAATGGCGATAAATACACCAGCCATGTAATATGGTCACATTTACAATAATGTTATATTATTAACAAAGTCTTTAACAAAATGTTAAAAATATAAACCTTTTTATATCTTCAGGCTTGAAAATATCATCCTGGCCCGAAATGATATCAAAAGATGAAATCTAAAGAGCAATTAATTACCAGTATCAGCAAAGTGATTAACATGCATCCGAAAAAGTTGTCTGATGATGATATTGAGACCCTCATATTTATCAGGGAAAAAATACGCAACAGCAACAACCCGGACGAGATACTGGAGCATGTAAAATACCTGCTGCAGGTAACGGGTATGGACTTCTATACAATGTAGTGTAAGATATTAGTGTAAAAAAAGTCCCCCGGTTGAACCGGGGGACTTTTTTTACAGGGTATCAGAATATGCTGTTACCAATGCACCAGTTGCAGTGTGCCGGTATTATGTTTCCTATTGCTTAACTGCAGCGTATAGCGGCCGGTAGGCAGCTGCCTGCCGGGAATAACCATATTGCCGCTCTTACTGTTGCCGCGCCAGAGCACTTTTCCGCTGATATCTGTGAGCACAAGGTCTGTATTTGCAGGCAGTTGCTCGATGTTCCAATCGTCTTTTGTGGGATTGGGAAAGGCTTTGAACTCAGCCAGCTTTGCTTCATTGATACCGAGCAATGATGGATCATGTACGTTAGATTGCACTTTATCCAGTATCCATTCGTTGGGATCTATGGTGATGCTCAGCACAGAATCGTTGCAGGTAGCGTAATAATACTGCGTGGGCTGATCGTTGTAAAATTTAAAGACCGTATCGCCCTGGGTAGTATGCAGCTTTATTTCGACCGGTGTAATGAACAGTGGCACGGAAGATGGCATGGAGGTGGTCTGGAGCAGCTTTATCATAACCATATTGCCATCCTGCGCCCAGCGCACATTGTATTTTATGTAGCCCTCACCCATTATCCATTGGTTGAAGAAAGTACTCAGGCTTTGCCCGTATGCGGCTTCAGCTATCGATTGCAGGTTGGCGGGTGATGCATTGCCGAAGGCATATTGCAGTTGGTATGTTTTCAGCACATCGAAAAATACACTATCGCTGGGTGCAAGGAAGCGCAGCATATGTATCACCGCAGCGGCCTTTTTATACACCAGCCTTGCATCGAAGAGCGTATTGACGCTGGTAGTGTCATCAATATAAACCCTGCCGCCTGCTGCACCCATCACATTGTTGTACTGCGAAGTACGGTAAGCCTGGCCTGTGGCGGGGCTCCAGAAATGACTATAATATAGCTGCTCACAATAGGTAGCGAAGCCTTCGCTGAGCCATACGTCGTGCCAGTTGTCGTAGCCTACATGGTTGCCAAACCATTGGTGGCCCAGCTCATGACATATCAGGTTGGTACTTGTAACGCCGATAGTAGTCATTGTCTGGTTCTCCATGCCACCGGGCAGGGTAGTGTAGCAATGGCCATACTTTTCTTTGTAGAAGGGATATTTACCAAAGAGACTTGAAAGGTAATTGATCATCTGAGCTACGCTGTCGAAATTGGCCTGGTACGCAGGTACGAAGGTGGCAGAATCATAGAAGTAATTCTGGATGAGCATCGAGTCGGGACTATTATCGAAATGCATGTAAAATGAATGTTCGAAATAGGGAGCGATGGCTATGGATATGAGGTAGTACTGTATTGGGTAGTGCGTCTTCCAGTTGAACTGTTTGAAGCCCGGGGCAGGTGTGGTAACAGATTCCAGCAGGCCATTGCTGCCGCATTTCAGCGCCGCGGGTACTGTAACTGACATAGCTACCGAGTCTATTTTATCCAACACAGACTGCTTACAGGGCCACCAGCTACGTGCTACGTAAGGATCGCTAACGGTGTAGAGCATTTCCACTCCTGTACCTGTAATAGCATGCGTCATGGCGCTGAAAAATCCCGGTTGTGCGGGCAGCGGGTAGCCATGATAAAATATCTGTGCGCTAAATGCATCGCCCTGGTTGAGGGTAGTGGGCAAATTCATTTTCCTTATCCAGCCACCTGTCGTCTGTACCGATATCAGTGTGTTGTTGAATTTTGCCGAGTCGATGATTTGGGTAGAATCCAGCTCAAATGCATATACGTTCATAGTGGCAGCGGTTACCGTAGCATAGGTAGTTACATTGCCCCTGGTGTACATGCTGGTGTCATTCATGTTCAGGTTGAACTTCAGGTAATGAACATCATAATAATCTTCTTCCGGCGTAGCAATCGTCCCTTTATTAGCGGTACTGTGCTGCTTTTGCGACTTAGAACAGAGTATAGCCGGATCAGCATCCTGTGCATGCAATTGCATAGCAAAAGGAAGCAGCAGAATTGGCAGGAGGCTTTTTTTGAGGTTCATAACCGGTTTATTGTTTTATTAGTTTTACAGACGTTGTTTTGTTTTGTCCCGTTAGCTGCAAGATATAAATTCCGCCAGGTAAGGAGCCTGCCGGCACTTTCATACTGTAGGCATTCAATGTATTACCTTGCCATACTATGCGGCCGGTCATATCGGCCAGTTGCAGCCCGGTATTGGCAGGCAGATCACTTAGTTCCCAATAGTATGTTGCGGGATTGGGATATATGTACAGGCCATGTCTTGCAAGGCTGCTTACATGCAGGAGCGCAGGATCGTTGACCACGGAGTTCACCTGCCTTAACAGCCAGCGATTTGGGTCGACCTGCATGCCAGTGACCGTTTTGTCCCAATGGAATTGAAAATGCTGAATGTTGTACAGGTTGTCGACCCTGATCGTGGTATCGCCGGTAGCTGAAGTAAACTTTAACTCGATGGGTGTGGCAAAGAGCGTTTGCGAGGAGGGCATAGATGTGGTTTGGTTAAGACGCACATACACTTCGCTGCCGCCCTGCGCCCAAACTGCATCGTATATGGGCCAACCTTCTTTATAGATCCATTGATCGAAGAAGACATCGAGGTTCCGGTTCAGTACCGTCTCCGCAACATTTTTCAAAGTGGTAGTGGTACCGTTCCCATAATTATTCTGCTGCTGGTAATTTTTGCAAATGAGGAAATAAGCGCTGTCGCTGCCTGCAAGGAAATGCAGCATGTGCAAAACGGAGCCTCCTTTATTGTAAGTAAGGCGGCCATCGAATAACCTGGCCTCGTTGAGTGAGTCAACTATGTAAACGCTGCCCGAAGGATCGGGATATACATTGTTCTGTATGCCGTTCATATACAGGAAGGCGGAATCGGCCCCCCAGAAATGACGGACGTAGAGGTATTCGGAATAAGTAGCGAAGCCCTCGTTCAACCAAAGGTCGGCCCAGGATGCACAAGTAACATTATCGCCAAACCATTGGTGCGCCAGCTCGTGGGCGGTAAGGGTAGTATGAAAATTGCCCAGCGTGGTCATGGTCTGGTGCTCCATGCCACCGCTGATGGGCGCCATACAATGCCCGTATTTTTCTTTCCAGAAATAATAACGGCCGTAAATGGTTGAGAAGTAATCCACGATCATGCCTGTAGAGTCGATAACATCTTTGAAGAAAGGAAGTGTAGCGGGATTATTGTACACATAATTCTGGATCAGCATAGAGTCATTGCTGTTCGAGAAGTGCATGTAATAAGAATAGTCGACATAGGGAGCTATCGTTACCGATACAAGGTAATAGTCAATAGGGTAGCGTTCTTTCCATTCGTAGCGTGCTTTGCCGGGGGCAACAGCCGTTACATGCTGCAATAGCCCGTTACTGCCCGCTTTCAGCGAAGTGTCTACTGTGATCCATACATCGGTGGAATCTATTTTATCGGTCAGGGATTGCTTTACCGGCCACCATGCAAGCGCGTGATACGATTCGCTCAAGGTGTAAGTGACCTGTGCCCCCCAGGATGGAGAAACATCATTAAAGATGCCCACTAAAAAAGCAGCAGGGTATAATGGCGTGCCATGATAATATACCTGCACGGTGAAAACATCATTTTGCAAAAGGGGGCCTGGCAAGGTGACCGTCCTTATGGAATCAACTGTGGTCACAGCCCTGTTTACACCATTCACTTTCAATGAATCGATAGTTAAAAGGCTTGTCAGTTCAAAAACATAAGCAGGCATTGTCGCACTTACCACCTTAGCCCGGGTAGTGGCGCTGCCGCTTAAGGTGGTGGACAAATTGGTCATTGCCAGGTCCAGCTTCACATATTTTACATCGTAGTCATTTTCGGCAAGGCTGGCTACTGTGGGTTTAGCTGCTGTATTATAGTGCCGTTTCAAGTGGCTGCAGGTGGAGATGTCGGTCTTATCAGCTTGGGCCAGCAAAGTCAAAGGCACACAACACAAAACATACACTGCGAGCAAAAGCTGCTTCATATTATATGATTAAAAATGAGGTTTAAAGCTACGTAATAATTCAACATAAAAATTGAAGTATGTAATTTAATTTTTATCTTTATAGGGGTGCTAACGAGCAGCATATTTATCTCGTCTATATCAATTGTCCCCTATTTTCATTTATTAACCAATAGTTTAAACGGTGCCTTATGAACATAAGATCTACTTTTTACTTCCTCGCAATCTTTTTATGTGTCGGCAGCCTTGCCCATGCACAGCCTGCCAGCTTTGCGCCGCGCGGCGTAGGTGGCGGCGGGGCACTGTTCTTCCCGAGGATAAACCCGGCGAACGACAATGAATTTTATATATCCTGTGATATGAGCGAGTTGTTCCACTCGACCGATTTTGGCGACACATATTCGCAGCTGCATTTCAGCAAATTGCAGTGCCTCAATGTCTCCACTTATGAATTCACCAGTAATGCCAATGTAGCCTACTGCAATTTCAACGACGGCAATAACGGCTACCCGGTAAAGACCAATAACGGCGGCAATAGCTGGACGCAGTTGCCCGGCTTTGATGCCAACGAGGGTATGGTGTACCGCATGGCGGCCAACTACAATAAGCCCAACCAGCTATTGATGAACTACTACGGTAAGATCTTTATTTCGCAGGACAGCGGCGCCACCTTCACACTGGTGAAGCAGGCTGCCAACAATGGCGCAGGCATTATCATGGGCGGTGTAGCTTACATAGGCGACAGCATTTACATAGGCACCAACGATGGCCTGCTTTATTCTACAAACAGCGGCAATACTTTCAGCACCATGGCCACGACGGGTATAGCTGCGGGCGAGGTGATCTGGAGCTTCTCGGGCGCAAAGAATGGCGGCACCATGCGTTTTGCCTGTATCACTGCTGATGTAGCTGATGTATACAATGGTGTGATGCCTTACGATTACTATGGTTTTGCCAAAGGTGTTTACATTATGGACAATGCCAACGGTACATGGGCTTCCGCATCAACGGGTATCAATTTCGCTACAGACTTTGTAATGTATACAGGCATGGCCACAAATGATGTGAATACCGTGTACCTGGCGGGCAGCGATAACGGCAGCGCAGCACTTGTTTACAAATCGACCAATGGCGGTGGTACATGGAGCAAGATGTTCAAAAGTACGGGCAACCAAAACATCATCACCGGCTGGAGCGGGCAAAACGGCGATAAGGGCTGGAGCTGGGGCGAAACGGCATTTGGCATTGCTGTAGCACCGAACAATGCAAACAAAATACTCTTTGGCGATTTTGGTTTTGTGCATGTGAGCAGTGATGGCGGTGCCAACTGGAAACAAGCTTACGTAAACAACTCGGACGATCACCCGGCTAATGCCAATACGCCAACGAAACAATATTATCATTCCATAGGCCTGGAGAATACTACCTGCTGGCAGGTGGACTGGCAAAGCCCTTCTACAATGTTCGCAGCCTTCAGCGATATAGGTGGTATACGCAGTGTGGATAGCGGCAAAAGCTGGGGCTTTAGTTACACGGGCATGAGCGTTAACTCAACCTACCGCATAGCAAAAACACCCGGCGGTGTTATGTATGCAGGCACATCCAAAGTGCATGATATGTACCAGAGCACGAGACTGAAGGATGCGCAACTGGATGTAGCAGATGCAACGGGAAATGTAAATTATTCAACGGACAATGGGGCAACATGGTCATTAGTGCATGCCTTTGGCCACCCCGCATTCTGGATCGCTATAGATCCCAATGATTCAAACAAAGCATATGCAAGTGTTATCCACCACGATACTACCATCGGTGGTATATATATGACGAGCAACCTCAGCAGCCATGCCACCAGCACGTGGACCAAACTTCCCTCGCCCTCACGTGCTGAGGGACATCCTGCTACGATAATTGTACTGAATGACGGTAAAGTATTGTGCACATTCTCGGGCCGAATGAACCCCAGCAACTGGACAACGAGCTCAGGCGTATTTCTTTATGACCCTGTAACGGGCACATGGGCTGATAAGAGCGATGTAAACATGCAGTACTGGACAAAAGATGTGGTACTGGATCCAAGTGATGCTACGCAGAATACATGGTATGCCTGCGTGTTCAGCGCTTGGGGCAATGCGGGCGGACCAAAGGGTGGTTTGTATAAAACAACCAATCGCGGCACATCCTGGTCAAAGCTGACGGCCTCACAGTTCGACCGGGTTACCTCACTCACCTTTGACCCGAACAACAGCAACAATGCTTACCTGACAACGGAAACACAGGGGCTCAATTTCAGCAGCAATATGAATACCGCAACACCAGCATTTACCCTTGTAGCCAGCTATCCATTCCGCCAACCTGAACGTGTTTATTTTAATCCCTACGATTCGAACCAGGTGTGGGTGAGCAGCTTTGGCAATGGCATGAAAGTGGGCAACCTTGTAACTTTGCCTAACCGTGTGCCAATTTTTGCTGCAAGGGATAAAGCCATACAGGTATACCCAAACCCCGTAGCTGATATGCTGCAGGTGAATTTGCAGGGCATTGGCAGTAGTAATGCATTATTGAAAGTGTATAATATCACCGGGCAGGAAGTGAAAAGTGTAAGAACGAGCGGAAGCGCAGTTGTGAACATAGATACCCGTAACTGGCCGGCGGGTACTTATTTCCTGGCCTGCGAGGGTTATTATGCTAAATTTGTGAAAAACTAAGTAAGGGGGGATAAATATCCCCCTTTTTGGGGTATAAGCGGATGCATTGAATAAGCGGAAATTTATAACAGCAATTTTTCTGTCCTAAAATCATGGTATATGAGAAAGGGTGTACTACAAAAGCTAACGTTTATCAGTAAATCACTACTGTGGTCTTTATTGCTCTATTTTTTGAGCATGGCCGTTATTAACTGGGATGAAGTAACGGGCGGGCTGCATAAAAACATGGGCGGTAATGTAGCCGTGGCCCATGTAGTGCCGGCAGGGCAGGGGCAACCTGCTGCCAACATTACTGCGGATAACGATGAGATACCCCTAATAAAAAAGGAGCTGAACGCTCCTGGTAATATCCTGAGAACAACGGAGAAAATACTTTTGCAAATAGGCAAAGTAGCCGGTGTAATACAATAAAATATGGATCACAATAGGGTACCTGCATCATGCAATATGATGCAGGTACTTTTATAATTAATGCTCAGCGAGCTCGCCGTTCAATAGTTTAGTGTGCTCCACTGTCACCATCTGCAAAGCGAGGCTTTGTATGGATGGAAATAGCATGGCATATATATCACGCTTGCTTTCAGGAACATCGGTGTCCTGCATGCCAAGGATGTACAAAACTGATTCAGGCACTTCGAAAGCCGCACATATTTTTTTCATGGTACGCTGGCTTGGCCTTTTTACCCCTGTCTCTATCTGTGAAAGCGATGTTTGAGAGATAAGGCAAATCTCGGCGAGTTCATATTGAGTTATTCCCAATTGCCTTCTTACGGATTTTATTGCTTTTCCTAAATTCATCTGGTTTCAAGGCTTTTAAACTGTTATCAATGGTTAGTTTATATTTAATGGTCTGTTACAATTATAGACGGAGGTTTGACACCATTCGTTGGTAAATAAATGTTTAAGATGAAGGTTTTTTTGGGAATAATACTTTAAAATTATGTATCGGTATCAAGTCACAAAAGGTTACAATTCTTACAAATAAATTTATAGATCAAGGGATTGTCGCAGGGTAGGGGCATGATCCCGGCATAAAGTAAATATTAAAATAGTATGGCTATTATTCAAATAATAGAGGAGTATAGGCGAAAAGCCGGGGTGTATTTAAGGAAATCGGTCTTTGAAATAATTGCATTTGGTTAATAAAGTGGCAAAAATCATTACTCTTACATTATTATTGCGCAGAAGGACATTTATAGGATATAAGATGAAGAAGAACTTTTCGGTACAGGTAAATTTTGATGGCAAACAGGTACTTGCCGTGATCTTGTCGCAGGTAAGGCCCGACGGCAGGTATTATGAAGTGAATATTAAAGGATACCCGCGTTTTTATATGAGATGGTCGGTACTGGGCAGGTATGATACGGTGCCCCAGGAAGAATTACAATTACCTGACAATCTTGTGCTGGCTGTTAGTGATGCAATAGAAGAAGCAGAAAGGGACTAAACAGTTAACTTTGAACAGGGAGAAAGAATAAATGTCATTAGCCGAATTATTACATGAAATAACAAGCAAGCCATGGGCTTCGCTAGCTATTGTGTTTAATCTTGTTCTTATCGAAAGCCTGCTATCGGTGGATAATGCTGCAGTGCTGGCCACGATGGTAATAAAGCTAAGCAAGAACGAACGTGGTAAAGCATTGCGCTACGGCATCATTGGGGCTTATATTTTCAGAGGTATCAGTTTGCTCTTTGCCTCCTTCCTGATAAAGGTATGGTGGTTAAAACCTTTGGCAGGTGTTTATCTTTTATACCTCTGCATCAAATATTTTATTAAGCCGAAGAATAAAGAAGAGGAAGAAGGTGAGGTAATAAAAGAAGGCAACTGGCTATACAGGCAATTGATAAAAGTGACAGGGCCTTTCTGGGCCACTGTGCTTATGGTGGAGCTAATGGACATGGTCTTTTCGCTGGATAATGTTTTTGCTGCGGTGGCCTTCACCAACAATATCATACTGGTATGGGTAGGGGTTTTTATCGGTATACTCACCATGCGTTTTGTGGCACAGGGTTTTGTAAGGCTGCTAACGCATTACCCGTTCCTCGAAACATCAGCATTCACAGTACTGGGTATCCTTGGCCTTAAATTGGTACTGTCGCTCAGCGAACATTATATGCCCGGCTCACAGTTGAGCATAATGTTATCAGGGCACAATGCAGATATTTTCACCTCTGTGATAACAGTGGCTATTTTTCTTTTTCCGATACTGGGATGTATTCTTTTTAACTACCCGAAGCGACGGTAGAACTATTGACGTGCCATTTCATCAGGATACACAGTATTCCAGTTCTTCTTCTCCCCGCCTTTACCCAGGCCGAAGAGCTTATTCAGGGCCATGTTCAGCCCAAACTCATTATAAGCACCTGCCGATGAATAATAGACACGTGCGTAGTGCACCTGGAACTTGTTGAGATTGACACCCAGCCCGAAGGAGAAACCTGCCATTGCCGAATGGTCTTTTACAGCAAGCTCGCCGCGGTGCAATTGGTTATACGATGCGGATAATGCAATTCGCTTGCCCAATGTAAACTCTGCGCCGAATATAAAATGGCGAAACAGTTTATCGGCGAAATAGCTTTTCTTTTTGGTGCTGGTATCTGTGCCGGATAGGATGTTGGTTTGTACGTCCGCAGGATTATCATAGCGGATGTCCCACTCGTATAAATGATGCACCGTAGCAAATAAACGCAGTGGCAAATGCTTGAACTGTTTCTGGATACCCAGCTGCAGATCGAAGGGGAGTGGCTCGCTATTGCCTTTAGTATAATTATGCAATGAGAAGCCCATATTCTTTGCCACGATGCCTACATCCACCAGCGAATTACTGTCGTAGTAATTAACGCCTACGTCGGCCAGTACTGCGCTGGCTTTACTATCGTATAGGGTGGAGTGTGCAAACTTAAGGGTGGCCCCGTAACGCCAGTGCGTGCCATAGCTGCGTGATGCTGCAACTGATAGCGCAAAGTCGCTGGCATGAAAGGTACCATATTGGTTACCTACATCATCGGTTTGAATGATGGAGCCATAATTAAGGTATTGAACGCCAAATGCAAGTGCAGTTTTTATTTTGTCGATATTATAACCATACTGCAGGTTCATGAGGCTTATACCTGCGTAATAAGCATTGTAATTTAAACCAAGCTGGTTGTGCAGGCCCGGGCGCATCAGCGCAGGGTTTTGCAAGGCAAAGGCAATATCATCGGAAGTGGAGGAAACATTGAGGCCGCCTAATGCGGAGACATGAGGCGAATTGGAAAGGCGCAGAAATTCCATCGCTCGCTCGCCGCCGGTAACCTGTGCATGTAAGCCCATACAGCAGCAGCATATTGCCGCTGTGCCCAGCCATTTTTTCCATTCCATACGCTTCTTAAAACGGTTCATGCTCTCAAATATTGCCATGTGCAGGTAGGATTATTAAATTAATTAGCCTTGTGATGCCAGTTTTTGCTCGTCTTCCACTATTGCCTGGCTTACACCCGTCATAGAGAAGCCGCCATCATGGAAAATGTTTTGCATTGTTATCATCCGTGTGTAATCGCTGAACAGGGTTATGCAGAAATTAGCGCAATCGTCGGAGCTGGCATTGCCCAGGGGTGACATTTTTTCGGCATAGCTGAGAAATGCATCGAAACCCGATACCCCTGAACCAGCGGTAGTTACCGTTGGCGACTGGGATATGGTGTTAACGCGCACCTTGTTCTTAAAGCCGTAATGATAACCGAAGCTGCGTGCAATGCTTTCCAGCAAGGCCTTGGCATCGGCCATATCGTTATAACCCGGGAAACTGCGCTGTGCCGCGATATAGCTGAGTGCTACCACTGATGCCCATTCGTTGAGCGCATCCATTTTCATGGCGGTTTGCAATATCCTGTGCAGCGACAGGCTGCTAATGTCCAGTGTTTTATGAAAATTCTCGTAGTTGGTATCGGTGTACTCAATATTCTTGCGCACATTCGGGCTCATGCCAATAGAATGTAGCACGAAATCCACTTTCCCGTCCAGTGCTTCCATGCTTTTCTGGAAGAGGTGCTCTATATCGGGCATTGAAGTAGCATCTGCCGGTATCACAGGTGCGTCGCCGCAGAGTTTTGAGAGTTCATTGATCTTGCCCATACGCAGGGCTATGGGTGCATTGGTAAGCACCAGTTGAGCGCCTTCTGCGTGAGCAGCCAGTGCCGTTTTCCAAGCTATGGAGCGTTCATCGAGCGCGCCGAATATGATCCCTTTTTTACCTTTTAACAATTGACTGGCCATAAGCACGTTGATATTAAATATTGGTAAAAGTAAAAAAAACTATTCATCGGGCATCAGCTATTAGTATTAGTATTTTCATTTAATGATAAAAAATGGATATAGAATTACTTATCTCATATACAATGCTCTTCGTCCGATGATAAGCTTCTTTGGTCGAATGGGATGTTCTTGGCATTTATGATTGTTCTATTTTGCTTGCAGTTTATGATATACAATAAGATATACCATGCAACTGTTTACCCTATAAGCTATACACCCTCATACGAACCCAGCCCCTGTAAACCTATCGGGTGCTGAAAATTAAAAATCGCAACTACTTCGTGGTTGCTTTTTTTATGCCTTTCATCCTGGTAATATGTACATTAGCAAAAAATACCTGTATGCGAGCCGGTCTTCTCTTTATTGCCTTTAGCCTGTTTATGTTCAAAGGCGTATATGCTCAAAGCAACGATGAGCAGCAAATAAGGCAAATGCTCGCCACCCAGGTAGCCCAGTGGAACAAGGGTAGTATAGAAGGTTATATGCACGGCTACTGGGAAAGCGACAGCCTGCTGTTCATTGGCTCCAAGGGACCGCGCTATGGCTACAAGGCCACCCTCGATAAATACAAACTGGCCTACCCCGATGATGCGCATATGGGTAAACTTACATCGACCATAACGGAAATGAGGAAGCTGGGAGCCGATTATTATTTTCTTGTTGGCAAATGGGCGCTAAAGCGTAGCGCCGGCGATGTGTCGGGCGACTATACCTTATTGATCAGAAAAATAAAAGGGAAGTGGGTGATAGTAGTGGACCATAGTTCATAACCATATTTTATCAAACTAAAAAAGGCAACCGGTGAGGTTGCCTTTTTCTATTAAAGATCATTGGATCTATTTGTTCATCGTAAGCAGGAATTCTTCATTGCTCTTGGTGCCACGCATTTGCTGTAGCAGGAAGTTCATTGCCTCATCGGTATTCATGCCTGCAATGTGATTGCGCAGCAGCCACATCTTGTTCTGTATATCCTTATCCAGCAACAGGTCATCACGGCGGGTTGATGATGATACTATATCAATAGCGGGGAATACACGTTTGTTGGCAAGGCGGCGGTCGAGCTGCAATTCCATGTTACCGGTACCCTTGAATTCTTCAAAGATCACTTCGTCCATCTTGGAGCCGGTATCGATAAGGGCAGTAGCCAGTATAGTAAGCGATCCGCCGTTCTCTATCTTACGGGCGGCACCAAAGAACTGTTTTGGTTTCTGCATCGCATTTGCTTCCACACCACCGCTCAATACTTTACCACTTGCAGGGGCTACGGTATTATGTGCGCGGGCAAGGCGGGTGATAGAATCCAACAGTATCACCACATCATGTCCTACTTCCACAAGGCGTTTTGCTTTCTGCAGTGCAATGGTAGATACTTTTACGTGTTTATCGGCAGGCTCGTCAAATGTAGATGCTATCACTTCTGCATTCACACTGCGTTGCATGTCGGTTACTTCTTCAGGACGCTCATCCACCAGTACGATCATCAGGTAGCACTCAGGGTGGTTCTTTGCTATTGCATTGGCCACTTCCTTCAGCAGCATGGTCTTACCTGTTTTAGGCTGCGCCACGATAAGGCCACGCTGGCCTTTACCTATGGGCGTGAACAGGTCCATGATACGGGTGCTGTAGTTATTGCTGGTAGTGGTCAGGCTCAGCTTTTCAAAAGGGAAAAGTGGTGTCAGGTAATCGAAAGGCACGCGGTCACGTATCTCGTCGGGCAGGCGGCCGTTGATGGTCTCTACCTTTAATAATGCAAAGTATTTTTCGCCTTCTTTCGGCGGGCGCACGCTGCCGCGTACCGTATCGCCGGTTTTGAGGCCAAACAGTTTTATCTGCGATGGTGATACATATATATCATCGGGTGAGCTGAGGTAGTTATAATCGCTGCTGCGCAGGAAGCCGTAGCCATCCTGCATCATTTCCAGCACACCCTCACTTACCACCACTCCGTCAAACTCTACATTGAAACTACTCTGTTGTTGTTGCTGCTGATCGCGGCGGTAACGGTTGTTGCCCTGTCCCTGGTTTTGATGTTGGGGCCTGCTTTGTACAGGTGCTTCAGCACTTTCAGTTGTTGCTGGCTGCTGTGGCTGGTTTTCCGGTGCATCTTCCAGAGATGGCATCGTAATACCTGTAGACTCAGAGGCCGTAGGCGGGGCCACGGTTGAAGCCGCACCTGCGGGTGTTCCTTCAGCGTCCTTCACGTTGCCACTCCATTCTGCAGCTACTTCCTGCTCGTCGGGCGCATCTTCTTCAGCTACTTCGGCCTTGGGTTTACGGCCACGTGGTTTTTTATCTGCATCTTCAGCAGCAGCTGCTTCCTCGGCCTTGGTATGCCTCGGGGCATTGTGGCCTATTTTTTCCACGGGTGCAGCATCGGTTTTGGGTTTGCGTCCGCGGCGTTTTTTATCGTCGGCGGCTGCAGTACCTGCGGCACCGGCAGTTAAAGCCTGCTGATCCAGTATTTTATAAATAAGTGTTTGTTTGTCCAGTTTGCTGGCGTTGTGGATCTTAAGGCTATCAGCTACATCTACAAGCTCAGGAACGAGCATATCGTTCAATTGCAAAATGTCGTAAGGCATGCTTGATTTTTTTCTAAAAAAGATTTGAGTTTCTCTTTGATTAATTAATTGATTCTTTTGATAAAAACTTCTCGACTTAATTTCTGAAAGACTACCGTTATTTGGAAAAGGAAAATTCAGAAACTGAATGAAAGGACGGAACGCTTATCGTTCCTTGTATGCAAGATTAAAATGTTTTTACTAATAAACCAAAAAAAACACTATTTTTTATGATTTGAGTGTAAAAAGGCAGCGCTCATAGTAGCAATTGTACTATCTATGGGCGTATATGAAAATGAGGGGAAAAACTTCAGGAACTTCTCATTATTGAAGTAGGAATGCTTTTGGGCTATTTCCGCACTTTCGCGTGTTAGTATGGAATCCTTCCCCGTAAGCAGGCTCCTCAATTTGTAGTAGCGCCAGGTAAGCCCTGATAAAAATGCGCCTGCTTTTATACCCGGTGGCCTGCGATTCAGTGCATTTGCCATCTTAGTAAAGATCTCTTTAAAGGAATAATTACCTGCACTCAGAATAAAACGCTCATCTGACACTTCGCTTTGCATCAGCATTATTGCTGCCTTGCACACGTCCGCTACATCCACCCATGATGTACTGCCGCCGGTGTAGAAAGGAAACTGCTTGTACACTATTTTCATGATGTGGGCTGAGCCATCGTGCCAGGAGCTTGCAGCCCCAAGGATGGTACCGGGATTGAGTATTGCTGCATTCAGGCCTTCTCCTATGCCACGCCACACTTCCATCTCGGCCATATATTTACTTAGCCCGTAGCCTGAATTGTATTTGCTTTCTTCCCACTCTTCGTCCTCCGTTATTTCCTTTTTCGCGTCTTCCGACCTGCCCAATGCTGCCACCGAACTGATGTATACCATCTTTTCTATGCCCTGCTCCAGCGCCTGGTTCACAATGTTCGCTGTGCTTTCCGTATTAAAGTGTACCAGCTCGTTACGTCTTGCTGGGTCCATGGAGATGATGGCAGCACAATGGTATACATGGCTAATTCCCTCCATTGCGGCCTCTACTTCATAAATATCCAGCAGGTCATGTTTCTCCCATGATACACCGGGCAGGGCGCGCATTTCGTCATTAGGTTCATGGCGGTTATATAAAGCACGTACTTTATTACCCTGTGCAGATAAACTGCGTACAAGGTGCTGCCCCAAAAAACCACTTGCCCCGGTAACTAATATCATAGACTAATTCAAAATTCAAAAGTCAAAATTCAAAAGCTATTTGATTTGAATTTTGACTTTGGCCTTAGAGTGACTGGAACTGTTTTAAAAAGCGGACATCATTTTGCGAATATAATCTCAGGTCATTCACCTGGTATTTCACTTGCGTTATCCGCTCTACGCCCATACCAAACGCAAAGCCTGTATACACTTCAGGATCAATATTAAAGTTGCGCAGCATATTCGGATGCACCATCCCGCAACCCAGTATCTCTACCCAGCCCGTATGCTTGCAGAGACTGCAGCCCGAGCCTCCGCATACGGTGCAGGATATGTCCATCTCTGCACTTGGTTCGGTAAAAGGAAAATATGAGGGGCGGAAACGCACTTTGGTATCTGCACCAAACATTTCGGTCACGAAGTAATATAGTGTCTGCTTCAGGTCGGCGAAAGAAACGTCCTTGTCTACATACAAGCCCTCGCACTGGTGAAAGAAGCAATGCGCCCTGGCCGAAATGGTCTCGTTACGGTACACACGCCCCGGGCAGATAACCCGCACCGGTAGCGGCTGTGTTTCCAGTATACGCGCTTGTACAGATGAGGTATGCGTGCGCAGTACCCAATCGGGGTGTTGCGATACATAAAAGGTATCCTGCATGTCGCGCGCAGTATGGTTCTCCGGCATGTTCAGCGAGGTGAAGTTATGCCAGTCATCTTCTATCTCCGGTCCGGTTGCTACACTGAAGCCTATCTTTTCGAATATCGATACGATCTCATTTTCCACCATCCTGATGGGGTGGCGTGTACCCACCGGCAACTTTGTGCCCGGTAAAGTAATGTCAACAGCCGGCCCCGGCTTTTTACCACCGTTCTGCAGGTGTTTGTACTCTTCGTATTTGCCTTCTGCCAATTGCTTAAATGCATTCAGCACCTGTCCTGCGTCTTTCTTCTGCTCTACGGGCACATTTTTCATTTCGCCGAATATCATCTTCACAATGCCTTTGGTGCCAAGGTATTTGATACGATATGCTTCCAGCTCCGCGGCATCTGCCGGCTTGAAGGCATTTATTTCCTGTTCGTGGGCCTGTATTTGTTCCTGTAAGGATTGCATATCCAGCAAAGATAATGGAATGCCGTTTATGTATTTATGCTTACATGTGCTGTTTTTTTAACATCTTTGTGGCATGCAGCTGGCTGGCAAGACCCTATATAAACGGATACCCTTTTTTATTGTCATTTTATGCCTGCTTACACGCTTGCCCCAGCTGTTAAGCGATAAGTTGATATTGGACGGCGATGAATGTGTGGTGGCGCTAATGGCAAAGCATATTTATGTTGGCAAAGACTTCCCAATATTCTTTTACGGCCAGTCATACGGTTTTTCCCTTGTTGAGGCGCTCACTATCGTACCGTTCTATGCGGTTTTGGGTATATCAACCATGAGTGTAAAGCTGGCTATGCTCAGCCTGTGGACCGCTGCGGTTGTTTTTTTGTATAGAGTGCTTGTCTTGTTAAATAATGGCAAGGTGTATTTGCCTGTTTTATTAATGCTCATTTTTATTTGCTCCCCTACCTGGGCGGTATGGTCTATGAAGGCAAGAGGAGGATATCTAACTTCATTTTTACTTTCTTCGATTTCTATGCATCTCGTTTTTAATGAAGCATTGATTAAAAAGTCCGCTATTTGTTTTTTGCAGGGCGTCATACTTGTTTTAGTTTATCAAAGCCAACCATTCTGGCTGGCAGGTCTGTTGCCGCTGCTCACTTATATGCTGGTAAAAACGAACAGTGCGAGGTGTATATTTTCCTGCCTGGCCGGTATTATAGTCCTTGCGGTAACGTTTTATTTTTCCAAACAATCGTTGCCTAAATTCCACGATCCGCCACTGTTCATACCGATTGGCATGTTTGCAAAGTATATCGCGCGCGTCCCGGCATTTTTCTTAGATACACTTCATGGAAATTACTTTTTGAGTAATGTGCAAAGTCCCAACTTTTTTTGCCTTGCCTTTGCCTATGCTTTTGAGGCACTTGTATTTGTACAGCTGATCGCTGCTGTATATTTTATTGCGACTGGAAAGAAGGGCGCCTCATTATTTATAGTTTCATCTCTTGGTGTTTTACTTGTTTTAACCTGCAGCATTTTTACTTACAGGATAGAGCCGAGGTATTTGTTACCCGTTTCTGGCTTTGCCACAGTCTCATTGCTGCTACTATTGCAACTTATTCCCTACTGCAAGGCGGCATATTACGGCGCCACTTTGCTGCTAATTGCAGGTGCCGTTGCAATCCCTACTTTTTACGATTTTTCTTTTTGCAATAACAAAGAGAAAGACCTTAAAATGGCCATCGGTCGGCTTGAGCAAAACGATATCCACTACCTCTTTTGCCAGGATGATTTTTTGAGCTGGGAGCTCATGTTTTATTCAAACGAGGCGATAATATACCGTGGGCCCTGGGCTCCCGGTAGGTATCCCGAGTATTTTAACAGCGTAGACAGTGCATTTGCACGGCACGAAAAGACGGCCGTATTTGGTGATACAACAGCGGAGTATAGCGTTTACAGGAACCGCCTAATCGGTACACATTACATTGGCCATTATTTTTATAGCCTATGCCCATCAAAAGAAGCGCTGACAAATGTGTTCTATTGAAATCGAAAACGCCGGATAATGTATTAATTGATGTCTGGTCCCCATGCAGGTAACAATTGATTTACCCAATTACAGAAGACTACCCGCCAATGTGAAGTGTTTTTTTCACATCTTTGTAATATGTTGCCCGCTAAACACCCGGTTCATAAACTATTCCCTTTTTTCATCATAATTCTTTGCATCTTAACACGCTTGCCCCAGTTGCTGAGCGATAAATTGATACTGGACGGCGATGAATGTGTGGTGGCAATAATGGCGAAGAACATTTACCTCGGCAAGCATTTTGATGTTTTTTTCCTGGGGCAGCAATATGGTTTTACTATCGTGGAGAGCCTGGCTGCCGTACTGTTCTATTTCATTTTTGGCATTTCCACAATTGCCGTAAAGCTGGCAATGCTTACTTTATGGACAACAGGGGTAATATTTCTTTACAAAACCCTCAGGCTCATCAGCAACAGCAATCAGTATTTACCGGCTGTGCTTACAGTGCTTTTTATCTGCTCACCGGCCTGGGCTGTATGGTCTATGAAGGCCCGTGGCGGATACCTTACGGCTTTCCTGGTATCATCAGTAGTAATGTACTTGTTGTTTCATCCCGGCCTCAATAAAAAAATAACCACTTTTTTCCTGCTCGGGTTTTTACTTGAAATAATATTTCAAAGCCAGCCACTTTGGCTGCCGGGACTGGCCCCGTTTATCCTGTACAGGATAATTAAGAACAAAAAGGCATGGCAGGTTGTAGCACTTGCCGCATGTATAGTGGTAACAGGCGCATTGTTCCACTGCTTAAAGCAAGGACTGCCAGACTACCATTCCGTGAACCCTTTTATCCCGCCCAATGCGCAGGCCCTGCTCGATAATATTGTGCGCATACCAAAGTATATATACTCATCTATGCACGGCAACTATTTTTTGATCTTTGTGCAACCGCCCAATTTCTTCTGTGCTTTTACGGCATATATTTTTACGTTCATAATTCTCTGCCTGCCTTTTGTCTCAATAGTTTTTCTTTTTCAAAGAAGAAAGAACGCGCTGTTATTTGTCCTTTCCGGCTGCGGTATACTTGCCACCGTAAGTTATACGGTATTTGTGCTCTACCTTGAGCCACGTTACCTCCTGCCATTAACGGGCTTTGCCATTATATCACTCTGCATCCTGCTGAGCGACTACAAACTGCACAGGTCATTCTACTATGGTACGGGATTATTTATTGCTTTTAACCTGGTAGCAATGGTAAGCTTCGCCGATTTTGAATTCGGCGTAGCTAAGGAGAAAGAATTGAGGAACACGATGCGCCGGTTGCACCAGCAGGGCATAAACTATCTCTTCGCCCGCGATGAAATGTTCGCCTGGCAGGTCATTTTCTATTCGGACCAGCAAGTGCTTTGCCGTAGCATCGAGCTTCCGGGAAGGTACCCGCCTTATACCATGCGTGTGAACAAAGCCCTTGAAGACCATGAAAAGACCGGCTTCATTGGCGACAACGCCCATGTTGATGATTATAAGCCGCGTTACAGGAATGTGATCGTCATAGGACGCTACTATATCTGTATCGATCCACCCAGGGAGATACTCAGTGAGCTCTTCCATTTCTAGATATGCAAAAACAAGCGGCGCATATGCAATACGTTTTGACCTTTGCATAAGACGCCGCTTTGTTATTTTTACATAAACCCAATAGCATCAGTACCGCTTTTCAGCGGTCAGACGCGTTGCCGGGTCTTATTACTCTTTATAAAAGAACCATTTAGCCAGCTCTTTGTAGCTCGCCTTTTTGCCGTACATCAATATACCCACGCGGTAAATGCGCGCCGCTACCCAGGTAGTGAACAGGAAGCCTCCCAATAGTAAAACCATAGAAAGTGCCAGCTGCCACATTGGTACGCCGAAAGGTATTCGTATCATCATCGCAATGGGTGATGTAAATGGTATCACAGATAGCCAGAACGAAAGGCTACTGTCGGGATTATTAATGATAAAATTGAGCGAAAGGATAAAAGTAAATACCAATGGAAGTGTGATAGGTAGCATGAACTGCTGCGTTTCCGTTTCATTGTCCACCGCCGATCCAACCGCTGCAAAGATGGCGCTATACAACATATACCCGAACAGGAAATAGAAAAGGAAGGTAAATATAGTATAGGCCACGGGTATCTCCTGTATCTGCTTCATCACTTTCACGCCCATGTCTTCACCCTTCGATTTTTCCATCGCGGTATTCATCGTCGCTGCTCCTTGTGCAGCAGGTGAGGCCTGCATTACGCTTGTCTGTACAGAGCCGGCCTTATTTTTCATCAGCATTGTGCTGGCCCCGCCTGTGAGCGCTATGCTTAGTATGATCCATAGCAGGAACTGTGTAAGCCCTACCATGCCTATACCAATTATTTTGCCGAGCATCAGCTGGAAGGGCTTTACCGAGGATATGATCACCTCTATCACCCTGCTTGTTTTTTCTTCTATCACGCCCCGCATCACCTGCGTGCCGTATATGAACAGCGACATATAGATGAGGAAGGCACAAAGAAAGCCCACACCATATGCCACCCATGTTCCGGCATCTTTCTCTCCTTCCTTGGTCATCTGCTTTGCACTGATATCTATATGGCTTTGCGATCTGCGCAATACTGCTGTGTCTATACCCGCAGCTATCAGTTTTTTGGTCTTCACGATGTCGTTCATCTGGTCTTCGATGGTACTCACCATCCCGGCGCCCGATTTTTTTGCACTCAGGATCTCTACGTTATTTGCGTCGGCAGGTATATGGAGCAGGTAGCTATCCTCCTTATCGAAAATGCCTTCTTTTGCTTTTGCATAAGGTTCTGTAGAGTACGAGAATTTAATATTCCCGCTGTTTTTCAATTGGTTAGTGAACATGCCGCTTTCATCCACCACCGTCACATTCTTGGCATCGCCAAATTCATCGCCCTTGGCTATCAGGTAGCCTATCAGGGCATACATGCCTATAAAAAGCAGGGGCACAAGAAAGGTCATCACGATGAATGACTTCTTCTTTACCCTCGAAAAATATTCACGCTTTATGATCAGTAATACCTTGTTCATGGCCTTAGTTCATTTTATTTACCTTGTCAATAAATATTTCGTTCATAGTGGGTACCACTTCCTCGAAGCGATTGATGTGTCCGCGCGATACAAAATAGCTGATGATATCGTTCGAGTTGCCACCTGAATTCAAGCGTAGCTTCAGTCTCCGCTCATCGTTATTGTTGCTTTCTTCTACGATGCTGAAAGAGCTGCTGCCATTCACATCCGCCCTGCTCCCTGTGTATTCCAGCAGGAAGGTGTTGTTCCTGTAAGTGTTCTTTATATCCTTCACGCGGCCTTCCAGTATTTTATGTCCTTTGTCCAGTAAGGTTATACTGTCACACAGTTCCTCAACCGATTCCATCCTGTGTGTGGAGAAAATAATCGTTGTGCCCTTGCGGTTCAGCTCCAGTATCTCGTTCTTTATCACCTCGGCATTCACCGGGTCAAAGCCTGAGAACGGCTCATCGAGGATGAGCAGTTCCGGTTCATGTATTACTGTCGCTACAAATTGGGCTTTTTGGGCCATCCCTTTCGACAGTTCTTCTATCTTTTTATTCCACCATCCTTCTATGCCCAGCTTCACAAACCATGCCCTGATGCGGCGCTTAGCTTCATCCTGGCTCAGCCCCTTTAGCCTGGCCAGGTATATCAGCTGCTCGCCTATTTCCATTTTCTTATACAGTCCGCGTTCCTCGGGTAGGTAGCCTATCTGCTCCACATGCGTCTGGCTAAGGCGTTGCCCGTTGAAGAGTACTTCGCCTGAGTCAGGTGCGGTTATCTGGTTGATGATGCGTATCAGCGAGGTCTTGCCTGCCCCGTTAGGCCCCAGCAGCCCGAAGATGCTGCCTTTTTCTATTTCCATACTCACATCATCCAGCGCACGGTAGCCCGCGTATTGCTTCACGATGTTCTTAATGCTCAGCATAATGATTGAATTATAGGTTGAATTTAGACAAATATTGTCTCAGGATTGCACTTGCTGCCTATATTAATATGTTCCTGCATTGAGGTACACTTATCAACGGTTAATATATTTTTATTTTGTAAAAATGGTCTTTTACTATATTTTTTGGAAAAATCTCGTTTTATGAACCATACTCCCTCTCTGCCTGCACGGCTACCATTCCATTTTAAGGCTGCTATGCCCCGCTGCCCCCGGCAATTTTAAGTAAACACCTTTTTATACCAATAATTTTATCAAAATCACACTTATGAACAAAAAACTACTTGCAGCAGCATTGCTTCTGCTACCTTTTTCAAATGCTACCGGGCAATCAGTGCCCACAATAATGGCCGATGTTTCGCCCGGTTCCAGCAGCTCACGCCCAACAGGCTTGACCGTTTTTAATAACGCGCTTTATTTTTCTACCAACGCACTTGGTTTATGGACTTTTGATGGTACTAATGCTGCTGCCGTTACCGCCGCAAATGCTTTAAACTGCGGCTACCAGATGTATCGCTATGCTGCTGCCAATGGCAAATTATATTGCAATTGTAACGGGCAATACTATTCTTACACAGGCAGCGGCACCCCAACGATCGTTACCGATGCTACCGGCAATGCCAATAGCAATGACGTTTCAATTGGTAACAAGGTCTATTATTGGGGCTCAGATGGCACCACCAATGGTTTGTGTTATATGGATGCCACCACCGGTGCTGCTACCAACGTGTTTGACCGCCTTACACTTGGTATAGGTAGCCTGCTTTGGGATATGGTCGTTTATAATAACAAAGTTTACTTTGTTGGCGATGGTGGAAGCGAAAGCTATATGTTGTATTGTTACGATCCCGCCAGTGGCAATACGGACCTTGTTACTACAAATGCAGGTTTTAAAGGCAGCAACCCGCAGAGTTTTCATGTAGGCGACGACAATAAGCTCTATTTTTCGCTGGTCGATTCGGTGGACAACAGGGAATTATTCGTTATAGACGGCAACAACCCTCCGCTCAAACTTACATCCCTCTACAGCACCAATGCCGGTGTCTATGGGCGTAACCAGCTCGCCGGCAATAATAATTACAGGAACATTGTAAAATTCGGCAACGCTATTTATTTCCCCGGCAACAATGGTACCGCGGGTTATGAGTTGATGAAATATGACCTTACCAGCCATGCAACCTCCCTCATAAAAGATATCAACACAGGCACCAACAGTTCATACCCCGAGTACTTAACTGTGTATAATAACAAGCTGTACTTTAATGCTACAACAGCTGCCGAAGGCCAGGAGCTTTGGGTATCCGATGGCACTGCCGCAGGCACCTCGCTGGTCTATGATCTTAACCCGGCTGCAGGAAACGGCAACCCTTCACTGTTCACACAGTATGGAGGCAAACTATATTTCCAGGCGCAGGATGCAAGTTCTGGCTATGAGTTGTTCAGGCTTTCGGCCACTGCAGGTATAGAGTCTGTGGCAAGGGCCAAAGACATTGCCGTCTACCCCAACCCTGCCTCAGCTAATGTAACCATCAGCCTCAGCCTCGTAAATGCGGAAAATCTAACCGTAACCCTCACAGATGCCACCGGCAAAACAGTATACACCAGCCCTCTACAACAATGCGTTGCAGGAGCAAATATACTGAATGTGCCTACGCAGCATTTATCTACGGCTGTCTATCAATACCGCATTGCAAATGACAAAAATGAACTGATAGGCGCGGGTAGCATTACACGTCGCTAATTTTCACACAATATTTACCAGGCGTCCCCCGTTCAACCGGGGGACGTTTTTTTGTTTACTCCACCGCGCAATATGTATATATTAATAGCTTAGCTATTATTTTAAGAAATGCACAGATCCCCTACCTGGCTCCCTGTTCTGTCGCTCGTGCTGCTATGCTTTATCAGCAGGCTGCCTTCTTTGCTCAGCCCGCATTTCATTTTGGATGGCGACGAATGTACGCTCGCGCTAATGGCCAAACATATGTTGCAGGGCAAGGATATTTCTGTGTTTTTCTACGGGCAGTCATATGGCTTTTCACTGCTGGAGACAGGCCTGGTATCGCTGGCCTATCTTCTTGGCGGTATTAACGATTATAGTGTAAAGCTGGCCATGCTCGCACTTTGGACAACAGGTATCATTTTTTTCTACAAAACGCTCAAAGCTATTTGCCGCGGCGGCAGCCCCTTGCCCCTGCTCATTACCATTCTTTTTATTCTTACACCTGCATGGGCAGCCTGGTCTATGAAGGCGCGGGGTGGATACCTTACGTCCTTTACCCTTTCCTGGATATTTACTTACCTGCTGTTCAATAAGAACACGCAAAGGCCTGCTTATTATGTGCTGCAGGGTTTTTTGCTGGCCATTATTTACGAAAGCCAGCCTTTGTGGCTGGCAGGCATATTGCCCTTCCTGTTTTACAGGCTCTGCTTGCTGGGGGGGCTGCGCCTTGCTCCATATCTTGTTGCTGGTTTATTTGCAGGCATTATTCCACTGGCATTGATCGCGCGCAGTTCATCTCACTTTTGGCAGCCCCAGGTTTTTGAGCTCGCCAATGTTCTCAAAGTGAAACTGGGTGAACAATTTCAATTGGTGGTCGATAGCCTTACCGGCTATTACTACCTCTACCGTATATACCCCCCGCCGGCTGGCAATACATTTGCGGCATACTATTTAATAGGGCTCATCTGCGCCTTGCTTATTGCCGGCATGTACATATCCTTTAAGGGAATAAAAAAGAATGCGCTTTGCTTCACAGCATTTATTGCGCTGCTCTGCTGCCTGCTTTATTTGCTCTTTATCCCCGGCATAGCGCCTCGTTATGTATTGCCGCTCTCCGGAACTGCGCTGTTCGCCCTCTGCATATATCTCGATCGTTTCGAAAAAAGCTGGCTCAAGCTAGTCCTGTTAGCGCCCTTATACGCCGCCGGGCTTATCGCCATGTTCCTATTTAAAGACTTTAGCTACAATACCACTACCCGCGCCGCCTTATTTTCCTTTATCGGCACAATGGAGCAGCAGGAAATAAACTATATTTTTTGTACCCGCGGCATGCTGCAGTGGCAGGTAATGTACTACTCGGGCGAGCATATTATCTGCAGGTATTACCCAAACGATGGTCGCTATCCCGAATATGTTCAGCGCGTCAATAAAGCTTATACAAGCGTTCCCGACAACACCGCGATCATAGGCTTCGACGACGACCAGGCGCCGCGCGACCTGCCTATCCGGGTAGTATACGGGTATTTTTTCCTTCCTCATCCCTCAAAGCAGGTGCTGGATAAAATGGAATTCGTCCTGTAGTTAATTGCTGTACTTTATAATATGCCTATATTAGTAGCGCAGTTTTTATCCCGGTAATGAAGAACTCCCGTCCCTGGCTCCCCCTTGTTTGTATCATATTGCTGTGCTTTATCAGCAGGCTGCCCCAATTGCTCAGTCCGCACTTCATTATGGATAGCGATGAGTGTATCGTAGGACTCATGGCCAAGCATATGCTGCAGGGCAAGGATCTCCCGCTGTTCTTTTATGGCCAGTCCTACGGCTTTTCGCTTATCGAGACCACATTTATATCCCTTGGCTATTGCCTCGGCGGCATCAGCGATTACAGTGTCAAGCTATCCATGCTTGCCCTTTGGACCATAGGTATTCTGTTCTTTTACGGAACACTGAAGCGGGTATGCAGGCCGGGTAGTAGTTTGCCTTTGCTGATCACCATACTTTTTATACTTGCACCGGTATGGGCCGCATGGTCTATGAAAGCCCGCGGTGGCTACCTTTCCGCTTTTACCATGTCCTGGATCGCCACCTACATTTTATTTAAAAAGGATGGCCACAAACCTCTTGCCTATATATTACTCGGCATCCTTTTGCCGCTCATTTATCAAAGCCAGGCATTATGGATACCCGGCCTGGTACCTCTTGTCATCTATCACTTGGCCGCCAACAGGCAGCCCCTGCGAAACACTTTGCTGATCCTCGCCGGCATTGCCGCCTGCGCACTGCTGTTCGTATTGCTGCCCATGGCAAATGCCGGGGTATGGCATGGTAACATGATCAGTTTTCGCCCTGCTTCGGTATGGGAGAAGTTTACAACCATGCCACTGGCTGTTTTTACCAACCTGCATGGCTTCTATTATCTTACTGATGTGTATACCCCGCCTTTGCCCAATGTCATCTTTGCCTTGCTGTTTATGGCGGGCATCTGCATCGCACTTATTTCAGGCCTTGTTCTTGCCTTTAAAGGCCTCCGGAAAAATGCCCTCTTTTTTGCTTTGTTTGCAGCCCTCTTTTGCACACTGGCATACATCCCGTTTATTCCCGCGAATAATCCGCGCTATCTCCTGCCAATATATGGTTTGCTCTTGTTCTTCACCTGTATTGGTCTTGATCGCCTGGACAAAAAGGTCCTGGCCTATGCGCTTATTCTTCCCCTTTGTCTATTGGGCGGGGTGTCGGTTTATCTATTCAAAGACTTGAAAATAAATAATATCGACAGATCCGCTTTCCTGCCGGCCATCAGCTATTTGAAAAAAGAGCAGGTCAACAACATCTTCTGCCCCGATGACTTATTAAAATGGCAGATCGATTTCTACTCAGGCGAAGAGGTGGTCTGCCGCCCCTATAATAATCTGGACCGTTATCCTCCCTATATAAAGCAAGGGGCTGATGCATACAACAGCGGGAAAAGGATCGGCCTCTTGACGCTCGACGAGGAGGAAAAACTGGAAGGTATTCCCAATGTCAGGATCGGCGATTGCTACATTTACACTGATCTCCCGAAAGAAAAGCTGGAAGCGCTTGGAGTGGCCTTTAAAAACGGCCTGATGACGTATTAAAGCCATTGACGGCCCCTCCTGCGGCAAATTTTCATTTATTGCACCTAACTGCCCATTTTTCAATAAATTGTGTTGTCTAAAAGCATCGGAATATGAACAGGGCCATTCGTAAGGTAGCAATAGTAGGTAGTGGGGTAATGGGCAGCCGTATAGCCTGCCATTTTGCAGGTATAGGTGTGCAGGTATTATTACTGGATATTCTTCCCAACGAACCGACTGAGGCGGAAAAAGCAAAAGGCCTCACGTTGGAAAGTAAACAAATACGCAACCGCATAGTGAACGATGCCCTTGCAGCCACGCTCAAAAGCAAGCCATCAGCAGTATACACAACGAAGGTGGCCGGGCTGGTAAAGACAGGCAATATAGAAGATGACCTCCACCGCATCGCCGATTGCGATTGGGTGATAGAAGTAGTAATAGAACGGCTGGACATAAAGCAGAAGGTATTCGACAAGATAGAGCAACACCGTAAGCCCGGTACACTCATCACTACCAATACATCGGGTATACCAATACACCTTATGAGCGAGGGCAGGAGCGAAGACTTTCAGCAAAATTTTTGCGGCACACACTTTTTTAATCCCCCGCGTTACCTGCGCCTGCTCGAGATAATTCCCGCGCCTAATACCAAACCCGAAGTGCTCGATTTCCTCATGGACTACGGCAGCCGTTTTCTCGGCAAGACCACTGTGCTATGCAAGGATACCCCCGCATTCATAGCCAATCGTGTGGGCGTCTTTGGCTTTATGGCGGTCTTCAAAGCCATGCAGGACCTTGGCTTGAACGTAGACGAAGTAGACCTGCTAACCGGCCCTATACTCGGCCGCCCCAAGTCTGCAACATTCCGTACAGGTGATGTGGTAGGCCTTGATACACTCGTGCACGTAGCCAAAGACCTGCCTGCCAATGCACCAGATGATGAGGCAAAGGAGCTTTTCAAGATGCCTCCCTTCCTCGAAAAAATGCTGGAGAACAAATGGTTGGGCGATAAAACAGGGCAGGGCTTTTATAAAAAGATAAAAGGCGAGAAGGGCAAATCAGAGATACTCACATTGGACCTCAACACGATGGAGTACGGCCCCAAACGCAAAACAAAATATGCAACGATCGAAGCCGCAAAACCTGTCGACGATCTTGCTGCACGATTAAAGGTTTTATACAGCGGCGCAGACAAAGCAGGCGAGTTCTATCGCCTCATGCACCACATGATCTTTGCCTATAGTTCAAATCGTATTCCTGAAATTGCGGATGAGCTGTACAAGATCGACGATGCCCTTAAAGCCGGCTTCGGCTGGGACATGGGTGCATTCGAAAGCTGGGATGCATTGGGTGTAGAGAAGGTAATAAATGACATGAAGGCTGCTGGCATTACAGTCGCCGGCTGGCTGCCGCAAATGTTGGAGAAAGGTTTCAAGACCTTCTACAAAACTGAGAATGGTCAGCGCAAGTATTACGACATACGCACACAAACTTATCAGCCTATTCCAGGCCTCGGCGGTATGATACTGCTCGAGCACCTTGACGAGAAAGTGGTTTGGAAGAACAGCGCCTGTAAGCTCTACGACATAGGCGATGACGTAGTAGCCCTCCGCTGGAACACCAAGATGAACACCGTAGGTGGCGAGGTGCTGGAAGGCGTGCAAAAGAGCATAGCCATCGCCGAAGAAAAATATAAAGGTTTGATATTGGCAAACGGCGGTGCCAACTTCAGTGCCGGGGCAAACGTAGGCCTCATCTTTATGTTCGCTGCCGAGCAGGAATATGATGAGCTCGACTTTGCTATTCGCCAGTTTCAAAATACCACTATGCGCCTGCGTTACAGCAGCGTGCCTGTTATAGTCGCACCACATGGTCTTACATTAGGCGGCGGCTGCGAAATGTGCCTGCATGCCGATGCGGTGCAAGCCGCTGCTGAAACATACATTGGCCTCGTGGAAGTAGGCGTGGGCCTCATCCCCGGTGGCGGTGGTACCAAAGAGCTCGTAGTGCGTGCCAGCGATCGTAACATAAAAGAAGACATAGAGGTTAACTACCTCCAGCAGTTATTCATCAACGTTGCCACGGCTAAAGTGGCCACATCAGCACACGAGGCTTTTGATAATTTCATTTTCCGCCCCGGCACCGATCATATTTCCATCAACCCCGACAGGCGCATTGCGGATGCAAAGCGCAGGATAGTAACCATGCACGAACAAGGCTATACGCAGCCCGCTCCCCGCAACGATATCAAAGTGCAGGGCCGCGGTGGCCTCGGCGGACTAATGGCAGGTATCCATGCTATGTGGCGCGCCAACTACGCCAGCGATTACGACAAGCTCATAGCCGAAAAACTGGCCTACGTTATGTGCGGCGGCGATCTATCCGCACCCACACTGGTAACAGAACAATACCTCCTCGACCTCGAGCGCGAAGCCTTCCTCAGCCTCTGCGGACAAAAGAAAACACTCGAGCGCCTGCAAAGTATTCTGCAAACAGGAAAACCATTAAGGAATTAGCAGGTAGCGTCAGTACCGCTTTTCGCGGTCAGACGCGTTAAGAGCCCGTTAGCGTCAGCACCGCTTCTTCAGCGGTCAGACACGTTATTGACTAACCCCGGAGGGGTTAAATATGAATAGCCCCGGATGCAATCCGGGGATTAGGAACACAATTCACCTTACAGCCCCGGCGGGGTTGAACAATTTATACCAATACTCGTATTTTTGGATCATGCGCCACATTCTTTACCCACTCTTATTAATAACTATTTTCTCCGCCTGCCAAAACACAGGGAACAATCAAACTAATACAACCACTTCAAAAAAATCCATCATCCCCCTCAAAGAACTCCCCGACATAGAACACAACATCGCAACTTACCTACGCTCCATTGATCATTGGCGCGATGACACAGCATCCTACAAAGACGATTCTTTACATGCAGCAAACGAAGATCTGAAAGCCTACATCCAAAAAGTAGGAGTAGATGAGCCCTCAACCATCAGTGCTCCATTCGCCTCCCTCGATTCATTAGGTATGAAGGTCATCTCCTCCGATGATCGCATGTTCCGCATATATTGCTGGGATAGCTGGGAGGGCGGCACCATGCATATATTTAACAGCTTTGCACAATACGAAACTAATGGTAAGACCGCCATTCACCCCTTAGATATCGATACCATCCACGATGGCGGCGACCCCGGCTATTGGTACACAGACATGATCACCATTACTGCCGGCAACGGCGCAAACTATTACCTGGCCCTCTATCGCGGTGTCTACTCCACCAAAGACGTCTCCATAGGTATCCGTGCTTTCACTATCGAAGGCGATAAGCTCAACGACACGGTGAAACTATTCAAGGCAACAAGCCGTTCGCTGAACAGCATCGACTGCTCCTACGATTACTTCTCCAACTACGATGACAAGACCGCCGGCCAGCGAAACATCATCCACCTCAGCCCCGACAAGAAGACACTCTACATCCCCGTAGTAAAGGAAGATAAGGTCACCGCCGCCACACTCGTCTATAAATTCAACGGCAGCCAATTCGTTTATGATAAGAATGCCCGCTAGCGTCAGTACCGCTTTTTTGCGGTCAGACACGTTAAGCGCCCTCTGGTAGAGCGCCCTCCCTTGTCCCATCCCACGCAATTGCCTATCTTTAAATTTATTCTTTTGATAAAGAACGAATTACGAATTGCGTCGACTCATTACCATATCATTAATTCTGCTTTCCTGCTGCCAGCCGCTTAAGGCACAAACGCCGAAGCAAATGGACGAGCGCATGGCTTACTACATGGACCGGCTCGACTATTGGTACCACCATGCCGATGATGAAATGGGGGGCGCCGACTCGCTGGAGAACAATAACGACCTCTTCATCGAATACCTCGAAAAGACCGCCATTCAGCGCGATACATCTTTGTTTTACCAGTTCCCCGAGGCTATGAAGAATGGACTGCATATTGCTACCTCAACAGACAGTATTATGCGCATTTATTCCTGGGACAGAAAAGACGATCCCGACAGGCAGCATATTGAAAATATCGCAGCTTACATGACCTATTACAATATCCGCTATACCGATCTCGATTCTATTGAAAAGAAGGGCATGCATGCCTTTTACGACTCCATCATTCCTGTCAGGACAAAGATGGGTACGGCCTATTTTGCAAGCTATCACCGCGATCAGCCCGGGCGTGTGGAAGGCATAAAAGTATTTGGCATCGTTAAACACAAGATCGAAAAGCTCTACCTTTTCAAAGACAAAACAGGCGAGTACAGCGAGCTCACATACGACTACAGGCCCGACAGCGCCGGGCACAAACCCCTGCTGCATTTCAGCCCCGCGCGCGACAAACTGTATATACCTCTTATTAAAGACGATATTTTCACAGGTAAGTTCATGGTTTATGCCTTCGATGGCTATAAATTTGTGCTCGATAAAAATTCCCGCTAAGGCCTGTACATGAAAAGCAAATTGCCCCGCTTTATTTTCACCATCTTCTGCTGCATCGGTAGTGTATCTGCCCTTGCACAGCAAGACCCTACACAGGTGTTTGAGAATAAGCTGGAAGCATACCTGCAGCATATAGACTACCTGCGTCGCGACAGCAGCAAGGCAAAGCAGGATTCCCTCATTTTGGTCAACACCCGGATGATGGCATATATAAAGAAAGTGTGTATCCAACAACCGAATACCCTGCAGGATGAGGTCCGCCCTTCTGATTCCGTTGGCGTTGCCCTGCCCGGCATGAATATCCTCACTTCCGATGATAATAAGCTCCGCGTGTACTGCTGGGATACCTGGACCGGCAGCTACCAGCGCCATTTCAATTCCATTGCCCAGTTTACCGACAATGGCAAGGCTACCCGTATAAAGGTCTTCAACGATATCTCCGGGGGCGACGACGATGCTGAAAAAGCAGGCACTTTTTTTTCGGATATTTGTACCGTACACACTATGCTGGGCAAGGCCGTGTACCTGCTTATGGACCACAAAGTATATGGGACTAAAGGAGGGGCACATGTAATTCATGCATATACAATTGATAAAGGTTCGTTAATTCCCATGCCTATATTTAAGACAAATGGTAAATTGCAGAGTACCGTAGCTGTGGAGAATGACCTTGCGCCCTACGGTGAGTGGGCCGAGGACGATGCGAACATAAAGCTCACCGACGACCGCAAGACTATGTATGTGCCCCTGCTGAAGAAGGAAGTACCAAGCAGCCCGCGAAAGGATTCGGTGGACGACAAGAAAGCCATCGTTACGCCGGTGGTTCACGAGGCTGCGGGAAAGGATTACTATATTTACCGTTTCGATGGTTTTCATTACGTGTATGATAAGGAAGCAAACAGATCACTGAAGTAAATTGATAAATGGATAGCCTGAAGATATTAAGGTACGTGTTGCTAGTGGTGCTGCTGGGCATAGGGCAGGGTACTGCTTTTGCGCAGGAGACACTGAAGGATGCCCGCATGGCTGCCGACCTCAAGAACAACGAAAAGGCTGCGGAGATATACGCCAAACTATACAAGGCCGACCCCACATCCTCCGATGTATATAGCGAATACCTGCAGTTGCTGCTGGCCATGAAGGAATACAAGGACGCTGAGAAGGTGGTTGACAAGCAACTGTCTTTGCACCCGCACAACCCCCTTATCTCTATTGATATGGGAACTGTGTTTACAGCCGAGGGCAAAGACAAGAAGGCGCAGGAACAATTTGACAATGCCGTTGCCGCACTCACGGGTGACGATATGCTTACGCAGCAGGTGGCCAATGCCTTCACGGGTATAGGCAATAGTGCATATGCTATCAAGACCTACGAGCGCGGCTCCTCCATGATCAGCAACAACTATATCTATAGCGATGCGCTGGCCCGCCTCTATGCAAAGACCGGTGATATGGACAAGGCGCTGAACACCCTGCTCATGGCTGTACCCGTGCAGGTATACGGACTGGAGAACACCAAGAACACCTTACTCGAACTACTGGGCACCGACCCTGTAAAGATCCAGCTCACCCAAAAGGCCCTCATCAAGCGTATCAACGAGCTGCCCGATAATCCGTATTACGTAGAGCTGCTCACATGGCTCTATACCCAAAAAGATGATTGGGATGGTGCCTTGCTGCAACTGGAGGCGCTCGACGAACGTAACAAGGAAGATGGCCACAGGCTATACAGCTTTGCGCATGTTGCCGAGCACGAGAAGCAGTACGAGACTGCCCAAAAAGCACTTAGTGATATCGCAGCAAAAGGCAAGACCGGCAACCTCTACATGAGCGCCGTTACCGAGAAGCTGCGCATGGGCCTCGAGCGCCTTGGGGAAGTGCCCTCATATACCCAGGAAGAGGTAAAGATAATGGCCGATTCTTTCGAATCCTTTTTCAGCCAGTTCCCCAATTATTACGGTTCTGATATTGCTACGCAGTATGCTACACTGGAGGCCCAGTTTGCCAATAACCCTGCTAAGGCTATCGATATACTCAACAAGGCCATTGGCGCCGCAGGAATGCAGAAGGCCCTCATTGGCAAGGCCAAGCTGCAGTTGGGCGATTACATGATCCTCACAGGCCGCACCTGGGAGGCATCGCTTGTATACAGCCAGGTGGATAAGGACTTTAAGGAAGATGCCCTTGGCGAGGAGGCCCGCTTCCGCAATGCAAAGCTCTCTTACTACCATGCCGATTTCAAATGGGCGCAGACACAGCTTAAAGTGCTGAAGGCCGCCACATCTGAGCTCATTGCCAACGATGCCCTTTACCTCTCCGTACTGATAACCGAGAACACCATCGATAGCAGCGATACCACGGCCCTCAAGCGCTTTGCCTATGCCGACCTGCTGCTCTTCCAAAACAAGGAAAAGGATGCCGAGGTACTGATCGATAGTATTGCCAAAGCATACCCTAAAAGCTCCCTGCAGGATGATATCCTGATGCTGCATGCCCGCATCGAGGATAAGCGCCACGACTATAATAAAGAGCTGGAATACCTCGCCGTGATCATGGACAAATACAAGACCGATGTACTGGGCGATGATGCCGTGTTCAAAACTGCGGAGATATACAGCAACCAGCTAAAGGATAAAGACAAAGCCAAAAAATATTACGAGCAGCTCCTCATCGACTATCCCGGCAGCACTTATGTACAAACCGCAAGAAGAAAACTGGGCGAGTTAAACTCCGACAAAGCAGTGCCGTAAGGAGAAGCTCCCCTCCTTTTTTCAAGGAGGGGATGGCGGGTTGACGAATGTCATAACCGACTGGGGAGGTCCCGCTGAGGCTTGCACTAAGCAACATCAAACATCCAGAACTGGTTTTAGTTTTTTCAACTTAAATCATAAATAAGACGAAGGATTTCATCCGGCAGCACATATTCACAAGCCTGGTTGAAAGGTTTTCTTCTGGGCATGAGGCATGAATTCCCTCGGCCGCCTCATTTATTACCCCTAAATGACACCATCACCTTAGGGATGTCACCGCTTTATCCCGTCATAATTATAGTTTCTTGTTTAAATTTATGCCATGCGGTTCCTGGCTCCTATACTACTCCTTATCTTTTGCATCCTGCACATCACTGCCGGTGCACAGCCTTTGCCGGCGCTTATTCCCTATGTCGATAATAATAAATGGGGTTATTGCGATAGCAACGGAGTGGTGAAGATAAAGCCCCGTTGGGACGACGTTACTTTTTTTTCAAATGGTAAGGCAATAGTGACAAACATTAAGCTAAAGCACAAAGAATGGAACTTCACGTACTGTCTTATTGATGACCAAGGCCATTATATAATACCCCCGTCCCGCCATTGGAATGGTAAGTGGAGCGGGTGGAATACAGGAATGAATGCACGGGGTAAAAACGGCAAATGGGGTATCATTGACACAAATAATAAAGAGGTGCTACCCTGCGGCTTTGATTTGTCTCGTTGTGAATTCAGGTATAATAGTGTCTGGAACAAATACTATGCTATTGTTGAGAAAAATGGTAAGTATGGCTTCATTGACACATTCGGCAATACCTTGTTGCCTTTTGTGTACGATTTTGTTGACGATAGTAAACGTTACGATAATGATATTCCGCCCTATTATTTTGAGGTGGCTAAAAGCGCGCTTAGGGGCATAATTGATACCAACGGTAAGGTAATCGTACCTTGCAGGTATAATCACATTAGGTTTGATCGTCAGGGTTTTTCCAAAGGTATGTTGCTGAATGTCGAAGATTGGGGTGGGACTACACACAATAGTTATGCTGATATTTCCGGCAAAATGATTCTCGCCCTTCCAGACTTCTCAATATGGGATTTTCCGGTCGATACATTTGTTCCGGTGCTCAAAAAAGGTGGCAGGTACGGTATAATGTCATTAGCAGGCAACTTGCTCCTCCCATGCATTTACAGTGGCGCATGGGTACGGAACGACACTATAATTGTCACGAGAGATAGCAACTATGTGGATAGCTTTAATAATAGCAATTCTTACCATTACCGAAGGTATTATAGCACACATAGCCTTCAGCCAATAAGCGATTGGTTCCTGCCTGTATATATATCCACTCCCGTCGTCCCGCCACGCAGTGAATGTGATAAATATATACCCTTGATAAAAATAAATGGGCGCGACACATGCCATTTTGTTAAGGACGGCATTATATGGAGCACCACAGATTTTGTGAAGTGGCCTCAAAAATATTTCGCTGTTAAGGGCATGTCCGTAGCAGATTCATTGTCATACCTCGCACTGGTCGATACTGAGCTTAATTATATTGTCAGCCCAATGAAAATGCGCGGTGTCATTATTGATTATAACGTTCGTGATGGTTTAATGGCAGTTCGGAAAGATTCTGCTAGGTACACGTATACTTATGGTGTATTCAATAAAGACCACGAGCAACTGATTCCTTTTCAGTCTTCTGGCATTGTTTCTGTATTTTATTGGGAACATAAACCGTATGCTGTAACCAACACTGGCGGCAGGGGTAATGTTAATAATTTAATAGGTAGTGATGGACTGCCTGTTAAACAATTGGCGAATTACACGCTCACCGGTATGGTAAACAAGTATGGATATGCAAATGATTGGTATCGTTTTGAGGGGGATAAAATGGAGGGATATTTTTCTGTAAATATCCATTATGGTGGCTCCTTTATAGATATGGGCGGCCACCTTATGTACCCAAAGGTTAAGATATTTGCGGCGCTTGACGATGGCTTTTTTCTTTCCGGGTGGCCACATGCCGGCACCTTAGTGGATACCGCAAATACTTCGCTATTTCCCGGTGTCGTTGTTTCCTCAGCTTCAAAAGTAAGGTGGAACATTAATAATGATTGGCACTGTATTTTATCCGGCAAATTCACCCTTTCGCCATCGCCTCCTCCCCCGCTTTATACCATATCCTACAAATATAAGGCTGATGAGGAAAGTTCATTTTATATGAATAAACGAGGCAAAGGATATTTCGGCAGGTTAAAAAAAATGTACGTCCCTGCGCCTCCTCCTGCGGGGTATCTCGAAAGCTACTAGGCCCGAAATCGCCAAATAATGGCCCTATGAGAGTCAGTTTCCTCCTTTTTTCATTTCATTATACCACTACCTCATTTTCAATGCTTTAAGCCTAAAAATAGGAGTATGATACCCTCCGCATGGGGGTATGATACCCTTTCAAAAGGGTATCATAAAACTTCAATTTCCCCATCCCAAATTCCCATCCGACCTTTGTTCGGTTTTTTACTTTTCTCCCGTTATTGCGAGGAGTTTTTGGCCCTGGGCGCGGCCACGACAGCCTGTCCCGATGTATATCGGGAAAGCAATCTTCGGTTGAGAGTAAGAGACATTGCTGACGGATGCGACTGCAGCAAAACATTTATTAATTAACCACCCCTACTCTCCACTTGTGGAGAGTAGGGGTGGTTAAAAACGACCGGCATTTGGAAAGAAAGCGTTAAGAAAATATTTGCGAAGACCGTGAAGAAAGGGGAACCGTCTACTGAAGTTTAAAGATAGAAACAGTATAAAAGTCCTTCTGTCGCCCGGATTTGTTCGAAGCTTGAACTTATTTCCCCTTTTAGGGCTTCGCAAATATTTTTAGCTTTCTTTCCAAGAGCCTTGAACTTAGCGCAGCGATCTCATGAACACCTTTGAAAAGACATTGAGATTGTGAATATTTTTNNAAAGAAAGTAACGAGCAGAGGAGAGTTACGAAAGCTGAAATATTTAATCAAAAGTCCAATAAACACTATCAAAATGAACGAAAAGCAAAAAGCAGAATCCCTATTCCTCAACACCGAACAATCCCAAAAGGAAATTGCGCAGCAACTAGGCATCGACCCTAAAACCCTCTACCGCTGGATCAAAGAAGGCCACTGGCAGCAACTCAAATCCGCCACCCGCCGCATGCCCTCAGTCCTCGTCGAAAACATCTACGAGCAGCTCGACGATCTCAATTACAACATCTCCCAAAGGGAAAGAGGCCAGAGGCACGCAACAAAAGACGAGTCCCTCACCATCAACCGCCTCACCAACTGCATCAACAAAGTCCAAAAGCAAACCTCCCAGGGACAGAACATCCAGTTCATGATGAACTTCATCGACTATGTCCGTCCCCAGAATGACGATCTCGCAAAACTCCTCACCCACTACGGCAGCGCCTTCCTGAACGGCTCCCAAATAAAAGGCTTCCATCCCTACGACATCGAATACGGTGAACAGCCTTCAGAACTTAATCGCGTCCCCCTCTCCACGTGTGGAGAGGGCCGGGCTGAGGCCTCGCTCGAGCCGGACTACAACCCCAACCAACTAGAACTCCCCTTCCCCCCAATCGGGCACGAATCGGGCATCCAAAAAAACAACGAAAATCCCACACAACAAACTGAAAACCAATCCGAACAGTCCCAACCACCCGAAACAAAAATGCCCGAAATGCCCGAAAATAATTTTCCCGAAAATCGGGCATCTGAAGAAATTCCCCCCTTGATGGCGGAAAGTCCCGCACTTTCTGCGGGAGGGGACGGTCCTGAAACAACGAATGTTGTTTCGGGCCAGGGGGATGTCGGGACGATGAGTGATGCACCTGCGCCCAATGAAACTACTGATGACGAAGAAACCCCCGACTTCTCTGATCCCGACCTGATGATCAAAGCCTACATGCGCGAAAAAGGCATCCCCCTCCCCGAAGACACCCAACTATTCTCCATCGGCGAAAAAATATTCTCCATGCGCGTCAACAACAAAAAGAAAAAACGATGATCTATGAAATTGTCATCCTGAGTTTATCGAAGGACTTGTCACCCTGAGCCGCGTCGAAGGGTGACAATGTTCAATCAGGGCGCAGATATGCTGAGTGTAGACATTGCATGTATAAAACTATTATCCTATTTTGATTCATTGCTATGAAACGCTGGCCGCTACATAGAGCATACTTCTGGGAACGGGCACCCTTCTTCCGCCTGCTGCTGCCTTTGGCGGCGGGTATTGTTGCTTACCCGTTTTTAACTATCGCTTCGTATGTTGCTCTTATTTCGCTAGCTGTTCTATTTGTTCTTTTCGGCATAGCCACTTGGCGCAGGCAAAAAGCATTTTCATTTATCACATCGCAGCTCTGCATTGCCTTCATTGGCTGCCTGCTCTGCTACTCGAACGATATACGTAACGACAAGCACTGGTTTGGCCACAAAATAAACACTGCCGATTTTTTTGAAGCACGCGTTACCGAAACACCTGCCGAAAAGGAAAGCACTTATAAGCTAAGGGTAAGCACTATCAGCACTATGGAGCCGGGGCAGATCAGTCCTGCGAGTGGAGAGGGCTTTGTGTATGTGCTGAAGGAGGATAAACCATTGCCATTCGCCAAAGGTGACACCATATTGCTGGCCAACAAATGGAAGCCCATACAGAATGCAGGCAACCCCTTTGAGTTCAATTACGCAGGCTACTGCGCGCGCAATAACCTGTATTATCAATTACTGCTGCCTGCAAAAGATATCGTTTCCTATGCAAAAGGCAATGCAGTCGTGGCATCGCTCACGGAGCGCTGCCACGACTGGTGCATGCGGCAGCTGGCCCGCTATATAAAAGACAAGCAGGCTACGGGCCTCATACAGGCCATGCTGATAGGCGACGAGGTAAACCTGGACAATGAGACCCGGCAGGCATTTGCCGATACGGGTATTGTGCATATCATAGCCATATCGGGTGGTAATGTGGCCATCTTTTTTATTGTCATCGGCTGGCTGCTCTGGTGGCTGCGGCATAAAAAATATCAATGGCTCAAATACTTTATCGCCTTGCCCCTTGTATGGTTCTATATAATGATGGCAGGTGCGCCGCCATCTGCCGTAAGGGCGGCTATCATGTTCTCGCTGCTGGCAATAGGTATCATGTTCCAAAAGAACAATAACAGCCTCAATACTTTATTTGCTACTGCATTCATACTCCTGTGTGCGCAGCCCATGTGGCTGTACTCTATAGGCTTCCAGCTCTCGTTTATTGCGGTGCTATCACTCATTATTTTTTACGGACCTATCTATAAACTGTACGGTGCGGGTAACAAGCTCACAAAAGTTCTATGGCAAACCATTGCGGCGAGTTTAGCGGCGGAGATATTGGTTGCTCCATTAGTAGTTTATTATTTCCATTTATTGCCACTGCTCTTTATCGTGGCTAATGTTGCTGCGTACTTCTTTATGGGCCTTGTATTGATACTGGGCATCGCGGTTATTGCCTGTTCATTCATCCCGGTACTGGCGCAGCTATTGGGTATGGCTTGTGTTTGGTTAGTGGGTACTTTCAATACTATTGTCCACTGGTTGCAACAGTGCAATCCTGAATCGTTCTATTACCTGCAAATAGATAATGCGGAGCTCTTCCTCATTTATGTGATCATTGCAAGCCTCGCGCTTTGGCTGCTTAATAAACAAATGAACGGGCTGGCCATTAGCCTTTTCTCAGCCTGCCTGCTGCTGTTCCTCTTTTGCAGCGATGAGTATACAGCCTTGCATCAGCTCAAACTGGTGGTATATAATACGGATAAGAGCATGCATGCAGAACTGCTAGAAGGTAAAAAGTATACGGTGCTCGCTACAGATACTTCCGCAAAGCAAATGCAAAAAATAGTCTACGCCACAAAGTCGGCACACACAGGCTGGCATGCATGGCGGCAAAATGAGCTCCAGGATGCGCCGGAGATATTGAGTATTGCCGGTAGCAATGTGCTGCTATATAAAGACTCCGTACTGCCGGCAAACATGAACATGAAGGCAGACTATATCCTGCTCTGCCAGCCGGCAAAAATGGATGCGGAGATGCTTTACAATAACTTTCATCCTAAATGTGTTGTGCTGCCACAAGTACCGGAAAAGCAGCTTGAACAGTGGAGAATGGCAGCAGGCAAGCATTCCATAGCAATACATTATTTGCCGGAGGACGGAACATTTATATTAGAATAAAATTGAAACAGCTTTGGTTTTGAGCCATTGCACAATTAATAATATCTTCGCGGCGTAAAGCATTTTCACATTAGCATATTTGCACATTTTCACATTAATTATGGAGCGTACTATTCAATCTGCACTGATATCTGTTTTTTATAAGGATGGCCTGGAACCTGTTGTCCGCAGGCTGCACGAGCTGGGGGTAAAACTATACTCTACAGGCGGCACACAGTCCTTTATAGAACAGCTGGGCATACCCTGCACTGCGGTTGAAGATGTGACCAGCTACCCATCTATATTAGGCGGCCGTGTAAAGACCCTGCACCCCAAAGTGTTTGGCGGCATACTGGCCCGCCGCGAGCTGGCCGAAGACCAGCAGCATGTAAAGGAATACGAGATACCCCTGCTGGACCTGGTGATAGTGGACCTGTACCCCTTCGAGGAGACGGTGAAAAGCACTACCGAAGAAAAGACCATCATTGAGAAGATAGACATAGGCGGCGTATCGCTGATACGCGCTGCGGGCAAGAACCATAAAGATGTGGTGATAGTGGCCAGCCGCAAGCAATACAGCGGCCTGCTGGAGCTGCTGAATAAAGCCAATGGCGTAACCACGCTGGAAGAGCGCCGCAAGTTTGCAGCGGCTGCATTTACGGAATGCGCGCACTATGATGTGGCCATCGCCGATTACTTTAACCGTACTGCGGACACTGACAATTTTCAATTATCATTTGGCAATAAACAATCATTACGCTATGGCGAGAACCCGCACCAGAAGGCAGCTTTCTATGGCGATCTTGATGCGCTGTTCAGCAAGCTGAATGGCAAAGAGCTATCGTACAACAACCTGGTGGATGTGGATGCGGCCTGCCAGATAATAGCAGAATTTAAGCAGCCTGCATTTGCAGTGATAAAGCATACCAATGTATGCGGCATAGCAGAGCGCGATAATGTACTGGATGCGTGGACGGCAGCGCTGGCCGGAGACCCGGAGAGCGCATTTGGCGGTGTGCTGATCACCAACCAAACCATTAATAAAGAAGCTGCCGAAAAGATAAACGAACTATTCTTCGAGATATTGATAGCGCCTGCATTTGATGAAGATGCACTGGCCACACTGAAGAGCAAAAAGAACCGCATACTATTACAGCAGAAAGAAGCGTTCTACCCTGTGAAGGAATACAAGCGCATACTGAACGGTATACTGGTGCAGGATGCGGACAAGGCCAACTTTGAAACATGGAACGATGTAGGCGCAAGGCCTTGCACCGATGCGGAGAAGAACGACCTGTTGTTCGCCAATATAGTGTGCAAGCACCTAAAATCGAATGCTATAGCACTGGTGAAAGATAAGCAACTGGTAGGTAAGGGCTGCGGGCAAACAAGTCGTGTAGATGCGCTGAGGCAGGCTGTTGTAAAGGCAGGCCAGTTCGGCTTTTCATTACAGGGCGCGGTCCTGGCATCTGATGCTTTCTTCCCCTTCAGCGACTGTGTGCAGATGGCAGATGAAGCAGGCATAACCGCAGTGATACAACCCGGAGGATCGGTACGTGACAATGACAGCATTGAATATTGCAAGGCCCATAACATGGCCATGGTGATGACCGGGCTGAGGCACTTTAAGCATTAGTTGCGTCAGTACCGCTTTTCTGCGGTCAGACGCGTTAAGAGCAAAATTGATAACGCGATGGTATCTATACTGCTGGAAGATGAGTTGCTGCTGCGCAGTTTTCAGCCCGAAGACGCGCCCGAGCTGTTCCGTGCGGTAGATGCATCGCGGCAGCACCTGCGCCACTGGCTCAACTGGGTGGACGCTACTACCAAAGCGGAGCACTCGCTACAGTTCATACAACAATCATTACAACAGCTCAACAGCCAGGAGGCCATAGCCCTGGGCCTCTTCAGCAAGCTGCAAATAATAGGCAGTATAGGCATGCACAACTGGGACCACAAGCTGCGCAAGGCCATGCTGGGCTACTGGATAGATAAGGAACACGAGGGCAAGGGCATCATACAGCGCGGCATGCGGCGCTTCATCAACTTCCTCTTCGAAAAGACTGACCTCAACAAGCTGGAGATACACTTTGTACCCGCCAATACCCGCAGCGCAGTAGTAGCCGAAAAGCTGGGCTTTAAAACAGAAGGCATCCTGCGCCAGAGCATCCTCCGCAATGGTATGCTGGAAGATGTAGTAGTGACGGGATTGCTGAAAAGCGAGTGGAAAGGGTAAAAAAAGAAGCTGCCTCAAAAAATAGAGACAGCTTCCGTACTTTTTGACCACGACAATTATTTGTCGTCAAGCATTACCATTTTCTTGCTGTCTATAAGTTGACCATCCACAATAAGGCTGTAAACGTACATGCCTGAGGCCAGGCCTTTAACGGTAACCTGGCTGCTGCCTGCGGCAATATTGATACGCTGCAGCTGCCTGCCGTTAAGATCATAAACACCAATAAATGCTGAGTTGTAAGTGCCAACGATGTTGTACTTGATATTCGTTTCAACATTGAATGGGTTTGGTGTGTTCTGGTACAATACTGATTTAGCAGTTGTATTTGTTGCATTGTCGGTATAGGTAGGTGCTGTGCTGCCAAGTTTGCTTTCTAAAGTCTGGATCCTTAATTCAAGGTCTTTTACTTTCTGGTCTTCTTCCTTTAGTGACTGTAGCAGAAGTGGTATAAACTCTGTATAATTGATCGCGTAATACCCTTTCCCATCTTCCTTTACAAGATTGGGAAACAATTCCTTCACGTCTTGTGCAATAAACCCAAAATGAAGCTGATCGTCAAAATTGCGATCTTTGAATTCGTTTTGCCTGAATTTATAGGAATATGATTGAACTTTAAAAAGCTCATCGGTAATTGCCTTAACGGTTTCTATGTCCTTTTTAAACCTTTTGTCGGAGCCATCGTATGTGCCTGTTGTATATATACTGCCATTTACGTACAATGCATAATTACAGTCCGCATTACCTGCGACACCTAAACTTTTCTTAAAGTAAGCCACGTCGTGGGTGCAAGAAGCGTCATCAAATATCAGGCAATTATTAATGTCACGACCGATGTTGAATAAGCCATAAATATCGTACACATTGCTGATATCATGATAGTTCATATTTAAATTCGTAGAAGCAATATGATTGCCTAAATTATCTGCTCCTGAGGGTATGGTAACAGTGTTTAAGGTAGTGGCGCCGCTTTTTAATGACAGCGAATTACCCGATATTGATAAATTGTCAGCCCAAGTGGGTAATGCAACGGATGTATTTATGGTACCGCTGTTAGTTAAATGCAAGGTGTTGCTTGAAACAGACAATGTCGGCGCATATTCAACGTCCAGCGTTCCACTGCCGTTTGCAATTACGAGCCTGCCACCACCTGCATTGGCCAGGGTGCTTACTGTAGCAGTGCCACTAATAGTTGCATCGCCACTAACTGTTGCATCATCACCAACTAAGAGATCACCACCTGCGCTTATATCGGTAGCGGCATTGATATCGCCGTTAACATCAAGTTTATGATCGGGGTTGGAAAGGCCAATACCTACTTTGATGTCTGGTGTAATAACAAATTTTAATGCGGAAGATTGACTATACGGCTGGTTCCATATCTCAAAGAAATTTACATCCTGGAAGTATGCACTGGTCTGGTTATCGGGGTAGAGCCTTTCTAGTTTTACTTCGGTTACGCCCGGTGACTGAAATTGTGTAACGTTGGTATGTATCGTGTTTTTAATGTGCAGCCTGGAGTCTGTAACTGTGGTAAGTCCGATGCCGAAGTTGCCACCCACAACTGAGTTGCCAACTGTGCCCAAATTGCCGCCTATGCCGCAATTGCCTGTTGTAGTTGTTTGAACTGTAGCCGGAGTGCCAGCCCAAAAGCTTTGTGCATTTGAAGTTGTACTGCCGATCATTGCAATGCCTGCAATGCATGTGAAAAGGATCTTTTTCATTTGTTTATGGTTTTTTAAAGGTTAAAAAAGCGATGTTGAGTAAATAGTTTCCCCCTTGGGGAAATGCTGTTATTTCCTTAGCGGTAAAAGAAGACGTGAAAATTATTTAACTGATGCCTCGTCGTAAACGGGCAAATACCGGCGACATGCAGACGCGAAAAATAGTGAATAGCGGCATTTGATAGATTTTAAATAGTGATAAAATGGAATAATGTTGAAAGGTGAATGAGCTGGCTGACGCTATCGATGAAGATGCACGGCATAATGGACGCAAGGAGATGATACAAAAGATTTCATAGTAAAGTTTGAAAGGTGAAATTGATATAACAAAAGTAAAAAGGAGCAATGAAAAGCGCAAGGGTATGCGAAAAGATGTGGATAAGTCTTCTAACGCCTTCGGTATGGCACAAAAAAATAGAGGAGCTATAAGCCCCTCTATTGGTAAAAATATTTAGTAGTAATTATTTCGCAACAGTGAGGCGCTGTGTAGTTACATTGCCTTCAGTTGTGATCTTAACATTGTAGATGCCTGAAGCAAGGTTAGCAGTGTTGATGTTCACTGTATTAACACCTGCATTCATTTGCTGATCAGCAACGTTTGTTACAACGCGGCCCATAGCATCGATCACCTGAACCTGTACTTTAGAAGCAGCAACCAGGCTGAACTGGAGTGTAGCTTTGTCGGTAGCAGGGTTAGGGAACAGGCTAACAGTGTTTTCGTTCACTACATTGTTAACTGCAGTAGCATTGTGGATGTTGAAGTTATCAACCCATGCAAAGTTACCAAAGCCTGAAGTTCCTTTCATTTTTACTGTAAGGTTAGAACCTGTGTAAGCGCTCATGTCAGCAACTTCATGCCTCCATTGTGAAGCAAGGGTTGGTATGAACTGGCCGGCAGGGTTTGGTGCAGGTGCAGAGTACAGTGTAGTACCCGCTTTGCTCCATACTGTGTGCCATGAACCACCGCAGTCGTTAGACACCAGTACTTCAAGTTTGTCGTTTTCAGGAGTAGCAGCAGTATAAGGAGCAGCAGCTACGTCGAAACCTAATACCAGGTTCGCAGTTACAGCAGCAGTGTTATAGTTGCCCAATACAACTTCAGTAGTTGTGTTGGTCTGCATGTTGTAGAAGTTGAATGCCATAGCACGTGTAGCGTTACCATCAGCACCGTTCAACAGAGGACTTGTGCCGCTGTACAGGAATATGTTACCATCAGCAGAAGGACCGAATTTCACAGGGAAATTAGGGCTAGACTCCAGGTTCTCAACGAAAGGAATAGTTGCAACGTTAGCAGCAGAGTATATCCTGATTATTGAATCTTTACCATCGTTAGCAGCATAAGTATCGCCGGCAACGGTAACGGTAAATTTGTATGGTTCGAATACTGTAGCTGCAAAAGAAGGTACGTTAACTGTAGCGATGGCATAAGGAGCCAGGTTACCTGTCCATGGTACAGTAGCCATAACTGTAGCACCCTGCATTACTTTGATAGTAGCAGCAGTGATGTTATTTGTAGTGCTGTAGTTCTGGAACTTAACAGTAGGATTGGCGTTACATACGAAAGTAGTCTGCCCTGAATAGTCGATAGCCTTAGCATCGTAAGTAGCAGATGGTGCATAGTTAGGACAACCTGCATTCATAGCTGCTTCCAGGTTAGCCTGGGTAGCCTGACCTACGTTGTATACCAGGCGATCGCGGCATACCATATAGATAGTAGGGAATGAATACTCGTTAGGATAGCCGGGGAAGCCCCAAGCCTGGTTGAATGCTGTAGTAGCTGCAGCGTTCGTGTCAATGATCGGGTAAGGAGTACCTGTAACCCAGTTGCCCTGTGTATAACCGTCATGATTTGTGTTGGTAGACGTACCCATGAGCTGCGCTGTAGTGTTGGTGCTCTCGCCTTCTATAAAGTAAACCCTTACTTTGTTGTCACCGGCAGGACCGTGCGTGTTGTACAGGCCTTCCAGGGCGCCCGAATTGTGATAGGCCCAGCAAGGACCGCACCAGGCAGCAGAAAGGTCAATAAATACTGTGTAGCCTGAATCAAGGTCGGCATACAGGTGGTGTGTTACACCATTCAGATCTACACGCGTCCAGTCGGGTGCAACTACTCCGTTTGCTAACTGTGCGTTAGCAACTGTGCTAAGGCTTATGCCAGCTAGAAGCGTTAATAAAATTTTTTTCATTTTGGTATAAAATTTAATTTTTAGAAATAAGAAGCCTCAATTTAATGATATTTTAAATCGCTTGTTAAAAACGTTTGGTATTTTTTTGTTTTCTATAGATTTTATTGATAGTTTTTGTAGTTTTGCGGCAATAATCGTTAAAAAGGTTATCCGGGGTGCCCATTAAGGCTGAGATCATACCCGCTGAACCTGGACCGGGTAATGCCGGTTAGGGAGGCAGAATAAGTCAAAATTCAAAGTCGAAAGCCAAATTGGTGAGGGCTTAGAAGGACCTGGCTGAATTCGGTAAAATTTCAACATAAAAAGAGCAATACGGGTGGCCGCAAAATAAGCGCCATGCTCAGAAACATTTACTCAATTTTAATTTGCGGGGCTGTATTGGCCACCGGCACAGCCAATGCACAGGAAGATACCAGCCATAGGCTGCCGGAGCAAGTAATGCAGCCTGTGGAGGTGCGCTCGGTAAGGATAGGGGCGAATGCACCATTTGCCAAAACAGATATAAGCGGCAAGGAGCTGCAAAAGCAGAACCTGGGGCAGGACCTGCCTATGCTGCTGCAATACACACCGTCTGCAGTAACTACATCCGATGCGGGTGCCGGGGTGGGCTACACCGGTGTACGCATACGCGGTACGGACGGAACACGCATAAACGTGACGCTGAACGGTGTGCCCGTGAATGATGCAGAATCGCAGGGTACTTTTTTTGTGGATCTGCCTGACCTTGCATCTTCTACTAATTCGATACAAATACAGCGCGGGGTGGGTACCTCTACGAATGGTGCGGGTGCCTTTGGGGCTACTATGAGCATCAGCACGCTGGGGCAGATGCAGGAAGCAGGGGCGGAGGGTAACTTTAGCGCAGGCTCATACAACACGCAAAAATATACGGTGCATGCAGGCACAGGTATGCTGAAGGGTGGCTGGCAATTTGATGCCAGGCTGTCAAAAATAAGCTCGGACGGGTATATAGAGCGTTCGGCCTCGGACCTGAAATCACTGCAGTTTACAGTGGGCTGGAAGGCAAGTGAAAGAACGTCTTTTCATTTTATGCTGCTGACGGGTAAGGAAAAAACCGGGCAGGCCTGGAATGGTGTGCCGCAAGACTCGCTGGCTACGCACAGGCAGTACAATGAGCTGGGGCAAAAAGCAGACGGCAGCTTTTACAACAACCAAACGGATAATTACCAGCAGGATTATTACCAGCTATTTGCCGATCATAAATTCGGCAGCTTTATTACAGGGCATATTGGCGGCTTCCTTACAAGGGGCAGGGGATTTTATGAAGAATACAAGCTGGGTGCTGCTTATGCCGATTATGGGCTGCCTGATGTGATAACCCCAAACAATGATACCTTCACAAGTACCGACCTTATACGCCAGCTATGGCTGGATAATTACTACTACGGCGGCCTGGGCTACCTGATGTATGAAAAGGGCAAAACGCAGTTGACACTTGGCGGCGGTTGGAGCCAGTTCGCCGGGCAGAACTACGGCTATATACTCTGGGCTCAGCATGGCGGCGTGGACGACCATTACAAATGGTACACGCACGACGCGCAAAAGAATGACCTGAATGTGTACCTGAAATGGCAGCAGTTCATGGGCAATAAAGTTGTGCTGTATGCCGATGCGCAATACCGCACGGTGGGTTATTTCATTAATGGGTTTAGGAACAACCCGAAACTGTACCCGGCAGTAACTTATAATTTCTTCAACCCAAAACTGGGACTTAGCTATTTGCTGAGCAATAGCAGGAGCGTACAACAAAAGGTATACGCATCGGTAGCGGTAGCGAACCACGAGCCTAACCATGATGACTTTGAAACCAGCACAACAGCACTGCCAAAGCCTGAAAAGCTATATGATGCAGAAGCAGGCTATGAAATAAATAAGAGCAAGTGGAGCGCCGGCCTTAACCTGTATTACATGATGTACAAAGACCAGCTGGTACTTACAGGGCAGGTAAATGATGTGGGTGCCTATACGCGTACCAATGTACCCAATAGCTATCGTGCAGGGATAGAGTTGCAGGCGGCTGTAAAACCTGCTGCATGGCTGAGCATTAATGCGAATGCTACTTTTTCGCAGAACAGGATCAGTGAATCGGCGGAGTATGTGGACAATTACGACCTGGGCGGACAGGACACTATACTGCACAGCAATACCAACATCTCCTTCTCGCCCGCAATAGTAAGCGGTGGTGGCATCACCTTCATACCCTTCCGCAATATGCCGCATAAGCCCAACCTGGAGCTGAGCATACTGGGTAAGTATGTAAGCAAGCAATACCTGGACAATACGGACAATGAAACTGCTAGTATAAAGCCATATGGTGTTTGTAACGTGCTGCTGAATTACTCCGTGCATGTGAAGCCCTTCCGTGAAATAGGTATACATGTGGCACTAAATAATGTGCTCAACCACCTGTATGAGAGCAATGGCTATACCTATAGCTATGTAGAAAGCAATGAAAGGACGCAGGTGAACTATTACTACCCGCAGGCAGGCTTTAACTGGCTGGCGGGGCTGACGCTGAAATTTTAGGACTTTGTGCAGAATGACAAGTCCTCGTAAGCAATCCCGATTGGACTTGTCATTCTCACATTATATTTTCAAGCAAGAACTCAATAATATTCAATAAGCCGATGGGTGACAGTCATATCTTTCGTCTGTGGAGAAAAGCTGATCCTTTTCAAATAATTGCCTTTCTCGTCAAATTCGCAGTAACCAAAGTAATAGTCGCTCGATTTTCTCCCCAACGTATCATAGTTCAGCTGTTGAATCTCATTTCCATCTTTATTATAGACATGGGCCTGTGCTCCGCGGCTGTTCGAACTGGTTTGTTTCAAAATTCTTCCCTTATTATCATTGACATAAAAGGTTTCCATGGGTTCCCTGCCTTTCCAGGTTACCTTCCCTGATATAAGGAAGCCGTTTTCATCATATTTGTTATTGGTCTTGCTACCACTTCTATAATCGAAAGTCTCAATTTCATTTCCATTTTTGTCGTATAAGCTTACAGAGGTATCGGCGGTTGCCAACGAGCTGTCCTGGTTACGTGTGATGCATGTTCTCTTACCCTCGCTAAAAGAATACAGGTAGGTATCTACCGCCGGGGGAAAGGGGGCGCTGGCAGTATAAATATGTTTTGCTAAAAGGCCATCATCGTTATGAAAATATTTGTCGCAAGAAAAATAATGCCCTATTGTATCTATCTCCTCCACAAGCAAGCCTCGTTGGTCATACTTGTATATGAAAACAGAGCAGTGCTCAAAAGAGTCGCCTACTGAGCAACGATAGCTAATGATAGATTTTACTTTGCCTTTTAACCCGACCGTTTCCCAATCTGTGTGCTTGTGAAAAATGCTACGGTTGCTGCCATGGTTACAAGCAGATATTAAAACAAGGCTAAGTATAAAGCTGCAAATAAGAGCTGATCTCATATTCCGGTTGTTCTAAATAAAGCTAATGACAACAGGATGCTTAAAATGTCTAATGTGATAAAACTGCATTTTTTTGAGGAGTTTGTTAAAACCATCCAATGCCGCCTGCCAAAGCTGCATGCCATAATTACATTGGTAAGCAATTTGATAAGGTATAGTAAAGCAAAAAGGAAGAAAAATGGGTGCATATATGGGTTACTGGGTACTGGCGGGGATACTGTTCCTGCTGGGTATGCTGGTAAGCAATACACTGAAAGGTAAATTCAAAGAATATGGTGCGATACCGCTTGCTGCAGGAATGAGCGGCAAGGAAGTGGCCGAGCAGATGCTGCGGGACAATGGCATATATGATGTGCAGGTAGTAAGCGCGCAGGGTTTCCTGAGCGACCACTATAACCCTGCTGAAAAAACGGTGAACCTGAGCCCGGATGTATACGAGGGGCGCAGCATATCATCGGCAGCAGTGGCGGCGCATGAGTGCGGGCACGCTGTGCAGCATGCCACAGCCTATAGCATGCTGGGCCTGCGCAGCGCGCTGGTGCCTATCGTTAATGTGAGCACAACGCTTTCGCAGTGGGTGATACTGGCAGGGCTGGGTGTTATGGGCTTTGGGCATGGCAACCAACTGATATTGCTGATAGGTATTATCCTGTTCTCGGCATCAACGGTCTTTTCGCTTATTACGCTGCCTGTGGAATACGATGCCAGCGCAAGGGCGCTGAAATGGATGGAATCTACGCACTTGACCACCAGTTATGAGCATGACAAAGCTGCCGATGCCCTGAAATGGGCTGCGAGGACCTATGTAGTAGCTGCGATCAGCTCTGTAGCCACATTGGTTTACTATATATTGGTATTTACAAACCGTAACAGGGACTAAAAAGGGATTTTGTACTTTTGTGATGTAGTAGAAAGTCGGGAGTATAAAGTAGAAAGACAATTTCTCTGGTTTACAACAGCTTACGACTTTTTGAATTTTTACTTTTTACTTTTGAATTAGAATGCAAGTAGAACAATTATATACGGGCTGCCTGAGTGAAGCAGCCTATTTTATCAGCAGCGAGGGAGAAGCTGCGGTTATAGATCCACTGCGCGATGTGGATACTTACATCAACATGGCGAAGGAAAAAGGTGTAACCATCAAGTACATCTTTGAGACGCATTTTCATGCGGACTTTGTGAGCGGCCACCAGGAACTGTCGAAGAAGACGGGAGCGCCTATCGTGTATGGTCCGCTAACGGAAGCACGTTTCCCCATACATCTTGCAAAGGATGGTGAGGAGTTCACGATCGGGAAACTGAAAATGAAAGTGCTGCATACACCGGGGCATACGCTGGAAAGCACCTGCTATTTACTGAATGACGAAAACGATAAGCCGTATTGCATATTTACAGGCGATACCCTGTTTGTAGGCGACGTGGGCAGGCCTGACCTGTTTAGTGGTAATATGACCAAAGAAGACCTTGCCGCGCTGATGTACGACAGCCTGAACACGAAAATAAAAACGCTGGATGATAACATCATCGTGTACCCGGCACACGGGCCGGGCTCATCATGCGGTAAGGCTTTAGGGCCTGAGACCTTCAGCACTATAGGCGCACAAAAGCAGGGCAACTACGCGCTGCAGGATATGAGCAAGGAAGATTTTGTAAAAACGGTGACCGAGGGATTATCAACACCACCAGTATACTTCCCGATAAACGCACGCATCAACAAAGAAGGCTCTGTAGGACTGGATGAAGTAATGGAAAAGGGATTGCAGCCACTATCAATTGCAGCGTTTAAAGAGAAAGTGAAGAATGGGGTGTGGATACTGGATACAAGGCCTGCTACGGTTTTTACCGAAGGTTTTGTGCCTGAGTCGGTAAGCATAGGCCTGGATGGCCGCTTTGCAGAGTGGGCAGGTATCATACTGCCTTTCAACCAACCGCTGGTACTGGTAACCGAAGAAGGCAAAGAAAAGGAAAGCGTGGTTAGGCTGGCGCGCGTGGGCATAGATAATGTGCAGGGCTACCTGGAAGGGGGATTTGAAAAATGGAAAAATGCCGGCGAAGAAATAGACCTGGTGATAGATATAGAAGCCGACGAACTGGCCATGGACATACCGCATGATACCAGGCTGGAAGTGCTGGATGTGCGCAAGCCCAACGAATTCGCTGCCGGCCACGTAAAAGGAGCTGTGAATGCGCCGTTGGATACCTTGACCGATCCGCTGAATGTGGCCATGATAGACATAGACAACAACCTGTACGTGCACTGCGCGGGCGGCTACCGCTCGGTGATAGCAGCATCGCTGCTGAAAAGGCAGGGCTACCATAACCTTAGGAATGTACTGGGTGGCTACAGCAAAATAAAGGCGGTGAAGAATATGCCAATCGTTACACCGACACAGGAAGCGGTGTAAAGAGATACAATAAAAAGAGCGCTATCGCGTTAGATAGTGAGCGAGCAAATATTAGTAAGTAAAAAGGCCCCCGGTTTATCCGGGGGCCTTTACATTTCTCTAAGGAATACGTTTTATGTCTGCACCCAGTGCATTGAGGCGCTCGTCTATGCGCTCATAACCACGGTCTACCTGGTCGATATTCTGGATAGTGCTTTTGCCCTGTGCAGAAAGGGCCGCTATCAGCAGGGCTACACCCGCACGAATATCGGGCGATACCATGGTGATGCCGCGTAAGGGCTGCTGCCGGTTGAGGCCTATGACCACCGCGCGGTGCGGATCGCAAAGGACTATCTGGGCACCCATTTCAATCAGCTTATCCACAAAGAACAAGCGGCTCTCGAACATCTTCTGGTGAATGAGCACCGTGCCCCTTGCCTGTGTGGCCATTACCAGTATGATACTGAGCAGATCGGGCGTGAAGCCCGGCCATGGATGATCGTAAATGGTGAGTACCGAACCGTCTATGAATTTCTGTATGCTGTAAGACTCCTGTGCGGGTATATGAATATCATCGCCTGTAATGGAAAGATGGACGCCGAGGCGCTCGAAGGTTTCGGGTATGATGCCGAGGTGAGCAACATCGGCATTCTTTATAGTAAGCTCACTTTTGGTCATGGCTGCTAATCCAATAAATGAACCTACCTCGATCATATCGGCCAATAAGCGGTGACTGCAACCATGCAGTTTATTAACTCCCTCGATGGTAATAAGGTTGGAGCCAATACCACTGATGCGCGCGCCCATTTTATTGAGCATACTGCATAGCTGCTGTACGTATGGTTCGCAGGCAGCATTGTAAATATTAGTAACACCCGGTGCCAGCACGGCCGCCATTATGATATTGGCAGTACCGGTAACAGAAGGCTCCTCCATCAGTATGTAACCGCCTCGAAGGCCGGCGCCGTCGAGCGTGAAGAGGTTCTCTTCATTATCGTATTCGAATGTAACACCCAGCCTTTCGAAGCCACGGATATGCGTATCGAGCCTGCGGCGGCCTATTTTATCGCCACCGGGCTGGGGTATATGTGCCCGTTTGAAACGGGCAAGCAGGGGGCCTGCCAGCATTACCGCGCCGCGCAGCTTGCCTGATTTCTTTTTGAAAGCTTTGTCAATAAAAAAATCGGGATTGATGTTATCGGCATGCAGTATCACGGTGTTGGCCGCGGGACGCTCTACACGCACACCCATATCGCCCAATAGCTCTATCAGTGTGTTTACATCCAGTATGTCGGGCACATTGGTATAAGTTACCGGCTCGCTGGTAAGCAGGGCAGCACAGAGTACCTGCAGTGCCTCGTTCTTGGCACCCTGCGGCGTAATGCTGCCGCTTAGTGTATTGCCTCCGCGTATCTCGAATGAGCTCATGCTACAGGGCGTATTTATTGTGGTTGTTGTTTATTATTATTGTTCTTGTTGTTCTTGAACTTGCGGTTCTTGTTGTAATTATTGCCACCGCCGCCGCCGTTGCCGAAGTTGCGATTACCTCCGCCACCACTGCGGTCGCGGTCGTTTCTTTCACCACCCTGGTTGCTGCCTTTATAGTTACGGCCACCACCGCCGCCACTGCGCTCGTTGCTGCGCTGTTTGAAGTTGGTGCGCGTATCGAAGTGTACACGGTAGCCACCTGTTTCATAAGTCAACTGCCCGCCTGACAAGATAGAGAGCTCGTTCTTTATCATATCATCATGCACCGGTTCTTTATGCCAGTTGGTATAGGCCAGCTTCATGTAGTAGCCAATAAGCTGCGTAAGGGCCTGGCGCTTGTCCGCATCAGGTTCGACCAGTGCTTTATCGAGCAGTGAGGTGAGGTTCCTGCCCAGGTGACGCTCCTTGATAGGCGCCTGTGGGTACGGGATGCGCTCGGGCTTTTTGAATACCTCTTCGGCTGTTGGAGGTGGGTAGGGTGAATCGACATCGAGATTGAAACCCGTCATCTGGTACAGATGGTCCCACAATTTATGCTTGTAGTCCTCCACTGTTTTAAGGTGAGGATTTAGTGTGCCCATTAATTCTATCACTGCTTCGGCATTGCGAAGGCGTGCTGCACGGTCTTCAACCGTGAGCAGGTACTCTACCATTTTCTGCACGTTGCGGCCGTATTCGGGCATCAGCATCCGTGAGCGCGTAGTATTATATTCCATGTTTAGTTTAAAAGTTGATTAGTTAACTCGTTAATTGGTTAATTAGTTAAAAGGAGGATAATCCCCTTTTCGTGTAATGGCGATGTAGTTTGAAATTGGTGCAAGTATCTGCCGTGGAAGAATTGGCTGAATATTGCGGAGGATCGCTTCCCACAAATATACATTAATTCAAAATTCAAAAGTCAAAATTCAAAAAATAGTTTGTTAAGATACCACGAAGTATGTTGTCCACACGTTGTTCAACCCCTTCATGGTTGCGGTCGGTGCGTGTCCTTGTCCCCGAATTGCATTCGGGGCTATTCACATTAAAGCCCTCCGGGCTTTGCGTGAAATGGGTAGAATGTTATTGTTTTTTTGTGGGGCAATGGATGAAAAAACGTAATTTACATGTTCTTATTAATTGCAGAAAATGGGTTCATATAGTATAGGCGAGGCCTTGAATCTTTTACTGGAGAAATCGAACTGGAAGCCTAAGGTTACGGAGCTGCGTATGCGTGAAGAATGGGAAGCCATTACCAGCAAAACGATAGCAAAATATACCCGTGATATTAAGATGGCCAATGGGGTACTGACCATCTATACTGATGTAGCACCATTGAAGCAGGAGCTTATGTTTGGCAAGGAGCGATTGATACAGAACATCAATGAATATTTTAAGGAGCAAGTGGTGAAGGATATTGTGCTACGGTAGAGACCTCTCCCGGCCTCTCCAAGGGAGAGGTGACATGTTTTCTATAGAATTTCCATTAAGGCTTTTAATTCAAAGACCTCGTAGGTGGGTGTTTTTTCGTGGGCGGTTTTGTGGGGGTTGAAGTAGACCTGGTCCCAGCCGGCGTTGAACGCGCCCAGCACATCTATTTCGAGTGCATCGCCTATCATAATGCTGTGTTCGGCCAGGGCGCCGGTGGCCTTAAGCGCGTAGTCGAATATCTCGCGGTGGGGTTTGAGGCTATTGCTTTTCTCGGAAGTGATGACGGTGTTGAAATAAGAACGTATGCCTGAGTATTGCAGCTTGAGCCACTGGGTAGTCTCAAAGCCGTTTGTGATCATGTGGATGACGTACTTGTCTTTGCAATGCTCCAGCAGTTCCTTAGCCCCGGGAATCAAAGCGCCTTGTGTGGGCAATATCTCGAGGTAGGCCGTGCTGAGTTCATGTGCCAGTGCTGTATCGCCTATCTTAAAATCGAGCAGGGCCAGCCACATGCGTTTCCAGCGTAGCTCGTCGCGCCTGATGTAGCCGTTGCGAAAGCGTGCCCAAAGACGGTCGTTGTGAAAAGAATAACGCGTGTAAAAAGTATCGAAGTCTGTGATGCCCCTGCTTGCCAGGCCGTACTCGGTATGTAAGCGCCTGAGGGTAAGCTCGGAGTTCTTATCAAAATCCCAGAGGGTATGGTCGAGGTCAAAGAAGAGGTGTTTATATTCCTTTTTCATCACCATGCGAAGTTAGGGGAAATGGTTGACTAGTTGATCGGTTGACTAGTTGATTGGGTGGTTTATGGAAGTGGTTTAAACAAAAAAGCCACCCGGGACCAGGTGGCTCTTTTTATGCTTCAAGCTTTCTTATTTCTTGCGGTGGTATATCTTGTCTTCGTTGAATTCGTTGATTGCCTGCAGAGACGGATTAGCCATGCGTTCGTAGATGCGTGATATTTCTATCTGCTCTTTGTTCTCATGTATCTCTTCGAGGTTATCGCCGTGGATGATAAATTCATCCAGCTTGCGGTGCAACTCTTCTTTCATAGTAACGGCTATCTGGCTTGCACGCCTTGACATTACTGATATAGATTCGTAAAGATTACCTGTTTTATTTTTAATAGCTATCACATCGCGTGTTTCAACCAGGGGGTTAACCGATGCCATTGCTCTTTTATTTGTGCTCATCACGTAGTTTTTTAATATGATTGTCTGCCAGTGTATAATACTTTTCGGCGTCGCGAAGGTACAAAGATTTTGGAAATTCGTCAACTAATTCATGGTAGGCGTTAATTGTGCCTGCATAGCGCTCTTCCTGCTTCTCCGGCACGCTTGCATGTGCGTAATAGTAGAGGGATTTAACCTCCATCATACGGTATTTATCGGTATTGGGCGACTCGGGGTAGGCACGCATCAGGCTTTTGTATGCTACAGAGGCGGCTTTGAACTGGCCGATATCGTAATATAGCTTGGCAGCGCTGGCAGCCTTCATTTCCAGCTTATTGCGCGATTCGTTGATATAACCGTTGGCCTCGATGAGGTATTTGGATTTAGGGTGTGTATTGACAAAAGACTGTAAAGCCTCCATGGCCTTGGTGGTATTGGTAGGATCAAGGCTGTATTTGGGAGAATATTTGAAAAGGCAAAGGCCATACATAAACTCGCATTCCTCTGCTTCAGGGCTGCTTGGGAAGAATTCCACGTAGTTCTTGAAGTTGTAGGAAGCAGACAGGTAATCCTTCATGTAATAGAAGGTGTAGCAGTACTTATAGTACAGAGGCTGGTAGTTCCGGGTGTTTTTCATAACCGGGATCAGGCTCTCGTACAATTGATTGGCGTGCTGGTAGTACTTTTTATCGTAGTATTCGTTTGCCTTGGTCAGCTTCAGGTTTACATCGCTGCTCTTCAACAGTTTTTCATAACCGTGACAAGCGCTCAATAACAACAGGAGGCTAAGGCAAAAGGACCATAAGTTTCTGCGAATTGGCATAATTGGGTGGCAAAAATATGGAAAGAAATGAGTATTCCCTAAAGCTGCATGCAAAAGTGTGTTAAAATCAATGTTTGCGAGTTTATCCACAGATATCCACAGTAATCCACAGCATATTAACATAGGTGATGTGGGAATAAACGCTAAAAACGGCTGAAAGGCAAGCCCAGTATAATTTTCAGATTTATATATAGATGTGGAAAAATATGTTTTACCTTTGTGGTGTAAAATTGTGGGAGTTTGTGTTATTTTGTGGTAATAATTGAAAAATAAGATAATTTTCATCAATGACAAGTTTCCTCGGGGAATATGAGATAGCTATCGATGCCAAGGGCCGCTTCCTGCTGCCTTCGGGCTTTCGTAAGCAGCTGCCTGAAAATGCGGCTGAGCGTTTCGTGATAAACCGTGGTTTTGAAAATTGCCTGAGCATGTACCATATAGACCGCTGGAACCTGCTGACGCAGAAGCTGGCAAAACTGAATGACTTTAACCCTAAGGTGCGTGAGTTCAAAAGGCTATTCCAGAACGGTGCCACGATAATAGATGTGGACAGTGCAGGAAGGATACTGCTGCCAAAGCCATTGCAGGAATATGCAGGCATCAGGAAAGACATGGTATTATCAGCACAGTCGGACAAAGTAGAATTATGGGATAAAGATACATACTATAACTATATACGTGAGAAAGCTGCGGGCTTTAGTGACCTGGCAGCCGAGGTGGCCGGTGGCGATTTTATGAACCCTTTTGAAATGTAAAAATGGGCAGTCCCACTTTTTACCACACGACAGTTCTTTTAAAGGAGGCGGTAGACGGACTGGCAATAAAGGAAGATGGCATTTATGTGGATGCCACCTTCGGAGGAGGGGGCCACAGCAGGGAGATACTGAGTAGGCTGGGCCCAAATGGCAAACTGCTGGCTTTTGACCACGATGCTGATGCGTGGAAGAACAAGCCTGATGATGACAGGCTGATAGAAGTAAGAGAAAACTTTAGATATATAAACCGCTTTTTGCGGCTGCACGGATATAAGACGGTAGACGGGATATTGGCTGACCTGGGAGTAAGTTCTTTTCAATTTGACACGGCGGAACGTGGTTTTTCGATACGCTTTGAGGGTCCGCTGGATATGCGGATGGACAAGCGCAGCGATGTGACCGCAGCAGATGTGCTGAAGACATACAGCGAGCTGCAACTGCACAAAATGTTTGAGCAATACGGTGAAGTGCGTAATGCACGCCAGCTGGCAAAACATATTGTGGAGCAACGCGGCAGGACGAAGCTGAATAGTATAGAAGCGCTGAAGGCGATGATACTGCCGGTGATGAAAGGACTGCCCAATAAATACCTGGCGCAGGTGTTCCAGGCACTGAGGATAGAAGTGAATGATGAGATGGGTGCTTTGAGGGAATTTTTGCAACAGGCAGCTGCAAGTTTAAACCCTGGAGGAAGGCTGAGCGTGATCACCTTCCACTCGATAGAAGACAGGATAGTAAAGCAATACATAAAACGCGGTAAGTGGGAGGAGGACGAAAGTGACATGTACGGAGTGATAAAAGAGAAGGCCCCGCTGAGGCCTGTGAATGCAAAACCTATAGAACCTACGGCAGAGGAAATAAAAAACAACCCGCGTTCGAGAAGTGCGCGGCTACGCATAGCAGAGAAACAGGATGAGCAGCAAGAGTAAGGATATAGTGCAGGAACAGCCCGAGGAGGTGCCTGCGCAGCGTATCAGGAGCGACTGGAAGATGTTGCTGGAAAAAGTGTCTTACAAAGGTATAGTGCATAATATCCCCTACCTGGCTTTTATAGCCTTACTGGGCGTGCTATACATAAATAACTCGCAGCATGCCGTAGAGATGCAGCGGGAGCTGAACAAGCAAAACAAGGTATTGAAGGAACTGCGCTGGAAGTATATGGACATTAAGACGCAGCTGATGAATGCAAGGATGGAAACTGAAGTGATAAAGAGTGCGGGCAGGCTGGGACTAAAACCCATGATGCTGCCGGCCTACAAGATAGAAGTGGATAGTGCAGTAGCAAAAAAGTAACAGAAGGAGGAAGTGGATATAAAGAAGGATATACGGTTTCGTGTTTATGTGGCTTTTACGTGTATTTGCCTGCTGGGCGTAGCTATCGTTATTAAAGCGGCGATGATACAAGTGAAAGAGGGACCGGCATTGAAGAAGATGGCGCTGGAAATGTATACGCGCAATGCCGCTTTGCCTTCCGAGCGTGGCAATATATATACAGAGGACGGGCAGCTACTTTGCTCCTCCATTCCCCAGTTTGATATACATGTTGACTTTTCGGTAATGAGCGAAAAGCTGTTCAATGAAAATGTGGATAGCTTATCCAAATGCCTGGCGAACCTGTTTCACGATGCCAGTGCTGCAGCATATAAGCAAATGCTGGAGAATGAATATAAAAAAGGCAACCGCTACTTTTTGCTGAGGAAGAATCTTGCTTATTATGATTACCAGGCCGTTCGTTCCTTCCCCATATTTAACAGGGGCAAGGCATATGGCGGTTTTATTGAGGACCCGCGTGAGAAACGGATCAATCCATACGGTATGCTGGCTTACAGGACCATAGGCTTGTGGCGCGAGAACAGCCAGACGATCGGATTGGAATCGCGCTATGATACATTGTTGAAAGGGGCAGATGGTAACAGGGTAGAGCAGAGGGCAACCGGAAATGTGTGGGTGCCGGTGGAAGGATCGGAAGTGGAGGCGCAGAATGGTAAAGACATTGTTACCACACTGGATGTGAGCATACAGGATGTAGCCGAGCATGCCCTTATGAGCGTACTGGAACAATATGAGTGCCTCTATGGTACGGCAGTGGTAATGGAAGTGCAGACAGGAAAGGTACGCGCCCTGGTGAACCTGGGCAGGCAAAGCGACGGCAGCTATTGGGAAGACCTGAACTATGCGCTGATGCCTACAGAGCCGGGATCGACATTTAAAGTAAATACACTGCTGGCGCTGCTGAATGACAAGCTGATAACTGTTGATGATAATGTAAATGCCGAAGGTGGTGCTATACGATTTGGTAACAGGGTGATGAAAGACTCACACCTTGGGCTTGGTGTGATGCCAATATGGAAAGCGTATGCAGAATCATCGAACGCGGCGATGGCTAAACTGGCTTACACTTATTACTATAAAAATCCTCAAAAATTCGTAGACCATCTCAAGCATGAGCATTTGAACGAAAAGACAGGCATTGACCTGGCCGGTGAGCGTACCCCCGTGATAAAGTCACCCGCCAACACGAGCTGGAGCGCTACAACACTGCCATGGATGGCAACGGGGTATGAAGTGCTTATTACTCCGCTACATACCTGCATGGTATATAATGCAGTGGCCAACGGGGGCAGGATGATGAAGCCTTACCTGGTGAGTGCCATTAAAGAATATGGAAAAGATGTAAAGACCATACAGCCTACCGTACTAGAAGAACACATTGGTGATTCAAGCACTATCGCGCAGTTGAGGCGTTGCATGGACTCGGTGGTTACTATGGGTACTGCAAAAAGTATCAAATCGCCATATTATACTATGGCAGGTAAAACGGGTACAGCGCAGGTAGCGGATAAAGGGATAGCTTATACGGATGGCGTGTACCAAGGTTCCTTTGTGGGTTTCTTTCCAGCAGATAAACCAAAGTACACCATAGCAGTAGTGATCCGCACCAAAAGGCACTCAAGCGTGTATTACGGCGGCCTGATAGCTGCGCCAGTATTCAGGATGATTGCTGACAGGATATTCGCAAGCAGCAAAGGCTCATGGGACGGACCACTGGATAGTATAGCAAGGAATGCGAAGGACAAGGTACAAGGCAGTGTGGCAACGGGCTGGAGCTATAATGTCTTGCTGAATTCAATGGGCCTGATGAACCCAGGCAATATAGCGGAACGTGCAATGGGGCAGGTTAAGTCTGACTCAAGCAATAACCTGCGTGTAACGGTAAGACCAGCATACGAAGGTATAGTGCCCGATGTGACGGGCATGGGATTGAAGGACGCCATATACCTGCTGGAAAACCAGGGTATGCAAGTGCAGCTGAGCGGAAGAGGAAAGGTGATGTCGCAGTCGGTGCCGCCCGGAACAAAAATAAATAAAGGACAAAAACAAAATATAACACTGCAATTAAGTTAATGCCTGCACTAAAGGACATACTGGCCAGCGTCGCTACCATCAAAACAGAAGGGGATACCTCTGTGCAGGTAAGCAGCCTTTGCATTGACTCGCGCAAGGCGGAGGCAGGGAGTGTGTTTATTGCTGTGCGTGGTACAGTGGTGGACGGGCATGAGTTCATTGACAAAGCTATAGCGCAAGGTGCCGTGGCTGTGGTTTGTGAAACGATACCGGGTGAACTTAAGGGTGGCGTAGTATATGTACAGGTAAAGGACAGCGCAGCAGCTGCCGGATTATTGGCATCTGAATTTTATGGTAATCCTTCCCACAATATGAAGGTGGTGGGTATTACCGGGACGAATGGCAAGACCACATGCGCTACGCTTTTATTCCAATTGTATGAGGCGATGGGACATAAGTGCGGGCTGATATCAACCGTGCAGAACCATATAAACCATATAGTAGAGGTGGCAACTCATACCACGCCTGACGCCATTGCGATACAGGCCTTGCTGGCACGCATGGCGGCAGCTGGTTGTGAATACGTGTTCATGGAAGTGAGCTCGCATGCCATACACCAGCGCAGGATAGAAGGGCTGGAATTTGCGGGCGCGGCCTTTACTAACATCACGCACGACCATCTTGACTACCACAAAACATTTGACGAATATATACGAGTAAAAAAGAGCTTCTTCGACAATTTGCCTGCGGGGGCATTTGCACTGACCAATGCCGATGACAAGCGCGGTATGGTGATGCTGCAGAATACAAAAGCAGGCAAGAATACCTACAGCCTGAAGATGCCCGCTACTATAAAGGGAAAAGTGCTGGAGAACAACCTTACGGGCCTTGTGATGCTGGTGGAGAACCAGGAGGCGCACTTCAGGATGATAGGCACCTTTAATGCGTACAACCTGCTGGCGGTGTATGGTATCGCTACTTTGCTGGGTGCGGACAAGATGCAGGTACTGGCAGTACTGAGCAACCTGCATGGTGCGCCGGGCAGGTTTGAAACATTCATGTCGCCGAATGATAAGATACTGGGTATTGTGGATTATGCGCATACACCGGATGCACTGCTCAATGTACTGGCCACCATAAAACAATTACGTACAGACGGGCAGCAAATAATTACCGTGGTGGGTTGCGGTGGCGACAGGGATAAGACCAAGCGGCCGATAATGGCTGAAGTGGCCTGCGAGCATAGTGATAAGGCCATACTGACATCGGACAACCCGCGCAGTGAAAGCCCCGAGGAGATACTGAACGATATGGAGAGCGGGCTGAATATGGCGCAGAAAAGAAGGATGCTGCGCATAACCGACCGCAAAGAAGCGATAAAGACAGCTGTGGCATTGGCACAGCCCGATGATATATTACTGGTAGCCGGCAAAGGGCACGAGACCTACCAGGAAATAAAAGGAGTAAAACATCATTTTGATGACAGGGAAATATTAACCGAAGCTTTTAAACTATTGAATAAATAAATGCTGTACTATTTGTTTACATACCTGCGTGAGCATTTTGGCCTTTTCGGAGCGGGGGTGTTTTATTACATCACTTTCCGTGCAGCCATGGCGATCATATTGTCGCTGGTGATAAGCATGGTATGGGGTAAGCGCCTGATAAAATACCTGCAGCGTAAACAAATAGGTGAAACAGTACGTGACCTGGGCCTTGAAGGAGAGAAAGCAAAGAAAGGAACACCTACTATGGGTGGCCTGATCATCATAGCAGCAATACTGATACCCACACTCCTTTTTGCGCGTATCACGAATGTGTATATCATTCTTATGCTGGTATCAACCATATGGCTGGGTATGGTGGGCTTTATAGACGATTATATAAAAGTATTCAGGAAGAATAAAGAAGGGCTGGCCGGATGGTTTAAAATACTGGGCCAGGTGGGGCTGGGTATTATAGTAGGTACTACCATGTACTATAACCAGAATGTGGTAGTAAGCCGCGAAGTAGTAAAAGGTCAGCCGACCTTATACAATGCAACTGAACAAATAGTATCGGGGCCTTATGAAAGAAAAGATGAAACCGGCAGAACGCATCAATATGTCCGCATAAAAAGTGCCACAACTACTATTCCTTTCGTAAAGACACATGAACTAAGCTATGCGCAGATAGGAAAGATATTCGGCGAAAAATCGATAAAGGTTGTAACGCCCATCATTTATATACTGTTCGTGATATTCATTATAGTAGCCGTATCGAACGGAGCGAACATAACGGACGGTATAGACGGACTGGCAACAGGTACATCGGCCATTGCGGGTATATGTTTGGGTGTGTTCGCATACCTGTCGGGTAACTACATATTTGCCGACTACCTGAATATCATGAACATACCCAACCTTGCGGAGTTGTCCATATTCACGGGCGCTTTCATAGGTGCATGCGTAGGCTTCCTATGGTATAATGCCTATCCCGCACAGGTATTCATGGGCGATACGGGCAGCCTGGCACTGGGGGGTATCATCGCATCGCTCTCCATTATTATGCGCAAAGAGCTTTTGATACCCATTATATGCGGCATCTTCCTCGTAGAGAGTTTGTCGGTAGTGATACAGGTATGGTATTTCGACCGCACATGGAAAAAATATGGGGAAGGCCGCCGCATCTTTTTGATGTCGCCGCTGCACCACCATTACCAAAAGCTGGGATATCATGAAAGTAAAATAGTAACGAGGTTTTGGATAGTGGGCATCATACTGGCCATATTAAGCATAGTAACATTAAAACTGCAATAGTGACCAAAGGCGCAGACAAAAAACTGGTGATACTGGGAGCGGGCGAAAGCGGCGTGGGCGCTGCCATGCTTGGCAAGCAGCAGGGCTGGGATGTGTTTGTGAGCGATGGCGGAGCAATAAAGCAGACATTTAAAGATACTATGCTGCGTGCAGGCATACAGTTTGAAGAAGGCAGGCACACAATACCGCATATACTATTGGCCGACTGCGTAGTGAAGAGCCCCGGTATAAGCGAGAAGACCGGGCTGATGAAAGAGATACGCAGCGCAGGTATTGAAGTATGCAGCGAAATAGAATTTGGCTACAGGTACAAGGGTGACAGCAAGATCATAGCCATAACGGGCAGCAATGGGAAGAGCACTACGACCAAGCTGGCTTTCCATCTACTGAAAGATGCTGACTATGATGTGGCCATGGTGGGCAATATAGGAATCAGCTTTGCAAAGCAGATAGCCGAACAGCCATGTAAGTGGTATGTGATGGAAGTGAGCAGTTTTCAGCTGGACGATATCCATTATTTCTGCCCGGACATAGCGGTGTTGCTGAACATTACCCCGGACCACCTGGACAGGTACGATTACAAGTTTGAAAATTATGTAGCATCGAAATTCAGGATAGCAGAAAATCAAAAAGAAGACGACTATTTTATAATAAACCAGGATGACCCTGTCATTAAAGATTACCTCACAACTCATACAGTTAACTCACGCAAAATATATTTCACAATGAGCGACCAGAACTCAATAAATAATGAAGGCGGATTTGTAGAAAATGACAATATCCACATTCGCTTCGGAGGTGAAGAGCTCGATATGTCCATTCATGATCTTTCGATAAAAGGGAAACATAATCAATACAACAGCATGGCAGCAGGCATTTCGGCACGTATAGCAGGCATCCGCAAGGAAAAGATCAGGGAAAGCTTTGCCACCTTCGAAGGCCTGGAACACAGGCTGGAGTTTGTGGCAACCATCCGCGGGGTGGATTTTGTGAATGACAGTAAAGCCACTAATGTGAACTCTGTATGGTTTGCGCTGGAGAGCATGAAGACCCCTGTGGTGCTGATATTGGGCGGACAAGATAAAGGAAACGACTACAACGAGATAATGGAACTGGTGAAAGAAAAGGTGAAGGCAATAATATGCCTGGGCCTGGATAATAAACCGATACATGATGCATTTGACGGAGTAGTGACAGCGGTGGTGGATACACAGAGCGCTTATGATGCAGTACACGCAGCATACGCATTGACTGAAAAAGGAGACACCGTGTTGCTGGCGCCGGCATGTGCCAGTTTCGACCTGTTCAAAAATTATGAAGACCGCGGCGAGCAGTTCAAAGAAGCTGTACGCGCACTGTAAATAAAAAGAGAGACAAAAGGAAAATGAAACGTTTGCTAAATAGAACGAAAGGAGACCAGGTCATTTGGGGCGTGGTGATCGTGCTGTCGTTCATCAGCCTGATGGCTGTGTATAGCTCTACGGGTTCATTGGCCTACAGGATGGACAAGAATGGCAGCTATTACCTCATCAAGCAATTGCTGGTGCTGGGCCTTGGCTTGCTGATCATATACTGGGTACATAAGGTAAACTATACCAAGTTCGCGAGGCTCGCCTTACTGCTTTACCTGGTGAGTGTGCCCCTGCTTATATATACACTGTTCTTTGGTACCAAGCTCAATGAGGGCTCGCGCTGGATAAGGCTACCGGTCATCAACCTTACTTTCCAGACATCGGACCTTGCGAAGCTGGCCCTGTTCATGTTGCTGGCGCGCATACTGAGCGTAAAGCAAGGTGAGATCAAAGACCTGCGTAAAGGATTTGTGCCTGTATTGGTGCCCGTGATCGTTACCTGTTTGCTGATAGCGCCTGCTAACCTTTCTACTGCATTGATGCTGGGCTTTACCTGTACTATCCTGTTCTTTATAGGCAGGGTAAAAGTGAAGCATATTGCCATGCTGGCCGTTGGCGGATTGGTGGGCGTAGTGCTACTCTTCCTGGTGTCTAAAGCAACCGGTTTTGGCCGCGCGGCAACATGGCAGCAAAGGATAGAAGATTTTACAGGCGGCGGGAAGAAGAAAGACGGCAGTAAAAAAGAGACAGTTGTTTACCAGGTACAACAAGCCAAGATCGCTATTGCCAACGGTGGCATTACCGGCCTGGGCCCGGGTAACAGCAGGCAGCGCAATTTCCTGCCGCACCCATACTCTGATTTTATTTACTCGATCATAATAGAAGAATACGGGCTGATAGGCGGCGCAGCCATCATATTCCTATACCTGCTTTTCCTGTGGCGAAGCATATTGATATTCAGGCGCTGCCCTTATGCCTTCGGAGCTTTCCTTGCAGTTGGGCTGAGTATAACACTGGTGTTCCAGGCCATGCTGAATATGGCTGTGAACGTGCACCTGGTACCCGTAACGGGATTGACCCTGCCTATGATAAGCATGGGTGGCTCATCTATATGGTTTACCAGTATCGCAATAGGCATAGTGCTGAGCGTGAGCCGATATGTAGATGAAATGGAAGGAAAGAAGAAAGCTAAGGCAACTAAAGAAATAACAGAAGAAGAAGAGGAAGAAGAGACTGAAGAAGAGCCGGATGAAGAAGAAGTGAAAGAATTATTGAAACCAAAACGTGTAACAAAGCCAAAACCATTGCCGGGTATATGAGCAACATGCGCATCATAATAGCAGGCGGAGGCACCGGGGGGCATATATTCCCCGCGGTGGCGATAGGCCATGCTTTGCAGCGCATGAGGGCAGGCACGCAGCTATTGTTTGTGGGTGCTAAGGGAAAGATGGAAATGGAGAAGATACCGCAGGAAGGTTTTGAAATAATAGGATTAGACATAGCCGGTTTTAACAGGAGCAGCTTATTAAAGAACCTGGCACTGCCTTATAAATTATTAAAGAGCAGGGCACAGGCAAGAAGGATAATAAGAGAGTTCAGGCCAAATGCAGTAGTGGGCGTAGGCGGTTATGCCAGTTTCCCGATGCTGAGCGCTGCACAGGGTATGAATGTGCCTACGCTGATACAAGAACAGAACTCTTACGCGGGTAAGAGCAATAAGATATTGGGCAGAAGGGCAAAAGCAATATGCGTGGCATATGAACACATGGAGCGCTTTTTTCCGATGGATAAAATAATACTCACGGGCAACCCGGTGCGGAAGATCATCTCCTCGCTGAATATAACAAGGGCTGAAGGACAAGAGTGGCTGGGGCTGAATGCGAGCAAACGCACGATACTAATCGTGGGCGGCAGCCTGGGTGCGAAGTCGATCAACCAGGCAATAGACGCCCACCTGGTAGAGCTACTGGCGGAGGATGTGCAACTGATTTGGCAAACGGGCAAACTGTATTACGAGCAGGCAAAACAGAGAGCATCAGATTTTAGTGATAAAGTGAAGGTCTTTGAGTTCATCCGCGAGATAGACTACGCCTATGCCGCTGCGGACGTGGTGATATCGAGGGCCGGTGCCCTGGCTATTGCGGAATTGTGTATAGCGGGGAAGCCGGTAGTGTTCGTGCCTTACCCTTATGCTGCTGAGGACCACCAGACAGGTAATGCCCTGGCACTGGTAGAGCACAATGCAGCAATGATGGTGAAGGACAATGATACCATGAGTGAGCTGGTAAAAAAATTAAAGAACCTGCTGCATGATAATGCTATGCAGGATGTAATGAAAGAAAGCCTGCATAGGCTGGCAATAAAAGACGCAGACGAAAGAATAGCAAAAAAAGTAATTGAAATAGCAACAAAAGAATGAACGTACGGGAACTGAAACGGGTTTATTTCATAGGTATCGGTGGTATCGGTATGAGTGCGCTTGCGCGCTTCTTCCGGCAGCAAGGTGCTGTAGTGAAAGGTTATGACCGTACGGAAACGGAGCTTACCAAACAACTGGTGGCAGAAGACATGGAGGTGCATTACACAGATGATGTGGACCTGCTGGACAAAGAAGCTGAACTGGTAATATATACCCCTGCCATACCTGCGGCACACGCCGAGCTGAACTGGTACAGGGACAATAAGTATGCCGTGTACAAACGTAGTGATGTGTTGCAGTGGATAACACAAGCCATGCATGCTATCACTGTTGCAGGCACACATGGCAAGACCACTATATCTACCATGACGGCCTACCTGCTGCGCGAAACGGGTTATGGCTGCAACGCCTTCCTGGGCGGCGTGTCTGTGAACTATGACCGCAACTACTGGAGCAGCGACAATGATACCGCTGTAGTGGAGGCAGATGAATATGACCGTAGCTTCCTGAAACTGTACCCGGATATAGCGGTACTTACAGCGATGGATGCGGACCACCTGGATATATACGGTACTGTGGAGGAAATGGAGAAGGCCTTCATCCAGTATACGGCAAATATAAAAGCAGGCGGTACGCTAGTGGCTAAACATGGCCTGCCCCGCGGCAGTGAACTGAAAGGCGACAACAAAATGACCTATAGCCTTCAGAATGACAATGCCGATGTGTATGCAAGCAACATTCGGCAACGTGATGGAGAGTACATCTTTGATGTGAAAGGAAAGAGTTGGGAAATAAATGAAATACACCTTGCCATCGGCGGCATGCACAACGTGGAGAATGCTGTGGCTGCAATAGCGGTGACGCAGTTGCTGGGTATTAGCGGGGATAAAGTGAAAAGCGCACTGCCCGGATTTAGGGGAGTGAAACGTCGCTTTGAGTATGTGATAAAGAATGAGCAGGTAGTATATATAGACGACTATGCCCATCACCCAGAGGAATTGTCGGCACTGATACGGAGTGCAAAGCAATTGTTCAAAGGCCGTAAATGCGTAGTAGCATTCCAGCCACACCTGTTTACACGCACCCGCGACCTGGCAGATGGTTTTGCCCATAGCCTTGATATGGCCGATGAAGTGATACTGCTGGATATATATCCTGCGCGGGAATTGCCGATGGAAGGTGTGAGCTCGCAGATGATAAAGGACAGGATGGTGAATGAAAGCTGTACCATTTTATCGAAGGAAGGATTGCTGAAGTATGTAAAGGAAGCGCCGCTGTCGCTGTTCATAACGGCAGGTGCAGGTGATATAGATCAATTGATAGAACCAATAAAAGAACTACTTGAAAATAAATAATGCCGGAGAAGCGTAAAATATCGGTTCGCAAAATAATGCAGTTCGTAGTCACGATCATCGTGGCCGTGGGTTGTATTGTGGCCGTGGCATACGCATCGAAGAGTGAATCGGGCAAGTACATCAGGAACATAGACGTGCAGATAAAGAATGAGAACAAATGCCATTTTATAGATAAGCAACAGGTAATGGACCTGCTGGTGAACGATCGTCATGTAGATATCAAACACATACCGGCCGGTAAATTGGACTTGCATGGCATGGAAGAGATAGTGACCGCCAATCCGTGGGTGGGCAATTCGGAAATATATGTAGACAATGCGCACAACCTTCACATCAACCTTACCCAGCGTGTACCGGTGGCCCGTGTGTTTGAAGAAGATGGTAACAGCTATTATCTAGATACGGCGCTGGCTACAATGCCCTTATCGGACAACTACATCTATTACACTACTGTAGTAACAAATGTGCCTGTGCTGAAAGATGATAGCCTGAGTAAATCGCTGAAGGGGCAGATAGTGCATTTGGTACGCAACATAGAGAGGGATACGTTCTGGAATGCGCAGGTGTCGCAGATCATCATGACGCCTGACCACACATTTGAGCTAGTGCCCGTATTGGGTCATCAGCGGATATTGGTAGGCGATACATCATTGTTGCAGGAAAAGCTCGGTAACCTGTTCGCCTTTTATAAAAATGTGCTGAATCGCATAGGCTGGGATAAGTATGATGTGATAGACGTAAGGTATAAAGGACAGGTAGTTGCCACACCGGCACTGCCATGGAATGCACCGGCTGATAAAGCGATGAGTAGCATGAACTGGGTGAAGAGCATTGTGGGTAATGATACCGGTAAAACCTTTACTCCCGCACCTGAAGTTCATGCACCATCTGCAAGCACACCTCCCCCTGCAACAGTTGCAGCGCCGGAGATAAAAGCGGCGAAGGCGGCAACACCGGTTTTGAACGCTCCTGTTAAGCCAGCGGCAGTTGTTACGAAAGCGCCTGTTAAACCGGCAGTAGTGCCTGTGAAGGAACCGATGAAGCCGGCAGTAACTCCGGTTAAAGCACCAGTGAAAGTTGTTGTGCCGGGGGCTAAGACACCGGCAAAAGCAATAGCGCCGACGAAGACAGCTGTAAAACCTGTGGTAAAGAAGGAAGTACCTGAAAAAGCAGTGAAGGCCCTGCCTGCCTCGGCATATCCTAAACCGGTGGAAAAGGTCGTTACAAAACCTGCCGAACGACCCGCCATGGGGCCACCAAAACCCGATGACCTGAACGATAAACCGGCGGCAAAAGAGCCGCCGCATGAGTCGCCAAAAGCTGTAATGCCTGCTGCTAAAAAGGAAGTAAAGGCAGTACCGAAATCGTTGAAGAAGGAAGTGAAAAATGAAACAGCAAAGAAGCCGGATACCAAAAAACCGGTGAATAAAGAGGAAGTAAAAAAACAAACACCAAAAGATAAATCAAAAGACAGTAATAAGAATCATTAACCTGCTTAAACGCAACGCAATATGAGTAAAAAAGATCAACCCATTATCGTAGGCCTGGACATAGGGACCACTAAAGTGGTAGCTATTGCCGCCCGCAAAAATGAGTACGGTAAGCTGGAAATCCTCGGTGTGGGCCGCGCCGAGTCAGCCGGTGTAAGCCACGGTGTGGTTATGAACATCGAGCAGTGCATCCGTTCCATTGAGCAAGCCATTGAAAAATGCATCCAGTCGAATCCCGAGCTGGTGGTAAAAGAAGTGTATGTGGGCATAGCCGGGCAGCACATCAAGAGCCTCCAGACACGCGGCGACCGTGTGCGCGTGACGACGGAGGAAGAGATAAGCCAGAAGGATATAGACCTGTTGATAGCTGACCAGCGGCAGACCTATATACCGGCCGGTGATGAGATCATTGACATCGTACCGCAGGATTTCACCGTGGACAGCACTGCAAATGTGATAGATCCCATTGGTATGAGCGGCGTGAAAATAGGTGCGAACTTCCATATAGTAACGGGCGACCGTAATGCTATACGAAACATAAAGCGTTGCGTAGATAAGGCGCAACTAATAACAAGGGACATCGTTCTTCAGCCACTGGCATCAGCTGCTGCCGTAATGAATGATGAAGACCTTGAAGCAGGCGTAGCAATAGTGGATATAGGTGGTGGCACTACGGACATGGCAGTGTTCTACGACGGTATTTTGAAACATACGGCCGTGATACCTTACGCAGGCGTAAACATTACCAACGATATCCGTAACGGCCTTGGCGTATTGCGCGCACAGGCTGAGCAGATGAAAGTGCAGTTTGGTATGGCACTGGCTGATGAGGCTAATGCAAATGCCTACATCACCATACCCGGCCTGCGCGGTTTGCCACCCAAGGAAATTTCAATGAAGAACCTGGCGCATATCATACAGGCGCGCATGCAGGAGATACTCGATTATGTGTTGTATCATCTGAAACAACTTGGCCTTGAGAACCGCCTTTACGGTGGTATCATCCTGACGGGTGGCGGTGCGCAGTTGAAGCACATTATACAGCTCACGGAATATATAACAGGCATGGGTGCACGCATAGGCTACCCTAACGAGCACCTGACAGGCGAACTCGCAGAAGAGCTGATGAACCCCATGTACTCAACCTGTGTCGGCCTGATATTGCGCGGTTTCCATGACCATGAAAACGGTAAGATGAGTTTCATTGGCAAAGGAGGAAACTTTATGCCTATGACCAATGATGCAATGGTGGAAGAAGCGCCGAAAACACCGGAAGAGCAGGCAGCTGATGAAATAAACAAAGAGCAGAGCACAGAGAAGCAGAAGAAACGCGTGGTCACACTTGGCCGCCTGTTCGACGGCTTCAAAGGCAAGTTCATGAAGATATTTGAAGATGTGGAAGATGAAGAAATATTTTAAGCTAAACATTCACAAACTCACAACTAACAATACTTACGAATACTCATTTACTAACCCACAAAATAAAATAGTATGATACACTTTGAAATTCCCAAAAACCAGTCGTCTATTATCAAAGTGATAGGCGTGGGTGGCGGCGGCGGAAATGCTGTTAACTACATGTACGATCTCGGCATTGATGGGGTGGATTTTGTTATTTGCAACACGGACTCCCAGGCGCTTGCGCTGAGCCCCGTACCCAATAAGATACAACTGGGCCCGCACCTTACACAAGGCCTGGGTGCCGGCGCTAATCCTGAAATAGGCAAACAAGCCAGTGAAGAAAGCATAGAAGATATTACCAAGATACTGAAGGTAAATACCCGTATGGCCTTCATCACCTGCGGTATGGGTGGCGGTACCGGTACAGGCGGTGCGCCTGTGGTATCGAAGATATGCCGCGAGCTGGGTATCCTTACGGTTGGTATTGTAACTATGCCTTTCACTTACGAGGGCCGCAAGCGTATGAAGCAGGCACAGGAAGGTATAGACCGTATGCGCGAGCATGTGGATACTATCCTGATTATCTCGAACGATAAGCTGCGTCAGCAATTCGGCAACCTGCCTTTCACACAGGCTTTTGCAAAGGCCGACGACATACTGGCTACTGCTGCAAAGTGCATCACTGATGTAATAAACACTACCGGCCAGATAAACGTTGACTTTGCGGATGTATGTACTGTTATGCGTAATGGCGGTGTAGCTATCCTGGGCAGCGCATCTGCAACCGGTGAGAATCGCGCGCTGCATGCAGTAGAGGAGGCTCTGAATTCGCCACTGCTGAACGACAACGATATACGTGGTGCTAAATGGCTGCTGCTTAATATCACTTCGGCTGCAGGCGAGCATGAGCACACTATGGATGAGGCTGAAGCAATACAAGGTTTTGTGCAGAACATGGCGGGTGATAATTGCGATGTGATACTGGGTATGGGCCACGATCCGGCACTGGGTGAGCACATAGCAGTTACAGTTATTGCAACAGGCTTCAATCACAAAGATTTTACGCCCGAGATGCTGGAGAAAAAGAATGAACCTGAAAAAGTTATCCTGCCACTGGGTGGTGCTACAAGTCCATTCGGAACTACCAATGCCTTCTCGAATTCGAATACCCCGGTTGCGGCGGTTGCACCTGTTGTTAAGGCCGCAGATGCTATGGCACCTACTATGGTTGAGATGCCCCCCGTACAGCGCCATACCGTTATCATTGATGCCAAGCCCTCCTTCCCTGCCACAACACCTACAGCCGGTGAGCGTATTTCGCTTGAGCTGAAGGATAATAAAGCGGAAGCTGTTGCGGAAAAAGAAGTTGAGCCTGTTAATACTGTAGCTGAACAGAAGGAAGAAGAAAGCACATTGAAACTGGTGATAAAGAATGAAGAAGTAGCTGAGGCACCTGTAGCGCAGGCACAGCAGCCTGTCAGCAATGTGAAGATAGGCGAGCATATACTTACCGCCGATGAGCTGGAGGAAAAGAGGCGTTTCGAAGAGCAGAAGCGTGCGCTTGAAGAGCGTGCTGAGCGCCTGCGCCGCATGAGCTTTAACATCAAGAACTCGGAAAGTACAGATGACGTGGAAAATGTACCTGCCTATGTGCGCAAGAACGTTAACCTCGATAATTCTGTAGCGTCGGCCGATAAGTTCCTGAGCGGATACAGCGTAGGTGTTAACGACCAGCAAAATAATGCACAGGCTTCCATACAAACCATCAATACGTTCCTTGATGGCAAGAAGCCAGATTAATATTATTAACTGTTTTTGTTTATAATTTCATATTGCGTACGGCTCCCGTTTTCTAACGGGAGCATTTTTTTTTGTACCTATACCACCTTAGGCTTCCAGTACGGACATGATATTGCCTGCAGGATCTTTGAACCAGGCTATGTTCGGTCCGCCATTATTACGCGATACGCCTTTTTCGTCTGTTTTGATCTGGCCTTCATATTGTTCGAATGCCACTCCCCTGGCGATCAGTTCGTCTACAGCCTCGTCTATATTATCCACGGAGAAGTTTAAGATGGTGTACGTAGCGGGTTCATGGTTTGGTTTGGGATAGACAATGATCTTTTTTTCATCGCCAAGGTTTATCTCCAGCAGACCCATCTGGCCCTCGGTTACATTGAGGCCAAGTGTATCTGTGTAGAATTTTTTTGCTTTTGCCAGTCATCTACTGAGAACCCGCTGAATACGTTTTTAAATGTGAACACGGTTTCGAGTTTTAAATGAAATATAAATTTAGTCTATTAGTGACGCTCTCGCTGTTCAATTTTTTGCAAAAAAATGCTGCCATGGTTTAATCCTTTTGCATCCATGCTTGTCCAAAGCGTATTCTTTCATTGTCGAACGGATGCATTTTTTTATATTTACCTGTCAATTGGCAATTATGAAAAAGATAATGATACTGGCGGCTGTGGTATTAATGTCCGGTGTTACCCGGGCACAGGAGGGATGCAGCAACTGGAGATGGCAGGTAAAAACGCTGACGGATGATTCAGGCATCGACTGGGACAGCGAAACCCCGCGTAGCACCACCCTGTCTCAGCTCACATATAGCAGCACTATGGCCTTTGAGCCTGTGGAGATGGATGAAAAGCACGCTAAAATGGAGCGGATGGGATCGGAAAAGGAAGTTGTGGCATTGACTTGTTATGTATATGAAGTAAAGACTAACTACAAGAGCGGGGAATATCACTTGTTTTTATCCAGTCGTAAAGATGGTACAGGTAATAAAATGGATGCAAAAATACCCAACACCGATTGCAAAGGTTTGAGGAGATATCCTCGTCTAAGGACTATGTACGATAACGTCAGGAAAGAAGCAGATGCTATAAAGACCTGGACAGATGCCGGATACGTGGTTAAGGTAGACCTTACCGGGGTGCCTTTCAGGAATTTTGAATACGAATCGCGCGACAATGTGTATGATGTCAGGGAGATACACCCCATTATATCGCTGAAGGCACATCTGCCTAAGTAGTATTTAATTAATTGACCTATTCTCTTTTGGAGTACAAATCGGCAAAAAAATTATAAAAAATCTTTTTTGGTGTTTATGATATTTTTTAAATTATATTTTTTAAATTTGATTCCAATACCCCCAACCTACTTATTAAAATGATCGTAGAGATAGCAGAGAGAGTGTACCAGGACAAATACACTGATAAAATGACCTGGGAACAATATCTGAGCAAACTTAATACAGGCCTTGAGCTTATAGTTGAAGAGCGTGTGCTTTACAACAAGACGCTGGATAAGCTTCAGGCGGCTAATATAGCATTGGTATACTATCGCGAGGTACTGCTCCATCACCTGGAGAACTAAGCTGTTTCGTATTATCGAACTCTTTTCCTGTTTATTTATTTTTTCCTTTTGCATGTATTGTCCCGTGATGTCACGTGTCATTACTTATTCTGAGGCATGTTAATATTTTCACATTGTGCGGGCAGGCGGATACCAAAAATGTACCTTGATTTGTTACTTTTGGAAAATTAATACACAAACACTCATGCGACTTGCATTCTGGAAAAAGAAAGATGAAGTAAAAAAGAAAAAACCCGTTTGGCGCGAATGGCTGGATGCTGCCCTTTTTGCAATAATAGCTGCTACCCTGATACGCACCTTTTTTATAGAAGCATATACCATACCTACAGGTTCGATGGAAGGGAGCCTGCTCGTGAATGATTTCCTGTTTGTAAGTAAAATATCTTACGGGCCGCGCATACCTATGACACCCCTGGCAGTTCCCCTGGTACATAACACTATGCCCATTACGGGTGGAAAGTCGTATAGCGAATCGGTGAAATGGGGATACCACCGCTGGTGGGGTTTCGGGCATGTAGAACGTTATGATGTGGTCGTATTTAATTTCCCCGAGGGCGATACCATCATGAAGGAAGAGCCGGAACAGGACTATTATATACAATGCCGCGTAATGGGCAGGGAGGCAGTACACTCGGCATATACGGTGGAAAGCAGGCCCGTGGATAAAACGGACAATTATATAAAACGCTGTGTGGCCATACCCGGCGACAAGCTGGAGTTGAAAAGTGGCATCCTTTACATAAATGATAAACCGTCACCCGTATTTGCACGTTCCAAAACAGAATATTTATTAAGAACAGATGGCAACCTGCTTTCACAGGATGCGCTGGAGGAGAACAATGTAGAGGTTAGAGGCAATAACGGCCAGGTATATGATGTGCTGATAGAAAACACTATGCTGCCTGCAGTACAAAAAATACCGCATGTAGTATCCCTGCAGCCCGCAGTAATGCCTGCCGGGGCCGTAGGCAGTATAGGCGAGTGGACCTTCCCGCAGGATACTGCTCACTTTAAATGGAACGTGGACAATTTTGGCCCCCTTACAATACCCCAAAAGGGCACTACGGTACAGCTTACGCCCGAGAACATTGCCTTATACCGCCGTCTTATAGGTGTTTACGAAGGGAACAAATTTGAGGAGCGGAACGGGCAGGTCTTTATTAACGGAACACAAACCAATTCCTATACATTTAAGATGGATTACTTCTGGATGATGGGGGATAATCGCCATAACTCACTGGATAGCCGTTATTGGGGCTTTGTACCCGAAGATCATATTGTGGGCAAGGCCTGGTTTGTATGGCTTAGCTATGGCAAAGAAGGTCTTAAGGATATGCGCTGGAGGCGCCTGTTCCATGGCATTCATTCACTTGAAAAATAAGCTCTTTTTTAGGGGCTAATATTGATAAATATCATCTTATTTTGAGGCATATTGTGGCTGTAATAGCATAATTTTGCGGCCACGTGCATCACCGCTTTTCCTTATACGAAGCTAAAGCGTACGAACAAGTTTATGTCTGACACCCCAACGAAAGCAGCTGAATTATTCTCCACAGATAAACTGTCTGCCCTTGATGCGATCTCGCGCGCACAGTTCATTGCCTTTGCGCCTTATATTTTCCAGGCCTCTATTTTGCTGCGCGACAGCGGTATATTGAGGCATATAGAACTGGCAAGAAGAGATGGCCTTACTTTGCAGGAACTTACTGCAAAAGTAGCAATGAGCCCTTATGCTGTCCGCGTATTGCTGGAAGCAAGCCTCGGCATAGGACTGGTTTACAGGAATGACGACAAATATTGCCTGGCTAAAACAGGGCACTTTTTTCTAAACGACCAGATGACAAGGGTGAACACCGACTTCGTGCGCGATGTATGTTATGACGGTGCAAAAGACCTTGAGGCTTCCCTTAAGGAAGCCAGGCCTGCAGGCCTGCACCACCTGGGCGACTGGGAGACCATATACCAGGGGCTTTCCCTCCTGCCTGAACCGGCTAAAACAAGCTGGTTTCATTTCGATCACTTTTACTCCGACAATGCTTTTCCCCAGGCGCTGCCTATTGTATTTGAGAATAAGCCCCTCAAAATAATGGATATAGGTGCCAATACCGGTAAATGGACATTGGCTTGTCTTGACTATGATCCGAATGTAGAAATTTGCCTTGTTGACCTGCAGGTACAGCTCAACGTGGCAAAGAAAAATATTGAAAATGCGGGCTACAGTGGCAGGGTGACCTTGGTAGAATGTGATGTGCTCGAAGATGCTTCGCGCCTGCCGGAAGGATACGATGTGATCTGGATGAGCCAGTTTCTCGATTGTTTTTCTGATGCACAGATCATTTCGATATTGAAGAAATGTTACGATGCGCTACCCGCAGAAGGCAGCGTGTTTATTAATGAGACTTTCTGGGACAGGCAGCGCTTCGAAGCATCAGCTTTAAGCCTGCAGATGACCTCTTTATATTTCACCACGATGGCTAATGGCAATAGCCAGATGTACGACAGTGAGGTATTTGTGAAACTAATATATGCTGCAGGCTTTGAAGTAGTGCAGCAAATTGATAATATTGGTTTAAGTCATACAATCCTGGAATTAAAGAAGAAGTAACCGCAAACAATTTTGTATCTTTTTTTGTAATAAAAGCTATGAGCATAAAAAAACAAGTAGATGTACTGGTAATAGGCGCGGGCCCTTCCGGTACCATCGCCGCATCCATCATGCACAAGGCAGGTCTGTCTGTGCAGGTAGTAGAAAAAATGTTGTTTCCGCGCTTTGTAATTGGTGAAAGTTTGTTGCCGCGCTGTATGGAGGCCCTCGAAGAAGCAGGCATGCTCGAGGCGGTGAAAGCAAAACATTTTCAGCAGAAAGATGGGGCAAAATTTGTGTGGGATGAAAAGGTGTGCGACTTTAATTTCTCTCTTCAATTTACGCCTGGCTGGCAATGGACATGGCAGGTGCCACGTGCAGAGTTTGATAAAACATTGGCCGATGAATGTGAAAAGATGGGTGTGGCCATCGAGTATGAAACTGAGGTTACCAATATCGAGATAGCAGCCGACGGAACATCAAAAACCACGGTAAAAGATAAGAACGGAAATACCGAACTGATAGAAGCCCGTTTTATAGTGGACGGCAGTGGTTACGGACGCGTCATCCCGCGTTTATTTGGCCTGGAGAAGCAATCAAGCCTGCCCCCGCGCAAGGCTGTGTTCTGCCATATGACGGATCCTAAGCGCAGCGCTGCATCTGAACCCAACAGGATCATTATATACGTACACGACCCTAAAACATGGATATGGGTTATACCATTCTCTAACGGCAATACATCGGTAGGCTATGTTGGGGATCCTGAATTTTTTGACAAATACAAAGGCAACCAGACTGAAGTATACAAACAGCTTATAGCTGCACAACCGGAACTTGCCGAGCGTTTTGGCGAATCGGATATGATATGGGAGCCGCGCGTATTGCAAAGCTGGAGTGTTACGACCGAAACCTTCTTTGGAAATGGTTTTGTACTAACCGGTAACGTAACGGAATTCCTTGATCCCGTGTTTTCATCAGGCGTTACGCTGGCATCGGTATCGGCACAGATGGCAGCTAAGCTGGTGATACGCCAGCTAAATGGTGAAAGTGTAGACTGGAAAACAGAATACATGGAGCCGATGCAGAAGGGGGTAGATGTGTTCCGTACTTATGTGAACGGATGGTATGAAGGCACCTTGTTCACTATTTTCTTTGCAGAGAACCGCAACCCGGAGATAATGTCACAAATATGCTCAGTACTGGCCGGTTATGTTTGGGACGAGAGCAATCCTTTTGTAAAAAGTCATGAAAAGAACGTGCGTACCCTGGCCCGTTACCTTGAAACAACAAAAACATCAGTTTAGGCATACAATTTGATACCTATTATTTGGAGCAGGTGAGTTTAACTATTAGCGCTTGGTTGCGGATGCGAAAGGATGTAATGGTAAAGAACAATACACCATTATTGCCGGGAAGCACCCCGACCCCTGGTGCCGGCCCCGAAGCTGTTTACCGGCAATTACAATACAGCTATCCCAAATTTTTCAAGATGGATATCTTGTGCAAATGGGCATGGATCGGCGCTGAAGCTTTACTTTCTTCAACCGCTGGTTTTGTATATGATGGGGTGGACAGGAATAAGGTAGCGGTAGTGCTTACCACATCGCATGGTTGCATTGAGGTAGATAAAAAGTATAATGAAACAGTAACAACAATACCCAGCCCCTCCTTGTTTGTCTACACCTTGCCCAATATAATGTTGGGCGAGATATGCATACGGCATGGTTTCAAGGGTGAGCAGGCCTGCATGGTGAATGAAGCTTTTGACAGTAACGAACTATATTTTTGGGTAAATGACCTGCTGGAAAACCGCGGTATGGATGCCTGCCTCTGTGGCCGCATTGATACAAGCGGCGATAAGCATGATGTATGCCTGTTTTGGGTAACCAGGGGAAATACGGCATCCAATTTTTCACCTGAAGCAATGCAACAATTATATAACACGTAAAAGACCGAAAGAGGCAATGACAAAGCTGCGATTGATAAAACCCTGGGATCTGCGCATAGTGAGGCAAAAACTAAATGGTGATCTGCGTATATTTGGTGCAGAAACTATAAATATGAGAACCTGTCAGGCCCCTTCGGGCGTAGAATTAACAGCACGCACTAGTAATTTCCGGCATAGGCAGGGGATTGTATGTAATAGTGATATCTACAATAATGCTGTACCGCGCACTGCTATAGGAACCCCTTCAATGCATAAAACAGTACAATGAACCCCAGGGCCTATGTAGTAAATACCGGGCTGGTCACGGCCATTGGAAATAACACCGCTGAGTGCATGGATGCACTTATTGCCGGCCGGAGTGGTATCGGCAAGGCAAAACATTTGCAGACACATTGGCGCAATGAACTGCCTGTAGGCGAAGTGGACGCTTCGAACGCGGAACTGGCAGCTATGTCAGGAACGGATGCAGCCTGGCCACGTACGGCTTTACTCAGCGCTATCGCATCCAAGGAAGCATGGCAGCCTTATGCCGGGAAGACAGAAGGTTTGCGTACAGGTTTTTTCTCTGCCAACTCGGTAGGCGGCATGGACCTCACTGAAGATTTCTATGCAGGCTTTGTACAAAATAATGCCACAGGCAACCTCGCAAATGTTACAAGTCATGAATGTGGCGCAGTTACTGAATTGGTCTCAGATCATCTTGGCATATACGATTTTGTGACTACCATAAGTACCGCATGTTCTTCATCGGCCAACAGCATCATGATGGCTGCCCAGATGATAGGCAACGATATGCTGGATATCGCTATTGCCGGCGGCGCCGACTGCCTTTCAAAATTTACATTGAACGGTTTTCATACCCTCATGATACTGGACAAGGAACCTTGCCATCCTTTTGATCAAAACCGCCGGGGACTCAACCTGGGCGAGGGTGCCGGCTATCTTGTATTGATGAATGAAAAAGCTATGCAGCAATGTGGAGCGAAAGCAATTTGCATTGTAAGCGGCTATGCTAATACGAACGATGCCTTTCATCAAACAGCCTCGTCGCCGCAGGGCACAGGAAATAAAATGGCTATGCAGCAGGCATTGCAAAAAGCAGGTTTGCAGCCGTCCGATATCGACTATATAAACCTGCATGGCACGGGTACCGCAAATAATGATAGTTCCGAAGGACTTGCTATAGCTGCGATATTTGGCGAGCATGTGCCGATGGCTTCCTCTACCAAAGCCTATACCGGCCATACGCTCGGCGCATCCGGCGGTATTGAAGCAGTGTTCGGTACTTTGGCTATACGCGATGGAATTGTTTTCCCCAATATCCGCTGGCAAACACAAATGGAAGAAATTGCATGGAAACCGGTAACGGAATTGCAACGGGGCTGCGATATAAAACATGTGCTGTCCAATTCATTTGGCTTTGGCGGTAATTGCTCATCACTCATTCTTTCAAAAAGCTGATATGGAATTGTACATACACAGCACGGGTATCGTAAGTGCAGCGGGTGATAACAGCAAAGAGAATTTTCTAAGTGCGGCGCCTGCCTATGACACAGACAGGCTTATGTGCGATGAGCTTGATTATACAGCATACATACCACCTATGCAGTTGCGCCGGATGAGCAAGGCCGTACGTATGGGTGTAGCGGCATCCAGGATCTGCCTGCAGCAGGCGGGGGTTGAGAAGCCGTCTGCCATTTCAGTTGGTACAGGCATGGGCTGTTTGAATGATACCGAACAGTTCCTGTCAAAAATGGTGTCGCAGAATGAGCAGATGCTTACGCCCACATCGTTCATACAGTCTACACATAATACCGTTGGTGGGCAGATAGCCTTATTGTCCGGCTGCCATGGCCATAATCTCACCTTTGTACAAAGGGGCCATTCATTCGAAAATGCAGTGATCAATGCGTCCCTGTATCTCGATGAACACCCGGGAGAAAATATATTGACGGGGGGCCTTGATGAGCTGACAGGTACAAGTCTCGCCGTACTGAAGCGTGCAGGAGTTTATAGCGCCGGGCCACGCGGCCCGGAGAGTATATTGCATCATGCGCGCCCCGGCAGTATTGCCGGTGAGGGTGCAAGTTTCCTGCTGCTTGGTAAAGATGCAAAACCAGGAACTTTATGTATCCGTGGGCTTTCTCTTTTTGTAACAAAAGATACAGCGCAGGCACTTGGCAATGTGAATGACTTCCTTGCGCAGGAGCAATTGAAACCTTCAGATATCAGCCTGGTCATGCTCGGCATCAATGGAGACGGTAAATACGAGTCTTTTTACCATAAACTTCAGCGAGATGTATTCAAGGATAGGCACATCGCAGTTTTCAAGCACTTAAGCGGTGAATATGCCACATCGAGCGCATTTGCGGTAGCACTGCTCTCCCGTTTGGCGGCCACCGGCTCATTCCCGTCCTTCCTGTTTACCGCTGCGGCCCCGGAAAGGCTGGACCATATCGTGTTGATAAATAACTATGTTAACCATTATAGTTGCTGGCATTTACACCTGGTTTAGGTCCCTGTCCTATGCGGCCATAGAATTTTAATAAGCCCCCGAAATTTACCATTCAGCCTCAAATACCCTAATTTTGCAGCAGATTATACAGGGAAAATGGAACTACAGGAGATATATGGCCGCGCAATGCGCTTTGAATTTTTGAGCATCGAGGAAGGGGTATTCCTTTTTGAGCATGCGCCGCTTACAGAGCTAATGTACATTGCCAACGAATTGCGGAAAAAGCAAGTTCCGCATGGCAAAGTAACATGGATCATCGATCGCAATATGAACACTACCAATGTTTGTGTTGCCAACTGTAAGTTCTGCAACTTTTACCGTATTCCCGGTCATCCTGAATCTTACGTAACAGATATAGAGACATACAAGCAAAAAATAGAAGAAACCTTTCGTTACGGTGGCGAGCAATTATTATTGCAAGGTGGCCACAACCCGGAACTGGGGCTCGACTATTACACCGCTTTGTTTAGAGAATTAAAACAGCTTTTCCCCAATTTAAAACTACATACACTTGGTCCGCCTGAGGTAGCACATATTTGCAAGGTGTCCGGTGTTTCTCATCACGATGCGCTTGTGGCACTTGTGGCAGCCGGCATGGATAGCATGCCCGGTCCCGGGGCTGAGATATTGAACGATCGTGTACGCAGGCTGATATCGAAAGGTAAATGTGGCGCGCAGGAGTGGCTGGACATAATGCATGAAGCACATAAGATCGGCTTGACCACAACCGCAACAATGATGTTTGGGCATGTGGAAACGATAGAAGAGCGTTTTGAGCACCTGGTAAGGTTAAGAGAAGTGCAGGCTATGAAGCCCGAGGGGGCTAAAGGATTTATCGCTTTCATCCCCTGGACATTCCAGGATGTAGATACCTTATTGCGCCGCATTCGCGGAACAAAAAATCTTACTACCGCCGATGAATATATACGAATGATAGCCCTTAGCCGTATTATGCTGCCGAATATAAAGAACATACAAGCCTCATGGCTCACGGTTGGCAAGCAGGTAGCACAGGTATGCCTGCATGCTGGCGCTAACGATTTCGGTTCTATCATGATCGAGGAAAACGTGGTTAGCGCTGCCGGGGCACCCCACCGCTTTACGGCAAGTGGCATACAGCAAGCCATACGCGATGCGGGCTTTGAGCCGCAGCTGCGCAACCAGCAATATGAATTCAGGAAAATGCCTGAGCAAATAGAAGAGCAGGTAATAACCTATTGATCATCGCCGCTCAGCTAAGAACGATATGTAAAAAGAACAGCCCCCGATTTCGGGGGCTGTTCTTTTTATTGAAGGATGTGTTGATTATTGTTTAGTCACCTTTATAGTCTCGGACCTCGCATCGTCGTTATACTTGATGATGTATAGACCTGGAGCTAAGGCAGTCAGGTCTATATTAGTATTGTTGTCGGTAACTTTTACTTTCTGTATCAGTTTGCCTGTTACATCTGTGAGGCTTAGGTAGCCATCACCATTGCGTGCGCCACTTACAGTCACAGTGATCGCATTTTCAGCCGGGTTAGGGTAAGCGCTTAATGCAGCACTATTAGTTGTAGTATTTACTACGCTCAGCGGGTTGTCGGCATTTACAGTGTGAATGTAGAAACCGCTGAATCCTGTAACCGGGAATGTCATTTTCCACCAGTGGTAGGTAGTATCCCATACTACTGATGTAGGAGAGAAGATCTGCACCGGTCCGGGATAGTTAGTAGGTACATTACCTATGCCGTGGAACTGTGTTATCCGCACATTCGATATGCCGGCAACGTCCGCGCTATCTGTCGGCAGTAATGGGAAACCCCATGGGCCGGCAACAGCGTTGTACGAACTGAATTCAGATTGGTATGCATACAATGTAAGGATTGCTGTAGAGGTCTCTTCGTTCACGTCCGGGTAGATATCGTAATGGCGCTTCACGTAAGGCTGCCCGTTGTAAGTGTTCACTGAGTAAGTGAGGGCAACCGTAGCATATGTCACACCGTTTATCGGGTTTGCTCCCACAGGGTCTATTGTTGCCAGCAGGTTACATTCAGCGTCACTTACCTGGTATTTGTAGCCGGCCATCAGTATTTGTCTGGTTGTAGGATAGCTTGTGTTACCTGCCAGGAAGCCACTGTTGCTCAGCTTGGTTATCATTTGGTTACTGGTCACAGTAACAGGCGATACGCATGTTTGGTTACTGGTTAATGTACATTGAACGATATCGCCGTCTATTAACACCAAGTCCATATAGCTGGGACTATTAGTGCCCACGGGGTTGCCATTCTTTGTCCATTGGTAAATAGGATTATTACCGCCATTGCTCACCAGGGTGTGGAATGTAACTGCAGTGCCCGGGCATATTGTATCGCCAGGATCGGCATACACAAATATGCTTGGGGTCGATGGGTTTGCAACACTCATTGTAATAATGTTGCTTGTTGCCGTCGCAGGTGTCGCGCAGGGAGCGTTACTGGTCATTACCACCTTCACTGCATCAAGGTCTGAAAGCGTGTTGTTACTGTAGGTAGGGCTATTCGTGCCCACCGGGGAATTGTTTAGATACCATTGATAACTGGGCGACGGACCGCCGCCGTTAGGCGTAGCAGTAAATGTTACCAGTGTGTTGACGCAGATCGCGCTATCGGGGCTTGCAGTGATGGTCACGTCGGGTGTCACCTGCGGATTTATGGTCAGGTCGGTACCATTGTCCGTACCGGTATATGCCGTGTTGGTAGATACTACCCTGATGCGGTAAGCTGTACCTGCAGCCTGGTTTACCGGGAAGGTGCTGGGTATTGTTCCGCTTGTAGCGGTGCTGGCTAGTGTTCCTATCACAGTTGGCGTGGCAAATGAACCCAAAGGATCACTCAGCTCAACATTAAATGAATTACCTGCGTTGAATACAATTCCTTGTGAGCTATAGTCAACGTTCAGGGTGCCGCCTCCGCAGAAGCTTGCAACGGCGAAAGAGGTGGTTAAAGACTGCGGCGCCCAACGGTATATCTGGCCTGTTGCGGGCCTTGTTGATATGCTTGAGGTAAAAGTAGAAGTTGATGGCACAGGGTTAGCTGCCGAACTGGGAAGCGTTTGATAATCTGTACCGCCACCAAATATACCTATAGTAGCACCGAGCGAATTCGCCGGTGGGTTAACACCTTGGCTGTAACAAAATTCTATCGTATTTGATGTTTCATATAGTTTCACTTCAAAAGACATTACGTTGCACCCGGAGTAATAATTCCACTGCAGGTTCTGCATTTCATATATGAAAACGCGGTTGGGGGCTACTCCGGTAGTAGTATAGTAGTTAGGGCCGCAGTTCCCGTTCAGGTCGTCCCAAAGGGGCATTAACATCGGCCCTATGTTCTGTGCGTTGCTTAAACTATTTGTCAAAGTACTTTGGTAAGCAGCGCTAAAATATGCAAAGCCGTTAGAGCATAGCGAGATGGATGTATAATTAGTGCCAACAAAGTTAAATGTGAACCCCAGTGGAATACTGGTTACTGCACAGTCATCGCAATATATGCTTGCCTGGCTACCGGTAATACTGGTATATGGTGCATTAAGTGCCGTAAAGCTGTATTGTGCCGCAGGGAGGGCCCATAGCTTGTTGCCCGATAATATCAAAAAGAAAACAGTAATACCAAGAATATGGGCGTAACGATGAACAATGTATTTTTGATTCATAATAGAGTAAGTTTTTTCATAATTAGTAAAAAGTACATCACTAATTTACGCAATATTAATTAACACTTAATCCTGCAAATTATATATTTATTTATAAAATTTATATTGATCAGAGGTATACAGCTTTTTTATTACGCCTGTGATGCTTGCAAACGCTTTATGAAAGCCCTTCTTACAGCATTTGCCCGTTTAGTTTCCGGGTATTTTTCAATGAGTTAAATATTTGCCCTTATACTTATTGCCCTTAGGGAAATTAACAGCAGGTTGATATCTCCTGATATAGCTGCTTAGCTTCTGGCTTAACAAAAAAAAAATCCCCCGCCATTTGGCGGGGGCTTTTTTTATAGAAATAAGAATTTGATTATTGTTTGGTCACTTTAATAGTTTCAGACCTTGCATCATCGTTATACTTAATAAGGTACAATCCTGATGCCATGCTGCTCATGTCTATCTCTGTGCTGCCGCTTGTAAGTTTCACTTTCTGTATCAGTTTGCCTGTAGCGTCGGTTAGGCTTATGTAGCTGTCACCTGTGCGTGTGCCAT
>DDET01000056.1 GCA_002336915.1 Bacteroidetes bacterium UBA1947 | reverse complement strand
GTACACTTGCCCCAGTAGCAGCCATGGGCCATAGTCAGCTTGTTCCAGCGGCCATCGCTCCAGAGGCTATGCATGGGGTTGGCCACTTCTATGGCCGATATATATTTATCCAGCAGCAGGTCGCTATAGTCCGGCGTGCCTACCTGCCCCTGTTTGTAGTCGCCACAGGCAGCGTTGTTGATATATTTTACCGCACCATCTGCCAGTACAAAAGTGCGCTTCAGTTCTTCAACAGGTACATTGCCTTCTATATGTTTTACCAATTGCTCTATGGGGCATTCGCCATCATCGAGCGTAATGAAATCGAAGAATTCAAACACACGGGCGTCTGATAGCGAACGTAACTCAGTATTAGGGAAACCGCCACCCATCACTATCTTAACACCGGGATAGTTCTGTCTTATCCATTGCCCGCAACGGAAGGCTGCGTACAGGTTGCCGGGAAAGGGGACCGAAATAGCTACCAATTTAGGCTGCACTGCCTTCATGTGCTCCGCCAGTACTTCTATAAGTATATTGTCTATAAATGTGTAACCCTGCTGCAGCAGTTCATACAGTTCGTCGAAGCTATTTGCAGAGCGGCCCAATTTTTCGGCGTAGCGGCTGAAACCGAAATGTGCGTCCACACATTCCACTACAAGATCGGATAGATCTTCGAGGTACATGGTGGCCAGGTGCTTGGCCCTGTCCTGCGAGCCCATGCTGCCAAATGCCCAGTTAAGGTCATCGAGCTGTGCAAAACGCGAGGCTTCGGGAAGGAAATCCCGCTTGCATATTAAATGCGCCAGCGTGGGGTTGTGCCCTTGCAGGAATAAGACAACTGCATCGATGGTGTTTATGTAATCGTACTGTAAGGAAACTATCCTGCGGGCATTGTCGCTTATTACTGTACCCGTATCGATCTGCGCAAATAACTGTATTAAGCCCTGTTTCGAAAAAAGCCTGAGCGTAACCTCCATGCCCAGGTCGGCCTGGAAAGAGGATATGTTTTTGGTATTAAGAAAGCCCTTCAGGTATGCACTAGCCGGATACGGTGTATTCAGCTGCGTGAAGGGGGGAGTAAACAAAAAAACAGGTGCACTCAAACCATACTGTTTAAGTCGCAAAAATACCCTTTAATAGTGAAACACAGTCTTTCGCTGCATTAGCTGCCCCTGGTGCCGCCTGTTTTCATTGGTTTTTTAGAAAAAGCTGCGGCCTTGCCACCGGGCTTTATGCTCTGCTTGGCAGCTGTACTTAACGCATTCTTAGCGCCTTTCCCGCTTTTCTTAGCGTCTTTTTTATTTCCTGAGAGTAATGACATAATTAAAGCTTGTGTAAACAAATATAAGAAAGAAAGGCGCCTGATCTGCCAAATAAAAATCAAAAATACCTTGTTTGAAATATAGCATTGTGCCTAATGTTTGGTGTAGGGAGCGGTTTAGTTTGTATATTTTACCTTCATCGAGACAAGCGACCTTGCCCTCTTATCCGGTCCTGTCGCCTTTAAGTTCTCAATATAGATAGTGCCGGTGCCTCGTGAATTGGCTTTGAGTATCTCTTTTGCCTGGTCGCTCAATTCAGGACCTGTAACCTGGTAGGGGCCAAAGTAACCATTGTGCGGGGTAGTGATGCTGAATTCAAAGCTTGTTATTTTATAGCCGGCCAGGTTTATCTCAAGCCTTGGGTTGGCCAGTATGTCTTCGGCGGAAAGACGAGGTATTACCCATTCATGATTGACATAAACATACTTTAACTTTCCGAAGCTTACCCATGGCGGTTCCCCACCCCTATCCTGTGCAATGGATGTTGAGGAAACAAAAAGTAACAGGGTAAGAAAAATATGGCCCCCCTTCATGATATCGAAGTTTACACTGTTTGAAGTCGATCTAAATTATGAACATCGCGATTTAAGGTATGGGTACTTGTGGTAAATGGTCCGATTGTTGACGGATAACAATATCGGTGCGCCTATTCACCACATTATATCCATTTTTATACTTTTACCTGATGAAACGAATATTATCAGCCCTGCTCTTCATATTACTCGCAGGCAATGTGCAGGCTCAGTCGCTGAAGAAATATGCAATCAGCAAAAGCGGCTGCTCGGCTTATTTCTTTTGTGACCCCGGTACATTTGGCCTCGAGAAAAGCCCCGACTCGTCAGATGTATATACAGGCGAATGTCAAAATGATGAAACCGCCTACGGACTGATATGTGTGAGGCTACGGGAGAAAATAGCCAACCTGAATACCAGCGAGGAAACACTGGTCGCCTACCTGGACTATCTGAAGAGCAGCCTGAACATCACCAGCGCTGCGGGCTATGGCAAAGGCCACAGGTTGAAGAACAGCGAAGCCACACGAGGTATCATAGACTATTGGAAAGATAAAGACAATGATAACTGGAAAATAAAAGCCTGGACTAATAGCCAATACATGGTGGTGATGTATGCGTACTCTAAAAAAGAGCTGAACGAATCGAAGGTAAATTTGTTCCTGGATGGGCTGGTGCTGCCATAGATACATGTCTTATACTCTTACAGGTCGCACATTTCTACAATATACGCACACTGCGCAATAGAGATCACATGTGATAAAGGACATCAATTAATAAAAGTGTCTCACTAAAATTTTGATAAGGGGAAAGGGAAAATCTATTATCAAAACAGGTTTTCCCTTTAGTGATAGCTGTACCTTTAAAGATGGATTCAAAATCATTGAAAGATATTTCCTTTTCAATACTGGATTTAGCGACTGTTGTGCAAGGCCATTCTATAGCCGACACCTACCGAAAGAGCCTGGAAAATGCTCAACAGGCGGAAAAACTGGGCTACACCCGGTATTGGTTTGCCGAGCACCATAATATGATCAGCGTAGCGAGTTCTGCAACATCTTTACTGATCGGGTACATCGCCGGCAACACGGAAAGAATACGTGTAGGATCTGGCGGTATCATGCTACCTAATCACTCCCCGCTGGTGATCGCCGAGCAGTTCGGTACATTGGAAACATTATATCCGGGGCGCATTGATCTTGGATTGGGAAGAGCGCCCGGTACCGACCAAACTACGGCCATGGCCATCCGCAGGCAAAATATGGACGCTGCTTTTCATTTCCAGGGAGATGTGGAGGCGCTGCAACAATATTTTTCAGCAGATAATTATAATAGTAAAGTAAGGGCAATACCGGGAGAGGGATTGGATATTCCCATCTGGATACTGGGCTCAAGCACGGATAGTGCCAAACTTGCTGCGGCAAAGGGGCTGCCCTACGCTTTTGCCAGCCATTTCGCCCCCACTTATTTTAAAGAAGCCATCGCCATTTACCGCGATGCATTTAAGCCTTCCGCGCAATTGTCGAGGCCTTACGTTATGGCATGTGTGAACGTAGTAGCAGCCGATACCGATAAGGAAGCAGCATATTTAAGCACTTCAGTTAAGCAAATGTTCAAAGGGATCATCACCGGGAAAAGACAATTATTACAGCCACCGGTAGAAAGCATGAAGGATATTTGGACTGTTTTAGAGGAAGCGGCCGCGATGGAGATGCTAACTTATTCTTTTGTTGGCAGCAAAGAAACGGTTCAAAGAAAACTCTCAGATTTCGTATCGGAAACAGGTATTGATGAGATCATGGCAACCGCCCATATTTTCGATCACCAGGCCCGGCTCAAATCCTTCCGCTTATTTGCAGAAGTGTTAGGATCAATGAAGCGATCAGCTTAATATACTGCCCTTGCGATAACCAGATTTAATACTATGTTATTGAGTAATTCTCAAATGCGTGATAGCCTTTAATTTATTACAAATTCTGCGTTTGCAATTATCGTAACTGTATCGCCCAATAAAGCTTCGCCTGCTTCAGATAGCCTGCTAAAAGTTATTCCATAGTCGCTTCTTTTTACTTTGCCGCTTATTGTAAATCCCGTTCGGGTCTTGCCCCGTGGATCTTGGATCACGCCTGCGTATTCAACTTTCAACGTTATAGGGTAACTCATGCCTCGCATAGTAAGTGTTCCGGTCATCTCATATTCTTCCTCGCTAAGCTTATCCAGTCTGTCGCTTTTAAAAGTTAACTGAGGGTAATTTTCCGCATCGAAAAAATCTGCAGACCGGAGGTGTGTGTCACGTTGCACATTGTTCGTAAAAATTGACGATATCTCGGCAGTAAAAGTCACTTTAGCCGTTGTCATATCCTGCTCTTCTGTCTCCAGGGTAGCTTCAAATTTTTGAAATGATCCTGTAACCCAGGAAACCATAAGGTGACGCACCTTGAACTGCACTTCTGAGTGTTCAGCGTCCAATGTCCATTTTTTCTTTGCCATTACCTTTGCTTTTTTTGTATTGCAAAGGTCTGTTGCATAAAATACAACATGCCGGAGAAAACGGGTTAATGCCCTGAAAAATCGCTAAGGAATGCTCCTATTGCTTTGCCGGTAACCTTTTTAAATAAACGCGAGAAGTATTCCGGATCGTTAAATCCCAATTCAAATGCCAGTTCCTTAATAGATATGTGTTCGGAATAGTAAAGGTGCCGTCTTGCTTCGAGCATAAGGCGGTAAATAATAAATTCTTTAGGCGATACTCCCGAATAGTGCTTCACGATATTGTATAGACTACTTACGCTAAGTGCCAACTCCCGGGCAATATCGCTCACTTTAGGGTGATCGGTAAAATTGTTTTCAACAAATTTCCTAAACTCGATGTACTTTGAAAGCTTGTTGTCGGCAGGCATTTGAGAAGCTGAGAAATATGATGCATCGATCTCCGTAAGCAAGCAGTTCAAATACACCAGAATCAGTGCCGGATCTGTATTCATCTTACTCAGCAGTTCGAGCAGTATATTGAAAGTTGATTTTATTCGGGAAGCAGCAGGTAGGCTTAAGCAGACATTCTGATTGTTTAATGGATTAATGAGAAAGGCAAATTGTTTTGGCAAAAGAGAAAGGCATTGCTCATCGAAACTGAGCTTAAAATAATCCGCACCTTGCTTTGATAATGGAAGTTGGTGGATCTGGTGCGGAACAATAAATAAAAGTTCGTTGTTATTGACGCTAAATTGTTGAAGGTCCACCCCATGCTGCGTGGACCCATCGACCATAAATAGCAAAAAGTAATTTGGTTTGCGGTGTGTTAGTCCGTATCCATCCAAGATCTCAGCAGACAGTTGACCAAATGCAGGCGTAGTGATACGGATGGAAAGCCGGTCGTTTTGTTTGTAAAGGTCAAGAAACGATCCCCCCTCTTTCATACAGCAAAAATAGCAAAAACAGCAACGAAGTGCACTGTAGCGGCATTCGGACGAGTATAGGACAAAAAATAGTGTAAGCCGTTTTAAATTTAAAGCAATAAAGCAGTTACACTAATGTATAACTGCTTTATTTTCATTGTGCCCGGGACTGGATTCGAACCAGCACNNGCGTCTACCAATTTCGCCACCCGGGCTATTCAGGGATTGCAAATTTGAGGTTTTTTTCTGAAAGGAACAAACAGTAATTAATGTGCAAATGAGAAATGTGCAAATGTGCATTGCCAGCACCCTTCTAATGCTTCCCTGCTTTGCGCTTTAATACGCCACCTGCGGCCTCCTTAATAGTATTGGTGAATATAAATGCCCGTGGGTCGACCTCGTGCACAAGGTGCGTAAGCTTACGCACCTCGAGGCGGGTGATAACCGTAAATATGATATCGCAATCATAGCTAATATCAAAACTATCCTTCAGGTAGCCACGCTCGCCTTTGTATACCGTAATGCCACGCCCCAGTTCCATTACCAGCTTTCGCTTAATATCATCGCTCAAACCGGAAATGATAGTAACCCCGGTATACTCCTCGAGGCCCTCTATTACATAATCGAGTGTGCGCGAGGCTGCGTAATAAGTAAGCATTGAATACAGCGCTGTCTGGAGCCCAAAATGGACAGCCGCAACAAGAAAGATAATGACATTTATTCCTAAAATGATCTCGCTTACCGACAGGCTACTACGCTTTAATGTATACAGGGCCAGTACTTCGATACCGTCTACTGCGCAGCCACCTCTCATGCACAGGCCGGCCCCAAGGCCCAGGAAGAAGCCACCAAAGAGTGACACAAGCAACTTGTCGTGGGTCACCTCGTGATAAGGCACAAAAGCAAAGCACAGGGCCAGGCCTATCACAGTGACCAGCGATTTGAGGGCAAACCTTTTATTTACCTGGAAGGCGCCCATGATGATAAGCGGGATATTTGCGAGGACAATGACAATAGACAGATTGAAATGCCATATCTCATGTATCAATAAGGAAATACCGGTAACACCACCGTCGAGAAATTCATTGGGCACCAGGAAACTCTTCAATGCAAAGCCACTGGACAAAATACCCAGAACGGTGTAGATAATGTCCTGGATGGTTTGAGAAATGTTTACTTTATGCTTCATTTTCCGGGCGCTTCAAGCTTAGACTTTACAAGTTGCAGGTTCTGTTCCTTTTTTTCTTTACGCAGTTTTTGTGCGGTGGGTGTAAAGTAATGATGCTTTTCCATAAAGTCTATCTGCAGCCTGTTCCACTGGTCTTCGTTCATGAAGCTGTAAACATTTATTTCAGAATATAAGGTATCGCCGATCTTAAAGAAGTCATCGCGACCCAGGTAATCAAGATCGGCATCGCAGATTATTTGTTCCAGTTGTGTATGTGGTGTCTGTGGTATCCTGGTGGCCATTATCATGCCGCATATCTTCTTTATCTGCTCCTCGGTATAGCCATAATTGGGCAGGTATTCGGTAGCTATATTACAGGATATGCTTTCATGTTCTTTTTGCTGTATCAGGAAACCGGAATCGTGAAAAAGCGCGGCCGTGAGCAGCAGGTCCCTGTCTTCGCCTTTTATGCCCTCAGCATCAGCAAGCATTTCCGTTGCCTGGTATACATCTTTGGTATGGGCAATACTATGATAGGACAAGTGCTCAGGAAGTCCTTTCCTGAGTTTGCTCATAATAAAAGTGCTTGCTTCTTTAAATTGCATGCTGAGGCAAATTTGTACAATGATAATAAGAATGTTACATAAAATTAATCCATACAACTAATAAAAGCAATGCAGACCGCTATATTACCATCAGGCTACATCCCCTCAGCATCGCATAGTCCATACGCCCCAGCACCTCAAAATACCCTTCCTTATGAATATTTCCAAGGTCTTCGGTAGCTATGAATGAACAGGAATGTACATTGGCCAGGTCAACAATATTAAGGCTTCCCATACCTTCCTTTTTCACCTCCATAGGGTCATTTATATCGCGTACCAGCACCTTCATAGTGCTGATGGGCTCAAAGAGGCCATCGCGGCGGGCATAGGCCTGTGATAACAGTTCGGTCATTCCGTACTCCGAGTGGATGTCATCCACCTGGAATTGCTTTTTCAGGAAGCCGTGCAGCTCGGCCCTTGTCTGTTCTTGTCGCCGCCCTTTCATACCACCGGTTTCCATGATAATGGTATTTTTCAATTGCATGGGGTATTCATCTGCAAAATCAAGCAAAGCAAAAGTTACGCCCAGTAAGATCACGGCTTGCCCCTCGCCCTGCAGCTCTTTTAGCGTTTCATGCAGCTTTTGACGATCATCGAGGTAAAAACCATTCGCAGGATGGCCACTTTTTTGCATCAGCACCTTTGCCATATGTACAAGAGAAGAATTTTGGCGCTCCAGGTAAGAGGGCAATAATGCCAGTATCGCATACTGCCCTGGGGCACCATAAAACTGCTCAAAGCCTTGTAAAAGCGCCTGTTCATATATAGCAGCATCATACACATAGTGCCTGGATGTTTGCTCACCTGTTGTGCCACTGCTTTCAAATACAAAAGCCGGGGCCTCCCAATTGCCCGTTATTACTCTGTGTGTTTTAAAAAAGGAAATAGGCAGGAAGGGGATTTGTTCAATATTGCATACTGATTCGGCTGAAATATGAAGGGCATCGGTGAAACTGCGATACAACTCGTTGTTTGCATGCTGGTAGCGGAATACCTCGAGGGCAATATTATCAAAATGCTCAGCGTTTATATCTTGCAGGAAATTGCTGCTTATTAACTCTTTTTTGTAATACACTTTTATTAACTTTGATAATATGAAACGCTGTATAGCTCTGTTCCTGGCCTTATTTTTTGGTTTTACTGCCTGCAAAAAGCACAGTAGTATATCCTCTGTACCGGAAATCGCTTTTGAGAGCATGACCCCCGACAGTGTGAAACAAGGCTCCGGCGAAGATACTGTATATATTAAATTCAAGCTGACCGACGGGGATGCCGACCTTGGCAACCGTGACCCCAGCTCGGCAGAGTATGACATTTATATCAAGGATAGCCGTGATGATACTTTCGTTGGCTACTTCTTTCCCGAAATAGCGCAAAACATAGAGGACCCTGCCAAGGGCATCACCGGTACCTGTACGTTTAAATTACTGGGCGCGCTTATTTATTGCCGGCCCGACACACCGCACTTACTTCATGGTGATACCACGCACTTTGAATTGTACATAAAGGACCGCGCGGGCAATATGAGTAACCACATTACGACAAAAGACCTTCGCATACTGCCCTAAATCCCGATTTAATTTGCAGGCGCTTCCGGGGAGAGATCTGAATTCCGGGTTTTGTCCACTACTTCCCTGATGATATTGTCAAGGCCGGTTGAGGCAAATTTGATGCCTTCCAATATTTCCTGGTTCACAGGGTCCGCCGGGTCATTATAATTGAACAGTTGCGCCAGACCCAGGATGCTGGCCACCGGCCCGCGCACCTTGTGCGATTGCAGCCAGGCTATTTCTTTCAGCACTTCGTTTTGTGCTTCTATTTTCAGCAGCTTTTTCTTCTCGTCTGTGATGTCGCGCATATACACGGCAAGCCCGCCCATAGCAGGGTGTACGTTAATGAACAGCCATTTCTCAAACTCGGGATAGTAGTCCTCAAAGGACACGTCAACCTGCTCTGCCATGGCACGCTGCTGGGCCTTATAGAATTCCTTATCCTCAAAACCTGTGAAAACTTTCCAAACATTCTTACCGACGATATCAGCCCTTTTTATTCCCAGTATCCGCTCAAACTCTTTATTGATGTAAGTGAGGTTCCAGTCAGTATTTACAGAGTAAAACCCTTCGGTAATGCTCTCCAGTATGGCCGACATTTCCTTCACGTTATCGCGCAGCTTATTCTCTATGGCTCTTAACTGGGTGACGTCGAGCGTTATACCTGTTATCACTTTTGCGCCCGTCTTTTTATTTTTCTTCAATACCGCCCGGGTAACGATATTCTTCTGCGAACCATCCCTGTGATTGATACGGTATTCAACGGACACCTTACTTACTACCGGCAGCAAACCAAAGGTATCTGCAACCACTTTCCTGTCTTCAGGATGTATGATGTGCGTGAGAATGTCTTTGTCGTTGATTATTTCGCCTGGAGTGTAGCCATATACCTGGAAACAAGCCTCGTTAATAAATAAAACCGAATAGTCGTCCGCATCGCAGGACCATATCACCTCTTCAGTAGCAGATAGTACGCTGTCGAATTGCTCATTTTGCTGCCTGATGACCTCATTCAGCTCCTCGTTGCGCTTTTCCATCAACACCTTCTTGTGGATATCGAAGGCCATCATCACCCCTGCCCTCTTACCTTCAAAACGGGTGTTGTGTATATATACCTGTGCATAAAAGGTTTGCCCGTCTTTTTTTACCAGGCGGCGCCGGCCGCTATTGTAAAAGCTGTTGATGGCCGGTAGCTTTATGGTTTCCATATTGGTATACGCATCATCGGCGGCACGTATGGCTTGCATATCCATGGAAAGAAACTCATCTCGGGTATACCCGTAAGTATCCATTGCCGCAGCATTTACCGCCAGGAATCTAAGTGTGGCGCTGTCATAGATGAACATGGGCATAGGGCTATCCTCGAACAGCCTGGAGTAATCGGTCTTGGTATTTTCAAGCGTGTTGTAGAATTGCTTGCGTGCCATAGCACTCTGCAGGCAATTGTCGAGGGCATTAAGGTCATAGGCCCCTTTCACAAGATAATCCTCGGCACCTTCATGTAGCAATCCCATGGCAGTTTTGGCATTGCGTGGCTTGGCAAGCAATATAACAGGCACCCTTATGAAGATATTTTGTAACTGGCGGAAGGTAAGAGCAGGGTTAAGATCGAGCAATGCAAGGTTTACGAATATGGCGCTCAGCATCTCATCCGGAACGGATAAAATGTCACTTATACTACTAAATTTAAGAATATCATTTCCCGAATAGCCAACATCCAGTAATTGCTGGTAAAGGAGGCTAAAATCGTCATTGTTATCTTCTACTATTAGTATCTTTTTCCTGAGCTTATTTAGCATATTGAGTTATTGCCTCTCTTCTCCCCTCAATGCAATGATAAGAATGTGGTCAAAGTTAAATAAAAGTTAAAGACCCTTTGCCTTCTCAATGCCGTTTAACCAGCCTTTAACCATAAAAATGAGCAGCGCAAATATCTTATATGAGGAATTAGGCAATAGATCGCAGCCAAGAGCATCCGAATAAGTCAAAATTACATTTATATTTTCCATACTATTCCTTGTCTATAAAGGATTTTGGTTATAACTTTGCAGCATATTTAGAGAGGATACTACGCAGCCTTTTCTACGAGGCAATCCTGGAATTATAAACAAAACACTTTTATCTACCCTTTTTAAACAAAAGCACACACGGTGTGTGACATTTCGTGCAATGGCCTTGCGGTTATTGTTTATGGGATAGTATAATTATAAATCATAAATCACACAGGATGCAGGGACAGCTACGAGCACAAAACGGTACCATAAAACAAAACCCTAAGCGCGAAGACTTCGACATAAAAAAGGTGCTCGCGAAGATCATATCCCACTGGATGCTATTTGCATTATGCCTCATCGTCTCCTTTATCATCGCTTACCTGTACATGCGCTACAGCACCCCGGTATATAAAATACACGCAGGCGTATTAATAAAAAATGATAAGAAAGCCGGTGGGGATATGGACAACAACGAGCTGCTCAGCGACCTGGGCATATCCTCCGGTGGCAAGAATGTGGACAACGAGGTAGAGATATTGAAGAGCCGCACGTTGATGCGCGACGTAGTGAAGGATATGCAGCTCAATGTATCTTACTACGTAAGCGGCAATGTAAAAACGAATGAATCATTCAGCAATCGCCCCTTCAATATGCGATTTATCCCGCTGTTCGAGGACTCTATAAAGAACAGGTCTTTCTCCTACACCGTAAAATTACTGGGCACTACCGACTTTGAACTAAGCAGTGGCCATGAGCCTGCTAAGAAAGGTCATTGGGGCGATACCATTGTACTGCACCCCGGGCGCGCTGTTATGGAGCGCACCTATTTCCCCTTCCAGAAATCGGTAGATGAGTACACCGTTAATATCACCAGCTATAAGAACTCGGTAAGGAAATACATGAATGCCCTGAGCGTACAGATAGCGAACAAACAGGCAAGCATCATCAACCTGACCATGGATGAAGAAACACCTGCAAAAGGTGAGGCCATACTGGACAAACTTATAAAAGTGTACATGCAGGCCAGCGTAGACGATAAGAACCAGATAACGGACAGTACGATCAGCTTTATAGACAACCGCCTGCAACTGGTGGGTGAGGAACTGACTGAAGTGGAAAAAGACATACAGAGTTTTAAGCAAAACAACTCCTTCACTGACCTTACTGAACAATCGAAAGTACTGCTGAACAGCAATGAAGATGCATTCAAAGACCTTTCGAAACAGGAGGTGCAACTCAATATCATTACCGCCCTGGAGCAATACCTGAAAGATAACAGCAACAGCAGGAGAATAGTACCGGCATCGCTTACTATACAAAATGATGTGCTCAACAGCTTCATTGACAAATACAACACACTGCAGCTCGAAAGGCAACGCCTGCTGGTAAGCAATACCGAAGACAACCCTGTAGTGAAAAACTTTGATCAGCAGCTGGATAACATCAAGGGCGACCTGATGGCCAGTATGGCATCAGTAAAGCGCAGTATGGAAGTAGGCCTTAACGCGATGCGCGGACAGGCTGCTTCAGCAAACAGCAAACTGCGTTCATTACCTCCTAAGGAGCGTATATACCTGGAGTACTCACGCCAGCAAAGCATTAAACAGGAGCTCTATGTATTCCTGCTGAAGAAGCGTGAAGAAACAGCCATTTCCAAATCATCAACAATTGCCAATGCTCGCGTAATAGATGCACCGGCTGCGGAGGAAGACCCCTTTAAGCCAAAGCGCGCCTCCATCATGATGATCGCTTTGCTGCTCGGGCTTCTTATCCCATCTGCAATAGTATACCTGAAAGAAATACTCAGCCACAAGATCACCAGCAAAACAGATATAACAAACAGCACCAGCATACCTATCATAGCCGAAATAGGCCACTTTGAAGGCCTCAGCTCCGTGGCGGTAAGCAAAAATTCTACCACACCTATATCAGAACAATTCAGGGCCTTGCGCACCAACCTGCAATTCACTGTAACGAACGAAGGCTGCAAGACCATACTGCTTACATCCAGCATGAGCGGTGAGGGTAAATCATTTGTAGCCATAAACCTGGCCGCAACGCTGGCACTCTCGGGCAAAAAGGTAGTCCTTATGGAGCTCGATCTTAGAAAACCCAAGGTATCAAAACACCTTGGCCTTGATAACCGTTTCGGTTTTAGCAATTACATAATCAAACAGGCAGAATACAACCAGATCGTTATACCGTCAGGCCTGGAAGACAGCCTTTATGTGATACCATCAGGCCCCATACCGCCCAACCCCGCAGAGCTGATCATGATGCCGCGCGTAGACCAGCTATTCGCACAGTTGAAGCAAACCTTTGACTATGTGATAATAGACAGCGCCCCTATCGGCCTGGTAACGGACGCACAGCTATTGGCCAGGTTTGCCGATACCACCCTGTATGTAATTCGCCAGGGATATACCCTTAAGCCGCAATTGCAATTACCTGAGAATATTGTTGCAGAAGAGAAAATGCCCGGTGTACACCTGGTGGTAAATGATGTGAAAATGAATTACGGGTATGGATACGGTTACGGGTATGGTTACGGTTACGGGTATGGCTACGGTGGCTATGCCGACACGGATAATGACACCACAAGTAAATGGAAAAAAATATTTATGAAAAACAAGAGCGATTCATAAGCTCTGCTTTTAGTATCACGATAGCGCCATGATAGCATTAACGTCACGAAAACTGTTCCTGAGCCGCAAAGTCATCTACTTTGCTGCGAAGCCGGCCTTTTCGCTCAACCCTTTCAACGCTTATGTACAGTGCAGCAGTACAGAGGAATTCCCCGGCTTTAAGCGCACGCCCAAATACACCACCATCATAGACTTGCAGCAAAGCGAAGAAAACCTGGTGAAAGGCTTTGACAAGAACACCAGCTACGAGGTCCGCAGGGCGGCTAAAGAAGGTCTTACCATAGGCACAAAGGTTGGAGAGGCAGATTTTATAAAGATGTTCAACTCTTTTGCCGAGAAAAAAAATTTCGGGCTGGTGAAGGACATTAGCATCTTTCGTGATCACCTGCAGATCACGGGCGCTTTCTTTGAAGGCAAAGCACTTGTGTACCATTCATACATCCTTGATCGCGAAAAAAGACGTGTGCGCCTGTTGCATTCCGCTTCAGCTCTGTACGAAGAGGAAAACGCAAGCCTTAAACCCCTGATAGGCCGCGCTAACCGCTACCTGCACTACATGGACATGCTCTATTTTAAGAACGAAGGTTTTATTGAATACGACTTCGGCGGATACGCAAAGGACACGGAAAATGAGTCGCTGAAAGGCATTAATAAGTTCAAAGAAGGCTTTGGAGGAATACTGGTTGAAGAAAGCAATTACGAGACTAAAATTTCAAAGCTGTTATAAATAAACATAAATGCCCAAATACTTAATACGGCTCGATGATGCTTGTCCCACAATGGACCATGAAAAATGGAACAGGTATCTCGCCTTGTTGGATAGCTATAATGTAAAACCAATTATAGCTGTGATACCGGATAACAAAAATACCAAGCTGGATATAGACCCGCCCGACCCACATTTTTGGGAAGACGTAAAGGCATGGCAGGCAAAAGGATATTGTATAGCAATGCATGGTTACGACCATGTGTATATATCAAAGAGCGGTGGCTTGCTAAAGATCAATTACCGTTCGGAATTTGCCGGGGTGCCTTATGAAGACCAGAAAATAAAGCTGGAGAAATCGCAGGCGATATTTGAACGCCACGGCCTGAGGCCCGAAGTCTTCGTAGCACCTGCGCACACTTTCGACAGGAATACCTTAAAAGCCCTGAGAGCGGTAACCACCGTGAAAACGATAAGCGACGGCTACGGAGTAAGCGCTTTTACATATCTCGATTTCAATTGGATACCCCAGCAATTATGGCGGCCAAAGAAAAAGAGATTTGGTGTATGGACCATATGTTACCATCCCAATACGTCGAACGATACGGAATTTGAGACACTAAGAGCTTTTTTAGAAGAAAACAGTAAGCTGGTTGCAAACGCAAAAGATCTATGGTTCCGCAAACAGGGTATTATGGACCATGGTTACAGGAACTACTTTCATTTAAAAAAGAAGATATTATCTATCATTAAACGGTAAGAGTGTATAAACGCAGATCATTAAAAACCAATTTTCTCTTTGCCCTCAGTGGCAATATGATCTACATGGCTTGCCAGTACCTTATCCTCATGCTGTTTACCAAGAGCTTCACACAGGATGCTGTTGGTAGCTATCTCTTCGCCATCGCTTTTGTCTCCCCTATCGTCATTTCTGCCGATATGCAGTTGCGCAGCTTTTATGTGACGGAGAAAGCAGATGGCCCGGGCTTCTACCAGTATCAAAGCTTTCGCATCATCTCAAATGCTCTGGCTTTCCTTGTAGTAGTGATCGCTGCATATCTCTTACAACCGGCTTTATTCATCACCATCCTATTGGTTGGCGCTGTCAAAATAATAGAGAACCAGGTGGATATGTACTACGCCTCCGTACAGCGTGTGGAGCGTATGGATTACATCTCTTATTCCAAGATAGTGCGCGGCATCGCAACGCTGGTCATGGTATTTATAGGAATAAAAGCAGGCTTACCGGTTAATACCATTTTGCTCCTCTGGCTTGCATTATGGATCGTATTCCTGTTTTTTGATGCAAGGCTATCTCTGAAAATAAGCAACATTGGCAGGCGCGATGCTAAGTTCTTCGAGCTGAAGCCATTTGTCTCCATCTTTAAAGTATGTGTATCTGTATTGATACTGCTTGTTGTTTTCCAATACTACTCCAATTTCCCCAACTATATAGTGAAGGCCAAACTGGGCCTCGCTCCGTTAGCCATATTTGGTTCCATCATTTACTTCAGGTCTATAGGCGCGCAGGTCATTAACCCTATGGGTGCGGTTATTGCTCCCCGCTTGTCTGACTATTGGCGCACGGAGCGCTACCCTGATTTTATAAACCTGCTGGTGCGCACCACTTTCCTTGCATTAGGCCTTGGGCTTGCCGGCATCTTGCTGGTACTTCCTTTGGGCAGGCAAATATTACAGTTGGTTTATACCAAAGAATATGCCGATTACAATATGCTGTTGGTATTGGTAATGGCGTATTGCCTGCCCACCTACTTATATGTATTCATTGGCACAGCACTTACCTGCCTGCGCGTGCATTGGATAAAATTGCCGATACATATCATTGCATTTATGCTGCTGGCCGGCCTTACTTACTGGCAATATGCAGAGATGACGCTTTACAAAATGGTCGTAAATATGATCATTGCCGAATCGCTCACATTCATATTATACACGCTTTCGTTCATCATACTCTATAACAAAATAAGGTACAATGGGTTTTCTCCAAAGGGCATATTTAAAAACATTAGCTAGGTTTGCTCCGGGTACCTTTTTAAAAAAGGTAGGGGTAAAAGTGGGCAGGGGTAGCCGTATCATGGGCTCCCTCTACAAGATATTCAGCGAGGAGGCTTACCTGATCACCATTGGTGAAGATTGCCTTATCTCCAGCGAGGTAACGCTGCTTACCCACGATGGCTCGGTAGATGTAATGCGCAAAGAGTTTCCCCGTGCCGACAGGATAAAACCCATAACCATAGGCGACAATGTTTTCATCGGTCATCGTACCATCGTGATGCCGGGAGTAAATATTGGCAGCAATGTAGTGATAGGTGCAGGCTCTATTGTAAACAAAGACGTCCCTTCAAATACTGTCTACGCTGGGGTGCCTGCCAAATTCATTAAAACAATGGAGGAATATAAAGCTGCAATGCAGCCTCAACTCATAGAGGTAAAACATTTAAGCAACACTGAAAAAAGAAAAGCACTGCTAAAACATTTCGGGAAAGAGGATTAATGAAGTACAGCAGCCGTATACTGATCGCCATTCTCACCGCTATAGTCTCTGTAGCGCTGTTCCTCTATGCCCCCCCTGCACGTAGCAGTACTTACTCAGTGTACATATCCCTTATGTCTGCGGTTTGCATTTACCTTAATGTAAGGTATTCGGTCCGCGGCCTCTGGTCAGCCAGCTCCATCTTCATTATCATATTCTGGTGTTTCCACTTTGGTGTTATCCTGTCCAACGCGGTAGGCATAAACATAGCCGGTGTCACGGGTAACGAGATATTCTGGCAGTGGATCGATACGCCCTACTATACCAAAGCCGAAGGCCTTGCCCTCATCGGTCTCGCAGCTTTCAGCTTTGTCACCGTCTTAAGGTCCAACCATTTTCCGCCCGAAGAAGAAGATGACGAGCTCCTTTCAGATTCACACTATTACAAGCCTTTGCGCATTCTTGCCTATGCACTGCTCTTTGGCGGTATCGGTGGCTGGCTGTATATTATGCTCAGTATGGGTGGCATCAAAGCGCTCTTTGCCGGTTATGTCTTCTATCTAAAATTCATCGAGAATTACGATTCCATATCCATTATATATTGGGCAATAGGTGTAGGGCTCGCGCTGCTCGGCGTGGTGAATGACTGGAGGACCATACGTCCCGGCATCATCATTTTCCTTACCTGGGCCCTCATCGCATTTGCTATGGGCCTGCGCGGCGAGGTTTTATATCCTGCGTCTGCTTTTTTGGTTACCTATGCGCGACAGGCAAAAATGCCACAGAACATACGTCTGCTTATTGTGCCGGTGATTTTATTATCGCTGATCTCGTTTGTACGTGTGTTCAGGGTGGATGAAACAGTTAATTCAGAAAGCTTCAATCCGCTCTATGGCCTGCTGGAACTGGGCGGCTCCCTGCAAACGGTGGTAATAGCCGAACAGTGGATAAATGAGGGAACAGATCACTTTCACTATGGCGAAACACTCTGGGCACCTTTCGACAGGATGCTGGACAGGGTAATACTTGCTAACAGGCTGGATGCCGAAAAAGACTTCAGGCTTATGAATGTGGCCATGGGCGAGCGCAACGGGCCTTATGGCTTTTCGCCGGTTGCCGAAGGCTATATGAACCTGGGCGCAGCAGGTGTGGCCATATTGATGATGCTCTTGTCGCTGCTATTGAATTTTTTCGACTCAAAGCCTCCGGGCATTTTCACCGACCCGCTCACGGGAGGCATCACTTTCATATTATTTACGTTTATCAGGAACTCCTTTTCACACATACCGGGGCAGAGTTTATTACTCGCTGCCATTATCATGATAACATATGGACTATTCAGGAAAAGATAAAAAGCGGGTGCTGCACATATTCGGCATCCTTAACAGGGGGGGCGCGGAAACGCGTACACTTGAGTTCATCCGGCGCAATAAGGACAAGCCCGTTATTTTTGATTTTATTGCACTTACGGGCGCAAAGGGCGTGCTCGATGACGATTTCCGCCAGGTAATAGGTGGCGAGATATATTACATGCGCCTCAACAGTACATTCTTCTTCAAATACATAAAGCTGCTTCGTAAGAACAAGTACGATGTCGTTCACTCCCATGTCCTGATGGTATCCGCCCTGTTTTTGATGATAGCATGGTTTGCGGGTGTAAAAACACGCATCGCCCATCTAAGGAGCACAGGCACCGACACTAAATCAAAGTTGAGAAGCATCAGGGACGCTTTTTTGAAAAGGCTTATGTTGATCTTCGCAACCAACATCGTTACCGTCTCAGAAAGCGTGGCTAAAGCAATATTCGGAACAGGCTGGAGCGGGTACAGGAAAATAAAACCGATCTATAACGGTTTCACATTGATCGAAAACCCCGCTGTGAAAAGCAATAGAAAAGTTAAAATTGGTCATATAGGCCGTTTCGACCCTTCTAAAAATCACCATTTCCTGTCTGAGATATACAAGATCATTTGCGATGCCGATCCCGATGTGCTGTGCACCATGACAGGCCGGCTCGATAACAATATTTATCCCGCTGTTTCACTTACATTAAAATCTTTGAGCAATGCAGGCAGGGTCATCATCCACAGCGAGAATAGCAATATCCCCGAAGAGCTTAGAACCTATGACATCCTGATAACCACCAGTTTATGGGAAGGCCTGCCCGGCGTTATCATAGAGGCCTTATCAGCTGGGGTGCCCGTAATAGCAAGCGGCATTGAACCGAATAAAGAGGTAGCATCAAAAATAAGCGGCATCACAATAGTGGAGGGTTGGGATAAGAACGATTGGAAAAAGCAACTGGTAGCACTGGTAAATGAGGTAAAAACCGCAGATAAAGCGGAGACCGTAAAACGGCTCCAGGCCTCGTTTTTGGCCAGTCCGTTTTATTATCAGAACACTGACAATGAAATGTTAAAAATCTATCAGGCACAGTGACTTATGTAGTATAAACAGAATAAAAGAACAAATTTTACAGCCCCTTATCGTTCTCCTTGATAAGGCTGTTTCATAGAGAGAGACATGAAAACAAAAACAGTAAATATCATACTGGAATTTCGGTTTTATAAAGACGAGCTCGGGCATATCTATACCGACGCATCTTTCGATTACCTGTTCTGGCAAAGATACCTGATGGTATTTGACGAGGTGCATATTATCGCCCGCGCCAAGCCCGTTAGCAATAATGATATAGCTGGCAACTGGAAGAAGGTGACAGGGCCCAATGTCTCATTTACCGCTGTACCCTACTATCACGGCATCCCCAACCTGGTGAAGAACATGCCTTCTGTTATCAAAGAGATCAAGAAAATAATAGCGGCAGATAATAACCCATACATATTGCGTATGCCCTCCATAATAGGTGTGCTGTTCTTCATGAGCAGCCGCAGCATGGCACGACGCGCTTATGGCATTGAGATGGTGGGCGATCCTGAAGAAGTGTTCGCATCACTGCCCGCATTATACAAACCCTTTGGCGGCATGTTCGTACGAAGGACACGTTCTATTATACGCCGCGCAAAGGCCGCTGCTTATGTAGAGCGTACCATACTGCCTGTTAAATATCCCGCTGCCGGCACGGTGCATCCTTACTTCTTCTCCAGCATCAATTTATCCGAGCACAGTATATTATCCGGCTCCAAAAAGAAAAGCACGAACAAAATACTACATATACTATCTATCGGCATCCTCGACCAGATGTACAAGGGTCCCGATACACTTTTAGAAGCACTCGCTATCTGCAAAGCAAAAGGCTTCCCCTTTCATATGACATGGCTGGGTGGCGGTCTTAACCTGGAAAAGGTTAGACAAATGGCCGGCGACCTTGGTATCGCAGATCATGTCTCCTTCAAAGGCACCATTACCGAACGTGCATTGATAGAGCACGAGATGGACAATTCAGATCTCTTTGTTCTCGCATCAAGGACCGAAGGCCTGCCCCGTGCAATGATCGAAGCAATGGCCCGGGGCCTTGCATGCATCGGCTCCAGAGTGGGTGGCATACCTGAACTGCTGCATGAAGAATGCCTCTTCGAAAAAGAGCATCCTGAGCAACTGGCTGCGCTTATCATGAAAGTAGGTGCTGATAGCAATAAGCTGGAAGCGATGTCAACACAAAATATTGAAACTGCAAAACAATATACAAACAACAGGTTGGATAAAGAAAGGATGGGATTCTACTCAACCGTTTTAAAAGCGAGTGCATGAAAGTACTGCATCTTATAAAAACAGGCGTAGGCGCCACATGGGCATACAGGCAGATACAGGTGCTTACAGCACAGGGTGCCGAAGTGGCAGTATGCCTGCCCGAAGGCAAGATGTCGGACAAATACACTGCAGATGGTGTTGAAGTATTCTATTTCGAGTTCTCGCTGGCACCGCAGAAATTGTGGTCATCCTTCCGTTCATTCAAAAAGATAATAAAGGTATACAAGCCCGATATCATCCATAGCCATTTCCTGATCACCACATTATATGCCAGGCTGTACCGGATGTTCAACAAGCTGGAGATACCACTGGTATTCCAGGTACCCGGCCCACTGCATCTTGAACACTACCTGTTCAGGAATGCCGACTTGGTGACCAGCAATAAATATGATCGTTGGATAGCCTCCTGTAAATGGACGCAAGACAAGTACGTACTAAGCGGTATCGCACCGGAGCGTGTATTTCTTTCCTACTATGGCACCGACATGACCTTTGTTAAAAGGCATCCGAAAGGAGATTTAAGGACTGTATTGGGGCTCAACGAAGATGATTTCATCGTGGCCATGGTCGCCTATATGTACAAGCCCAAGAAATACATAGGCCAAAAGAAAGGCATCAAAGGCCATGAGGACTTTTTCGAGGCAATGGCAAAATGCATTGCGCAAAACAAAAAGATCAAGGCAGTAGTAATCGGTGGCGCATGGGATGGTGCAATGGAATATGAGATGGGGTTAATGGAAATGGGCAAGAGGCTGTGTGGAGACAATATCTACTTCATGGGCTCACGCAGTGATGTTCCCGAGCTATACGGAGACATCGACGTAGTAGTCCATCCGTCCTATAGCGAGAACCTGGGCGGCGCTGCCGAATCTTTATTGCTCGAGGTGCCCACCATTGCCAGCAATGTAGGCGGCCTGCCCGATATTGTAGTACCCGGTGTTACAGGCTACCTGGTAAATCCCGGTTCGCCATCGGAAATTGCCGATTGCATCATGGATGCTTACCACAACTACCCGGCAGCAAAGGATATGGCCATAACAGGCCGTAAGATGCTGACTACGATACTGGACGTGAACAACACAGGAAAAGAAGTATACCAGATTTATAATAGCATATTAAATAAGCACACAGACTATGTACCTGTTCTTCAAAAGGCTGTTTGATATCATACTCGCACTGGCATTAGTGGTCCTGCTTTCGCCGGTCATCTTTTGCGTGTGCATATATCTGTTACTTGCACTCAAAGGAGGGAACATTATTTTTAAGCAAAGAAGGGTTGGGCTCAATAACAAACCCTTTAATGTGTATAAGTTCAAGACCATGCTGGATACCAGGGATGGGAATGGCGACCTGCTCACCGATGAAAAAAGACTAACGCCTACAGGCATCATGCTGAGGAAATACTCACTCGATGAATTGCCACAGTTGTTCAATATACTCAACGGCACCATGAGCTTTATAGGCCCGCGCCCATTGCTGGTCGACTACCTGCCCTTATATACGCACAGGCAGTTACGCCGCCACGAGGTGCTACCCGGCATATCAGGCTGGGCACAAGTGAACGGCCGCAATGCCATTAGCTGGGAACAGAAATTTGAATACGACGTTTGGTATGTGGACAATATGAGCTTTGCGCTCGATTTCAAAATATGCCTGCTTACCATAAAGAAGGTATTGCAACCCGAAGGAATTAACTCGGCCACGGCCGCAACGATGGAACGCTTTACAGGAACTAAATAAACACGCACCGCATGAAAAAAATAGCCGTATATGGCGCAGGAGGTTTTGGAAGGGAAGTAAAAATGCTGATAGATCAAATTAATGCATCATCAAATACCTATGAATTCATAGGCTATTTTGACGATGGCACTCCTAAAGGCACCATGGTAAACGGATACCCCGTGCTGGGTGCAAAGGAGGAGCTAAATGCTTTTGCAGAACCGCTCTGCCTTGCATTCGCAGTAGGCAGCCCCGACACTAAAAAGAAGATCGTCAATAACATTAAGAATGATAAAGTTACCTACCCCACCCTTATACACCCCAATGTACTTATAGGCAACGACGATGTAACAATTGGCGAAGGCTGCATTATTTGCGCAGGCTGCATCATCACTATAAATATTAAAATAGGCCGGTTCGTAATACTGAACCTCGCATGCACGGTGGGCCATGATACGGTAATAGAAGACTACGCTTCCTTCATGCCGGGTGTAAACATATCGGGCGAGGTATTGATAAAGGAAGGTGTTTATGTGGGCACAGGTGCCAAGATCATTAACCAGCTCGATATCGGCCGCTTTACAATTGTGGGCGCAGGCGCAGTAGTGTCAAAGACCCTGCCCGACGAATGCACCGCAGTAGGCATACCGGCAAAAGCAATAAAATTTCACAACCAGTAATATTATAACCATCGAAAACAGGCTAGTACTATGCAGCAAAAAATATGGCTATCATCTCCGCACATGGGCGGCACCGAAGAAAAATTTGTAAAGGAAGCATTCGATACGAATTGGGTGGCACCGCTTGGCCCTAATGTCAACGGCCTTGAGCAGGACATTGCATCTTTCCTCAAAGAAGATGTGCACGTAGCTGCCCTGAGTTCAGGCACTGCTGCTTTGCATTTAGGGCTAGTATTGCTTGGTGTTAAACCCGGCGATGAAGTGATCTGCCAGAGCTTTACTTTCTCGGCATCAGCCAATCCTATTATGTACCTCGGCGCAGTTCCTGTGTTCGTGGATAGTGAGGATGAGACATGGAATATGTCGCCCCGCTTTTTGGAAGAGGCTATTAAAGACAGGCTGGCAAGAGGCAAAAAACCAAAAGCCATCATACCCGTGCACCTTTATGGCATGCCGGCAAAGATGGACGAGATAATGGCCATAGCTAACAGCTACGATATACCCGTTTTGGAAGATGCTGCTGAGGCGCTTGGCTCTTCTATAAATGGTAAGATGTGCGGCACATTTGGCCGTATAGCAGCACTGTCTTTCAATGGTAACAAGATCATAACTACCTCAGGTGGCGGTGCACTGGTATCGCACGATAGCGATATAGTTAGCAAGGCCCGTTTCCTGTCTACCCAGGCGCGCGACGAAGCACCACATTACCAGCACTCGCATGTAGGTTACAACTACCGCATGAGCAATATATGCGCGGGCATAGGCCGCGGACAAATGGAAGTACTGGATACACGCATAGCACAGAGAAGGCGCATATTCGACTGGCATTGCAAAGAAATGGCGCATATGCCCGGCATCACATTCGTGGCTGAGCCTAAGGGATATTTCAGCAACCGCTGGCTCACCACCATACTTGTTGACCCCAGGCTGAGCGGCATGACAAGGGAAACATTACGCCTCGCCCTCGAAGCTCAAAACATAGAGTCGCGCCCATTATGGAAACCCATGCACATGCAGCCCGTATTCAACGGCACTGCCTTCTATGGCGATGGTACAGCTGAGCACCTCTTCGAGCAAGGACTTTGCCTGCCCTCAGGCTCAAACCTTACCGATGCAGAACTGGACCGTATCAAAACAACAATTCATAACCTCATTAACGAACTAAGCAAAGACAATACTAAAATACACGCAGCTATCTAGCTTATAAATTACGATGCAGGAATAAAGGAACAGGAATAAGAATAACTGATGGGAGAGTTCAATTTAAAGTCCTCTGTTACCATATAGAAACAATATTCTTTAACAAAAACTTTTTCTTATGAGCAAGAGCATCATTACAATGATCATGGCGATCTTTATCGCCACACAAGGCTTTGCAGGACCGGACACAAAACCGCACAAGAACTGGTACACTACGGAGTACAAAATGCCTAAGACCTACATCCGCTTTAGCGCAGCCTACGCCCTGCCCTTAATGCGCACCAACCTTACCATCACCGGCGTACCCAGCCAGGACGGTGTTACGACCGATAACACGTTCAACCAGCCACAACGCGCCTCTTACATGTCGGGCCTGCAGTTCCGGTTGGCGGCTGGCTACATGTTCAGCGACTATGTAGGTGTTGAAGCCGGTATACAAACCACGGCCGCACCATCCAACTATAAGTTCGATGTCAGTGGCGGGCTTGTGTCGCAGTATGGCAGCAGGGTGCAGGCCACCACTTCCACCGCCATGCCTGTGCTTATCACACCCGCGCTGGTGATACAGAACACTTACGACTATGTGGATGCCTTCGGTAAATTCGGCCTGGCTATACCTGTGGTGGGTAATATAACCACTACAGCCGAAACCCAGGGCGGCCCGGGCGATGACAACAATGTATACGCCAGCACCGCTGTTACCAAGCCCCGGTTCTTTGTGGGCGTATATGGCGGCCTTGGCGGCACCATTCATATCAGTAATAAGATCAAGCTCTTTGGTGAGCTGGATATCACGGCACTCTCGCTATACGCCAAAGAGACCACCATCACAAAGTATACGGTCAATGGTGAGGACAGGCTCAATACCATCCCCGAACCGCAGCGCTCGCTCGAATATAATAAACGTGATGCCACAGGCACTGCAATACCAAAGTATGTCATACCTTACAGCACATTTGGCTTTGTAGGTGGTATTTCATTCAACTTATAAAGAATAAGCACACAATAGAATGGTTCATGCTCCCCGTTCCCGGGGAGCTTTTTTTATTCCGCCCCTTTGGGATTGAGAATAGTAAGCTTAGCTGAGCGGGATATACCACCGGGATTAATGCCCTCTTTTCCTTCAGGTATGGGCATATGAAGCTTTGCATAATAATCTACCCATACCGGGAAGTATGCTTTAGTGCCGGGCTGCTTGAAGGTCATGGGCTCCAGCTTAAAGAATGGCTTGTTGTTATTGGCCTTCATGAATGCATCGTATATGAGCTCTGAGCAGTAGTACTTGTTATTGTCATACAGGAAGGCATCATCATAAGCAATACCCATCGATGCGAGTGAATATTTGATAGCTGCAGGTACCAGCTTTTGGTATTGCGGCTTCAGCCTGCCTGCGTACAGCTTATGTGCCGAGCGCTTTTTGAACTCGGCAAGGCTTATAAGCCTTACTCCCGGCCCCATTGCCTCTATGATGTAAGTGCTGTCATTCCTTTGATAGACAAGGCCTATGTGTGAGAACTTATGCCCCTCAAAGCCCTGTGTCACTGCCTCTATCGCATCGCAGAGCCCACCGCAGTCCAGGTTTTGGAATATGAGGTCGCCCGTTTTTAGTTTGATGCTTTCAAAGGGTTGCGCTTCCGTTTCAGAAGCTGAGAGCAAGAGCAGTAATGCAGTAAATACAAGTGTTAAGCGGCGCATCAGGATGGCAAAGCTACCAAAAAAGCGCATAGCTGCCCGTCGACAGCTATGCAATGAAAAAACCCCATTTTCCCCTTAGATTCAAAATCTTTATTTATCTCGTCACAACTATTTTCTGCGTCACACGGTCCTTAGCGCACAATAGTTGCAGTGTGTATATGCCTGCAGGTAGGGTTGTAAAGTCGAGTGTGTAGGATATGCTAGGTTGCATGTAGCTGATCATCTTTACCACATTGCCTTTTGCGTCTAAAATTGTACCGGTAATGTTGTTAGCACTTTCGGGCGCGAAATAAATATAGGCAAAATCTTTTACAGGGTTAGGATATAACTCAAATTTAATATTCCTATTTATATTATTAACTGCTGTAGGGCCATTATATGGGGTTGTGGCCTCGGTAATGGTCACATGGCCGCCGCCGGGGCCGGTATTGCCTGCCTGCACGGTGCCGTAGTAGTGCGCACCAAGCGTATAGGGGTATACGGGGGTACGGCTGGCGTCGATAGTTACAAAGTATGCGTAGGTGCCTGCGGGGTATTCCGGCGTTACGCAGAAGCGGCCATTGTTTGAATCAAGATCGCCGCTGCCGCTGATGAACTCATAGTCCTGTATGAATGCGCCTATGGGGTAGGTAGCATTGATGGCAGGGCCTGCAGATGCTGCGGGTGAGCCATCAGGCAATGTAGTACGATCGGCCATAGTACGTTTCTGGTACGATGGGGTCATCCTTTTTATAGGGCCGGTGCCATTGGTATTGGTATATGCATAGGCGCCATATACCGGGAAGCCATCGAAGGCATAGCCTATAATGGGCGAATGATGCGTGCTGTCCATATCGTTGTACAGGCAGGCGGGGCTTACGTGGTGGTGATATTCACCGTTCTGCTGGGGGTGACCCAGGCAGCTGTCAAATCCCTGCCCCTCGAAGAAGTAGGCATTGCGGTGCCAAACACCCTGGTTGTTGTAGGTCTGGGCATCGTCGGCATTAAAGATGCTTACCCCGTTGGTCCATACGCCTATATGGCCCAGGCCTATGGCTACAGGAGCGCCGGTATTCTGCTGCGGGTTGCGGGTGAACTTATAAACGAAGTTCTGGTTGGCAGCCACATTCGGGTTGCCCGTCCATGGACCTATGTCGTAGCCGGGTATGCAGGTGCAGCTTACGTATACATTGCCCGTGGAGTACTGTATGGCCTGGCAGTTGGACAGGATATTATTATAGCCTGTGGCATTGGTGGTATTGCGTACCCAGGATGTTACTTCCGGGCCCTGTGCCTTAGCATATGCCGACAGGAACAATACTGCTAATAGGAGACTCAGTTTTTTCATAATTTATCTTTATAAGGTTTTAGACGTTAGCTGCCGGGGTATCCTTCTGTGAATGTAGAAAAATGATTGCCTGGGGATTTAGGCTATGGAAAGTGCAGTTTGCGCTACCCGGCATAAAATAGTAGTCAGGCACCTTCATTTCCTATTTTCGCGATCACACTCCTCCCAGTACAAGGACGACAATAAAAACCGCCTGAACTTAAACTTGGCAACTTAAGTTCAGGCGGGACTTGAACCCGCAACCCTCCACTTAGCAAGCGGATGCTCTATCCAGTTGAGCTACTGCTAGATTGTTATGATTGCTCTCTTTTATCGTTGTCTTTCCCCATTTCCGAGCTCATATAATCGTACGTCTCCTTGTCCAATTCTTGCCATACGGGGATGATTATTGCATTATATGTGTCTGGGGCGCCAGCATAATGACCTTCTACTCTTCTTTTAAATTCTATAACTGTCGAAGGCTTCTCGCTCTGGTGCATAATATTATATGCGTCCCTGATTTGGCCATCCTTGAAAACGATGGCGGAAAATGTGTAATAGTGCATAGTATCCAAATTATTGGTTACAGTTTTTCTTTTATCCTTCGCTTTCTTACAAGTCCTTTTTGCAATATACCTTCCTTTCCTCAAAACTACAGTCAGATGACACTGTCTCCTTGTGATGCTCTTGGCACTCTCTTTTTGGGTTTGGGTTAGCTGCGCTTGCCATAGTACACGAATTTACACATATTTGGATTATCTTTGCGATAGTAAAATGGGAAAGGGTGACATTGGAACTGCCACCCCTACTACGAAACCTCGCATGGTGTACATTTTTCCACCTTTTTTCATTTCATTATACCACCCCCTCATTATCAATAGCTTAACTACAAAAATAGGAGTATGATACCCTCCGCAAGGGGGTATGATACCCTTTCAAAAGGGTATCATAAAACTTCAATTTCCCCATCCCAAAATCCCATCCGACCTTTGTTCGGTTTTTTACTTTTCTTCCGTCATTGCCAGGAGTTTTTGGCCTTGTGTATAGCCACGACGAAACAATCTTCGGCTGAGAGTAAGAGACACTGCTGACGGATCAAACTGCAGCGGAATATTTATTAATTAACCGCACCTCCCTCTCCTTCGGAGAGGGTTGGGGTGAGGCATAAACTCCTAAACTATGGATCAAAAACAACAAGCAGAAAACCTATTCCTCAACACCGAAAAGTCCCAAAAAGAAATTGCGGAGCAAATAGGTATCTCTCCCCGCACCCTCTATCGCTGGATACAGCAAGGCCGCTGGCAGGAGCTCAAATCCGCCACTCGCCGAATGCCCTCCGTTCTGGTCAAGAACATCTACTCCCAATTGGATGACATCAACTACGGCATCGCTAAAAGAGAGCGCGGCGAACGTCACCCTACCAAAGACGAATCCCTCACTATCAACAGGCTCATGAACTGCATCGGCAAAGTGCAGAAGCAAACCTCCCAGGGCCAGAACATCCAGTTCATGATGAATTTCATCGACTATGTCCGTCCCCTCAATGATGACCTCGCCAAGCTCCTCACCCACTACGGCAGCGCCTTCCTTAACGGCTCCCAAATAAAAGGCTTCCACCCCTACGACATTGAATACAACAATACCACGCAATCCGCAGAAGAGGCTCCTTCCCTGTTTTTAGGGAAAGCCTGTCCCGAACTTGTTTCGGGAGTGTCCGAAGGACGGAAGGGTGAACTCGCGCAGGACTTCAACCCCAACCAACTAGAACTCCCCTTCCCCGACCAAAACATATGCGACACCACCCCCCTCTCCTTTGGAGAGGGTCGGGGTGAGGCATCATTCGGACACGAATCGGACATCCCAAACCACACCAAAAATCTCACGCAACAAACTGAAAACCAAACACAAACACCAGGAACACACACACCCAAAATGTCCGAAAACATTTTTCCCGAAGACTGGACACACCAAGAAGCTCCGGTATCCAATAACGTCACCCTCTCTGGAGCATGTCCCGCGACTAGCGGGAGAGAGGGCCGGGGTGAGGCCTCACTCGCGCAGAACAGCATGCCCGATCCAATTCCTCAACCAACTGAATCCGACAACGGACACCCACCTTACTATTACAGAAAATGCATCCAGGACCCCAACGACCCCTACACATTCTACTACGACAAAATAACCCGCCGTACCATGAACAGTCCCAAATACGGCAAGCCACCCGATGGCTTCCGCGAAGTGCCCAAAAAAGATTGTCTCGACAGGGATTATTATGGCAAAGGCTTCGGAAGATATAACTGGCTATAACGCACGCAAACCTTGTTGAAAAAGAAGATCTTATTTTATAATTTAGTCGTCACTATATCTTAAACGTCATGAAACTATCTATCATAGCTGCGGGCCTATTGATACTATCCTGCAACATGCAGGCAAGCGGGCAAACAAAGGCTAAAACGCAAAGCAGCCCGAAAACTAAGACCGGCCAAACGGGTGCTAAAAAGCAAACGGGCGTGAAGAAGGCCGGCACCACAGCACAATTTTTTTTGATAATTATTGCTCCGGGCAATGACGACGGTCAGCAAAAACACAGGCAGCCCCCTATGGCTATAGAAGGTATTTATGCTGTATTTGCAGATACAAAGGCTATGTTTGTGTAAGAAAAAACTTAAAATAAAAGCCGCAAAAAAATGCAAGACCAACAACAAACATTTGTAAAGATGGGCCTGGATGCCTGGCATAATACCGTGAAGCGCACAGACAAAGTACTGGACAGCATAAGCGATGAGCAAATGATGCAGGAAACTGCACCGGGCAGGAACAGGGGCATATACCTGCTGGGCCACCTGGCAGCAGTAAATGACGGCATGCTGAAGATACTGGGTCTTAGCGACAGGCAACATGCCGAGCTGGATGAAGTGTTCCTGCAAAGCCCTGATAAGTCGGGCAAGGAGATGCCGGATGTGCGAACACTGAGGAGGTACTGGGCAGAATCGAACAAGGTGCTGAATGAACACTTCAGCAAGATGGAAGCAGCCGATTGGTTTGGCAGGCATACATCGGTAAGCGAGGAAGATTTTGCAAAGGAGCCGCACCGCAATAAACTGAACGTGGTGATAGGCCGTGCAGTGCATCTATCTGAACACTACGGGCAACTGGTGTTTCTTGCCAATAAAAACGGGTAAAAAAAATTGACTACTTCAGTGGTTTAGGTTTCCAGTTGAGCTGCGAGAATTTTTTCCTGCCGGCTATAAAGTAGTCTTTGATAATGCTGCGGGTGTAAACACCGGTCTCGTTGCGGGTGGCAAGGTATTGCTTGTTCACGCGCCTGCGCCTCAGCCAAAGGCCCAGTTTGGCATAAAAGTGGAAGTGTGCTTTAACTATGGTAAAGATCTCTTTCCATTTGCCTTTTAGCAGTGCCTGCGCACCGGCCACACCATCGAGCACAAAGCGCAGGGGGAATAACCAGAGCAAGGTACTACCCCGCTCGTTCTTGAGCAGCAGCACCAGGCTATTGCGGAAGTTGTAGTATAGCTTTTGCGGACTGCCGTAGCTTATAACGCTGCCGCCTACATGGTATACTGTGGAAGCACCCACGTAGCCTATCTTATAGCCGGCGTTCTTAAAGCGCCAGCAAAGGTCTATCTCTTCCATATGGGCGTAGAACTGGTCGTCGAGGCCGCCCAGCTTATGGTAAAGATCGGCCCGCACTACAAAGCAGCCACCTGATGCCCAGAAGACCTCGACGCTGTCGTTATACTGGCCTTCATCCTTTTCGAGTGTATCGAAGATGCGGCCCCGGCAGAACATGTAACCGTATTTATCTTTGAATCCCCCGGCCGCGCCTGCGTACTCAAAGTACTCTTTCTCCCGCCAGTAGCGTATCTTGGGGGCACAGGCAGCCAGCATATCATCCGCTTCCATAGCATCGTGCAGGGGCTGGAACCAGCCTTCCGTCACTTCAAAATCGGCACTGAGGAGGATGTAGTATTTGGCGGTTATCTGCTTCAGCCCTTCGGCATAGCCAAAAGCAAAGCCATGGTTCACAGGGATCTGTACGGTCTTTACAGTGGGATAATTGTCGAGTATGTATTGGTAGGTATCGTCGGTAGAGGCATTATCTACCACTATCACATCATAACCTGCACCGGCCTGGGAGACTATAAGCGGCAAAAACTGCTCATGCCATTTGCGGCCGTTATAGCTTAAAATGACAACGGCGGTATCTTGCAGGCAATTGATCATTGCTGAAGGTAAGCCAATAATTATTTATACTTTGGCTCGTAAAGGGTATTATCAGGCACTTTTACATCATCATTTTTCTGGAACTTGTGCTCCCAAAGGTTGTAGCAACCGGCCCATGCAAAAATGAAAAAGCCGAAAAAGCCCAGAAGGAATAAAAAACGTGATTTAGATGGCTTGTTGTATTCAATGTCAGCCGGATTATCTATTTCCTGTATATCCTGATTATTTTGTTGCATGTCCATGAGTAAAAATTACCGTGGGCAAAAATAATAGTTATTCACTCAAAATCATAATATTTTTACCTTGTTTTCGTTTTGCTGCATATGCGTCAATATATTAACTGGAAGAGCTATTTGATCGTGATCGCCCTGGCGATAGTGACTGCTACACTTTATTATACCAACAGGCTGGCCAAAAAGCTGGCCGATGAGGAAAAAAGAAGGGTAGAGCAAGTGGTGGAGGGCATAAAAACGCTGAACAATGCAAAGCCCAGCCAGGACCTGTCCTTCGCGTCGGACATCGTAACACAGAACACTACCATACCACTGATCATCACTGATGAGCGGGGAAACATCAAGGACTCAAAAAACATAGATACCCTTAATAACAAGAACGGGCGCAAGCTACTGGAGGAAAAGCTGGCCAGCTATAAATCGGAACACGACCCGATAGTGTCCGATTTTGGTTCGGGTATCAACTACATCTACTATGGCGAGTCGTACCTGCTGATGCAACTTCGTTACTTCCCTTATGTGCAGCTTACCATCATATTGCTGTTCCTTTTGATAGTGCTGATAGCGCTCAGCACGGCGCACCGGTCGATACAGAACCAGGTATGGGTGGGCCTCTCGAAAGAGACGGCACACCAGCTTGGCACCCCGCTCAGCTCGATAGAGGCATGGATGGAACTGCTGAAGGAGCACGAGGTGAACGACGATGCCGTAACCGAAATGCGGAAGGACCTAGACCGCCTGAAACTGGTGGCCGACCGCTTCAGCAAGGTGGGCAGCGCGCCGCAGCTGGAGGAAGAGAACCTGGTGCCCCGCCTGCAGAACATGGTGGACTATATGCAAAAAAGATCGCCCCAAAAAGTGACCATCTCGCTGCAAACAAATAAGCAGGAGGTGCCTGTGAACATAAGCGGGCCGCTCTTTGACTGGGTAGTGGAGAACCTGATACGCAATGCCCTGGATGCTATGGCAGGCAAGGGCATCATAGAGGTAAGGATAACAGACCAGCCCCACCATGTGTATGTGGACATAAGCGATACAGGCAAAGGCATACCCAAGCACCAGGTAAAGAAGATATTCAACCCCGGCTATACTACCAAGAAGCGTGGCTGGGGGCTGGGCCTGTCGCTATCCAAGCGTATTATAGAAAAATACCATCATGGTTCGCTCTTTGTAAAGCAGTCTGAGATAGACAAGGGGACAACCTTCCGTATTATTTTGAGGAGATAAACCCTCCCGACCCTCCCTAAAGGGAGGAGATAGATTTTTAATTTCGTGTTCTTTGCTGTGCTGAAATTTCCTTTATATTTGCAGTCCTCAATGCGGCGATGGCGAAATTGGTAGCCGCACTACTTTGAGGTGGTAGCACCTGTAACGGGCGTGGGAGTTCGAATCTCCTTT
>DDET01000050.1 GCA_002336915.1 Bacteroidetes bacterium UBA1947 | reverse complement strand
TTTCTGTTTCATATTTGGTTTGCATATCCACCATCTGGCGGTTATTCTCTACCGTGAAGGCCGAGTCTTTGTAATGAGCGTACAGCGTATCATACACATATGCTTTCTTGTAGTCGCCCATCGCAGCATTGCTTTGCCCCAGGGCCTGGTATATGGTCAGTATCCCCTCGGTGAAATTTCTTTTCAGCGATACGTCCAGTGCTTTGAGCAGGTAGTCGTTGCCCTCCTTATATTTACGCTGGTGCATCAGCACGGCCCCTATATTTATATACGAGGTAGCCACACCCTCTTCATCCCCACCTTGCTGCCTGAATGTGAGCGACTGTTTGTAAAAATCCAGTGCTTTATCATAGTCTCTAAGGTCGGTATATACATTGGCAATATTGTTGTAGATATTGGCCATCTGTGCTGGGTCACCTGCTTTTTTCTTTATTTCCAATGCCTTGTCAAGGTAGATCAACGCGGAGTCATACTCCCTTGTCCCGTAGTAAGCATTCCCAATGTTGGTATACGCGTAAGACATGCTCGCTTCGTCCCCTTTCTGTCGGTACTTTTCCATCGCGCTACGGTAATAGCTTATCGCCTTCGCCGGCTGTTTCAACCCCTTATCATGTATAATCCCAAGCCATATGTAAGTATCGGCTATGCCCGCAGTGTCATTGGCTTCTTCGCGCCATTTAAGTGATTGTATGAAATTTTCAAGGGCGGTCTTGTAGTCGCCCTTGTCATAATACATAGTGCCTATGCTCATGGCATAGCTGCCCATTCGTTTTTTGTTGTTTTTGCTTTTGGCCAGTGCCAGCCCTTTGTTGAAGTACGCTGCCGCATCGTCGGGTTTGCCAAGTATGTTCAGGAACACCGCATAGTTGCGGTACGTGGTCATCATGCCATTATCAAAATGCAGCTTTTCAGCCAGTTCGATAGCGTCCTTAATGTACTTTTCCGCAGCACTTGGGTCTGTGCCCCTGCTTAGCTCAAAGGCTTTATTGAGCAGGTATACTTTATTGGTATCGGCAGGCATATTGGGCAATACCTTTTGTATGCTGTCGAGGCTTACTGCTTTTGTAAAATGGGGTATCAAAAGCAATAAAAGGAAGAATATTCGTTTCATATTCCCAATTTATATAAATATGTGCAGCTTCAATAGCAACAAACAAAAAAAGGAACAGAACGTTCCTTTTTTTGTCATATCCCGATTGATTTCTTATTCCTTATTTTCGTCCAGGTTTTCTTTATCATCTCCACCCAGGCTGTAGTAATTATTCTCTTCGTCCTCTTCACCTATCTTTTCATCACTATTGTCCAGCTCGCTTCCCGGCACATCAAGGTCCTTACCGCTTAGGTCATCGCCACCGTCTTCATTAAGCGGATCCCCGTCCGCATCGGTATTATCCAATTCTGACATAATGAGGTTAATATCGTCGGGGGTATTCATATTTTGCTCAGCTCGGTCTAGTAAAATAAGGTCCTCCTGGCTTACGTCCGCATCTGTACCCATTACAATATCGCCCTTTGCATCTTTTTCTTCATCGTCTACATTTATATCGCGCATTACATCTTCGCTGGCGGGGTAGTGCGGGTAACCGGGATATTTTTTGTCCTGTTCGTTTTCGTTTGTTTTCTTGTCTGCCATAAAAACTGTTTTTATAAAATTACATATAAAATCATGCCCTGAGTAATGATAATTGTCATTGCTATTTTCTTATAGAGGGGGCAACTGGCCATTCTCGTAAGGCGTCCAGTCTATTCCTCTGCCCGTCGTACCCCTGAATCGTTTGAAAAATGACTCGTTTGCCGTAATGGAAATAAAATGCTCCTCATGCGCCGGCTGCGGGTCTATCTTTGGGTTCACAGAGTTATACGCAGCAAGGGTATCCACCACAAAGGGCAGACGGTATATCGGACTGCCGAACCGTCTCCTGAGGAAGCTGCCTAGTAATGACGATTGGAAAGGATCAGTGGCGAGTGCCAGCGATTTAAAGCCTAGCTTCCTTGCCAGCAGGTAAGAGTAAAATATATTCTCGGTGCTGTGGCGTGCTTGTGTATCATAAAAAATATGCTCGGTAGGTATACCCAGTTGCTGTGCGTAGAGTCCCATGATTACCGCCTCTTTGTAAGGTGAATAGACAGCCCCTCCTGAATAGATCACGTTTTTCGTCACCCCCTCCTTGTACAAAACCCACGACCAGATAACGCGTGCCTTCATGATCGTGTCCCAGCTACTGTTCCTGAAAGGTGTTCCGGGTACTATAATGGCGTCGAATGGTTTGGTCCTTACAATATCCAGTGCTTTACTATAGGCTTTCAATGGTCCCCGGCGAGGGGCAATGCAGCTTAAGAAGGAGAATGATATCATAAGTGCGAATAGTAGTTTGTATATAAATTTGTTTTTCAAGGAATGGTTTTAATGGTACAACAAAAATCGTAAGATTTTTGTTCATGCTGGTTTAAATTTATACTGCTTTCCCATGAGGTCATATTTGCTCACAATTTTTATTTTGTTCTTAGCGCTCAGCAGCTACGCACAAAATAACTATATCCTCTTCCGCCCCACGGAGAAGAAAGGCATAATTAGGATATATATCGATAGGGCTGGGAATGTATATCCTTCAAAAGATTATGTCGATTCCACCAAATTTCCCCACGTCAGCCGTAAAGACCCTGAATATGCCAACCTCCGATCCTACCTCTTGAAATACGATCTCATAGCGTACAAGCGTGTATTGAACGACAACCATGTCTCCGATTTTGGGCACTTGCAGGAAAAGCTTATCAACGATTGTGCCGTCAGGGTCAATGAGCAACTCAAGTCCTGCCAAAAGCTGGTTGTACTTATCCATGGCTTCAATGAATACGCCGCCCCTCCCTTCGATAGCCTTGAGGTAGAGATAAACAAACATCTTGCCGCCGAAAACATAACTTATCTCGAAGTCTATTGGGATGGCCTCAAAGCTTACCGTGAAGTACCGGCTGATGTTTTCAAAATATGGTTCCGTGCTAATCGAACAGCCCCCTATGCAGCAATGACCTTAAGAAAGCTATTTGCAAAGATCAATAACACCGACTTATACATAATTACTCATAGCCTTGGTGCTTGTGTAGGAACCAGGTTGTTGTTCAATACCCACGAGGGCCGTTGCTTTCCTTTCACTAAACAGTGGAAGGCATTGGCAACGCCTCCCCAATCCAATATTACCCTCGCCATGCTTGCACCGGCGATTGCTGGTCCACGTGTTTTCAGGTATTTGGGCAATACCGTTCCCGCAGGCAACTATCATAACTATAAGAGGGTAGTAGTTGGTTATGATAAATATGATGTCGCTACCACCAAACAGATGCGCTTTCCGCTTTCCCGTTTGTTTTATAGCACCTCTCTTGGCTGCAGCCCCTCCGTAGTAAGGCATGTAGGTCGTAAACTAAAAAGCCTTAGTCCCGCCACAGAGTACAGCATAACCGATTTTTCAAAAAATGTAAAGGGAGAGAAAAACAAAATACATCATATAGACAAATACATAAACGATACGAAACACTTCGATAACTTCCTGGACGAGATTTTTGCGAAGGGAAAGTAGCGTGCTATTTCAGCAGCACTTTATTTGCATTTGTGTAATACACGGTCGGGTCTGTCCCATCCCGCCTGTCAAATCCTGCTAATAATACCTCCTCCATTTGTTTTCTAATATGCTCCATGATCACCCCATAGTGTTCGGTTGTAAAAGTGCCGAATGGAGGGTGGAGCTGTTTGTGCCTTCTTTTGTTGTAGAACATATCAGGGTCAGGGGTTATGGTAAAGGTATAATAGTTATACAATGAAGAGCCGGCAGTAGTGGTTTGTGGAACATGCAGCACTTCCGGCTGCGCATTACACGACCATGTTAGTCTATCCGATTCCGGCACCAACCATGGCACTATTTCAGGCCCTATATTCAGGTTCCTCTTGAACACATGCCTTTGATCGCGAAAGACGATCCTGCTGTCATACCAAACGTCTTTGTTTCTTTCAGATTCCGGCAGTTTTCTTTGCTTATTGGCATCCACCAGGTCATAGGCCATCTTACTTTCTTTCTTGCTTTTTACAGGCTGCAATTCCGCGACGGCTTTTTGTATCTCGTCAGTTGCTATTGCTGAATAGGAAAGATGCGTAGTATCCTTAAGCATACGTAAGGCTACTTTTTTCCCTATTGTTGTTCCAAGGAAGTTGGAGTAGGTGTCCTCAGGGGTGAAGGTCGATGATTGCTCGCCAATAAAATGATAGGGTGGGTGATAGTGCCAACTGGCTACTTCATGCCACACAAGCCTTTCAAAAGCTATTTTCTGTGCCATGCTGGCTATATCGTCTTCCGTAAGCTTGTCGAGATGCCTAAAGCTAACTGTCAGAGTCCCCGCCTCCGAAGGTAAGGCTACATCCTTGTCATCGGCTAGTATCATCATGGTCAGGTAAACGGTCCAGTCTATGGCTGCGCGCATATGCGATACATCTATAAAACCGCCTTTGCAGGTATATATTGCCCCGTTTTTTTCTTTCCATCGGTTCGGCCTGCTATAAGATTGCTGCCCGAATTTTCCTTGTTTAATGAATTTAGTGATCGGAAAAAGTGGGACCGAAAATTCAGACAAATTATAGCCAAATTGGGAAAAGGTTTTCCGGTTCTTTTTTTCGGGGTTCGTCAGTTGCTCAGGATAGGTGCTGGTAATACGCTCCTTAAGATACAAACGCTTTGACGCGGGGATAGCTATGCTTTTTATCGTTGCACTGACCAGAATAAGAAGTACTAAGGCAATTGTTGTCACCGACTTTGTTCTGCTGTAGCACATGGCATTCTTGTAGTTTTTCCAACGGCATAAAAGCAAGTATAATGCCACCGCATTTTCGGTTACAGGTGCTGATGTGCAAGAATTTGATTGCCTTGTATTTATGCCGGTGTGAATGCCTGGTTAAAATTCACGGATTTTTGCTCAAATCGGGGTGTTCATCGCTTAACAATATGGTATGCGAATCCGTCACCTACTAATACTTCGGTTGTACCGGGCGGTAGTTTTTGTATCTGGCTGCTTATGTCATTTGTGTTATCTATGGGGTACACATCAAGGTGTTGGTCCACTTTATACGCCGGGAATGTTTTAAGTACCCAATCACCGGGAATAGAATGCCAATCAGGCAAGTTTGGCGTATCCTGGTAAGGGTAAGCCACTTTTGGTGTTGTTAAGATGGGCAGTTTTTTCTTTTGAGCCATAATGATTGCGTCTTCCGTTGCCACGTAGATGCTCAGCATTTTGTTGTCTATCAGCCCTGCAAACAAGGTAATATAGGTGCTGAAGATATTGCCGGAGAGGCCCAGGAATAATACAACTGGGATTGCTTTGATAAAACGGGATCTTAAGAATATTAGCTTCATATGGTCCAGCAAATAGATAATAAGAATGGCTATCGCCGGGACGGTATACACATTCAGGCGTGTTTCTATGGGTATTTTTCGTGCAATATAGAGTGCCATTGTAAGAAGGCATATAAGTACGCTGTAAACTACCAGGGTGCCCTCTTGTGTACGCATTAGTTTTGATATACCCGAAAAGCTCTTTGTTGATCCGTATATGAACGCAGTAATGCCAATGGTGCCAAATAGGATCTCGAAGAATAGTCCGGCGCCTACATTGGCAAATAGCCGATAGAACTTTTCGCTGAAAATAGAAACGGTGAGACTTTGCTTCATTCCCCAGAAGTCCTGCATACCCCCGTCGGCCATTACCTGTGAAGCATCTACGATGTAGAAGGCTATAATGGAGACAGCACAACAGAAAAGAGGCATGCACACGAGGAGGATACTTCTTGCCTTATTTTTTATGTCCCAGGTATGCCACGTATGTAACATGTGTAGTAACGCTACTATAAACACAGGTGTTATCGCAATGGAATAGGTGTAGCTGAAAAATGGCAGTACTATAAAGCTCAGAAGAAGCAATAAGTATCTGCGTAGCACCAATTTCTCTTTTTTATAGAACAGGTCAAACACTTCCAGCAATTGCCATATGGCTATAAGACTGGTCAGGATATCCATGGTGTATTGCTTTACCTGTACGTAGTATTCTGTTGCCGTGTAAGAAGAAAACAGTATGAGTATAAATAAAAAGCGGGTTTGTCTGCCTGGTTTATATATACGGTTCATTAAACGGTAGCAGAAATACATCGCAAATGTGCCCACTGCGAATGGTGGGAACCTCAGGGTGAAATAGCTGTAGTCAAATGGCGCGGCAAAGGCTTTTATCAATTGCAGGTACACCCGGGGAAACTGCTGCATATAGTCAAGCTGTCCCCATAGCATAGCCGGGCTTTTGTACTTTAAATTGTAGATAACCCGCCATTCATCTACCCAGAATGGCCGGGCCTGCACCAGCACAAAGAATACGCCGCAAAATACCATGAAGTATAGTGCGGTGAGTGTTAATTTGCGGAGAAAAGCACTGGTATCGCCGATCGGGTAGCGGAATATTCTTTTCAAGATAGAGTAGCTTTATAGTTTTATTAACAAATGCCATGCCATTTTCTTAGCCCGCGGCGGGCATGGCTCGATGATCAGGGTCACGATGGGAATTGACGGCCATCACTGTCCTTAACAGGTTTCCGATATACATTTGCCTCATATTTTTCACCTCTGGCAAAAGGCCTATTTACTCAGTAATTCAATATGTTTTGTATATTTATCATTATACAGAACAACTTGACTGGTAGACAATTGCCGTATAAAAAATGTGTCAATGATTTGCAGGCCCCATGCCTTTGGATTAATAATGCTTTTTTGCTGCTCGATGATGACGCAAGCTGTGTTTGCTCAAAAAAGAGCTTATGCAGCTGCAACATCTCCAGCCATGGCAATGTACCATAAAGATGGTGCGGACTATGTAAACGCTGAGCACGCTTATTACAAAGCACCTTTAAGAAAGGCTACAATATACGCCTGCTATAAAAAAATGACCGCCGGCAAGGATGACTATTATATAGTCATCGAGAAGAACAAATATCTGATGTCCGTCTACAACTCCAACGACGAGTTGATGATCACCTATCCCGTAGTTTTTGGCAATGATGATCTTAGCGATAAAATGTGTGAAGGTGACAGGAAGACCCCCGAGGGCACATTTTATATTCTAAACAAGAAGAAGCATGACAAATGGGATAAGTATTTCTCGTTGAGCTATCCCAGCGAAGAGAGTCGTAAAAAGTTTGAGGAGAGAAAGGCAGAGGGACTTATTGCAGCTAACGTCGGCATTGGCGGTGGTATCGGCTTGCATGGCACATGGCAGCGCGATGATATCTCGGTTGATAGGAAGGACAACTGGACCTGGGGATGCGTGAGCACAAAGAACTGTTATATCGATGAGCTTTATGATTATATACCCGTCGGCACTAAAGTGATCATAAAAAGATAACTAACTCTAATAAAAAATAAGTAAGCCCCGAACCGGGGCTTACTTATTTTGTTCTCTTACGCTGTTGTAAGGAGCTATCTTACCAGGGTAACATCCCCTTTCTGTATCTGTTTATTGATGTCCTGCTGTCCGCAATAGAACTCTATAAAGTAGTAGTAAGTGCCTATGTCCTGCGGAACTCCTTTATAAGTGCCATCCCAGCCTTCCATAATATTTGTAGTGCTGAATATCACTTGCCCGTAGCGGTTAAATATCGTCATTTTGTCCAGCAGCATATTGCCTTTGAAAACCGGGTGGAAGAAGTCATTCTTTCCGTCGCCATTAGGGGTAAAGGCGTTCGGTACATAGGGAGTGCAGCAATGGTCATATTCTACCACCGCTTCGCCAAATGCCATGCAATCATGGGCATCTGCAACATGCACGCTATACTTGCCATTGGGCAGGCCGGTGATACCGTTTTGGTAGCTCACCTGCATCGGGTTGCTGCTCCAGGTGTATTTGTAAGGTGGGGTGCCGCCCTTTACATCCACATATACAGCACCATTATTGTCAACACCTTCACAGAGGTTGCCATTGCTTTGCATACGCAGTGCCAGCTGGCCCGGTTGGTGGACGCTGGTAAGGCTGCTCTTTTTACAGTTATTGTCATCAGTAACTGTTATGGTATGCGTGCCGTCTCCCATGTTTGTAAAAAGGTTGCTGCTTATCGGCTGGCTTGGTTGCCCATCCACCTGGTAGCGCAATGGCGCCACGCCGCCGGTTGCGTTGATCGTTATAGTCCCGTCACCTGTGCCGAAGCAAGTTGGCGTAGTAACTGTGGCGGCAGTGATGACGATGCGCGGGTTTTCGCCTACGGTTACTGTAGTATCTGCTTCGCAGCCCAGGCTGTCCTGTATATAGAAAGTATAGGTCCCCGTGTCGAATCCGTCAAACAGGTTCTTGGTTTTGAAGATGCTATCGTTTGCAGAGTACATATAGGCAGGGGTACCACCGGTTCCTTCCAGCATTACCGTGCCATTCTTGTCGCCTTCACAGATCACATTAGTAGTTGTGATGTTGGAAAAACCAAGGACTGGTGGTTGTTTTATTTCTACCACGCTGTCGATCGTGCAGCCTTTCATGTCTTTTATGTGTACGGTATGTTGGCCTGCATTCAGCCCCGTCATTTCGTTCGATGCTGAGAAGGATAACTGGTCTACTGCATACAGGTAGGTCGGCACACCTCCCAGCACAAAGGTCTGTATCACCCCGTCATATCCGCCTGCACATCTTACGTTAGTAAGCTGCATATCGGCAATGCGTATACGGCTTGGTTCGGTCAGGTATACCGTAGTGTCTATTTTGCAGCCGTTTTGGTCTGTCACCTCAATGCTATTAATTGATGCAGGCAGGTTGCCGAAAACATTGTTGGCCGTCGGTGCTCCACCGTTGTCGGTATAAGAAAATGGCTGTGTACCGCCGTTAGGTGTTATAACAATGCTGCCGTTGCTGTCGCCAAAGCATTTTGGATAAGTAACGTCGAGGGTAGCACCCAGGCTGGGCGGTTGTGTTACTATTACGGTGGTATCAAATATGCAATTATTGGCATCCCTTACATGCACCGTATATGTCCCTGCGGCCAGGCCGCTGAAGACACCGGCCCCATAGCTCGCCGCACCCAATGCATAAGTATATGGAGCAACGCCGCCATTACCTGTAAGCGTGATGCTGCCTAGTGTTTGTCCGTAGCAGGGCTCATTGGTGATTACTGCTGTGCCATGCACGGTGGTCGGTTCTGTCATTGTTACCGTTGAATCTTTGGTGCACCCGTTGGCATCTTTTATATGCAGTGTATGGCTGCCGGCACTTGCAGAGTAGTTGGTGTTGATCGTATAGGGGCCGGCATCAATTGCATATGTATAATTTGGCTTACCACCCGATCCGGCAACGGTAAATGTGCCCGATCCCCCGTTACACAAAGGTGTTACTGTAGTTAAAGTGCCAAAAGTTAGCGGGCTCGGCTGCGTTATTGTAAGCACTGTGTCTTTAATACATCCAAAGGGTGCTTTGGTATGAATGGTGTAGGTACCCGCGGTTAAACCGCTAAAAATATTCGACGGCCCATATGGACCCGCACCGTTGGCATAGGTATACCCCGCGGGATTATTTGCCGCATTCATCGTGATCGCTCCCGTCGCATCACCATTACACAATACATTCGTGACGGCTGCAGTGGCTAAAGTCGTTATCACTGTAAGTTGCAAACGTGTGGTGGAGTCGCAGCCCAGGGTAGTTGTGGCGCTGTGGGTGAACAGGCCGGCGGTTTTATAATATGTTCCCGCAAAAAGTACACTGTCGCCTTTGCATATAGTATCAATGGTTGTCGTGTTATAAGAGGGGTTTACGCTAAGAAGCAAGGTCACTAATGAGTCGCAGCCTGTTTGTGAGGCAAAGGTGTGTGTGTAGGTGCCCGCAGTGGTCAGCGTGTTAGGACCAAAGATATAGCTTTGTCCCTGGCAGATGGTTGCAGATACTGTATCGCTTATGGGAGGAGGCACGTTTGTCGATGCCTGTGCCAGGAAGCCTTCGTAAGGCGGGCCGGATACCACGTGTATCACCAGGTCATTACTGCCGGGATGCCAGTCGTTGCATAACGATACGGTAACCATATTGGCCTGGATATACCCCTGGTAGAAGTATGGGTTTGCCACAGGTATTCCGGGTATGCTCTGTACCACGCCATTCACTATTATTTCATATACTGAGTTGTCAGCGAAAAAGTCAAGGTTCAGGCAAAAGGTGCCGGGGTCTGAATAACTCTGGTGACAGGCATTGCCACAGGCAAGGCTGAAAGAGAACTTGTACCAGACATCAAGATTGCCGACGTGAGAGCCGTCTATATTGTGCGATATCCATGCGCAGTCCGGCCAGGGGCTATTATAATACACCGCCGGTAGGGGCCCCATAACTATCGCGGGGCTGTATGGACCTGCGATACTTGTTGTGGACATCGTCCAGTTAAGGTCGTTACTACCCACCGGCAAGGTGCCGCCGGCCCCGTCGGTGCCGGTGTTAAAAAACGAGGCGGCCGGCGGATCGGCATAGGTGGGGTTATTGACACAGTCTAGCTGCGCTATTGCACTGTTCGCAGCCAGTAAAATGAAGAATACTGGTAAAACCAGTCGGGTAAAGCTTGAGCTCATTTTCAGATCATTGAATTAGTGTAGTAAAAAGGTAGAGTAAGATACCGATTTTTTTTATGTAATGCAAGCTTCGTGCTGTGCTCGTTTTGCGATTGGCCTTATTGGGAGTAGAAAAGGTATACGACTGTTCGATGCACGGATGTCTAAAAACTGGATTATCAATAAATTAGCACACCCGACTGTCGTACTGCCTTAGAGAAAGCGGGTATCTCTTTTTATGCCTATAGCTTTGCTTCTTCATTCCCCGGGCCAATAAGGCTGCCCGGGTATACTTCCTATGTCCCCATTTATTTTATGCGCTATATTTACTGTTATATTTTAATGAGCACCATGAAACTAGCATCATCAATTATAAGCTTCATTTTTTTTGCCGTTTCACTGTCGGCTCAAACAAAGACCGCTAAGCAGATCGTATTGGGCACCAGTGAAGAGATAAGCTCTGTACAACTGTCCGAGACAAGGACCATTAACATCTACCTTCCCGAAGGCTATAAAGAAAATGACACTGCCCGCTATCCTGTTATTTACCTTTTAGATGGCGGGGTGGACGAGGACTTTATACACGTAGTAGGCCTTGTTCAGTTCAATACCTTTTCATGGATAAACAGGATACCAAAGTCGATTGTGGTGGGCATTGCCAATACCGATAGGAAAAGAGACTTCACATATCCCACTACTATAGCGAAGGATAAAAAGCTATATCCAACGACAGGAGGATCTGCCAAGTTCATCTCCTTTCTTGAAGAGGAACTGCAGCCTTATATGCAGGAGCATTACCGTGTAAATAAGCACAAGACCATCATAGGCGAATCGCTGGGAGGTTTGCTGGCAACAGAGATATTGTTTAAGAAGCCCAAGCTCTTTGACAAGTACATAATCGTCAGCCCCAGCCTTTGGTGGGATAATGGCTCTTTGCTCGACCTGAAACCTGCTATACTGGAACCGGGCTATAACAAACGGACAGACGTCTACATTGCAGTAGGCAAAGAAGGCCTCACACCCGGCGATAAGCCAAGGGTGATGGAGGTAGATGCGAACCTGCTGGCCGACAAAATAAAGGCAAGCAAAAGCAAGCAGGTTAAAGTTCACTTCGACTACCTGCCGCAGGAGGACCATGCTACCATTGCCCACCAGGCGGTGTTCAATGCCTTCAGGCTTCTGTACCCGGTGAAGCAGTAGGCAGTACTTCCGGTTTTGTAAATAATTAAAACCGGAAGCGACTTATCCACATTTTATCGCAGATTTCTTTAATTGTCAGCAGATTACAAGCGATACTTAATGTGGATAGTGCACCCGATTTGCACCCGATAATTGCCGATTTGCACCCGAAGGGCAGTGAGCAGTAACAGTGCACAGGGTAATGTCCCGTCCTGAAAAAACCTTAC
>DDET01000043.1 GCA_002336915.1 Bacteroidetes bacterium UBA1947 | reverse complement strand
TGTAAGGTTTTTTCAGGACTAGACAGGATTCATGGGTTAGCCCGTTTACATAATTAAATTACCGATTTACCGATCGGTTTATAATTACCGATTTAAAATGGTCAATTGCCTGAAATCCTTTGCCAGTCTACCATATGATATAAATCATAATTTCCGATAATTACCGATTCGGAAATTAAGCTGGGTTGCAGAGTAGTGCGGGCCAGCTGATGCGACCCTCCGATAAATAAAGAACTTATGCAGATGTTTTTAATAGCATCGGCTACCGCCTTGACCAAAGTTTTGGCAGACATAGCAAGATACGAAATGGAGGAGGGGTGTTCCAAATGAAGATATCCACATGTTGCCATGCTTGCGGTTCATGTCCTACAAATTACGCCATAGAGAATGAATAAGTTGCAGAATCCAATTTAGGACCCTGATATCCATACTTTTGTTATAGGAGCATGTACAGAACTACAGATAAAAAAATATTCTAAAATATTTTCATTTTATAAACCTTAACCTTATTTTAGATGTGTATTTTAATTTAAACCTAAAACTTTGGTATTATGAAAATGACAATTTACATCTTATTTTTATTATTATTTATTCCATGTACTGTGAATGCGCAAAACTGGTTGACTGCCGGTAATACGTTGAGCGGAGTCTCGCCCCAGCCAAGCCAATGGTTAGGCTCCAATAACTCTTTCGATCTGCTAGTAAAAACCAACCAGGTGGAGCGGATGAGGATACTATCAACGGGAGCAAACACCAATGCGGGGAACGTTGGCATAGGTACCTCGACACCTACTTTCGGGAGGTTGGAACTACAGATGGGCCCCGTTAATAACACTGGCGACGCACTCGCCGGCTTCTCAGTAAACAAGCAAACCAGCACGATACCTTTAATAACGAGACGCATGTTCATGGTGCCCCATCTATATGATTGGGGCTATAATCAACTTTCGAGGGAAGGGGATTTTGGCTTGTTTTGGGCGGACGGAAGATCTATAGGTTCACAAAACAATATGGCAGGTTTTGTTATTGCACCATGGGGCGGCAATGCGCGTGTGGGTATAAGGATAACGTCGACTGGGAATGTAGGTATAGGTACTGCTTTAACAAGCAATACACCACAGTACAAACTGGCAGTAAACGGAACAATAGGCGCAAAGCAGGTGATCATTGAAATTACCAGCGATGCCTGGGCAGATTATGTGTTTGACGACCATTATAAATTAAGAAGCATCAATGAAGTAGAAAGCTTCATAAAGAGCAACAAGCATTTGCCTAGCTTGCCATCATCGCAAGAAGTGGCCAGGGACGGTCTTGATATGGCAGCTATGGACGCCAGGTTATTGGAAAAAATAGAAGAGCTGACGCTTTATATCATAGCACAGGACAAACGTATTGAGGCATTGGAACAGAGACAGGCTAAAAGAAATTAAAAGTGCAGCGACACGAGCATGCCGATTAAACAATGTCTTAAATACACCTGTACTATGAGGAATATATGCTTACTGTTACTTACGCTTTGCCCGGCGATACTTTACGCGCAGAGCTTAAAGTTCAATGATTTCACCACAAACTACTACACACAGAAAAAAAGGGTTCTGGCACACCTTGACAGTGTACACCGATTGATACCTGACAATGAATTTTACGAGGAGGGCGGTGAGTATGCGCAGTTTGAAGAATGGCAAGACTTTTGGGAACCAAGGCTGACACCAGTGGGAGATTTTGGATTGTACTATAGCAAGCTGGCAGAAAGTTATGGGACAAGATCGTTGAGGAGCAGCAATGCCTATGCCACGAACTGGTCGGAAATAGGCCCCAAGGATCGACCTACCGGGATAATACCCTGTAATCTGGGCCAGTCGGCCGGTATTGGCCCGGTTGAGTTCATAAGGTTTTATAAAAATGCTCCCTTTAAAAAAATGATCTGTGGATCGACCGAAGGTGGATTGTTCTACAGTGACGACGGCGGCGAAAACTGGAGCAATGCCGGTAGTGATACCTGGGCAGCGGGCAGTTCTGCAGTTTCGTGGGCCGAGTTTAAGGTAGATGACCCGGAGGTGATTTATGCAGCTTGCAGTTATCAGGACAATAATGCCGGAGGTGTAATAGGGCAAACCGGCGGAATATTGAAGACCGAAAAAAACGGCACTATAAATGCAGGTTCACAATGGGTTTCTATCGGAAATTATAGTTCATTACATGTGAGTGCTGGCTGCATCATAAAAAAGCTACTTACCGACCCAAGTGACCCGGAGGTACTGTATGCGGCAACCAGTGAGGGATTGTTAAAGTCGGGGAATATCAATAGCGTGGCAGCCACCTGGACGACGATATTGACGGGGAATATATTTGATCTCGAGATGCATCCGGGCAGTCCCAATATTTTATACGCATCTTTTGACGGAGTTAGTTCAAACATTGTAAAATATTCTACCGATGGGGGTAGTACATGGTTGCCATTGCCGGCAGGTACGGGCCAGCCTAATTACACTGCAGCTCAACTACTGCATGTGAGCATCGAGGTTAGCGACGCATACCCCAATAACGTATACTTGTATTACTATGGGTATGGGAACAAAAATTTGTTTAGATTCAATTATATCAGCCATGTCTATACGCACATTAATTTGAGCACTATAGATGATGGGTCGTCAAATTGCTGTTTTGGCAGTGGAACAAGTTTTAGCGTTTCGAAGTCGGGGATAAATGAGGTCATCTTTATTGCCAACAATGACCGTTACAGGAGATACGTTGGCAACAACGTTGTTGATTTTACATCGTCGTCCGCAAACTACGCAGAATACCATGTTGATATTGAGGGGTTCACGTTTAATCCCGGCAATCCAAGTGAGCTATGGATGGCATCACACGGTGGCCCTTTTAAATCAGTGAACCTGGGAAACAACTGGCAAGCCAAAATGAAAGGAGTGGGCGTGGCACAAGTAGAATTCATGGCAGACGCCTATACGAGCCCGGGGCTTCTATTGTTAGGCCTGTATCACGATGGCTGCATCCTTTCAAACAGCCCATATATAAGCAATTGGGACCCTGCATGGAAATATGCCTACGGATGTGACGGGTCGGCAACTCTGATCAATAATCAAGACCCCAGGTATATGTACGCCTCGTCACCCGGAGCGGGTTGGGGTGGCTCGGAAAACGGGGGGACCACAGTACCATTCCCAAACATTTACCCGTTTAACGGTACCCCGGCTACGTTGAATAAAAAAGCCGTGAATGTTTTTTATGGCAGGGGAAACTCCGGGTATAAATATGAAGTAATGAGGTCTACTAACTTTGGCAAAGCAGGCCCGGCATCATCAATAGAGAAGATATCGGATATTGCCGGCATTGCCGGAATACCCAATGGCTGTTCGCATGTGGGAGCTATTTATGCTTTTGAGGATAATGCAGATCTGCTGATTACGGCTTTTTCAAGAGACTATAATAATGGCTTACCTCAATGTAACAGCAGCACGTTAATGTCTACAAACAGCCTTTATTATACCTTACACGCCAATGCCCCGGCCGCCAGCGTTCTACAAGACTGGCACCTGATAGACCTATACAGCCAGGGCGTTAGAAATAACTCATGGATACGAGATGTAGAACTTGATCCACAGAATGCGACAACGCTTTATGTTGTCTATGGGCCTGATTGGACCCTGCCGGCACCCCGCTTAATTTATAAAGTAACGCAATTCACCACAAATCCCGTGGTGACTGATATTACCTACAACTTGCCTTTTACCGGAACTACCCTTATGGGCCTTGCGGTAGAAAAAGGAAGTGATGGTGGAATGTATTTATCGACCGATGCAGGTATATACTATACAAACAACAAACTTATGACCGATCCTGCGAATGCATGGGTTTTGTTCGGAACAAACTATCCACATCTTAGTTCCGCTGGACTGGAAATAAACTATCAGGTAAATAAAATAAGATCCGGTATCAATGGAAGAGGGATATGGGAAGCAGGCCTATACTGTCCCACTAATGTAAACTTCATAGAGTCGTCAACCTATTCATCGAATAAATTTTTAGAAACCCAAGGTACTATCAGCGCAACTGCAAAAGTTAATGCACCTTTAGCAGTAAATTACCGCGCGGGGGATAAGATAATCCTGTCACCAGGTTTCAGGGCGAATGAGGGCAGCTATTTTAGGGCTTTTATACACCATTGCGACCGCCCCGGCAATAGTTTCAAATAGATGTGTTTTATAGATAGCCTTTGAGCAGTTTGTTGCGTTAAAATAGCCGAGTGACAGGTTAAAGGTTGCCAGCCGCCGGGCAAAAAAAGACGAGTAAGAACCCGATGGCTGATCTCTGAAGGCGGTAAGTGCTTTCTACTTGTTTCAAAGAATTTTGAAGTCTTTTTGACTTACTTTTAATTTTATAATAGATACAATCCAACAATGTTATCCCTTAAAATTAATCTCATCTATGTCAAAACCTGCTTTGATTGTATTGCTTGCGCTCTTTGTGGTATTCGCTGCTGCCTGCAAGCGCAGCCCTTACTATTCCTGCTACTGCTATACCAAAGGCAGCAATGGTGTAATAGACTCCATACATGCCATAGGCAAAGTAGAAGAGGCCGAGGCCTACCGCCAATGCACCGCCCACTACACCGCCAATGATAGCTGCATAGTGCAGAGTGTGAAGAGGGGGCTGTAGGGGGCGTCGATCAGGCTGAGTGCATAGGCCGGGCAGATCCTTCGACGGGGCCCAGGATGACAGGATGGATTGGGCTACATCCAGATACTCATCGGTAGATTGCTTCGTCATAGCTATACGCATGGCTATTCATTCCTCGCAATGACGCGAGTATTATAAGGTCCAGGATGACAGGATGGATTGGGCCGGGTGCAATGGGGGAATATCGCTTTTAGCTATTCACCACATCCAGTATCCTGAAGCGTTTGAGGCCGGCAGGTACGCGCCAGGCTACTTCCTCGGCCTTGCGGAAACCGATGAGGGCGGCACCCATGGGCGTAAGAATAGAGACCTTGTTCTGCCGCATATCGGCATGCTGTGGCATTACCAGCGAGAACTCGAGCACGCGGTTGGTACCCAGGTCGAGCACGGAAACTTTTGAGTTGATACGGATGCCGTGTGGAGGAAATGCTTCTTCCTTCACAATAACAGCGCGGCCCAGCTCGGCAGCCAAGGTCATCTCATCACCGGCAGCTATTGTGCCGTTAATATATGGCATCAGCAGGTTATAATCGTGCTCGGTAATAACTACGGGATTTTGTTTGGTCATGGTCATGTTTTTTAAGATGAATAATTTTAAAAAGCTGTTGCTGCGGTGTGCAGGTTTACTTACTGCGCTGCGAGCGGCACACATCGACAATGGCAAATGATATAAGGAACGACAGTACCCAAAGCCATATGAATTTTAGCAACAGCGCTGCGATAAGAACAGCCAGGTTCACGATGAACATGAACCAAAGCATAATGCTCATCGCCGAGATCTTTTTAGGATTTCGCGACATAAGAGGTTGTTAATAAAATTTCAGAAAAGGATGTACCAATGTAGATCCCCGGGGCTGCGCAAAACGCTAAGCGGCCGGGGCCAGGGTATTGAAGTCCTTAAAGTTGGAGCAATAGAAGAGTTTGTAACAAAAACAATGGTTGGGCTCTATGTGGCCCACTACGCGCCTGCAGGGCTGTATGGCACAGCCTGTGGTAGTTTTTATTTTATGGAGGCGCATGTTTATCACGTGTCAAACCTATGCCTTAATAAGTAAATGAAAAGTTAAACAAAGGAGGGGTCTGGTGTGGGTCAATTGAGCGGTGTGCAAAGTTGTGGCAGATCCTTCGGCGGGGCCCAGGGTGACAGGGTGGATTGGGCTGTGGATGACAGCAGCATGATTAAGCTGAGTGGATAGGTTGGGCAGATCCTTCGGCGGGGCTCAGTATGACATGGTTGATTGGGCTTGTATGGCTCGCCGCTACTTATGCAGTATCGCCCTCACGGAGGCGAGGCCGGCCTGGGCCTGCTTGTGGTTGGGGTTGTACTTGAGGCAGGCTATCCATGCAGTGTAGGCCGCCTCGTAGTTGCCAAGGCTGTACTGTGCGCCGCCCACATTGTACCATAGCTCGGCATTGGTAGGGTCGGCATCGAGGCCCTGGTTGAAGATGGGTATTGCCTCGGCATAATGGCCCAGCTTGCCGTATTGGTTCCAGCCTATGTTCAGGTAGTAGTTGCCTATCAGTCCATAGAGTGTGGGCAGTGTAGGGTAGTGCGGGAAGATCTTCTTCAGCGAGTCGAAGTCGGAGCGGGCATGCTGTATGTTGCCCAGCTTAAAGTACACCACGCCCCTGTTCAGGTAGCCATTGCTAAAGGTGGGGTGCAGCTTCAGGGTCTTGTTGAGGTATATGAGTGCAGTGTCCAGGTACTCGCGCTTCAGTACTGTATCGGCGGCTTGGTCGGCCATGCCTATGTAGCAGGCGCCGGCGTTGGCATTGGTCACCACGCTGTTGGGCGCGGTCTTTACATCGGCCAGGAAGAGGTTGTGGTCGTTCTTCCAGTCTATATTGCGGCTCATGGTTTTGTAGCCACTGGCTATTATGAGCAGCAGCAAAAGCCCGCCCATCCATACCTTGGCGGCCTCGGGGCTTGGGGTCTTTTTATAAGCCTCGTAGAGCAGCCAGGCAATGATCATCACAAAGCCTACGGAGGAATGGAAGATAAGGCGCTCGCCCAAAGGTGCACCAATATCGAAGATGAAGTTGGAGACCAGCAGCAGGTTGAGCAGGTAGAAGGCCAGCGCAAAGCAAAGCACATGCCTCTTTTTGAAGAGTATGAACATAGCCGCTACCATACCAATGTGTATAGCTATAGAAAGCCAGACGATAGGGTCGCTAAGCTCGCTGTAGGGTATCTGCTTGTAAGAGTAGTCGGAGGAAAGGGGATGCGGGAAGAAGAGCAGGGAGAGGTACCTGAACAGCACCGCGATCTCGCTGGCAATGCGCTGTGCGCCTGTAGCGTAGAGGTATGGATTGTTCAGCACTTCCTCGTCGGAGGACTCGCTTTTGTCGGCTATTATCGAGAACCTGAGATAGAAGTAAACGGCGAAGACAGCGATATAGGGAAGGGTCCGAATAATGCTCTTAGGCAGTGTATCGCCCCTGAAAAGGTAGAACATCAAAGGCAGCATGGCCAGCAGTATCACCGCATACTCCTTCGATAGCAATGCGAGGAAGAACCATAGCAGTCCGAAGGCGAGGCTGATGATCTTCTTAGTCTCTGCATAGCGGTATGCACTGATGAAGGTGAGGCAGATAAACAGGAGCGACATAATCTCATCGCGGCTCTTGACATTGGCCACCACCTCGGTATGTATGGGGTGTATGACGAAGAGCAGGGCGGCAAGGAAACCAACAAGCGGTTGCTGCGGAAAGGCAATATGCGTTAAGAAATACAGGAGCACTATCGAGGCCAGGATGTAGAGCAGCACATTGACGACATGCCGTATGTGCATGAGGTGTATAAAGCCTGATTCATCGGGCGAGATGACACCATAGGCCACGGCTACTTTGCTATAGTCTATACCGCTGCCAAAGAGTTCCTGCTCCACTGCAAAGGTGACGATAGACAAGGGCCTGTATCGTCCGCCGGATAGCTGGTTGGTGGCATTGAGCGAGGAGTAGTAACTATCGAAGGCGTCCTTGCCCATGATGTTGGGTATGCCTTTGAAACCCTGCTGCACATATTGGTTCTTGGCTATGATAATGCCATCGTCGAGGGCGTAGTCGTTATTGAAGGTGTTGAAGTAAAAGACAAAGCCTAAAATGGCCAGTATCGCAGCCTGAACGCGAAATGATGACAGCGACAAAGGTTCTTTAGGCTGCTCAGCAACAGGCACGGGTATAGGAGTGGGACTGCTTTTTACTTCCGCTTGGGGCTGGCGTGCTTTGTTCTTTTTCTGGGACATGATAAGTGTTGCCTCTCAAAAATAGAAAAAAGACGGAAAGATGGTAGTGCCTATGCCGATATGAAAGCCTCTACCGTGCTGACGAGCTCTTTGGTAGCTATATCTAGGTCGTCATTGATCAGTATCCTGTCGAACTGGGGAGCGAAGGCGAGCTCGTGGATGGCTTTGTCGATGCGCTCGGCTAAAGTGTGAGGGGTTTCTGTGCCTCGGGCCATGAGCCGCTGGCGCAGGGCGTCGATAGATGGGGCCTCAATAAATATACTCATGGTAGATTTTCTATATGCCTGCTGAATAGCCAGGGCACCTTTCACATCTATATCCACCAATGGAAATTTATTTTCCTCACGTATGCGTAATATTTCAGATTTTAATGTTCCGTAATATTTTCTGGGGTACACCATTTCCCATTCAATGAAGGCGTCTTCATCTATTAATTTTTTAAAATGTTCGGGGCTGTAGAAATAGTAGTCTTTGCCGTCTACCTCGCCCTGGCGGGGCTGCCGGGTGCAGGCGGAGATAGAGAATTCAAGGCGCGGGCAGGCGGCCAGGAGCCGTTTTACCAGCGTTGTTTTGCCCGAACCCGAAGGGGCCGTGATGACTATTATTTTCTCCGGTGTCAAATGATATGCGTAAAAGGCTGCTAATAACGCAAATATTTTTGGAAAATAGAAGGCAGAAATACAAATAGGGTATGGTTCAAGCGAAAATTATAGACTATTTTTGCCGGGACTTTATATTACCCCAATATAAAGCGAATATTATTAAAATATTTCGCCTAAAAGCGTTATAATTATATCTGAATAAGGAAAAACTATCTCCCAGTGGGGGATTTAAACTAATTTTGACCGAAATACGTTTTTAGTCGAATAGTTTAATATTTGTTGGAATAGAATAATGATCATTGCATGAACGGAAAGTTACTTGAAAAGGTAAGTGCGTACAAGGCGGCCCACGAGGCAAGAGCCATGGGCATTTACCCTTATTTCAGGCCAATTTCTTCGGCCCAGGACACGGAAGTTATAATAGACGGGAAACGCGTATTAATGTTTGGCTCGAATTCTTACTTGGGATTGACCAACGACCGCCGTATAAAAGATGCGGCTATTAAAGCTACTGAAAAGTATGGTTCAGGCTGCGCGGGATCGAGGTTCCTGAACGGAACGCTGGATATACACCTGGAACTGGAAAGAAGATTGGCCGATTACGTTGGTAAGGAAGAAGCAATTGTGTTCAGTACGGGTTTCCAGGTGAACCTGGGCGTGCTGAGCTGCCTTACAGGACGGAACGATTACCTGATTTTTGACGAATACAACCACGCGTCTATCATAGATGGGGGGCGACTGTCGTTCTCCCGGGTGCTGAAATACAAGCACAATGATATGGCTGACCTGGAGCTAAAGCTGAGCAACCTGCCGGAAGAAGCTGTTAAGATCATAGTGATGGACGGTATCTTCAGCATGGAAGGTGATATAGTGAAGCTGCCTGAAATAGTGGCCATTGCTGAAAAGTATGGCGCTAACCTGATGGTGGATGATGCACATAGCCTGGGCGTAATAGGCGAGAACGGTGCAGGTACTGCATCGCATTTTGGCCTGACCAATGAAGTGGACCTTGTGATGGGTACCTTCTCCAAGTCGCTGGCATCGCTGGGTGGCTTTATAGCAAGTGATGCGCCCACCATTGAATACCTGAAGCACCATGCGAGGTCACTGATATTCAGCGCGAGCATGACGCCCGCTTCAACGGCGGCTGCACTTGCGGCACTTGATATAATACAAAGCGAACCTGAACATATTGAAAGGCTGTGGGCAAATACAAGGCATGCCGCGAAGCTGCTGAAAGAGGCCGGCTTTGATACGGGTGAAACGGAAACACCGATCATACCCATATACATCAGGAATAATGAAAAGACCTTCCTGATAACCAAGAGACTACAGGAGAATGGCGTGTTCGTTAACCCGGTGGTATCACCGGCTGTTCCTCCTGATGCAACACTGATACGTTTCTCACTGATGGCTACTCATACATTTGAGCAAATTGAAGAGGCAATCGAGAAATTATCGGAGGCATGGAAATGGGCAAATGAAACTGTGACCGTAAATGCGAATGTATGATCAGTGTGCTGCCTGTAAATAACAAGAAGGGGCTCAAGGATTTTATTGACTTTCCGCACGACTTATATAAGGACGACAGGAATTATGTGCCTGAGCTTTTCATAGCACAGCGCGACCTGCTGACACCGGGTAAGCATCCATTTCACGAGCATTCAAGCTTGCAGTTGTTTTTGGCATACAAGGATAATAAGCTGGTGGGCAGGATAGCGGCCATACTGAATAACAACCATAATAAATTCAATAACAGCAACGATGGCTTTTTCGGCTTCTTTGATTGCATTGATGACCAGGAAGTAGCCGATAAGCTTTTTGCCGCAGCAAGAGAATGGCTGAATGCTAAAGGTGTGAGCACGATCATAGGCCCGGTGAATTTTTCGACGAACGAAACCTGCGGTTTGTTAGTTGAAGGTTTTGACAGTCCGCCGGTGGCGATGATGACTTACAACCGTCGCTACTATACGAAGCTGATAGAAAAAGCAGGCTTTGGTAAAAAGGTAGACCTGATAGCTTACCAGATAACGGAAAGCGATTTTAACGATAAGCCAGCAAGGCTGATGGAATTGCTCAACGAGCGATTAAAACAGAAAGGCATCACCATCAGGAAGGCGAACCTTAAAAACTTTAAGCAGGAAGTAGCAGCCCTGCGTGATGTATACAACCATGCATGGGATAAGAACCTTGGTTTTGTGCCCATGACCGATAAAGAATTTGACTACCTGGCAAAAGACCTGAAGCTGATACTGGACCCGGACTTTTGCATGGTGGCTGAGCATGAAGGTAAAATGGTGGGTTTCTCGCTATGCATACCGGACGTGAACCAGATACTGATAAAAATAAAGCGTGGCCGTTTGTTGCCTACAGGCATCTTTAAGCTGCTGACGCAAAAAAAGAAGATAAACGGAATAAGGGTAATAGCATTGGGTGTGGTAGAAGGCTACAGGAAGCTGGGGATTGAAGCTGTATTCTATGGTTCCGTGATACAAAAAGGACTGGAAAAGAAAATAAAAACTGCTGAGGCATCGTGGATATTGGAAGATAACTTCCTGATGAATAAAGCCATCCAGAATATTAACGGCAAGCCATACAAGAAGTACAGGATATACGAAAAGAGTTTGTAATGAAAGAAAGGGTATTAATTACCGGGGCAAGTGGATTTGTTGGGTACCATCTTATCGAAGCAGCTATAGCAGCGGGCTTGGAAGTACATGGTGCGATACGCCGCTCCAGTGATATAGCACACCTTACAGACCTTGACATCAAGTACATTTACCCCGATTATAATAATTTAGAGCAACTGCAGCAAGAGCTGAAAGCAGGGCAGTACAACTACATCATTCACGCTGCGGGTGTAACGAGGGCTAAGAACGAAGCAGAGTACAATAAGATCAATGCCACGTATACGCAGAACCTTGCGAAGGCTGCATTAGCAGCATCAATACCTCTTAAGAAGTTTGTGTTCGTAAGCAGCCTCGCCGCCACAGGGCCTACTTTTTACGAAGATACCAACCCGATAACAGAATTAAGCGAGGCGAAACCTGTTACCAATTATGGCAGGAGCAAATTGCTTGCGGAGAAATATCTATTTGAAATGGATAAACTACCATTAGTGGTATTGCGTCCAACTGCGGTGTACGGCCCGAGGGATAAGGATATTTACATCATGTTCAAGACGCTGAAGAACGGACTGGAACCATATATAGGACGTAAAGGACAGCATTTAAGCTTTATATACGCGAAGGACCTTGCAGACGTAACGGTGAAAGCCTTACAAAATCCGCAGAACCATGTTGCCTACAATATATCGGACGGGAATTTTTACGAGCGTTATGAGCTGGCAAACCTTACCAAGAAAGTATTAGGCAAGAAGACACTTAAGTTCAGCGTGCCGCTGGGACTTGTAAGAGCATTGTCCGGTATACTGGAGCTGACAGCGTCTAAAGGAAAGACACCTGTACTGAATAACGAAAAGCTGGCAGAGCTGACGGCGGAGAACTGGAACTGCAGCATTGAAAAATTAAAAAACGACATGGGCTTTGTGCCCGTATATAACCTTGAAAAAGGCGTGGAAGAGACTTTAAGATGGTATCAAAAAAATAAATGGCTATAAGAACAATTTAACGACACAAACATGGAACCACAAGTAAAAAAAGCAGAAGGTAAATTAGGCATATTAGTTCCCGGTATGGGCGCGGTTGCCACTACATTCATTGCCGGCGTAGAAGCCGTTAAGAAAGGCATCTCTAAACCCGTGGGCGCACTAAGCCAGATGGGCAACATAAGATTGGGCAAACGTACAGAGAACCGTTATCCCCTGATAAAAGATTTCGTGCCGCTGGCGGGACTTAATGATATAGTTTTTGGCGGATGGGACGTATACACCGATAACGTCTATGAAGCGGCGATGAATGCCCAGGTGCTGGAGCCAATTCAACTGGCAGCAATAAAAACGGAACTGGAAAAGATCAAACCAATGGAAGCCGTTTTTGACAGGGACTATGTAAAGAACCTGGACGGGACCAACATCAAGAAGCGTGCGAACAAATATGAGCTTGCTGAAGCGTTGATGGATGACATACGCAATTTCAAAGAAGCGAATGGCTGTAGCCGTATCGTAATGGTATGGTGTGCATCGACCGAAAAATATATAGAGCAGAGTGCGATACACGAGACGATAGAAGCTTTTGAAGAAGCTATGAGGCAGAATGACCCGCAGATAGCGCCGAGCATGATCTATGCATATGCTGCAATTAAGATGGGCGTGCCATTTGCAAATGGCGCACCTAACCTGAGCTGCGATATTCCTGCGCTGATAGAGTTTGCAAAGCAAAATGAAGTGCCCATAGCCGGTAAAGACTTCAAGACCGGGCAGACGCTGATGAAGACCATCGTGGCGCCAGGCCTGCATGCAAGGGCTTTAGGTATAAGCGGTTGGTTCTCCTCGAACATATTGGGTAACAGGGATGGCCTTGTACTAGACGATCCGGATAACTTCAAAACAAAAGAAGTATCGAAACTGAGTGTACTGGAAGAAATACTGCAACCTGATCTGAACCCTGAGTTGTATGGTGACCTGTACCACAAGGTGCGCATCAATTACTATCCTCCTCATGGTGACAATAAAGAAAGCTGGGACAACATAGACATCTTTGGCTGGATGGGTTATAAGATGCAGATCAAGATCAACTTCCTGTGCCGCGACTCTATACTTGCCGCACCGATCGTGCTTGACCTTGCACTGTTCATGGACCTTGCACAGCGTGCAGGTATGAGCGGCATACAGGAATGGCTGTCGTTCTACTTCAAATCGCCTCAAACAGCGCCCGGCCTGAAACCTGAGCACGATATTTTTAAGCAGTTGATAAAGCTGCAGAATACCCTGCGCCATATGATGGGAGAAGACCTTATCACACACCTGGGCCTTGACTACTACCAGGACCTTGTGGAAGCTCTATGATAACTTTTCATAAAACCATTGCCTCAACATTTGGCATTGGTTATATAGGTAAAGGAGGAGGAACGGTTGCGGCAGTATTTGCCTGCCTGTGCTGGTACGCGATAGGGATGAAATATCCACTCGGACCGGTGGAACAGTTTTCCATAGCCATAGTTGTTACCGTGCTGGGCATATGGAGCGGCAATAAAGTGGAGCCATACTGGGGCAAGGATGACAAGAAGGTGGTGATAGATGAGGTGGCAGGTATGATCATAAGCCTGCTGCTGGTGCCCGCAAGCTGGCAATATATAGCCATAGGGCTCGTATTGTTCCGCTTTTTTGACATTGTAAAACCATTGTACATCCGCAGGATGGAAAGCCTGAAGGGTGGATGGGGTGTAATGATGGATGATATTTTAGCGGGAGTTTACGCCAATATAATATTACAGTTGCTGGTAGCAATCAAGTTGTTTTAATGTTTACATTTTTAAAAGCACAAGCCGCCTCTATAATAGCCACGATAGTAGATTTTGTGGTGACAATATTGCTTGTGCGTTTGCTGGGCCTGCAGGACGACATATCAATGACGATGGCTGCAGCAACAGGAACCATAACCGGGGGTATTGTAAACTTTATGATCGGCAGGGAGTGGGTGTTTGCTGCTACCCACCAGACAAGAAGAGTGCAGGCAGGACGTTATTTTTTGGTATGGACAGGTAACCTGCTGCTTAATGCAGGTGGTGTTTACCTCCTGATACACTTTGCACGTATAGAAGTAGCGCTGTCTAAAGTTTTGGTATCGGTATTGATTGGATTTAGCTATAATTATTTTTTACAAAAGAGATATGTTTTCAGATAGGACGAAAGGACGAAGGCTGGTATTACTCATAGGATGGATCTTATTCTTTGCGGGTGTGAACAATGCCCTGGCCCAAACGACGGTAATAAAAGGCCATATTAAGGATGCAAGCACTAAAAAGGCGTTGCCCTTTGTGAGTGTGTTTTTCCCAAACAGCCCCATAGGTACCAACACCAATGATGCAGGTTATTTTGAGCTGAGGAGCGATAAAGATCAAACCAGGATACAAGTATCGTATGTCGGTTATAAAACGGCCATACAAAAGATAACTCCGGGCAAGGAGCAAACGGTTAATTTTTCGCTGGAGCCTGATAACAGGGAGCTTAAGGAAGTGACGGTAAAAGTGAAGAAAGTAAAGTACCGTAATAAAAATAATCCTGCGGTAGACCTGATAAGAGAGGTAATAGACCACAAGTCGAAAAACAAACTGGAGCACTATGACTACGTGGAATATGAGCAATATGAGAAGATGAGCGTAGCGTTGATAAACACACCGGAAAAACTGAAGAACAACAGGCTTTTACGCTCATTTAAGTACATAACCCAGAATATAGACACAACCACCTTCCCGGATAAGGCTTTGATGCCACTGTATATGCAGGAGGTTATATCGCAGAATTATTATCGCAGGTCGCCTGAGAAAAAAAAGCAGGTAATAATGGGTGAGAAGAAAGTAAACTTTGGTGAGTATATAGATAATGAAGGACTGAAAACATACCTGAAGCATATGTACCAGGATGTGGACATCTACAAGAACAACATATCGCTAATGACCAACCAGTTCCTTAGCCCTATAGCTGATGCAGGCCCTACTTTTTACCAGTACTTTATAATAGATACCTCGGTAGTGGACGGGCAGCAACTGGTTGCACTCAGCTTTTTCCCTCGCAATAATACAGACATGCTTTTCCAGGGCAGGTTATATGTGACCATGAACGGTGACTTCGCTGTGCAGAAGGTGATCATGACCGTGAACAAGAACATAAACATAAACTGGATAAGGGACCTTGATGTAATACTGAATTTCGAAAAGGGGAATGATGGCAAGTACCACCTGAGCAAAAGCGATGTAAAAACGGATTTCGGTATCACGGAAAAAAAGTCGAGTGGAATATACGGGCAACGTACGGTGTCCTTTAAGAATTATAAGGCGAACGTGCCCGCCCCGGACAGCGTGTACCAGGGCGAATCAGTTGTAGAGAAAGAAAGTGCATTGGCCCAAACGGATTCTTTTTGGCAAAATAACAGGCATGATTCGCTTACGCAGGTGGAAGCCCGTACCTATGCCAATAGCGATAGCCTCATCCATTCCAAACGATTTAAACGTATAATGGATATTGCGACCTTATTCATTGCAGGCTATAAACGTGCCAGCCCGTATGTGGAAATAGGCCCCGTAAATTCATTTTACAGCTTTAACCCGGTAGAAGGCTTCAGGGCCAGGCTGGGCGGACGTACAACCCCCGCCCTTAGCAAACGCTTTTATTTTGAGACGTACGGCGCTTATGGCTTTAAGGACGAAAAATGGAAGTACTACCTGGGCGGCATTTATTCATTTACCGGAAGGTCGATCTATGAGTTCCCGGTCAAGTTATTAAGGGCTAATTATCAACGTGATGTAAAGATCCCGGGGCAGGAATTGCAATTCATACAGGAAGACAACGTATTGCTGTCGATAAAAAGAGGTGTGAACGATAAATACCTGTACAACGATATCTATAATATCACTTACCTGAATGAATTTAAGAATCACTTCTCATTCCAGGCTGGGTATAAGAACTGGCAGCAGATGCCGGCGGGTGGACTATCCTATATAACATCAGATGCGGTAAGCCCGGCCGTAGTACCATCCATAACCACTTCGGAGTTTTCGTTGGAATTGCGGTATGCTCCTCACGAAGATTTTTACCAGGGTAAATTGTACAGGATACCGATACCTAACAGGTATCCCGTATTTACATTTAGAGCCCTTGCAGGTGTGAAGGGATTGCTGAACGGACAATACAATTACCAGAATTATACACTGAATATTTATAAACGCGTGTACCTATCGCAACTTGGATATAGTGATGTAGCGCTTGAAGGTGGCTACATAGCAGGGCGGGTGCCTTTCCCGCTGCTGGACATACACCGGGCCAACCAGACCTACTCGTTGCAGTTGCAGTCGTATAACCTGATGAACTTCCTGGAGTTTGTGAGTGATCACTATGCCAGCCTGATTATAGACCATTGTTTTAACGGCTTCGTTTTCAATAAGATACCGCTTTTCAAAAGGCTGCGTTTCAGGGAATATGCGGATGTAAAGGTGCTGTATGGCGGGGTAAGGGATGAGAATTTGCCGGGTAAGAACGCTGATTTGCTAAAGTTCCCGACATTTGCAAACGGATACCCGGCTACCTATACCCTGCAAAAGGAACCCTATATAGAGGCAAGCCTTGGCATAGGTAATATCCTCAATTTTTTCAGGATAGATGTAGTGCGCCGTTTTACTTACCTGGACCACCAGGAAGTATCGCCGCTGGGCATAAGAGGAAGGTTTAAATTTGATTTTTAAGAGTTGGGGGTATAAGTATAACAGATATGAGCAACAAAACGGTAAGAGATAGTTTACAACAGGGGATCTATAAGGTCATAAACCCCTTTGTCCGTTTTTTGATAAAACTGGGCCTTACTCCAAATGCCGTTACTACTATTGGCTTGATACTGAATATAGGTGTAGCGATCATTTTTATAATAGGCGCGGAGAAAGGAAACAGGGGAGACCTGAGCTATGTAGGCTGGGCAGGTGCACTGGTACTTTTTGCCGGACTCTTTGATATGCTGGACGGACAGGTGGCCAGGCTGGGAAAAATGAGCACCACTTTTGGGGCTATGTACGACTCCGTACTGGACAGGTATAGCGAGATGATCATGTTCCTGGGCATATGCTATTACCTTATCTCGCATCACTATTTCCTGAGTTCGCTTTTTGCGTTTATTGCAATGATCGGGTCGATGATGGTAAGCTACACAAGGGCACGTGCAGAAGGACTAGGCGTTGAATGTAAAGGTGGCCTGATGCAAAGACCTGAGCGGGTGGTGCTGGTAGGTATCTCGGCTATTGCCTGCGGGGTTAGCTCTCACTTTATAAGCGGCGACTACAAACTTTTTGTACCGGGTATATCATTTCACGTATTTGAGACAATGACGATATTTACAATGCCAATAGCTATTATGGCCGTGCTTGCCAATATAACGGCAGTGCGCAGGCTCAGGGACTCGAAAAGGGCACTGGATGAAAAAGACAGGGAAAAAGAACATAGCCACAAGCGTGCAGCTGCAATAGTTGCGCTGCTGATAGGGTTGGCATCTATATTGATTCCTGCGGCAAAGACGTATGCGAAGGACAGGATCCCTGCGCCTTCTGTTATAAACGAAGTGGACACCTTCCCGGTGCCGAAAGGCATAAAGGATATGATGTTTTACGTGCAGCGCACACCTAACACAAACACTATAGCATATGAGCTGAACTTTACGAAGGCCGGTGCGCTCGATGAGGAGAACCCGATACATCCGTTCTGGATAAGGTACCAGGAAGGCGGGATGAGAAAGGAGCTTAACTACATACAAAAGAAATTTGCTTATGGGCTGCATGTAAATAAGTTGAACTTAAACGATTACGAGGTCCGCTTCGTGTCGTATGCCAAGCACGCAATGCATTTGAAAAAAGCGACAGACGGCAAGTACTATATGTTCACCGATATAGGAAAAAAAATGTCTGTTTTGAAACGTATTTATATAAAAATAGACGGTGGTACCTTCTGGTCACCTAATGTTCTGTATATAGAACTTAAGGGAACTGACGTAACAACCGGGAAAGAAAATATTGAACGCATAAAACCATAGTCATGAAAAAAAACTATGTTTCTAATTCGGAGGAATCCGTGCGCATGTTTAAGAGCAACTTTATGGAATTCTTTTCAAAGGTACATTTCTCAGTACCTCTGTTTATGTACATTCCTGTGATCCTGTTTTTTGCAATAAGGGCATTTATGGTTGCTAAAGTTAGCGTCCCGGGTTTTATAGGCTTTTATATTATAGGCCTGCTGGTGTGGACTGCCGCGGAGTATATCCTGCACCGCTTTGTATTTCATTATGTACCCAAGTCCAAATGGGGCCTGAGGATGCATTTTATTTTTCACGGGGTGCACCACGACTATCCCAATGACACCAAGAGGCTGGTGCTGCCGCCGGCGGTAAGCGTGCCTCTGGCTTTCCTGTTCTATTTCCTTTTCTCGAAGTTCCTCACAACTGCGCATTTGTGGTCGTTCTTCCCGGGCTTTGTGACGGGGTATTTATTTTATGACATCAGCCACTATGCCATACACCATTACAATTTTAAAAGCGAATTCTGGAAGAAGTTAAAGAAACATCACATGCTACACCATTATTCCGACGCTAGTAAGGGTTATGGTGTAAGTTCACCATTGTGGGATAAGATATTGCGCTCGGATTTTGAAAAAAAGCAGGCTTAATTATTGAATAAAATGAATGGCAGCAGTTCGGCAGCTTCGAATTTTAGTTTATGGCGTAAAACAGATATCCTGCTTATGGCATGTATATCCGTAGGGTATTTATTGTTGTCCTATTTCCTGATCGGTACCAGGATAGAGCAGTTCTTTTTGCTGACGGTAGTGAATGTGCTATACTTCATTTCAAAGGGCACAAGGAAGTTCCTGATAGGCTCCTCCATCTTTGTGCTTTACTGGGTGATCTTCGACTATATGAAGGCCTTCCCCAACTACCGGTACAACACCGTGCACATAGAGAGCCTCTACGATCTGGAAAAGAGCATTTTCGGTATAATGCAAAATGGTACCAGGCTAACGCCCAATGAATTCTGGCTGGCACATGCCAACACCTTTTGCGATGTGATCTCGGGTTGTTTTTACCTGACCTGGATACCGGTGCCCCTGATGTTTGCTACCTATCTTTTTTACAAGAACAGGCAGCAGTTCATCTATTTCTCCATGACCTTTTTCCTGGTGAATATGCTGGGCTTCGTGCTTTACTATGCTTACCCTGCTGCACCACCCTGGTATGTACAGGAGCATGGATTTGTGTTCAATGAGCATACCTTGAGCGGTATCGCAGGCCTTGGCCGGTTTGATAAATTTTTCCATGTGGTTGTTTTCAAATCGCTGTACAGCAGGAATTCGAACGTATTTGCTGCAATGCCCTCATTACATTCATCGTACCCAACCATTGTATTTTATTTCAGCCTCAGGAATAAAATGGGCTTCAAAAGTATATTCTTCGGCATTATTATGCTTGGGGTGTGGTTTGCCGCTGTGTATACCAGCCATCACTATGTGCTTGATGTGCTGGCAGGTGTAGGTTGCGCAACATTGGGTATTATCTTGTTTAACTGGCTGGCTACCAGGACCAGGTTTTCGGGATTTGTACAGAAGATGGTGCGGCTTACGACTTAAGGGACAGAAGAAGTGTATAGTTTGATGTGATAAATGTTTGTTCATATGCTAAAAGTGGAAACGACAAGGGATGAAGTAATGAAGGCTTCCATATTGGAAGCCGCAAGAACCCTTTTTCAAAAGTTTGGCCTGAACAAGACTACGATGGAGGATATTGCCCGGTCGATAGGCAGGGGCAAAAGCAGCCTGTATTACTACTACCCCACGAAGGAAGATATTTTTGAGGCAGTAGTGCTCAAAGAAAAACAGAGCATTATTAAGGAGATAAGGAGCGAGGTGCAAAAGGCAGCAACCGCCGAAGATAAACTGAGAACTTTTGCCCTTACCGTTAACCGTGCCTTAAAGAAGCGTATTATTTTATTGAACATCGTTAATCCAGAAGGCGACGGCAGTCTGTGCCTGCAGCAGGTGATCAGGAAAAAGTATGATACTATTGAGCTGGATCTGCTGAGATCGATCATATCGTTCGGGATAGAGACGGGAGAATTTAAAAAACTGGATGAGGAGAAGCTGGATTACGTGACCTTTATTAGCATCAGCATGCTGAGGGGCCTAAGGTTGAACCTGATAGTAGGGGAGCACACAGATAAAGATCCATTGGAACTTATCAACTTTTCGATAGATCTTTTGATAAAGGCACTGAAGAATTAGAAACCTTACGCAGCACATATTTGCAGGCAGGAATAAATGGTATTCCTGCTTTTTCATTTCTTAACGGTTCGTTATCGGTTTTTAAAGGGCTGGTTATCGGTTTATAAACGGCGGGTTAAGCCGGGCAAAAAACTTTGAAAGGGGAAGTGCGGCATATACTTTTGAGTCATTAAACCTACGCAATATGTTTAACAGACACGCCACCACTGAAAAGAGATCACCTGTAAGTTACAGCTTCTTCAAAGCCATTTGTTATAATGGCAATCATTTCCTCTGCGACTTCAGCAATGAACAGCTGCCGGGAAATAAAATTAAATACCTGGTCGATATAGAAATACCGGGGCACGAAACCATCCATGTGGAAATGCAGCAGGATGAGGACAATAAGTGGCACACAGCCATGCCTTTGTCGGAATTTAATGGACTGGAGCAGGTGCTGGATGATGCGATCTATTCTTATAGCGTATTGAACTAACGGAGATAAATAGTAATAAGAGCGCCCGCGGTTTTTACCACGGGCGCTTGATTTTTTGGCAGTTGCCGATTTTGACGGACAGCATATTATACCACTGACCTGCTATTTATTCAGTTGATTTCCAACGAATAAGACAGCTTGTCCAGTCTTTGTACTATAATATGCCAATATTTCCTGTAATATCGCTTTGGAACGTTTTTTATGGGAATATAGGGGAGAGAAAAATAGACATATGAATCTGAACAATTTTACGATAAAAGCACAGGAAATGCTGCAGGCAGCGCAGCAGGTGGCTTTCAATAACCAGAATGCCAATATCGAAACGGCGCACCTGCTTAAGGCCTTGCTGGACGATAATGACGGGCCTATATCCTACCTGCTGAAGAAGAATAATGTAAATGTAAGTTTTGTAGATAGTAAACTGGACGAGCAGATAGCCCGTCTGCCTAAGATATCGGGTGCTGAGCCTGCCCAAAACCTAAGCAGGGAAACAAATAATGTAATGCTGAGGGCCGGCAATGTGCTGAAGCAGTTCAACGATGAGTTTGTGACGGTGGAGCATTTGCTGCTGGGCATATTGCAGGTGAACGATGAAACAGGAAAACTGCTGAAAGATGCAGGGCTAACTGAAAAAGGATTGGTTGCAGCTATTACGGAATTGCGTAAGGGCAGTACGGTAAACTCACAAACATCAGAACAGCAATACAATGCACTGCAACGCTATGCAAAGAACCTGAATGAAATGGCAAGGGCCGGTAAACTGGACCCGGTAATAGGCAGGGATGAAGAGATACGCAGGACCTTGCATATACTTTCAAGGAGATCGAAGAATAACCCGATACTGGTAGGTGAGCCCGGCGTGGGTAAGACCGCTATCGTGGAAGGCCTGGCGCACCGTATCATAAACGGGGATGTGCCGGATAACCTGAAATCGAAGATCATATTTGCACTGGATATGGGCTCGCTGATGGCGGGTGCGAAATACCGTGGTGAGTTTGAAGAAAGGTTGAAGGCTGTAGTGAAAGAAGTGACGGACAGCAATGGCGAGATCATTATGTTCATAGACGAAATACATACCCTGATAGGTGCAGGTGCTATGGAAGGTGCTATGGATGCCGCCAATATACTGAAGCCGGCACTGGCACGTGGTGAACTGCGTGCGATCGGTGCGACAACACTCAATGAATACCAGAAATATTTCGAGAAGGACAAAGCTCTGGAACGCAGGTTCCAAAAGGTGTTCGTGGATGAGCCAAGCCCTGAAGATGCAATATCGATATTGCGTGGATTGAAGGATAGGTATGAGAGCCATCACAAAGTGCGTATTAAGGATGAAGCGATCATTGCTGCGGTAGAATTGTCGCACAGGTACATTACTGACCGTTTTTTACCGGACAAGGCCATTGATCTTATAGATGAAAGCGCAGCAAAGCTAAAGCTGGAAATGAACTCGATGCCCGAAGCCCTTGACGAATTAGAGCGCCGCATACGCCAGCTGGAGATAGAACGTGAGGCTATTAAAAGAGAGAATGATGACAGCAAGCTGAAAGAGCTAGGCCAGGATATCTCATTGCTGAGCGTGCAACGGGATACCCTGAAAGCCAAGTGGCTTGAAGAAAAAGAAATAGTAGACAAGATAAATAAATCGAAGACGAGCATAGAACAGCTAAAACTGGAAGCCGAACAGGCCGAACGTGAAGGTGACTATGGTAAAGTTGCTGAAATACGCTACGGTAAGGTAAAAGCGGAAGAGGCTGCGATAGACGAGTTGAGCAAACAGCTGGATGAAATGGATAGCCAGCACAAGCGCCTGCTGAAGGAAGAAGTAGATGCAGAAGATATAGCTGAAAATGTAGCAAGGGCAACAGGAATCCCTGTACAGCGTATGCTGACCAGCGAACGCGAAAAGCTGATGCTGCTTGAAGAAGAACTGCATAAGCGTGTAGTAGGGCAGGATGAAGCGATAGAGGCGGTATCTGATGCGATACGCAGGGGTAGGGCAGGATTGCAGGACCCACGCAGGCCGATAGGCTCCTTCATATTCCTGGGTACCACCGGTGTGGGTAAAACAGAATTGGCCAAAGCACTTGCGGAAGTATTGTTCGACGACGACAGCATGATGACGCGCATAGACATGAGTGAATACCAGGAAAAACACAGTGTGAGCCGACTGGTAGGTGCACCTCCGGGATATGTGGGCTATGAAGAAGGTGGCCAGCTTACAGAAGCTGTGCGCCGCAAACCATACTCGGTGATATTGCTGGATGAGATAGAAAAAGCGCACCCGGATACATTTAATGTGCTCTTGCAAGTGCTGGATGATGGACGATTGACGGACAACAAAGGCAGGGTGGTGAATTTTAAGAATACCATCATCATCATGACCAGCAACCTGGGCAGCCATATCATACAAGAGAATTTTGCCGAACTGGAAGGCAAAAATATAGACCAGGTGGTAGAGGGAACTAAGGAGCAGGTGATGGACTTATTGCGCCAATCGCTTAGGCCGGAATTTTTGAACCGTGTGGACGACATCATTATGTTCCACCCGCTGATGAGGAAGGAGATAAAAGGCATTATCAGGATACAGCTCGAGGGCCTGCAGAAACAACTGGCTGCACAGGGTATCAACCTCCAGTTCTCGGACTATGCACTTGATTACCTGGTAGAGCGTGGTTTTGATCCGCAATATGGTGCAAGGCCGCTGAAAAGGGTGATACAGAAAGATATTATCAACCTGCTGAGTAAAAAGATCATATCGGGCGACATAGATAAGGCTAAGCCGGTACTGATTGATGTGTTCGATGGGGTAGTGGTTATGAGGAACGAAGTGCCCGTGGATGAGAAAGAGCAGAAATAACAAGAAGAAAGTATAAACAAGAAAATGTCCCGCGATTGCGGGGCATTTTTTATATTAGCTGAATGTTAATTAAAATAAATATCTTAGTTTTATAATTAAACCTGCCTCCAAAATAACTATTATGAAGAAAATACTTTTATTATCAACATTAGCTGTTGCGCTCGTTTATACGAGCAATGCCCAGCAAAACAAGGCTAATAACTCCACACAGCAAACGGAAGATGTAAGCAAGATGGAAGTTGCCGGCATACCATTAACTGTTTATGTACAAGGGCAAACAGATCAAATGACCAAAGACCTTGGCCTCAGCCAGCAACAGGCCTCATCTGTATTAACGGTCAATAGAAACCTTGCTTTTATGACAAGTAAGGCAGAACGTATTTCAGATCGCAAGCAGGCAGCCCAGGCAATCAATGATATTGCGAAACTAAGGAGGGAGCAATACCAAAAGATACTTACGACGCAACAGTTCGAGCAGTGGTCGAAAACCGGGGCTCGCGCGAGCAGATAGATAAGAACCTTATAAAAATATAATAGCGTTCCACCTATGGTGGGGCGCTTTTTATGTTTGGTAGCGGCACAATATTTATCTTAGAACTTTAAACTCCTTTTATGCGCACCATTCTTTGCCTGCTGGCCTCTAATTGCTTTATGACCTATGCATGGTATGGTCATTTGAAAAAAAACACCGCCGATACACCATTGATCAAGCTCATACTGATAAGCTGGGGCATTGCATTTTTTGAATATTGCTTTATGGTGCCGGCCAATAACAGGTATGGACTGAAAGAGGGCTATTCTGCATTCCAGCTAAAGACCATACAGGAGGTTATTTCCCTGATCGTGTTTGCAGTATTTGCCATATTCTTCTTAAACGAACCTATGCGTTGGAATTACGTAGTTGCGTTTATATTTATTCTCGGCGCAGTGTACTTTATGTTTTATGTTCCGGATGCTCGTTAGGGTCAAGCTTTAGTTTGCGTAACATAGGTGCAGCAAACCATGTGACAGCGACCACGGCAATAGTCATACAGCCGCCAAACACCACAGCGGGTACCGTACCCATCCATTTTGCAGTGTAGCCGCTCTCTACTGCCCCAAGCTCGTTGGACGAACTAATGAACATGGTATTGACCGCTGCAACCCTGCCGCGCATTTTATCGGGGGTATATAGCTGAAGTATTATTCCTCTTATAACCACGCTTACTGCGTCGAGCATACCTGCGAGGGTCAGCATTGCCAGCGAAAGGAAAAAGTTGGTGGAGATACCGAATACTATAGTCACAACGCCAAAACCAGCCAGGCAGGCCAGTAATTTATAGCCCGGCTTCTTTTTTAAAGGTATGAACGAAAGCAGGAACAAGGTCATGACCGAGCCAATACCGGGAGCCGCATTCAGCCAGCCATAACCTATGGCGCCCACGTGCAGAATGTCCTTGGCGTATACGGGCAATAAAGCTACTGCCCCGCCAAATAGCACAGCAAACATATCGAGCGAAAGCGCTGCAAATATCAATTGTGTCCTGAACACAAAGTTCAGGCCTTCTTTCAGGCTTTTTACTACCGGCTCTTTGTCTTTTTGCATGATCTCTTGCCGGGGTATGCCTAATATACAAACAAACGAAACCAGCTCAAAAACCAGCACGGCAAAAAGGCTGATACTAATACCCATTACCAGCATTACACCACCCAGCAGGCGGCCCACTACGAAGCCTATCTGCCATGAAGTACTGCTCCATGTGGTACCACTGGTGTAATGTTTGCGCGGTATGAGCGTGCCCATCAGGGCAAAGGAAGCGGGGCTGATGAAAGCGCGTAAAACGCCGCTAACGAAGACCCCGGCATATATCATCCTGACCACCCATGGAATGCCTACCTGTGCCTCCACATAGGGCAGCGATATCAACGCAAGGGCTACTGCGAGTATTATATACAGGATGATGGTGCCCGACAAAACTCCTTTTTTCTCGCGCTGATCAACAAAATGGCCGGAGAACAGGGAGCAGCCAATGGCCGGTATGGCCTCGCACAAGCCCAGGACACCGACTAGCGAAACGTCGTTAGTAAGATGATATACCCACCAGTAGATGATGGTGAGCTGCATATTGAGTGCAAGTATGATAAAAAAGCGCAGCGTAAGGTACCTTCGGAAATGCGGATGTTTTAGGGCTTTGTTCTTTAATAAAAATTTTAAGGCAGGCTGCAAATGTGTTTATATTTAATAAGGGCAAAAATATAGCTAAAACATTTACCGGCATACAACGAATTTAGAACTAAAAGCTAAATTTGCTTTACAAATGAGCTATTCCGCGCAAATCATTACTACAAGCGTTTCGCAGGCCTTCCAGGAGCTTAGGGCTAATAAATTGCGCACATTCCTCTCACTGTTGGGTATCACTATAGGCATATTCTGCATTATAGCCGTGCTTACCGTGCTGGACAGCATGAAGAACAATATAAAAAAGGAGATGTCGACCCTTGGCAGCGATGTGCTTTATGTGGGCCGCTGGCCATGGATGGATGATGGCGGCGAATACAAATGGTGGGAGTACTGGAGCCGCCCCAGCATGAGCCCCCACGAAATGAGAGCTGTAGAGAACCAGGTGCCTGAGGCATCGTTCGCTACGCTTTGCTTACCGATCAATAACCTTACTATCAAAAATGACAAGCTGGAAGCAAGCAGCATTACCGGCTACTCTGTAATGCTCAATTTTGATAAGATACAGAATATAGAAATAGCGCAGGGTCGCTACCTTAGCTCCTCGGAACTGGACGCGGGCACCAATTCGGTAGTATTAGGCAGCGAAGTGTACAAAACACTTTTCCCCGGCAATGTAGACGCGACCGGCAGCTCAATTAGCTTCCTGGGCAGAAAATTCAACGTGATCGGCGTAATGAAGAAGCTTGGACAGAACATGGCCGGCTTTGACTTTGACAACAGCGTGATCTTTCCCTACTATGCCGCCGCTGCGGGCCTTGTGGATGTGAAGTCGCTCAATTACGAACCGTTTATTGTCGTAAAGGCTGCCAATGGTAAAAGCCTGGAAGACATTAAGTACGAAGTGGAAGGAGTGCTGCGCAGGGAGCGGAAAGTAAGGCCCGGCCAGGCAAATAATTTTGCCATCAACCAGCTGAGCCAGATATCAGAGCGGCTGGATGTTTTCTTTAGTACCATCAATGTTATCGGTTTTATCATCGGCGGTTTCTCGCTGCTCGTTGGTGCTTTCGGCATAGCAAATATCATGTTCGTGACCGTGAAAGAACGTACCAAAGTGATCGGCCTGAAGAAGGCTATTGGTGCACGTGGCAGCAGTATACTTGCCGAGTTCCTGGTTGAGGCGATAACACTTTGCCTTATTGGCGGGCTGGTGGGAATTGTGGTTGTCTTACTGCTGAGTGTAGGGCTCACTTATGGTGCAAATTTCGCAGTTACATTATCTTTAAAAAACTTTTTATTCGGGATAGGCATATCGGCAGCAGTGGGTGTATTGGCAGGATTCATACCTGCATACACGGCATCGCGGCTGGACCCCGTAGTAGCAATACGCTCAAATTGATGATATGGACAAACAACGCATCCTGATACTGGACAAAGAAAGCATAGACAGGAAACTGCAGCGCATGGCTTATGAACTGTGGGAATGCAACAGCAATGAAACTGCTATTACATTGATAGGAATAGATGGCAGCGGACTGGCAGTGGCGAAGAGCCTTGGTACAAGATTGCAGGCCATAAGCCCTTTGAAAGTTACGGTATTGAGTATGAAGCTGAATAAACGTAAGCCATTATCGGAAGAGATAAAAGTAGATGAAGATCTCAGTGCTCGCACGGTCGTGCTGGTAGATGACGTGGCCAACTCGGGCAAAACCCTGCTATATGCTTTGAAGCCGGTGCTCGACTATGAACCTAAACAGGTAATGATCGCTGTACTGGTCGACCGTAAGCATAAATCCTTCCCTGTCTCGCCTGATATCGTTGGCCATACCGTGGCGACTACTATGCAGGAGCACATAGAAGTGGAAACTAAAGGAGATGAGATAATAGCCGCCTACTTGCAGTGATGCAGGATTCCGGGTGCTTGAAACAGGATATTTTTCGATTTTAAAATCTATAATTTTCAATAAATAATGGCATATACACTGGTCATACATGGGGGAGCCGGAAATATTACTCCTGCTATAATGAGCAAAGAACTGGAGCAGCAATACAATGAGGCTTTATCGACGGCGCTTGATGCGGGACAGAAAGTATTGAAGGGTAGTGGCACTGCAATGGATGCTATTATAGCCGCCATTGTGGAACTGGAAAACAATCCTTTGTTCAACGCTGGTAAAGGGGCCGTGTTCACCAAGAAAGGCTTGAACGAAATGGATGCCGCCGTGATGGATGGCAAAGACTTGGCAGCAGGTGCTGTGGCCGGGGTACGTAATATCAAGAACCCCATAACGCTGGCGCGAGAGATAATGTTACACTCAGGCCATGTGTTCCTGAGCGGGAATGGTGCTGCCGAATTTGCATTGAACAGGGGTATAGAGTTTGCGCCCGATGAATATTTCCACAACAAGCTACGTTACGACCAGTGGGTAGAGATACGCGACAGCGACTATTACCAGCTTGACCATAAAGAAGACAACCTGAAAGGTGTGTCGCCTAACCCCGATCATAAATTCGGTACGGTGGGCGCTGTGGCAATGGACGAGTACGGTAACCTCGCAGCAGGTACATCAACAGGTGGCATGACCAACAAACGCTTCGGCAGGATAGGGGATAGCCCGGTAATAGGTTCGGGTACCTACGCCAATAACAATACCTGCGCTATATCCTGCACCGGTCACGGCGAATTCTTCTTACGGGCGGTAGTGGCTTATGATGTATCCTGCCTGATGGAGTATAAAGGCCTTTCATTGCAGGAGGCTTGCAATACGGTAATAAAAGAAAAGCTGGTGAAGATGGGTGGCGAGGGTGGACTGATCGCTGTAGATGCCAAAGGCAATTATGACATGTGCTTTAACTCAGCCGGTATGTACAGGGGAATGAGGAATGGTGAGGGGAAGAGTGAGATAGCTTATTACGGATAGGCCATGAGACTGGTAACGATTGTGATATTGTTCTTTTTTCCTTTATACTGTTCTTCACGGGAACGTGAAAAAAATGTTGAGCTCATCAATGCCTATGTCCGTAAAGTAGACGGACAGGTTTCTCAGGCCTTCAGTATTCGCAAAAAGATAAAGGCTGTGCCTGTTACGGAAAACTGGTCGTATACACTTGACAAGGACCTGGTCAGTTCGATTTCTATTTCTTATTGGCTAGATAGTACGAATTTGTACGAAGAATCCTATTACGTGAAAGATAACAATGTTGTATTCGCACGCGAAAGTGAGATATATTATTACCCTATAGTAAAAGAGGAAAATGCTATAGAATGGAGGGTGAAAATGTACTTTGATAAGGGAAAGCTTATCGATATTTCTTCCTTAGGGCATGGCAAAACCGAAGATGATACCTGGGACCCAGAAAAAGAAGTGCCTGAAAATTTTAAGAAACGAAAGCAGGAGTTAAAGCACTATTTAGAAGCACAGGCTAAGGGCAAGCATAAGGCCGGCCACAAGTAACGTTTCATTTTTTCTTTTTAGGCTTTTCCTTCACCTCTATCTTTTTCACATAGTCCATGGCCAGCTCGGCATAGTGTTTCCATTTTGCCATATGGGCGTCCGATACCTGCACCCAGCCATTCATTGGGCGGTTATCCATGGGTGTGAATATTTTAGCATCCTTTAGCTTAAGTGCGTTCTCCATGTCCTTGGCGTCTAACTTAAAGACAATGTACTCCTTCCAGAACATAACGCCTGCTTTGCCGTTAGCAGCTTTGATGCATAGAGCTCCGAACATTTTCCCCTCCGTTACATCGGGAATTTCTGATGCTATTTTGTGGTACAGTTCTCCGCCTTTTGTCATGGTGTTAATCTTTTATTTTGTAGAAGCCTGGTACCTGCTTTTGGCAAATAGCACAGCCTTTCAACTTTATCAAAATTATAAGCTTTTAGATAAATTCGGCGTAATGGTGTAGCGACTATTTTCTGTCGTCAAATTCTTCCTGCCTCGTACTTCAAACGCTTAAAGTAAGCTACATCCTTCAGCAGTGATTTCTTCTTTAGCTGCAGTTTTATTGCTGCGAGCAAAGCGGTAAGTGGAGAGAGTATAAATATGGCAACGATCAGCAGGTTCTTGAATTGTTTTACACGGCCAAAACGCTTAGGATCGCCGGGGCCTCCTTTTTCGCGTATGTATTTTGCCCAAAACCTGAAGTTCTTGATGCCCTTTTGCTCCAGCAGCACAAGGGCCGGGTTCAGCTTCACTGAGCCTATCATCATCAGCTCCTGGTGCAGGCTGTCCAGCTTGTTCTCAGTAAGGTGCTTGAATATCGGTGTCCCATAGCGTTGCGCGAGTTGTATATCTTTTTCCTGCACACCCGCTGCCGGTAATAAACCCTTCGCCTCCTTACGCCCCGTGAAGGACCAGCGGATAACTGTAAGCGTAGAGATGATGTTCGTGTTCGTATCAACCAGTGCAATATTAGCTACCAGTTTTGCATTCACTTGCTCCAGGTACATTTTTACTTTTTCCTGTGCGTGCAGCCACATATTGCGTGCCCCTATCACGGTTATTACCGGCTTGCCCGACAGCACTTTTGCAGAAGGGCTTTGCAGGAACGAAGTGATCGGCAATGAAGGATTAAGGAACCACGGTTGCCAGCCGAAGACAACAAGGTCATAATGCCCGTTCATCACATGCTCGGGCAGGGGTTTTATGTCTATCGGCAAATGCTGTACCGTCTCCGGCATGGTGTCGAAGAAGGTAACTGCCTTCCATGGAAAAGGATATGGTGTCACCGGTTCAATAGCCACGTATTCCAGCTCGGCCTTATCTTTTATATCCTGCAGGATATTGTCAAGGATGTGGCGTAGCTGTCCTGTTTGGGTAAAGTATAGAACAAGGATACGGGGCTTCATAAAGCTATCAGACAACGGTAAGGTATAAATAAGCGTAAGAGAAACGTGCACTCTCCGGAACCATGACAAGGAGACGGTCACCTTGTTTAAGCCTGCCGCTATGCATCAGCTCCTCAAGCATCAGGAAGGCCGAAGCACTGCCCACATTGCCAACCTTTGGCAGGTTATAGAACCATTTTTCCCATGGTATGTCCATGCCTATCTTCTGGTGATATTCGTGTATCTGGTGTTTGAAGAACTCGCTCGACATGTGGGGCAGGTAGTAATCCACCTGGTCGCCTGTAAGCTTATGTTTTTCCATCAGCTCGGCAAGGAATATTCCACCCTTGGGCACAATGTTATCACCCAGCAGCCTTGTGTCCTGCTTCATCGAGAAGACGCTGTTATTGCTCCACTCGGTGGTGTCCATATCATTCCAGCCGGTAAGGCTTTTGTCCTCGTTCTTTGTGGCACCTGCATACATACAGGTTTCCAGTTCGTTGGCGAATGAAGTTATCTCCAGCCAGTTTATCTTTAAGGATAGGCCATCGGGATTTGGCTCGCTCTGCAGCAAAGCCGCCGCCGCGCCGTCGCTCAGCATCCAGCGGAGGAAGTCTTTTTCAAAAGCAAGAATGGGATTCTCGTGCAGGTGGTGCAGGTTGTCGGCTTCAGGCTGAAAACGCGATGAATGCATCCATATCGACATCCGCTCGGAACCGACTACGGCTGCAATGTTCGTCATACCTGCACCAATGGACAGGTAGGCATACTTGAGTGCCTGCATGCCGGTGCAGCATGCCCCGGTAGTTGACACTATTTCAACGCGCTGTTTTAGGCCAAGCTCCCCATGTATCATGGCTGCCTGTGCCGGCAGTAATTGCTCGGGCGAGCTGGTGCCTGCCGCAAGTAATTCAAGCTTTTCAATGGGTATCTGCTCGTCAAAGAGTTGTTTTATCGCTTCAGCGGCCAGCTGTACATTGGTGTGCGTCTTTTTGCCGTCCTTTAAAGCGTAATACCGCGTCTTAATGCCATTGTTCCTTAGTACTATTGATCGTGCTCTTGATGGTTTTCCATCTACCATTCCTAACACATTTTCCATCTCATCATTGCCCACCGGGTCATTAGGCAGGTATTTAGAAAGACGGGTAATATAAACGGATCTCACTGTCTGATTTCAATTTGGGGTGCAAAAATAACTATAATCCATAAGTTTACTAACTTTCATTTAGAACTTACAGTATGGGCTTAAATGGTGAATATAGACAAAATTCGCTGTAATAATACGCCATTTATCGGTAAGGAATAATAACAATAATCTGCAAATTGTTCTACATTAAAATATAAACCCCTCGTATTTACCGAGGGGTTTAGTTGTTTATACAATTAACTTCCCTTATTGTTCATTAGTTGGCCCGCCTATATTATTTAATCCATAATAATACATGCCCCTGTAGCCGGGGTACAGACCGCCCAGTTTCATGCTTTTGCTGCCGGCCACCGCTTTTTGCAGCTCATCGGTATTGCCCACAGGCTTGTCGTTGGCGTTGATTATTACAAATCCTTTGCGCATTTCTGTTTGCTGGGCCAGTTGCCCTTCACCCAGGTCTGTTACCAGTACACCGCCTTTTAAGCCCAGCCTGTTTCTTTCACTGCTGCCCAGCGTACGTAAAGTAGCCCCCAGCAGTTTTATCCCGGCCCCGTCTTCTTTAATGATGGTGGTGTTGCCATTTTTGTTTTTCAGTTCCACCATTGCCTTATATTCTTTACCTGCCCTGCTGTACGTAATGCTAATATTATCACCGGGTTTGTAACGTGCTACTTCACCTATCATTTCAGGTTCGGAATGTATCTTATTGCCATTTATCTGGGTAATAAAGTCGCCCTTTTTTATCCCTGCCTGCTCTGCGCCGCTGCCTTCCAGTACTTCTGCCACGTACACACCGTCATTTTTGTCTATACCCAGGGCGCTTAGCTGCTCAGGGCTGGCATTTTTATGGTCCAGATATTTTATTCCTATATAGCCGCGTTGTACCGAGCCGTACTGCATCAGGTCATTAGCTACTTTCCTCACTATATTGGAAGGGATGGCATATGAGTAGCCGGCATAAGAACCGGTAGGTGAGGCTATGGCTGAGTTAAGCCCAACCAATTGTCCGTCTGTGTTCACCAGTGCACCACCACTATTGCCGGGGTTCATGGCTGCATCGGTCTGGATAAAGGACTCTATTGGCAGTAACGATTGTGTATGGTTGATGCCCAGCGAACGCCCCTTACCGCTCACAATGCCCGCCGTTACAGTGGCATCAAGCGTTAGGGGATAACCCACGGCCAGGACCCATTGCCCCAGGTGTACATTGTCGGAATTGCCGAATTCCATATAAGGCAGGTTCTTTTCGTCTACCTTCAGCAAGGCTATATCTGTCGAAGGGTCGGTAGCCACAACTTTTGCCGTCGAGGTCAACCGGTCATTAAAGGTAACATTCACCTGGTCGGTGCCGGCCACCACGTGGTTATTGGTAACGATGTAGCCATCAGGCGAAATAACAACGCCCGAGCCGGATCCCACCTGGGGTGGCAGTATATATTGGCGGTTGCCAAAAAGACCGCCAAAAAAATCGTCTTCGCCCCCCATTTCCGCCAGTTCGCTGGCCGAGATGGTCCTTGCCCTGCTCGTGGTCTTGATGTGCACTACAGCTTTCACGGAACCCTCTGCCGCGTTTTGGAAGTCCACCGCCCCCGCATTGCTTTTCAAAATTGCGCCGCCATCTGTATAGCTCGCATAGTTTACCGGCAGACTGTTCGTTTGCCCTGCAATAAATGGAATCTGGTTTTGATAGTGAGCTGCGATGCCTAAGGTTAATACAGATGTAACAGCAGCTGTTAGAACGACCGGAAATAGTTTGAATTTCATAGCTTAAACTCCTGTTTTTTTATTGTGTTTGCACAAATTTATAGACACATCTTATTATAAAAATGTTAAAAGGAGCAGTAAAATTTGTTCAGGTTTGAATTTAACAATAGGTACCAAAATTCCTCCTTGTGCTGGCGCTGTTGTGCCAAGCCGGAAGGGGGCAGGGGGATGTCCGGCTACGTGTTCTTTACCCATTGAGTCTCTCTCTTCGCAGACCCAATGGCAGGCGCAGGGCAAGCCCGTCATTTTGCGGGGCCGCATAGCCTTGTGCACGGCCGGCAACAAAGCAATCTCCCGGTGAGTGTTTGCCCCGCTCCTCAATAATTCCAATTCCTGCTGTCGCCCAGGATGAGAGGTGAGTGCCAGAAATGCCCGAATCGGGCATGAAATAAAAATCGGACATTTCCTAACGGTGTTAGGTGGCGGAATGACTTGCCAGTCATGTCATATGATGATTTTATGTGCGTGCCCGATTTGTGCCCGATTCGGACATTTGATGTCCGAAAGAAGAAATGACCCTCCCGCTGAAGGGCGGGACTAGCTGTCCTGATGCATTCAATTGAAAGGTATCTTTGTCTGAATCAGGCCACCCTTCTTTGAAATAAAAGGGAGCTTTAATGATGCCCGAACGTTTAGGGCATCGGGCATTTTGGAGGGTGGATGTACCCGGTATTTTTGCTGTTTCATAAATATCGGTTTACTGTTTACTAATACTTCCTAAAGCCACCTGACACGGCGAAATGGCTGAGGAACCTGTAAAGTTCCTAAGAGGTTTTGAGATGGGCAAATTGAAGTTTTATGATACCCTTTTAGAAGGGTATGATACCCCCTTGAGGAGGGTATCATACTCCTATTTTTGAGGTTAAATTATTGATAATGAGCGGTTGGTATAAAGAAATGAAAAAGGTAGAAAATGTGGCCTGCGCGAGGTTTGTTGGTGAGGAACACCAACAAAGACGGAATTTCCTGCGTAAAAAGGGAAATAATGATTTATCGGAATTTATTACGCTCCAATCACGGATTCTGGTCCCCAATTTCCGATACAGGGACACACAATTTGCACATCATCACATTTGCACATTATCACATTCGTTTCACATCACTACAACTGCACATCATCACATTTATTTCACACGATCACATTTGCACATTATCACATAAATTTCCTTACCTTTGCACCCGTTTTAAACGCTTAATTATATCAATTCATAAAAAATGGCAGACTTACGCTTACAGCGCAACTTTGGTATTGCAGCACACATCGATGCGGGCAAGACCACTATGACCGAACGCATTCTTTACTATACCGGTGTGAACCATAAAATAGGCGAGGTGCACGAAGGTGCAGCTACCATGGACTGGATGGCACAGGAGCAGGAGCGTGGTATCACTATCACTTCGGCAGCTACTACTTGTTTTTGGAATTATCCAACCACACAGGGTAAGGCTTTGCCTGATTCAAAGAAATATAAATTCAACATTATCGATACTCCGGGCCACGTGGATTTTACCATCGAGGTAGAACGTTCTTTGCGTGTACTGGATGGCCTTGTGGCTTTGTTCTCTGCCGTTGATGGTGTGGAACCACAGTCTGAGACCGTATGGCGCCAGGCTAACCGTTACAAGGTACCACGTATCGGTTTCGTAAATAAAATGGACCGTATCGGTGCCGACTTCCTGATGGTAGTTCAGCAGGTTAAAGACATGCTGGGTGCTAAAGCAGTTCCACTGCAGCTTCCAATAGGTGCTGAAGAGCATTTTAAAGGCGTTGTGGACCTGATCACCATGAAGGGTATCATTTGGGATGACGCTACACAGGGTATGACCTACACTGAAGTTGCTATTCCTGATGATATGAAGGAAGATGCAGATTTCTGGCGTGCGCACCTCGTTGAAGCAGTAGCTGAATACGATGACAAACTGATGGAGAAATTCTTCGAAGATCCTAACAGCATCTCCGAAGATGAGATACACATAGCAGTACGTAAGGCTTGCCTTGACCTGAGCATTGTACCAATGCTTTGCGGTTCGGCGTACAAGAATAAAGGTGTACAGGTTGCGCTTGACTGCGTTATCCGTTACCTGCCTAGCCCGATGGACATTGAGGCGATAAGCGGTACCGACCCTGATACAGGCGAAACAATACAGCGTCACCCTGATGCCAAGGAGCCATTTGCAGCCCTTGCATTCAAGATCATGACCGATCCGTTCGTAGGTCGCCTGGCCTTCTTCAGGTGCTATTCAGGCCATTTGGACTCAGGTTCATATGTACTGAACATGCGTAGCGGTAAGAACGAGCGTATCAGCCGTATCATGCAGATGCACGCCAACAAGCAGAACCCGATCGATTTTATCGAAGCAGGTGATATTGGTGCAGCCGTTGGTTTCAAGGAAATCAAAACAGGTGACACGCTGTGCGACGAAAAGAACCCGATCATACTGGAGAACATGTTCATCCCTGAGCCTGTTATCTCGATAGCTGTTGAGCCTAAAACACAGGCCGACGTTGATAAGATGGGTATGGCTATTGCCAAGCTAGTGGAAGAAGATCCTACACTGCGTGTAAAGACCGACGAAGATACCGGCCAAACCATCCTGAGTGGTATGGGTGAATTACACCTTGAGATCATCGTTGACCGTATGAGGCGCGAGTTTAAGGTGGAGATCAACCAGGGTGCTCCGCAGGTGGCATACAAAGAAGCGTTCACGCTTAAAGTTGAGCACCGCGAAGTGTTCAAGAAACAAACGGGTGGTCGTGGTAAGTTCGCTGACATCGCTTTTGAAATGGGGCCCGCTGATGAAGAGTTCCTGAAAGAAGGTAAAGGCAATTTCCAGTTCATTAATGAAATATTCGGTGGATCTATTCCTCGTGAATTTATAGCACCGATACAGAAAGGTTTTGAATCTTCAATGGGTACAGGTGCACTCGCAGGTTTCCCTGTTGAGAGCATGAGGGTACGTATATTTGACGGTTCGTTCCACCAGGTCGATTCAGACGGTATGTCTTTCGAACTTTGTGCTAAGTCAGGTTTCCGTGAAGCAGGTAAAAAAGCTAAGCCGGTAATACTTGAGCCGATCATGAAGGTGGAAGTAATTACTCCTGATCAGTACATGGGTGACGTAACAGGTGATCTTAACCGCCGCCGCGCTATGCTGGAAGGTATGGATAGCCGTAACAACCTGCAGGTGATAAAAGCTAAAGTACCGCTGAGCGAAATGTTCGGTTACGTTACGCAGCTTCGTTCACTGTCTTCAGGCCGTGCTACTTCTACCATGGAGTTCAGCCATTATTCTCCTGCTCCGCGTAACATCGAAGAGGAAGTAGTAGCTAAAGTGAAAGGCAAAGTAAATGCATAGAATTAATTGAAAAACAATTATATAAACGTCCCGCAATTGCGGGACGTTTTCTTTGATAAAAAGTTTAGTATTTATTATTTCAGGAGGAACTACAGCTTATAATAGATCCCATGGCAACCGTCGTGGTTAGCACCTTCCAATGTGTACTCAAATTTTATCGAGGTATCAGAAAGCCATGTTATGGTGCCGGCAAATGAGCTGTCAGCAGCAACGTTTTGGCTGGGCACAGAGATACGCGTAGCGTTGATGACGTTGCCGGTAAGATTGGTTTGAAAACCAGCCAGGTGCTGAATGATCACCTGCCCGTCAGTACTACCTGCAGTTATGGATATCAGGTCATTATCGGTCGGGGCGCTCACACAGGAAAGATCCCCTTTCCAGCTGCCCAAAAACTTGTTTCTCCTCAGCGAGTCACAAAATGTGCCATCATATGCCATAGTACAAGTACAGCTACCACCGCTACAGGTGCCTGAGTTGTTGCACACTACAGAAGCACATGGATCAATAACCGTTTTCTTTTTATGGCAGGCAGCGTAGAATACTGTGCTGAATGCGAACAATGTAAGTACTGCACTAAAAACAAGATGCTTTAAGTATGGCATATGCTAATCCCTGGATCGGCAGGCAAGTTAATTATAGTTTTGTGTACTCATCAATATTTTTATCAAAGAAGAAACTAAGTCCCATATTCTTTTCTATGAATTGCCTTAACTCTGCAGATGTGGCAAATTTCTCAGTGATATTTTCTGTAACAGGTATAAGATGTACGCTGGTGGCGGTAGACATCACAACTTTGTAGAGATAGTAATTAGCGCTAAGCCCATCATCCTCCTTAGCGTTCATGAACATAGTACCTTTTACATCCGACAAAAAAGCATGATAGATGCTGCTTTTATCGCCACTTTTTTTCTTTTCCTCTATTTTATACTCATTGTCGCCGGCTTTGGTAACTATGAACTTGCTGTCGGTACTATTTTTTGCCTGCCAGGTACCCAGCAGCCTCGTATCAATCTTTACGGAAGGAGTGGCATCGATACCAACGGCGGTCTCATAAGGGCAGCCCATGAAAAGCATGCAGCACAGGGCAGTGGTACAAAGTATTAGTTTGTTCTTCATTTTTATATTTTTTGTGAATATAACTTTAGTTTATTAATTATATGTAATGCGCAACTATGTCTTTAAGCATTTGTATAAGTTCAACATCCATGTATTCATAATCATCAGGTATGTCCATGACAACGACCTGCTTGTTACTCATAGAATCAAATTTTTCATCGAGGCGCTGACGGTGCCGTTTTTCCATGACGAATATTATGTCGGCCCATTGTACGAGCTTGTCTGATACGCGCACCCGCGCCACATCTTCAGTACCTGCGGACCTTACACGATGTTCATTATGCTCGCGAAATATCGTCTCAGCAGTTAAGCTTCTTTTTTTGTTCCTGCTGCAAATGAAAAGGATGTTCAATTTCTTTTGGATATGCCGCAATAGTACTACGTTTTTTAAATTATTTACAGCTGGTAGCGGCGAACATACTTAATCACCATTACAAGTATTTATTTAAAAATATAATGCAAGCTCCTGCCATCATGCACTATATTTGAGCCCGGAAGAATAACTCTTTTTTAGTTTATGAAGTTCGTAACCTGTGCAGTAGTATCAATACTATTCAATATTACCCTATACGCCCAAACCGATATCAGGCAACTGCTTGAAAAATTAAATACTACAGGGGTCGACTCGAATAGGGCTGCTGTCTATGACGAGATCTATGCGTACTACAAATATTCAAAACCCGACTCTGCAGTTTATTATTTAATGCAGGGGCTTAACGACCTCACTGCGGCAAAATTTAACATGGGCATAGCCCGCATGAATGCTTTGCTTGCTAATGAAGATCTTGAGCAGGGCAGGGTAGAACTAGCAAAAAGGAGATGCAACGAGGCATTAAGAATATATACCGAAATAGGGTATAAAACCGGTATAGCCTACGTACATAATACTTTGGGCACAATAGAAGGGAAGAGTGCTAACTACGATGAAGCAACGCGGCATTTTATGACCGCACTTAAGATATTTGAAGGTGAAGGTAATGAAGCAGGGGTGCAAGCTACTTACCTGAAGCTAGGTGTGGTGAATGAACGGATAAACAACCTTGACAGGGCACTTGATTACTACAGTAAATCTATGCAATTGGCCCGGCAGGATCCTGACTCCAGCAAGGCTGTTTTGCTGTATAATAACATTGGTATTGTATATGGCAAACGCGGAAAGTATAAAGAAGCGATGGACTATTTTGATATGGCTCTGCAACATACTAACAGCCCCAAACTGGCCAGCATACGGATATTGTCGCTCTTAAACAAAGGTATAGTCTACGACCAAACGGAGCATAGCGATAAAGCATTGGAATATTATAACCAAGCCCTGGACATGGCTAAGGAAAAGAATTTCCCCGAAGATTATGCACGCATCAGCTTGAATATAGTATCGCTATTGGAAAAAAAGGATCCGGTGAAATCTATGGCCTTATTGAGGGCGGCATTAGATACCACGCGAAGGATAGGCCAGCGCTCGCTACAGGCGGAGATATTATATGGTATGGTAAGTGTTTTAAATGGCCAGGGCCATTACAAAGAAGCCCTGGACCTGATGGAACAATATACCAACCTGAAAGACAGTATTTTCAACATTGAGAAAGCGAAAGAGATTGCTAACCTCCAGGCGGTTTACGAATTAGACAAATCTAACGCACGCCTCCAGCAGCTCACTGTTTCCGAAAAGCGAAGCACGCTGCAAAAAAATATAATCATAGCCGTCGCATGTGTACTTGCGCTTTCCTTATTCGCCCTGATGTTCTTTCACCGTAAATCCCAAAGACTCAATCTACAGCTGTCCAAACGGGAATCAGAACTGCTTAAAACCAATATGGTGAAAGACAAGCTGTTCTCCATCATCGGCCATGATCTGCGCGGGCCGATTGGTAATGCCCCTCAAATGATAGAGATATACAGGCAGGCCACCACTACCGAAGAAGAGAAAAAGTATCTTCTTGACTCTTTGATGGAGAATGCGACAGCATCATTTGATACGCTTGACAAATTACTTTATTGGGGCCAGTCGCAGATAAAAGGGGTTGGTACAAAGCGCAGTGTTTTCAATCCAGGTGAGAATGTGCAGCAAGTAATGCGCCTTATGAAAGGCATTGCAGACCAAAAAAAGATCAGCATTGTCAATAACCTGCCCGCGGATGCCAGGGTTTATGCAGATCCTACGCACTTCGATTTCGTTGTACGTAATCTTGTCTCAAATGCTATCAAATTCACACACCCCGGCGGATCGATAAAAATCAAAGCCGATAAATACCAAAAGCCGGGCTATCTTGTTTTTTCTGTAGCCGATACCGGGATCGGGATGGACCGGGAACAGCTAAATGGCGTTTTCGAACCATTTGTAAACAGCACCCTTGGCACAGATAACGAGCGAGGTACCAGTATAGGCCTCATGCTTTGTAAGGAGTTTGTTGAGGAGAATGGGGGAACTATCTGGGTGGAAAGTGAAGAAGGTAAAGGATCTACATTCAATTTCTCGCTTTTGGCATCCGCATAACTTCTATGGCGCCGAGAATGCCATTATTAAGCTACCAAATGGCTGTTTTCCAGGTATCTATTAGGAAGTTCCGCTTATTGTATATAGTCTTTTTATAGGGTTTTATCTCAAAACTTGCATAAGTATTATTTTTTTTGTTTCTTGTCGCAAATTTTAAACATGAAGCTTTTCAAATCCGTACTCATTATTGCAGCAATCCTTATTGCGAGCCCCTTTTTAAGCAATGCCCAATCATGTGGCACTTCCTGCGATTTTTACCATCACAATGGTGTTATTTACCAATTGGCGAAGCATAAGGCCATGGTTGAAAACGTGATGGCTAACATCATTAATGGCAACGGCAAGAACAAAGACGCTGCTATCAATGCATACATAGCACTGAAAATGGACTATGATGCTAATACAACACAGTTCGTGTATGAAATGAGCGGGAAAAAAAGTCTTTCAAAGGCCTTTGACAGGATCAACTGGGCCTTTATAAAGGACAGGGAAAAAGAATATTGCTATGAGTGCAAATATGTGTACCGTTACGATGACAATAATTGCCATTACTGTCATTATCACCTTCGTCCATACCAGGTTAGATGGTATGCACAGTCTATCAACGAATACCTGTGCGATTGCGAAAAATTCTGCAGCAAATATGGCAGCAAAAAGAACAATATACACTCACGCTACGTAGATTTCAGCCTGTCTGATCTTATGAGCTCTGTTGATTTTTCCCATGGTATCTACAGGATGCATGCTAACAGGAGGGAATTCCTTGCTTCGCTTTTGCTCCAGCTGAAACCCGAATCAGTAAGGAATCTTAAAGAAAACGCAAATTGGTGGCGCACACGCATAGTGTACCGCACTAAGAAATAGTTGATAAATAACATTTTAAAGAAACGGGACGCATAACAGCGTCCCGTTTCTTTTTTTGTAAACAGCTGCCGCTTCATCCTTGTATATTCTTGTTTCGTCGGGATGGTCCCCATGCATCCGCATTAATGCAGGTACTTTCGTGAAGATATTTTTTAACGACTTCAAATCTCCTTTTATGAAAGCAATAATACTTAGCTCAGTTTTTCTTGCAGGCAGCCTGTTTTTCAACAAAGCTTCGGCAACCTTGCACACTATACAGGTAGGTCCCGGCAGCAGTACGAATTTTATTCCTGCTACCCTTACAGTCGCACCGGGTGATTCTATCAAATGGGTATGGGGAGGCACAGATGTGCACTCTACAACAAGCACGGCATTAGGCATTCCCGCAGGTGCCGCAACCTGGGATGCGCCTATCGATGCGTCCCACACTTCATTTGTTTATGTGCCAACTATTTTGGGCACATACAATTATCATTGTACTCCTCACCTGTCGTTTGGTATGGTAGCTACATTTACAGTGGCCTTCCCCACAGCAGTTAAAAGCGTTGCGACAGACAACGAGGTGACCCTGGGTCCAAATCCATCGTCGGGAGATCTTAAAGTACAGGTGGGCAAGGGTGCGTCAATTGACCTGTTGGATATTTCGGGCAGGTTTATCCGCCACATGCAACCAACATTAGTATCCCCGGCAGAGCAGCGGTTTAGTCTCTACGACATTGCAGTGGGCATGTACCTGCTAAATATTAAGACAAACGGAGCAGTCATAACAAAGAAGTTGCAGATAGCAAGGTAATTTCCCCGGGTGTAGTTAATAAGAAGGGCCTGTATGCAATGCATACAGGCCCTTTCAGTTTATAATACCGAAATCAATTTCTCTCGTACGGTGTGGTCAGTTGACAATATATTGACGTATCCACGGCCTTTAGGTGCACGTAAATAAAATTGCAGCGCTCTTCAGCTTTATTCTGCTTCACTTCACCAAGTTCATTGGTTGTTGCTCCTTTTATTTTGCTGTAGCATTCGCAAACATAGCGCTCGCGACGGCAAGATGTAATGATGGATATCAAGCTCAGCAACAAGAAAGCTGTTAGTATGCGTCCGTTTGAGAATAGTATATTTTTCATGAAATAAATTTAGCTTTTATCAACTGAATATTTACCCGGCCCAACAAAGATAAGCCCCAAAAACACAAAACACAATTCTATTGCGTGTGATGCATCACCAATACTGTCTCCGGCCTTTATATGATGCACTACGGCGACAAACATAGTAAACATCATCAATACGCTCACAGGTCTAAAAAATAATCCAAGCACTATCAATAATCCACCTATACATTCGGTGGCCGCGGCCATTGCCCCCCAAGCTGTATGGTAAGTGTGAACGCCCAGGTTGTCCATTGCCTTGCCAATGCTTTCCCATTTTTCAGGACCCCCAATCAGCTTGGGATATCCATGAAATACCATCATCGCTCCGAGGCCCAGCCTCAATAATAACAAGCCCGTATCAGTATACCTGCCTAATTTTCCTAGTATTGCCATTCAAACTTAGCCTTGATAGAAATCGTATTTCCGATGAATTTACTTGCCTAAATATAAATACCATATCCTTATAAAACAACATGCAATTCTTTTTTTACTATTATGGGGCAAAGCATTCTTTTTTATGATTGATTGTATATATTTGCTGAGGCTATAAAAAAATATTTGTTCTATGAAAAAAATATTTACGCTTTCATGTCTTGTACTACTTGCAGTTTGCTCAGTTATGCTTAGTTGCACGAGAGAAAGAACAGGCGCATCATACACGTGCCAGTGTACAACTAACGTTTATGTAAACGGAGTTATTACTGAAACATCAGTTACTAATTTTGCGGTTACAAGCACAGATCCTGAGAATGCCCAGATACAGTGTGATTCTTATGATTCCAACCTTACCCATACGGGTAATACCAGCGGCCAGACAAAAAGTTGCGTTATTAAATAGGATTTAATTTATTATATATTTCAACCACGCTTACAGGCGTGGTTTTTTTTGGCATTTGCATACTGATTTAACGCAGTATTTATAGTATATTATACTATATGAGCATGTCCATACATTATCATACGTATATTTTTTTATATATTAGTAAATTTCTCAAAAAACATTTATTTTTAGCCTAATGTTGAATACCAAAAAAAAGCAGGTATAAAGCCAACTATATTGCTATTTGTACCTGTCTTTCAAAGTGTTTAACATTTCTTTATCACGAAACACATTTATTGGAAATATTTTTTAACCCACATGTTGTATATGAACCGTAAAATATACCAATTAGTCGCCATTGTATTATTGCTTCTTTCTTCTGTTTCTTCTTTTGCGAATGGCAATGGCACATTAGGGAACTTCTATAACTTGACCAAATGTGGTTTGAACTATACCACAGCTACACAAATAACCGGTCAGCGTTTTCAACCTCCCGGAAATATCCAGCCTGTAGCGATGACTATTGCAGGTATTCCTGTTGGCGCTACAATTGAGGCCGCTTACCTGTGGGTTGAAGGTTCAGGTAATGGTGCTGCAATGACAATAACGATAAATGGCCCCGGTGGTAATAACAGTATTCCAATGGTTATTGTAGGCCAGGGCAGTGATAAATGCTGGGGTTATGGTGGTTCCTATACTTACCGTGCAGACATTACTTCCCTTGTTACGGGTAACGGCGTTTACAACCTGAGTGGTATACTGGTCAACTTTCCGAACGATATGGACGGTGCAACAATGGTGGTTATCTATAGCGAGGCGAGCACATTGTGGACAGGTACCCTGATAATTGATGATGGCGCATTAGTGGGTAATGGCCAGTTCCCGCAGAATACTACGTACAACATGAACTATGCTCCGATATGCGGCCCTACAACAAACGGAAGGGCATTCATGGGCATTGGTGATCTGCAACCTAATATTCCTCAAACAGCAACACTTTCACTTAATAATACGGCCTGTCCTTTGTCTTCGGACTGGTGGGATTTTTTCGACGTTTCTACTACATATAATCCTGCACAGGCAACTTCTCCGTTTACTATAAATTCTCAGTCCTCAGGCGACTGCTGGTGCCTGGCGCTCACAGGTGTCTACTTCCAGAATACCTCTTGTGCTATATGTACACCACCGATAGTAAACCTTGATAGTACATCAACCAATGCTACCTGCGATCTGTGTAATGGTACAGCCACTGTTATTGCTACAGGTAGCCAATTGCCTTATACTTATCTCTGGTCAACAGGTGAGACCACTGCGACCATAACCGGTCTTTGCGCCGGTACTTA
>DDET01000015.1 GCA_002336915.1 Bacteroidetes bacterium UBA1947 | reverse complement strand
GCATATTCAGCATCAGGTACAGTTCCGGTATCTCGGGGATATCGCTTTGCGCGTATAGTGCTATTTTTTCGGGGTCCAGGCCACTGGCTATATTTTCCGCCACCACACGGTACACATTTGCCTTCAGGTCCTTAGGGTCGGGATGCGTGGTCAGGGAATGGTAATCGGCCACGAAAAAATAGCAGTTGTATTCATCCTGCATTTTTACATAATTCTTCATGGCGCCAAAATAGTTGCCCAAATGCAGGAAACCGGTTGAACGTATGCCGCTTACGACAATTTCTTTACTCATAACAGGCGCAAGATACACAAAAGGGCAAAAACCGTGGCTGCGGCGTATCTAAATACTTATAGAATATATGGCAATGCGCGCGCTTGAGCTTACGTACAGCCATCTTGCAGGTCCGTTTTTTAAACACCAAGTGTTCCGTAATCCACCTGAAAAACAAATTATTGTTATCCTCTTAGCTTAAACATTATCGGCAGGGTAAATCAAACACGCACCCGCTCACCATCCACTTCCGCGGGTACCCATCTGGGCATTATCTTCACCACTCTAAGTGACTCCTGTGATAGCAGCGTGTCAGGCGATTTAAGTATCACCGGATGAGTAACATTTCCCTCCTTGTCGATTATGAATTTTATCACAACCTTTCCTTCTATGTTTTTCTTTCTGGCCTCTTTTGGATAATGGATGTTTTTAGCAAGGTAATCCGACACGTTATATCCTGGCTCCGGCATTTTGTCGGTCTTTGCGTAGACACTGTCTTTATTTGTAGATTGCGCCATCGCACTGTCACAGGAAAACATTATCACAGCTAAAAGAAAACAACTTATCAGTCTCATAATTTTGTTTTAAAGGGAAAATAACTTTACTTCAGTTTAAACACAATTGGTAAATACATTTCCACATTAACCAGCCTGCCGTCAGCCATTCTGCCCGGTTGCCAGTTAGGCATCTTATTTATTACCTCCAGTGCTGCGCGTGATACTGATGTATCAGGAGATCTCAATATTTGCGGGTTTAAAATGGATCCATCTGTTCCTACAACAAATTTCACCATTACCCGGCCTTCTATATTATGCTTCCTGGCATACTCAGGATAGTGCATGTTCTTGACCAGGAACTGTACCATGTCAATCGGCGACTCGGGCATTACGTCGGCTACTTTTCTTACAGAGTCTACTTCTTCAAATACCTGCCCATTTGCATACCCTTCTATAGTGAACTTGCGCCCTGTTTTTACCATTCCATTTGCTTCCTTATCATATTCTGCTTTACTTATCTCTTTAGTGTTTAATGTCGCTGTCGGTTTGCTGACATCTTTTTTGTCGCATCCTTGCACAAATAACACTGCACAGCCCAGCATCATTAGTATCGATGATAGCAGCAGGCTTGTTTTCATAGGTGAAGCCTTACCATTTTTTTGCAACATCATAATTCTTCTTTTTAAGGGGTGAATAATAAATAAATGCATCTCGGGTAGCGAACGCGTATTCAGTACGGAGGATACCAACAGTTCCGCATAGCTGCGTTTGTCTTCATTTGCCATTGCATCAGCCTGGAACTCATGTACCTCTTTTATTTCCTTCTTTATCCTGCCCAGCAGCAGCGAGGGCCATGCCACAGCCTGCAGCAGGTTCAGCAACAATATATCTCGCGTATGCTTCAGGGTAATATGTGCCTGCTCGTGCGCCAGTATCGCCTCGTTCACCTCATCCGTCGGGAAAAAAATATACTTTCCAAAACTCCCCGGCCCGTACCCCGAATTACTGATCAATACATATCCATCCCTCGCCTCTTTCTCATGCGCATTCACGACCTTCTGCAAGCGAATTACATTCCAAACATGATACACAATTATTGCAGCGCTTATCAAACCATACACTATCCATGCTATCATAGGCCAATTGATAGCACCTCCCCCGCTCTTCGCTCCTATCACCACCTCGGGCAGCCTGAACTGGAGCAGGGGCACAGCCTGCACTTTACTTTCCACTGCCTCGGGCAATCGTATAAGGGGCAACAAGAACGGCAGCACTGCCGCTGCTATTAAATAGTTTCTGCTCAGCCGGTATACCGGTTTATTGCGCAGCAGCAGCATATATACAAGCAGCATGATAGCCGTGTAGATATTCACCTGTATTAGGTATATCATGGCATTTATTTTTTAGGTTCTATTTTTTTCAGTTCATGTAGTAGCTCTTCCAGTTCCCTCACGCTTATATCTTTCTCCTTCGCAAAGAAGCTAAGCATATTAGAGAACGAGCCTTCGAAATATCCCTTCACAAACTGCTTCATCGTCTTCTTGCTGTATTCTTCCTTATTAATGAGCGCGTAATACCTGTTCGCCTTCCCGAACGACTCATGCCCCACGAAGCCTTTCTCCTCCAGTATCTTTATGATGGTGCTAATAGTGTTGTAATGCGGCTTGGGTTCAGGCAACTCGTCCACTATGTCTTTTACAAAGGCAGTGTCCAGTTGCCACAAGGCCTGCATGATCTGTTCCTCGGCTTTTGTCAACGGTTTGAACTGTGCTTTTCCTGTCATATCAACTAATTTTTTAGTGAAATTACTAAATACTTAGTTAATTAACTAATTTTTTAGTAGTTTTTTTTTCTTTCATAGCGTCAGCACCACTTCCAGCGGTCAGACGCGTTAAGGGCTCTCGCTACACTCGCTGGCGCATTTTGGCGCGTAGGAATTGAGCCTGGCCAACTTGTGTCTAAGGATAGTATTCCGGTTTGCAACCGGCATTCCCCCTCCCTCAGCCCAATCCAAATTCCAAATTCCACAAAAAATAAAATTAGGCTAGTCTAATTTTATTTTTTAGCTTTGCAAAATGGAACATCTTCATCCTGATAACTCACTCAGCGAAGTACACCAGTCTGTCGACCCCTCGAAGAAAAAAGTAAAGTGGCGTCGCATCGCCGCCTTCTTCGGTCCCGCCTACCTCGTAAGCGTGGGCTATATGGACCCCGGCAATTGGGCTACAGATATTGCAGGTGGTTCGCAGTTCGGCTACAGGCTTATATGGGTGCTGCTCATGAGCAATATCATGGCACTGGTGCTGCAGTCCATTGCTGCACGCCTGGGCATTGTACAGGGTCGCGACCTCGCCCAGTGCAACCGGGAGACCTATCCGCGCGGTGTCAACTTCGCTCTCTACATACTTGCCGAGATAGCCATCGCCGCCTGCGATCTTGCAGAAGTGCTTGGCGTAGCCATAGGCCTCAACCTTTTAATAGGCCTGCCGCTCATCTGGGGTGTGCTTATTACCCTATTAGATACAGTACTGCTGCTCTACCTGCAGAAGTTAGGCATGCGCAAGCTCGAGGCATTTATCATTTCACTCATTGCCATCATAGGCCTCTGCTTTATTATCGAGATGATCTTCGCTAAGCCTGATCTCCACCAGGTAGCCGCAGGCTTTGTACCCTACCTTCCCAATCACGCTGCCCTCTACATAGCCATAGGTATTATAGGTGCCACCGTTATGCCGCACAACCTCTACCTCCATTCAGCACTCGTACAAACCCGTAAGGTAGCCCGCGACGACAAGTCTATAAGACGCGCATTGAAGTTAAATACCATCGACAGCGCCATTGCGCTCAACCTCGCCTTCTTTGTCAACGCTGCGATACTCATTCTTGCCGGTGCGGTGTTCTATACTTCCGGCAACAACCAGGTGGCCTCACTCCAGGAAGCTTACAAACTGCTCACCCCTTTGCTCACTACCAAATGGGCATCATGGCTCTTTGCTATTGCGCTCATAGCCGCCGGCCAAAGTTCCACTGTTACAGGAACCCTCGCCGGGCAGATCATTATGGAAGGCTACCTGCGCCTGCGCATCAACCCTGTTATCCGCCGCCTCATTACCCGTATGCTGGCCATCATACCCGCAGTTATAGTTCTTGCTATAGCAGGCGATTCTATGGTCGATGATATGCTTATCTTCAGCCAGGTGCTGCTCAGCATGCAGCTCGCATTCGCGGTCATACCCCTCATCCTGTTCGTGAGCGACAAGCAGAAAATGGGTAATTTCGCTATAAGCACCAAAACCAAGATAGCCTCATGGCTTATAGCTGCAGTTATAGTGGTGCTCAACCTCAAGCTCGTTATGGAAACAGTAGAGCTATGGATGGCTTCCACCAACAGCCTTGTTATTAAAGCGCTTATACTCATCGGCGTAGCAGGCTTGCTTGTGCTGCTGCTCATTACATTCTTCTTCCCCCTCATACGCCGCCGCCAGCATGCTGACAGCAACATACACCAGAACATACAAGTCGCTTCCCTACTTACCGAAGCCCAACCATTCAAACACATCGCCCTAGCCCTCGACTATAGCAACAAAGACAGCAAGGTGATCCAATACGCCCTGCAAATAGCCAACCCCGATGCCAGCTTTGTGCTCATACATATCGTGGAGAGCGTTTCCGCCCGCATGATGGGCAATGAAGCGCAGGACCAGGAAGCCATCCGCGACCAGCAGCAGCTCGATAAATACGTCAGCTTCTTTACCGAGCGCCATCTCAAAGCACATGGCGTCCTCGGTTTCAAAAAGCGCAGCGCCGAAATAGCCCGCATAATAAAAGAGAACAACTGCGACCTGCTCATCATCGGCAGCCACGGCCACAAAGCCATCGGCGACTGGCTCTTCGGAGAGACCATAAACTCCGTCCGCCACATGATCAATATCCCCGTGTTCATCGCTAAATAACAAAAAAAGCCACGGTAAAAACCGTGGCTGCGTGTTTCAGAGGGATAAAAAATACAATTTTATTGCTTAGTGAACGTCCATTTCCCTTTACGTTCATATGCGCTCCTCTTACCTCTGTAGAATTATTACCTCCGGGTAATATATTTATGGTGATGTGGTTCTTACCTAGTTTTTAGTAAAGCGCGCATTGAAACTTGCCACCTCGCCCTTCACCTGTATAAAGTAATTACCTGCCGACAATGCACCCAGCGCAACAGTTATCCTGTTAACACCTACCATCACATCAGCCTGCATAGAGAGCACCTGCCTTCCTGTTACATCCAGCACTGCTACAGTAGCGCTACCATTTTGCTTAGCTATAAAACCCAGGTTGATAACATCATTGGCCGGGTTAGGGAACACCTGCACATCTGTAACATTCACCGGCACACTCTGCACCGACACGTTTTGCGCATACTCCGCATCAAACATCGTCTTGCTGTTATCATTCCATACAAATACAGCTTTATCATTTACCATATTGATATCCGTGCGTGGATAAGCAGGCAGACCAAGATCAGTGGCAGCATCGCGATAATTAGCCTTGATAACAGTAGGCAATGCCGCTATGCTTGCACTCAATGGCTTCACATCATATACCAATGCCTGCGTAGCCGAATCATAGTAAGTGATCAGGAAGTTATTGGCAACAGGATCATAAACGCCGTGTGCATCATACGCGCCACCTGCGGCGCTACCCAGCTTTACAGTGGCAGGTGTATTAAAAGCGGCCACACCATTGATCATGCTGTCCGAAACATTGCAGGTAATACTGCTAACGCCGGGCACCAACAAGTTATTTTCCGCAATGATCATTGTCCTGATATCATCGGCACCGGGGCCAACTACGGTACCGGTTTGCTGAGACATAACAATAACAGGGTTCCTGAAATTATCAGAACCTGCTATTGTTTGCAAGCCGGTATTAATTCCCGGATCTGAAGCATCATCTGCATACAAGAACTCCCCATAAATTTTACCCCACATATCTCCGTTATTTACAAATTCGTCCCAAACTATTCCAAACCTGCCGTACAGGCTGGTGGTACTGAGGGTTGAGCCTATAGAGCTGCTCACAGTTTTGATGTACCTGGGTGTACCGTAAAGGCCCCTGCGCGTCATAGTTGCCCCGGCATCTTTACTCGCCCAAACGATTATAGAATCATCTACTCCCGATTTCTGCGCCACAATATCGATCTCGTAAGGCGCAGATATACTGTTCTTCTCTCTCCAGTCCGAGGACAGGCTTATAGCTTCCCATCCCCTGTAAAAGGACGCGATATAATTATGCGATTCGTCCACCAGCGTGCTCAGGTACTGGCCACTTGCACCATAAGCATATACCAATAGCCTGTTATCGCCCAGGTTTGCTGCGCTCGAATCGTAGAATGAACGGGCCACGATCAGTTTAAAATCTGTAGCATTGGCGCCTGCCGCCAATATATCGAACGCACGGTACTGCTGCCCTGCAGTAGCAAACGAGCTGTCAAAACCGGTGAAAGTATGCCCCGTATCCGTGCTCTTCAACACTTCCCAGTGATCATAAGGCGCAGCCGCTGCAGTAGCATACAAACGCCCTACATAGATGGTACCATCATATGCTACCGATACCCTTGCGTTCTTGTAATACCTGCCCGCAACCGGGTTTACATTTACATCACCGCCCCAGGTAGCTTTCTGCTCCTGCGCGGTAGCCTGTACTGTCGTTGCCACCAGCAACGCACACAGTAATTTGAGTAAAAAATTCCTTTTCATAAGCCAGTCTTTTCGTTTAAGATTATTTAAAGCACAAAGTTGCCCCCACATCCGCTTTCTAAAAATTATTATCTACCCCCAAATTCAGCCTCCCGAACCAGCTCTAAAACAGCCTTATAAAATACAAACAGCTGATTTTAAGTCATTTGACTGTTCATAAAAATACCCTAACTTCACAATACCCACTACAACATTGCTGCCCAATGCCAAGACAATTCAATTCCGACCTCTTTTTCCTCATCAAGGGCATGAGCGCTAATGAAAAGTCTTACTACAAAAAGCTCGCAAAGCGCCACTCCGCCAAGAGCACTGCACAGCACCTCCGCCTCTTCGACCTCATAGAGAAAAGCAGCGCTTACGACGAGAAGGAGATCCAGAACCAGCTCAGCGTCAGCAATGCCGCCCAGTTCTCAGGCCTTAAGAACCACCTGGGCAAGGAAGTACTCGATACCATGGTCTTCCTGCGCCGCAAGGAAGATTTCGGCATACAGCTCAGCTTCATCCTGGCCCAGATAGAGGCGCTGCTGGAAAAGAAACTCCTGCAAATGGCCCGCAAGCTCTTCAACAAAGCATGGGAGCTCGCCGACTCCTTCGAGCAGTACGATATGCAGATACAGCTCCTCCGCATGCAGAGCCGCATACTCGAATACAAATCCTTCAAAGAGTACAAGTCCGAATCGGGCAATATAGCTGCACGCCTGCGCAAGGCCCTGCACTACCAGCATATGCAGCAGCAACTGCACTTCCTCTTCGAGCAGCTGCAGACCCTCAAAAAGATCACCCTGCTGCGTTTCAGTGCCGAGCAACATGCCGAGGTGGAGGAAATAAAAAAGTCGCTCCTCGCCCTGGTGCCCGAGCCTAAGGAAAGCCCCTGGACACAGGCAATGCAGCACAACGCACTCGCCCTTGCCTGCCACATGACGCTCGACTTCGCCGGCTGCCAACAGCACTGCGAGGCCCTGCTGAAATTCTGGCAAAGGAACCCCACATACATAGATGTGTACCCCGACTATTTCCTCAGCAGCGCCAACACCACCTTTTACAATTTCTTTGCCCTTAAGGATACCGAAGCCGTAGCCCACTACCTTAGCCACTTCCGCCTGCTGGCCGATGCACACATAGGCACCGACTATAGCCGCATGCAGTGGCAGATCATAGCCTTCAATACCGTACTGAAGATAAACCACAAAACAGGCCGCTACGACAAGGTAGCCGTACTGGTGAACGAGAAGGCGGCCGAAGTGCTCACATTTGCCCGCCAGGTACTCTCCCCTGCCGAGATGCTCTCCATCATGACATCAACATGCATCTCTTACTTTGTACTGGGCCAATGGAAGGAAGCCGAAGAGCTTATATTCGACATCAAGGAGCTGAACCGCGACATAAACCGCGAAGATATTTTTTACTTCACCATCATCTTTCACCTCCTCATCATCTACGAGCGGGGCGAATCCCTCCGCCTCGATACCGCCATCGAAGCAGCGTATCATTTACTGTATGCCCGCAAAAAATTGCGCCCCTTCGAGAAGAAGATCATGCTCTTCCTCAAGCGCCTTGCCGCCATTAAAAGCGCGGAGCATATATCCGCATTCATAAAACCCTTCCTTGCCGAGCTCGACAAGTACAAGAACGACCCCGTAAAGAACCTCTACTTCCTCTACTTCAACTACTACGGCTGGCTCGAAAGCAAAATGCAAAACATCCCGTACAGGCAGTATATTATTAATAAGATAGCTAAGGGGAACGGCTAATTGCCGATTTGCGAGATAATTAAAACCGGAAGTTGGATATCCACATTTTTTTGTCTAAGTAATTGATGCTAAATATTTTGAAGCGCTTACTTAATGTGAATAGAACTTCCGATTTACTACCGATAATGCCGATTACTTCCGATTTAGGTATGATGTTCTGCTGACCTGGAAAGTCAATCGAGGTAGTTCAATGACTATGCATTGACTATGCTGAGGCTGGACCTGAACTATGAAAACCAATTACGATAAATAATTATTTCCTGTTTTCCAGTAGGAAATAGTTATTTCCTCTTTTTTTGAGGGCATATGGCTGAAAGGCTTGCCTGTATTGCCATATGCAGCGAAATAATTATTTCTCGTTATTTCCCTTTTTTACCTAATGGTTTCCCTTTTTAGGAAATAATCCTAGCAAAAAAGGAAATTAAGTATCAATAAAATAAAGAACTAGAGCAGTTGAAAAATGCTCATTAATGCAGGAGAATTTTTCAGCCAACCCAGCAAGATACTATCGTTAACAAGCGAAATCCTAAAAAAGATATCCACATTTTTAAGGTTGTCACTACCGTGAAAACACGGTACCATATCTCATTTTTGTATTGTACCATTGTAATATTTAGCAATTGTACTTTAACACCATAGCTAAGTTGGTATTTAATGTTTATAGGCTAACACTACTAGTATAACACTTGAATAATAATACTATGGCAAATACATCTCTAATTCCGCTTAAATCAAACAGGCTATTTGCAATTCCGCTCTACGATTCCGAACACAGACATTGGAATGACAAAACTGACACCCTTAGTTATAATTGGGAAGGCATAGGGATATCAGGTTTCTCATCTCAAAAGCGAATATCCGTAGCAGTTGCCCAAAAATATCCGACTTATGAGTTTGAAAGAGTCCAATCAATTGCAGGTGGCATATACCAGTATTCACGCCTTCGCCCAGGGGATGGAATTTTAGGTCTTGATGGCGAGAAACGCATTAATAAGATAGGCTATGTTAGTAATGATTTGAGACACGATCGCCAGCGTGTGGACATGCACGTTGATTGGTTTGACAATATTGAACCGATAAAGGCTGAGTTCAATGCCATGGGTGACAATGCAGAAATACAAAAAGTAACCAGCAGCCAACTTGAACGATTGTCTCTTCCGCCCGCGTTGTTTCTTGAGACCAGAAGAAGCATAATGAGTTTTGGTAAAGAAATCGGCGAGGAGGTTTTACAGGAAAAAATTCTATATGCACCTAACTTTCCTAAAATTGATCCTGGGGGAGATGTAAACCTATTTTATGGCACCAATAGAAATAAAGTGGATAGCTCAAATGTAAATGACTTTTACGGAGATGATTTGAGCGACAAATTAAGCCTTGGAATTTGTACTGTAAGTATACCGAGAGGCCATAAACAAGGCGAACTCGAGCGACCTGGCAAAATTCTTTGGTGGCAGCGAAACGAAAACGCCAATAAGGATATAGTTTTGACTGGCATAAGAGAACTTAGCGGAAATACATTTTATGCTATGTTAAAAGACGCTGTAGATGACAGCAATAATAAGGCTGCTTTTATTTTTGTTCATGGCTTTAATACAACATTTGCAGAAGCTGCCTGGCGCGCGGGACAAATAACACATGACTTGCGGTTCAGTGGATTAACAGGATTCTTCAGTTGGCCGTCCACGGGAAGGGAGCTTGATTATGGTCGAGACATCGAAAGGGCTGACACCACAGTTCCAGTTTTCACACAGTTTGTAGAAGACTTTGTAAATAATACCGGTATTGAACAACTACATTTTATTGGTCATAGCATGGGCAATAGGCTACTTACTCGCGCTTTAAATAGATTAATAACAAAAGACAGTTTTAAAAACAAAGTAAAAACGATAAGCCAAATAATACTGGCTGCCCCTGATATTGATAAAGACCTTTTTAATAATGACATACTCCCTGAATTCAAATCAGTTGGTAATAGACGTACATTATACGCTTCAGATCGGGATGAGGCACTTAAGTTATCCCGCAGGTTAAGAACCGGACTTATTCGTATAGGCGAAGCAGGCGAAAGAATTTACATTGCTGAGGGCTTAGATACTGTGGATGCGTCAAATGTGAAATCTTCAGGCAACCACCATAGCTATATGTTCGAAACAAAAGAGCTATTAAATGATATATATTTGCTACTAACACAAGGACTGGAACCTCTAAACAGAAGATTAAGGGAGATACAAAAAGAAGAATTAAAATATTGGTTGTTTCCCCAATAATTTATTTCTATAAAAACGTTTTATGAAAGAAATTATTGCATTGCAAGGTCGCGGCAGTAGCGGCAAGACTACCACCCTAAGGTTATTATATCTCATATTGAGGAGTAATGCCTATCAAGTGGTAAAAACCAACTACGATCCAAATGATGGCGACTATTTTGCCATACTAACTAAAAACAAAAAACTAATCGGAGTAACAAGCTCAGGGGATACATATGATTTAGTGGCCAGCGCACTGGCAGAAATGGTCAGTCACAATTGTGAAATTCTTTTGTGTGCTTGCCGCACATATGACAGACTACCTCCCGGGACGAATGCCGCGATAAATCAGGTACCAAATGCGAATAAGCAATTTGTACCTAAAACAATTGCAATTTCTGGCGCGCAGGAGGCGCGCGCTAACCAAGGTGATTCTGTAACATTATTCAATATAATTGATGCATTAGTTTGAAGGAAAACTATACTTGTTACCCTTTGATGACAAGGGGCATCAAAGGGTATTACGTTGATTTTACCGATAAAGAAACTGCGAAATTTTTCAGATCAAGAATTAAAGTAGCTAAAACGGAGGCAACTAATTAATGACGAAACCAATTACATATTATCTAGAGTCAAAAGAGAAATTTTTGCCACTACTATATGATTTTATCAATAAATCAATCGAAGAAGAGTATAGTTTATCTACAGATACCGATGTAGATGAAATATCCTACGCAGATTTTTACAGTCGTTTTATTACGGTAGTTGCATCAAACAACGTTGACAAAATTTTCGAATACTGCCAATCCCCAATAGAAAAAGTATTTTTAAGTTCATTCATGCTCTTGTTCATTAAAAATAGATTCCCCTGTTTACATTTCACTCCTCCAGCAAACAACATAGAGGAAAATATTATTTCATATCGAGAGAATCACTTGGCAATTATGGCCCTTATAGAGAGTTACAAGAAGCATACTGGCGATGATGAACTCCAAAATTTTGAGAAAGCTCTTTTGAAGAAAAAAAACGCCGGTGTTTTTAATGACCAACAAATTGAGGAAATACAAGTCCATAATAATATTATACGACACTTCGAATGGAACTCGTACCATATAACACCTCAAGCAGGATTTCCAAATATCAAAGTAAATGGGCGCTCTATTAGAACAGATTTTGTTATTTGGGTGCCAAGTGATGAGCAAGTTAAGATAGTTGTCGAATGTGATGGGTTTGCTTACCATAATTCTAAAGACAGCTTCGAAAATGATAGAATCAGAGATCGCCAACTTCAATCAAATGGCTATCGAGTAATTCGTTTTTCAGGTTCAGAGATAAACAAAGATCCAGTAAAAATTAGTAGTGATTTATTTGATCTCATAGATATTATTGATCAGAATACGCATGGTAATCGACTTTTGTAACTTAATTGTTTATGGATTTACTAAATAAATATTGGGCGCAGTGTGCTTTAATCATTACAGTTGGGTTTCAGGCATTTACCGTCATCTTTAGTTATAAAGCGAAAAGCAAAGAACAAAAATTTGACATTTACTTGAAAAGCAAAGTGTCTGCATTTACTGAATGGCATGAAAATTACTCTTCGATAATAGCATACATACATAACTCTTTTCTAAACGTAACGTACGGTAAAAAGCAATCTAGTTCCCAGCTTGACTTGGAACTAATACCAATTTTATCTAAATGGACAGCTTTAAGCGCCCGGCTTAAAATGTACTGTAGTGATACCGAGCTAGACAAGTTAAATGCCATATTAAAGCATTTTGAGGTTACTCACCTATACTTTACAGAAATATGGGCGCTATCAGAAAGAAATCTTGATATTAAGGACCAGAATAAAGTACAGCAAGAATTTAATAAATTACGTAATGTACATGACGTACTTGTTAATGAATTTGTTTTGTTGCAGCGAAAACAATTTGAAAAATTCTTCTAATATTAAATACCTACTACATATTTACTTGATCTTCGACCACTAAATAAATTATCAATACCTCAGCGTGTGTCAGGATGGTGTTTTGTAGTATGAAAAAAAAATTTGCTTATAAGATATAGAATCTAATTCTTCCTTTTTAAAGACAACTGACATACTATCCTTTCGGTTGTAAAGAAAAATGAAATCATATGTTTCAGCGATAAATCTTACTGAGTCTAAAGATTGGAATTTTACGTTATCATTATTAAATGTTACATAGGTAGAATCCGTTCCTTTAAGAATAGAAAATGTGTGATCAGTGAATTGTCAAATAATAATCAAGACTGAAATATGAAAGTAGTTATTATGAACATTATTTACGGAGAGCATTTACAAATTGGAAATAAGGGGCAATATACACCTCAAAACCACCGACATATCAGCAAAAAAGCCCTAACTTCGCGCCAAATTAAAGGAAATTATGAATTGGAATCCGGCTACAATGATGGACGAGCTACTCTCAACCACCCAAAAACTGGCAAAAGGCTACGAAACACTGGAGCAAATAGGCGATGTACAAGTGGCTACCACCCCCAAAGACCTGGTATGGCAGAGCGATAAAGTGAAAATGTTCCACTACAGGCGCGATACACCCGCCACATGCAAGATACCGGTACTGGTATCCTTCGCCATGCTGAACCGCCACGACGTGCTGGACCTGGAAGGCCGCAGCCTGATGAAGAAGCTGCTGGACGAAGGCCTGGACATATACATAATGGACTGGGGCTACCCCACCCGCGCCGATCGCTACCTGACCATGGAAGACTATATAGACGGCTACATGAACGATGCGGTGGACTACGTGCGCAAGAGCAATAAAGTAGATAAGATACACAAGATGGGCATATGCCAGGCAGGCACATACAGCATGATATACGCCAGCCTGTACCCCGAAAAGCTGCAAACCCTTACCACCTACGTAGCCCCCTACGACTTTGGCACCCGCAGCTGCATGCTGTACAAGTGGACAGAGTTCATAGACGTGGACACACTGGTGGATAGCGTAGGCACCGTGCCCGGCAGCATGATAGACAGCGCCTTCAGCATGCTGAAACCCAGCATGAACATAAGCAAGTACATAGGCATTATGGACTCGCTGGATAACAAGGACAAGATGGAGAACTTCCTCCGCATGGAAAAATGGAAGGCAGACCTGCCCGCCATACCCGGCGAAATGTACCGCAAGTACATCAAAGACCTCTTCCGCGACAACCTGCTGATACAGGGCAAAATGGAACTGGGCGGCCGCAAGATAGACCTGAAGAAAATGACCGTTCCCTTCCTGAACGTATACGCTACCGAAGATACCATCATCCCCAACGCCAGCACATTACCTATAATGGATAAAATAGGCAGCAAGGACAAGGAAACGTATGCATTCCCCGGCGGGCACATAGGCGTGTTCGTAGGCGCCAAGAGCCAGAAAGAACTAGGCCCTGCAGTAGCCAAGTGGGTGAGTGAAAGGAGCAAATAGGCCTCTCCCCGGCCCTCTCCGAAGGAGAGGGAGTAAACAGGTGATGTGGCTAATGACATAAAACACACGAGCGGTGTGCTCGCTACGAGTACACCGCTCTTTCATTAATCACACACAACTGAAAACTGATTTTTCCAGATGACAGGTTATGTTTTATACCTGTACAGGTTTTGTTTATTTTTCTTAGTTAAAGATCAGGTTAGCGTTTGAGGTTCTTGTCCTGGTTGCGCTCTTCCTGTTTGCTTGTGTCAGGCACTTCATTTTCATCGGTACGGTCCAGTTCGCTATCCTGGTCGGCAGCAACTTTACGGTTAGTACCTTTCGAAGTATCCTGGTTGCGGTTCTTGTCAAGATTTGAATCTTGCCCGCTTCGGTTTCCTTGCCCTTTGCCTGCCTGAGGCGTACCGGGCTTCCTGTTTTTGTCTTCCATTGGACACGTGTTTTTAGTTACAAATAGTTTTCCCTGGTGAGGGTTTTGTTTAACAAGATTTGGTTCTCATGATGTTTGTTTCGTTGGTGATATGGGTTCAATCTAAACGCGTTTGTACAGGATAAGTAAAAAAGAACGTGCCAGCGGCGCAGCCGGGAGCGGGAAAGGGAGCGGAGAGCGGGGAAATTTTTGTTAAAGAAAACCAGCTCCATAGATGTATGTACAGAGGGCGATATGGATGTATTCGTTATGCATGGATATAAATGAGATGGATAAAATAGATTGTGATTGGCTGGAAAAGAAAAGATATTTTAGCATAGTTAAAACAAGCGCGGCACCACATAACAGCTGGGGAAAAACCTGCACAGGAAAAGGGTTTGTGGAAAATAGAGCACACTAGATAAGATGAACGCAACAATAAATTACCCGTACACTATACATAATACAAAGCTGAGCAATGGCTGTAACATAGCCTATGTAGACGAGGGTACAGGGCCTAAAACACTGGTATTCATACACGGGCTGGCGACATATGCACTCAGCTGGAGGAAGAACATAGAAGGGCTAAAGAACCACCACCGCTGCATAGCCTTAGACCTGCCGGGTAATGGCCTGTCGGACAAGGGGGAGTATACTTATAGTATGTCGTTCTTTGCGGAGGTGGTGAATGAGCTGGTGCAAAAGCTGGGACTGAAGAATGTGTGCCTGGTGGGCCACTCGATGGGCGGGCAGATAGCGCTTACTACCCTGCTGAATCACCCCAAATGTGCGGAAAAGCTGGTGCTGAGCGCGCCGGCGGGCTTTGAGACCTTTACTACGGTGGAGAAAGACATTTACAAAAGGGCCATCCAGTTCTTCGACCTGTTCTCGACAGAGGAGAACAGCCTGAGGCAGGCGGTGCAAAACAGCTTTTACAACTCGCCCACACAGGGCGAGGACATGATACGCGACCTGGCTGCCATTATGAAGACCTACAAGCCAAATGTGTACCGCAAGATGATAGATGCTTGCATAGCGGGTATGCTGAACGAGCCGGTGTTCGATAGGCTGCATACGATAAAGCAGCCTACGCTGGTGATGTATGGCGAGCGGGATGCGCTGATACCTAACAAGTTGCTGCACCCTGTTACGACCAGGAAGATAGCCGAGACGGGCACCGCAGAGATGCCTAATGCCAGGCTACATATGATACCACAATGCGGCCACTTCCTGCAGTGGGAGAAGGCTGATGTGGCAAATGGGTATATACTTGGGTTTCTTCGTTGATTGGTTGACTAGTTTACTTGTTGATTGGTTGCGCCTCGATTTGGCGATGTCACCCTTCGACGCGGCCCTGGGTGACAGGAGTCTATTCAGCTTAAAGTTTCTTTACTTTTTTCATGCCGGGGTATTTCATCTTCAGGGACTTCATAAGGTCGCGGAGGGACTTGGCTACGAGATATGACTTGTACCAGTTCTGGTCGGCGGGGATTACCTGCCAGGGTATCTCGTTGCAGTTGTCTATCATTTCTTCATAGTACTTTTGGTATTCGCTCCAGAGCGCTGACTCAACAAGATCATCTGCGTTGTACTTCCACATCTTTTGTGGTTTCTCCATTCGCTCTTCGAGCCTTTTCATCTGCTCATCGTGCGAGATGTGGAGGTAGAATTTCAGGATGTGGGTATTGTTGTGGTTGACCAGCATGCGCTCGAAATCGTTGATAGCTATCATCCGGCTTTTAGCCAGCTTATCGTCTATCATACGGTGCACACGGGTTACGAGTATATCTTCGTAGTGTGAGCGGTTGAATACTTCTATCATGCCTTTTGCCGGCACCTGCTTATGTACGCGCCAAAGGAAATCGTGAGACAGCTCTTGCGGTGTTGGTTCTTTGAAGGAGTAGACGTTAACGCCTTGCGGGTTCATGCTGGTGAAGACGTCACGAGTAAGGCCATCTTTACCGCTGGCGTCCATACCCTGTATGATGACGAGTATGGAGTGCTTGCCTTCGGCATAGAGCAGGTTCTGCAGCTCCTCGAGCTCTACCAGTATCTTATCAAGGTGGTCTTTGTAATCTTCCTTGCGTGCATCGCGGGGGGCAGATGTGCGAATACTTTTGAGCTTAGTTTTTTTTGCCATATTTCATGATGTTGTGCAAAGCAGCCTATTCTTCTTCCATAGACAGCTTGCGGTATGACTTGATAAATATAGCACCGAGGTTTTTATATGGCGGTACGTAATCGGTGAACTTCTCGTGGAGGGCTGCCCTACTTTTTACACCAAAGTATGTATCGAGCTCAGCCCACATGTTGATCCAGTTTATATCCTCGCCTGCTAATATCTTAGTGAAGATAGCTTTTATTATGGGTTCATTGATGTTCATCATACCTGTTTGCTTGGAGGATATAATGTGTGCATCAGGCGAATGATCGAGCACAATGGACAGGTTATGATAACCGCCGCAGGAGCCTAGCATGATGATCTTGTTGAACTTGGTAAGCCTGTCCATAGTTATAGGCAGGTGATAGCTGTGACCGCGATGGATAATAAAGCTTGGATGAATACCATTTGCATCGAGGTAGTTTGCCAGCTCTTTCTGTGCTTCTTCATCGCCGGGTTCCTGTATGGGGAGGTTGGCGTATATCACTACTTTGCGGGTGCCTACCGAAGTAATTGTTGTCCAGTACTTGTCGGCCACTATTTTCCACTTGCCATCCCTGAAACTGCCGAGGAAGCTGCTATAGGCATTCTTGCCATCTTCATCGCCGAAGAAGAATGCCTGCGCATATACAATACCTGAATCATTTACCAGGCTCCTGAACGGAACCAGGTTAATGGGTGGCAAGCCAAGCCTTTCGGACTCTGCAATAGCCTGTGCATCGTTGCCGGCGGTTTTTATGCCATCGAACAAAGTAGCAAGCAGACCGTAGATGATCACGCCTTTCTTGCTGCGTTCTTTATAGGAACGTTCGTAGTTCTCTTTTACTTTATTCTCAAGAAATTCAGACAGCTTTGGGTCATTGATACTACCAAATGCATCGGCAACGTCAACCGCATCTTCAAGATCGTTGTCTTTGCCCTTATCGAGACCGGAAATAAAATCGGTCATTACTTCGGTACGTTTTGCCTCGTCCATACTGGCGAGGAAGGTGGCGAGTGTGTTGTAGCCTGCGCACATGCGGATGAATGTGCGGAAGTGATCGCGGCGAACTTTATCAAGCAACTGGTCGCCCGTCATCGGGGCCATGCGCTGCATCATACGGTTGAAGGTGCCGAGGAAGCTACTCGTATATATCTCGTCCTGGCCGTATACCATGAGGAAGTATAAAGACTCAGGTGAAAAACCGTCGATACCCCTGAAACGCACGGGATCTTTTTCCTCGTGCAGATCGTTCATGTTACGCACATACTTGAGGCCACGATAGCCCAGCTCATCGGAATAAGATGCAGCACCCAGCGTATCGCCTGAAAGCTTGAGCCTAACCAGGTTTTGGAAGTAGGCATCCTCATTGGTGGCAATGCTATCGATCTGGCGTATGGTAAACCTGTTATTATAAATATCAGTAAGGAAAGGCATTGACTTAAGCGGCACTGCAGATTCATCTGTGATCTTTACGATCGTTTGTACCAGCGGGTCCATGCAACGCCTTACTGCTCCCCGTAAGGCTGTGTTAGTTGATGATGCGTAATTGAATACTTCATTAGGCACTACACGTGCAGCTGCTGCTATGATATCGCAGGCGAAGGGCTCATTCGCAAATTCAGACAACCTTTTGATCATCAGTCGGGGATTTTGCTTGCCCATTTCCACATACAGGTATGACTTGATGGGCGGATAGCCATCAAGCATTTTAGCAGCGTTATCCAGCGAGTAAAGATTTGCATTAGCCCTTATGAAGTCTTCCAGCTTGTTCTCATGCTCGGCAATGATCATGTCGTGCATGTTGGTAACCAGCTTGCGGTAGTAATATGGGTCGACACGCACATCCCGGTTGAACTTCTGCATCATATCATAGACGGCCTGCAGGTAACGTATCTTTTCCTGGTTGTTTATCGTTGCATCACCTGCAAGAGAGGGAAGATTCTCGATCATTTTGAGCAGGTGCGGCACATCAACCAGCATAGCCTTGCTATACATCTGGTTGAGGGAGGTATCGTCGGTAGAAAACTCTATGAAATTGTCTTTGACCCCATCGGAATAGTCGGCCTTCTTTATCTCGGTCTCTATCCGGTCGTGGAAAAGCTGGCGCTGGCGAGGTATCGCCTGCACGAGGGTATCTATATCGTAGATGCTTAAAACCTTTTTTGTGCTATCGGCCACTTTCTTTTTACGGTGCAATAAACCGAACTGCGCCTGCGCAGCAGAACCGACCAACATTAATATCAATAAAACCAGGGCTGCTTTGTACTGAAGCTTTAATTGCATTATAATTATTCCTTTTCTTTCTTTGTTCAAATGTAGATAGTCAAAAGTAAAAAGTGTGAAATATTTATCGCACACATGCTATTTTATTGGAAACTGAATTTATATTAATTCCCCAAAACGGCATCCTTAACCAATTGCTACAAAAATAAGGCCCTTTTGCTTGTAATAGCGTTAAGGAAGCGTGAAGGTGCCCGTTTAGATACAGTAGGCTGTCCTTGATTTAGCCCAGTGCTAATGCCGGGCAGATCCTTCGTTTCATTGCGCTGCGCTTCATTGCACTCAGGATGACAGCAATTTTCGTGCTGCGCTCCATTTCATTCAGGATGACAGTGCTATGGGGCGACGGCCTTAGAACGAGGTTTCCTTTGTGCTCCAGCCGGGATATAGGGGGAAGGCGGCCATGAAGTCGTTCACCTCGCCTTTTACGGCTTTTACGACCTCTTCATTGTCCGGGGCCATAAGTACCCTGTCCAGCCAATTGACGATCTGTGACATGTGATCTTCCTTTAGTCCGCGGGTGGTAACGGCGGGTACTCCTATCCTGATACCGGAGGTAACAAAAGGCGACTTGTCGTCAAACGGCACCATATTTTTATTTATTGTAATGTCGGCATGTACCAGGCTGTTCTCTGCTTTCTTGCCGCTGATGTTCTTATTGCGGAGATCGATAAGCATCAGGTGGTTATCGGTGCCGCCTGAAACGATGTCATAACCTTTCTCAACAAAAGCTTTAGATAAGGCTTGTGAATTGCTGATAACCTGCTTTCCATAATCCATAAATTCATCCTGCATGATCTCGAAGAAGGATACTGCTTTGGCTGCAATTACATGCTCCAGCGGGCCTCCTTGTGTACCGGGGAAAACGGCCAGGTCGATCAAAGAGCTCATGAGCCTGATCTCGCCTTTGGGACCTGTGATGCCCCATGGGTTCTCGAAATCGTTCTTCATGAGGATGATACCACCGCGCGGGCCACGCAGGGTTTTATGGGTGGTAGAGGTTACAAAATGACAGTGATCGAAGGGGCTGCTAAGCAAACCCTTGGCAATCAGGCCCGCAGGATGCGCGATATCGGCCATAACCAATGCCCCCACACTATCCGCTATTTGGCGGATACGTGCATAATCCCAGTCGCGACTGTAAGCACTCGCACCGCAAATAAGCAGCTTGGGTTTGTGTTCCTTAGCCCGGCGCTCCATGCTGTCATAATCCACAAGGCCTGTTTCTTTTACTACCCCGTAGTGTACGGCATTATACAGCTTACCCGAAAAATTGACCGGGGAACCATGTGTAAGGTGCCCGCCCATACTCAGGTCGAGACCAAGGATGGTATCGCCGGGATGGAGACATGCCAGCATTACTGCCGAATTGGCCTGTGCACCACTGTGGGGCTGCACATTGGCGTAAGTAACACCAAATATCTCTTTAGCCCTGTCGATAGCCAGTTGCTCGCTTTTATCCACTACCTCGCAGCCGCCATAATAGCGCCTGCCGGGATAGCCCTCTGCATACTTGTTGCTCATCACATTGCCCATGGCCTGCATTACCTGCATGCTGGTAAAGTTCTCACTGGCTATCAGTTCCAGTCCACGGCGCTGGCGTTCCAGCTCTTCATTAATGAGGTCAAATATGAGGGTGTCGCGTTGCATGTTTTTGGGCAATTGTGATGCAAATATAGTTGATAGCCTGACAAGTTGATAGGTGTGGAGCTTGAAGATTGGCTAACGGAACGGTGAAGTCGAAACTTCCCTAACAACAATCCCGGGTCAATAAAGGCTTTTTACCCTGAATGTTAGGCACAAGAAAGAAACGATGTCCCTTCCTGCAATTTCCTAGGATGGAGCCACTGTAAAGTCCTGAGCAATGATTTTTATTTTGCTTCCGAAATGTGTGTTCATAACATAACAGTTTAATTTAAAATTGAGATGCATACCCCATATCCTCTGACACTCCACTAGATCCGGATCGTCCTCATTTGCAATTGTAATGTCAGATATTGTTTCCTTACCCATGTTTGCAAATATCAAAGCCAGGTCGGCCCAATAAACATTTTGGAATATAACATTGCTGATCTCGTCCGTATCGTACCATTGAATCTCAAAAAGAACTGTATCAACATTGCCCGGGTTTGTTCTATCTACATTGATATTTCTAATAATTGAGTCGTGCCAATAAAAATCGCTAATGTTCATAACCAAATGTAATAGATGCGTTCGTCGCTAACAAGTGATCCCACGCAATTCAGGATACGCATGGGGTGGCTTCTTGGCAAGGAACAGACCGTACAATGCACTCTTGCTTATATTACAAACAAGCTATAAACTGAAAAGTCTGCAGCCCGGGTAAGCAGGGCTACAGACTCAAACTATACAAACACTAGCTTGCTATTTCACAAAGACCTTAAAAGAAGCAGTATTGTTTTTGCCTGTGCATCGGAGCAAGTACTGGCCTTGTGGAATATGATCCAACGATATCTTGTTATTCTTTTCCGAGAGTTCCTTTTGCATTACCATCTTACCCAACATATCTATCAGCTGCATGTTGACAGGCGATGCCATCGCGTTTTCAAAATTGATGTTGAGTGTGTTTGACACAGGGTTGGGGAATAAGCTTATGCCCGCACTTTTTAGTACATCATTATTCCCCAGGTTTATGCCTCCACCGTTTTGTGTCCTCATGATGATGCCATGTGAACCAACAACCCAGCCTAGTGTATCGTTGAGGAAATAAATGCCATAGAGATTTGTGGAACTACCTGCGGGATTGGGAATGCTGCTCCAGTTGTCGCCGCCATCTATTGATTTAAGAATGGTGCCGTACCAGCCGCTTGCGTAGTAAGCATTGGGTCGGCCGGCATGTATATCCATATCCAGCATCTGGCCGGATGTAGTGCTATCTGTAAAGTGCACATCATTCCAGTGCTGTCCGCCATCAGTAGTTTTGGCAAAATAGCCATTGTACCAGCCGCACTGGAAACCTGTCTGCTTGTCTACAAAATCCATATCCTCAAGGACACTTTCGGTGAAATTACCCTGGTTTACGATCGTATCCCAGCTTGCCCCGCCATTAGTAGTTACCAATATCTTTGTTGTCAAGCCGCCCCATGCAGTACATGAAAAACCCAGGGTGTCATTTACAAAACTCAAATTGCCAAATTCCCCGCCGGGCCCCTGGCCTACGAGTGTGTCCCAACTGGCCCCTTTGTCGGTTGACCTGAGCACGGCAGCGGACAGTCCGCTAACCACACAGGAAGAATCATTAAGGATAGCTATGTCAAAGAATTCATCAGCCCAAACACTGCCATGTATACGTTCCACCCAATTGAGTCCCCCGTCAGCGGTGGTAAAAACAGAGCTGCCAACGGCGATGCCATTGAGGGCATCAAAAAAATCAACTTTGCTGAACGTTATAGAATAAATACTCAGCACGGTGGTCCAGTTCAGTCCACCATCCGTGCTGCGTAAAATGGTACCCGAATCGCCGACGGCTATGCCTGTTGAAACATTCACAAAATGAACATCGTTCAAATTTTTGGTAGTTGAGGAATTGCAAACCTGAAATTGTGCATTTGCCATAGCAGGCAGGAGCAGAAGGACGAGACAAGCTAAATATGTTCTCATAATAGTGTTTTTATGTTGATACAAAAATAGCAAGGGCATTACCCTTAAAATTGGACAAACGCAGCTATTAGTTGCACATTAGTGTTCTTTCCTGAAGGCATTAGGTGTAGTACCTGTGTACCGCTTGAAAAACCTGTTGAAATAGGCTACATCCTCAAATCCGCAGTCGTATGCTACCTCTTTAATTTGCTTGTCGGTATAAACAAGCAGGCGCTTGGCTTCCAGCAGTTTTCTTTCGTGCAAAAGCTGCATCGCGGTTTTGCCGTAGTTCTTTTTGCACAGGGCGTTTAGTCTTGAAGCTGTGATGTTGCCTTCATTCAAAAACGGATCGATCGTATTCCACTCTTTGGCATGCTGTTGCAAGAGGCGGTTAAAAAGCACTATTTCATCAGCACCGGTGCTGACCCTTTCCCGGCCGGTGGCCCCGGCGTAAAATTCCCTTATTCTGGACAGCAGGGCAAACAGAAGATACTTACTGACGTCGAAGTTATCGCCCTTCAAAGACGAGCCTAGTTGCATCATTATTTCCCGGCAAGCCATAAAATCCTCATGCTCCAATTCCAAAACCGGGAGCGCTTCGGTATTGAAGAAATCGAAAGAAGCCAATAATTTGAGGTCCTGGGGAGACGAACTGAATATTTCTTCAGGAAAGAGTATCACAGATACTTTCACATTTTCGTCAAAGTCCACTTTGTGTACCCTGCCCTTGCCCACAAAATGGAAGCTTTCGTTTCGCGCTGTGTAATCCCGGAAATCGATCTCATGAGTTCCTTTTGCCTCTTCCAGCATCATCAATTGGAAATAATCGTGACGGTGCGCCGATTCATGGTCGTTCTTATCAATGACCATATCGCGCCATTTGATGAAAACAGCCGGGTCTTTAATTTTATGAACAGGGATCTGCATCGTTCCCAAATTAACACATAAAGGACAATGCGGATTGCACTATTTGCAAGAAACCTTGCACAAAAACCGCCCATGCACCTTAAACAGGCAGCGATCCCTGCATTGTATTAGCAAATAAGATATAAAACAGTACCCGTGTTAACAATAAATACTATTTTAGCACTTGTAAATCAACTAACAGATAAAAATGAAAGAATCTAAATCACCACACAGGCTGATACTGGCAATAGTCAGCCTGTTTATAGGGGTAAACACATCTACAGCGCAAACTGACCAGGATGCGATCATGATGGGAAAGAATAACTTCTGCGTAGGCTTAATGTATGGCCATAGCAGCTGGAAGAACTACTGGGAAGGTACCCTGAAACGGGATAACGCCAATATTGGTACAGTTTCCACGAGCATGTACAGCATAATGGGCAATTATGGTGTGAGTAAAAGACTGAATGTCCTGTTTGGCGTGCCTTACATACAGACAAAGGCAAATGCCGGGACACTGCATGGCATGAAGGGGATACAAGACCTGAGCCTGTGGATAAAATATATGCCCGTGGAAGCAAAAATGGGCAAGAGTGTGTTATCGGTATATGCATTGGGTGGTGGCTCTGTTCCGCTGTCTAAGTACACGCCGGATTTCCTCCCGATGTCAATTGGTCTGCATAGCAAAACACTATCCGGCAGACTGATGGTAGATTACCAGTACGGATCGGTCTTTATTACAGGTACCGGTACTTATACATACAGAGGCAATATTAAGATAAACAGGACGGCCTATTACACGACGGAACTTATTCTGAGCAACGAAGTACAAATGCCCAATGTGGCTACATGGAGCGTACGCGCGGGATACAGGAGCAACAGGCTGATAGCGGAAGCTGTAGTAACAGATATGCATACACTGGGTGGTTTTGACATACGCAGAAATGATATGCCCTTCCCCAGCAATAAAATGAATGCCCTGGTGATGGGTGTAAATGCCAAATATGACCTGCCATGGGTGGCAGGACTTTCCCTGACCGGCGGAGGCAATTATGTGCAAAGCGGGCGTAATGTAGGACAGGCACTGAGCTTTAATATCGGCGCATTCTACATCTTCGATTTTGCAGGGGACAAGAATGTAGACAATCCCCTGGGCAATCAATAAGCAAACAAAAAATAACAAGACATGAACAGATCAACTTTACATAAGATACTTTCCTTTGCGGCATTATCAGCCATATTGGTTGCCTGCAAAAAAGATATTCATCAAAGGACGCAGGACATCCCTGCACTAAGCCCGACCAGTACCGACATCAATGCCGGGACATGGAAAACAGTTTTACTGACGCGGCCTGATACCTTTGCAGTGGCAGCACCCGCCGCAGTAACAACAAGCGGATATATAGGCGAGATAAACGAAATAAAAGGCTATCAAAGCAGCCTGAGCGAAGACCAGAAAGATAAAATAAAATACTGGAGCGCCGGGGGTGTGCTGAGGTGGAATGAGATAATGCGCGAGCTGGTGGCCAAGTATAACCTGCCGCCTTATCAAAACGCGGACGGCAGCTACCCGATACCTAATTCGGCAAACCCATTTGCATACCCATTGTTCCCCTTCTCAAACCCGCCATATGCGGCAAGGGCATATGCCTACATAAGCGCAGCACAATACGATGCACTTGTGGCATGCTGGCATTACAAAAAGCTGTACAACAGGCCTGCGCCGCACAAAACGGACCCGGGTGTACAGGTGCTGGCCTCAGAAACGGACCTGCCGTCTTACCCATCGGAAGCTGCAGTACTGGCAGGTGTAACTGCCGAGATGATGAAGCTTTTGTTCCCTACCGAGGTGGGTGCTATACAGCTAAAAGCTGAAGAACAGGAAACGGCTACCATAATGGCCGGAGCCGCTACAAGAAGCGATATAGTGGCGGGCGAAGCACTGGGCAGGCAAATAGCACAGGTATTTATAGCCAGGGCCAAGGCAGATAATGCGGGCAAGGCCGTAGGCACACAGGCCGACTGGGATGCGCTGGAAGAAATGGCGAAAGCTGCGGGAGAGATACCATGGTATAGCCAGGAATCGCCCAAACGCCCACCCATGCTACCCTTATTCGGAAAAGTAAAAGCATTCCTGTTCGATTCGGCCACTGCAGTGTCCTTACGTCCCGGGCCGCCGCCATCCACAACGAGCACGCAAATGAAACAGGAAACAGAAGAGGTATATAGCTACACTAAAAAACCAACTGCCGAAAATATAAGGATCACCCAATTCTGGGCGGACGGAGTAAGCACCTATACCCCACCCGGCCATTGGGATGCCATTGCTGCGGAAGACTTTATAAAGAAGAACCTGAGCGAGGTAAAATGGGCACGCAATATGGCACTGCTGAATATGAGCATGATGGATGCAGCCATAGTATGCTGGGGCACAAAGTACCAGTACTGCAACCCAAGGCCATGCCAGCTAAACCCGGATATAAAAACACTTACCGGCCTTCCTAATTTCCCCTCTTACATTTCCGGGCACTCTACCTTCAGCGCCGCGGCGGCTACTATATTAAGCTACCTGGTGCCGGAAAGAGCAAGCGATTATGCAGCTATGGCACAGGAAGCCTCGAAATCGAGGGTTGTAGCAGGCATTCACTTTAGCAGTGACTGTGTAAAGGGCCTGGAAGCAGGAACGAAAGTAGGTAATTACGCAGTAGCAAGAGCGCAGGCTGATGGTGCAGGACAATAGGCTTTAAGACACTTTTATAAAAAACACAAGGACCATGTTCTTGTGTTTTTCTTTTAATGCATATCAGTGGCCTTCCTCTCTATTCTCCTGTCAGGGATGAACCAAATGATAGCCACAGTGGTATATAATGCCAGGCTTAAGCCTGTATAAAAGAAGGCCATTATTATTGCAAGCACATATAATGCCAGTGAAAGTTTGCCTTTAGCATCGTTGCCCGTGGCCTGTGCTAACAGGGAATTTTTGCCGGAGTGTTTTATCAACAGTGCACTAAGTATGGTGTAGGAGATCGCATTCATAAGCAGTATGATGCCATAAAGTGCAACGGGAATTTTACTGAAATGGTTCTCGCCCATCCAGTTGGTAGTGAAGGGCACAAGTGAAAGCCAGAACAACAGGTTGAGATTAGCCCAAAGTACAGAGCCGTTTATTGATGTTACCGCGTGCATCATGTGGTGATGGTTATTCCAGTAGATGCCGATGTACATGAAGCTGAGGATATAGCACATAAATGCGGGCAGCACTTCCTTCAATGCCTCCAGGCTATCGCCATGTGGCAATTTAAGCTCCAGTATCATAATAGTTATGATAATGGCTATAACACCGTCGCTGAATGCTTCTAAACGTCCTTTACCCATAGTTCGTAACAGTGAAAATATAAAAAACCAGCGGTTTTATGGTAGTGCAATAAAAACACGAGCCGCTCATGGGCTCGTGTCCGGGAATCTTTGCGATATAAATGCCTAGTTCTTTATCCAGTTCATGGCCTTGATCGTCTTGCCATCCTGCACTACGGTAATGCAGTATGCCCCTTTAGCCAGCCCCGAAATGTCGAGTGAGGCTTCTGTTTTGCCGGCTTTCATTTTCCTGATACAGCGGCCGTATACATCGGTTAAAATAAGGGTACGCAATTTACTGTCAGGAAGGCTGAGGCTGATGGTTTGCGAAGCCGGGTTGGGAAATAATGATATCTTATCATCTTCAGGTGTGTTACTTCTCACCGATGTCGCGGTATCGCCGCTGAGGTGTATGTCGTCGAGATTGGGCACAAACCAGTCATTAGTGGCGCGGTACTTAATAGCTATATAGCTGCTACCCTGTGTCGGCGGTATGAGGAAACTGCCTGTGTCTACCCATACGTTGGCACTTGAAGCCATAGCTGTCAGATCGGCCAGTAAGGTCATAGAATCGGCGAGGTCAGGATCGGGGGAGCCTGCGAGCAGGTATAGCTGGCACTGGTCGGCGGCAGTATGATTGCCGGTGATCGAAAATAGATTGACCTGGAGCGAATCTATATGTCCGCCGCCATAAAAGTGGAACGGGGGCGATACGTACCAGTCGATAACCGTGTCGGTAGCCGAGCCGCCCACAGGATAGTCGTGCGACAGCTGGTTTGGGGCGGAGTGCCCGATCGCTCCTATCGACCAGTGAGAAACCGAAGTGACACCTTTTCTGAACTCCTGCCAGCCTGCCTGCTGGGCGGCATTGTCGAAACCGGTATAGTAAGGCAATGTTGTTTGTCCGTAAGTGGCTGTGGCTGAAATAATTAATAAGGCCGTAAAGCGTAGAAATAGTTTCTTCATTTTAATTTGATTTAGTGTTAAACAAGAGGTTGCGGCAGGTGGATACAGCACCTGCTATAGTGTAGACGTAAAAAAAGAGGGACAAGGATAATAGCAAATGGGGGATTTTTGGGTGGATCATTACCCCTTTTTTGCGATGCAAGTTTGCTACCTGTACTTTTCTTACCTTAACAGCGAGATGAAGAATACGCTAAAGGAAACATTCGGTGATATAGACATCTACCTTTTTGATCAATTGCTGAAGGGTCGATTTGATAATTGCAAGTCGGTATTGGATGCAGGTTGTGGTACCGGCAGGAACATGGTTTATTTTTTGCGCAATGGCTATGAGGTATCCGGGGCCGATCAAAAGGCAGACAGCATAGCGGCGATCAAGGAGCTATCGCAGCAACTGGCACCCACTAACCCCCTTGAGAATTTTGTACAGGCGCCGGTAGAAGACCTGCCTTATAAGGATTCGAGCTTTGATCTTGTCGTTTGCAGCGCGGTACTGCACTTTGCTAAGAACAAACAGCATTTTGAAAAAATGCTGCATAGCCTATGGAGGGTGCTAAAACCCGGCGGCTTCCTGTTTACAAGGCTGGCCTCAAGCATCGGCATCGAGTTTTTGATAAAGGATATTGGCAACGGGCGCTTTCACCTGCCTGATGGCAGCGACAGGTATCTTGCAGACGAGCAGGCGCTGCTGCAATACACCAAAGAACTGGGGGCAGAATTATTTGAGCCCATAAAGACCACCAATGTACAGGACATGCGCTGCATGACCACATGGTGCCTGCGGAAAAACAGGTAAATGACCGGTAAAAAATACGGACAAATAACCCCGCTACCATGGCTCATTGCACGCTATCCTGCAGAAATAATAATAAAACCGGCTCTTTTTGTTTTAATTTTTATTATTTATATTGTGTGTTCGATCACATAATTGCCCCCATGTTTATGAAAAAACTGATAATAGCCGGAATAGCGAGCTGCATATGTGTAGCCTCCCTTAGCTCATGCCAGAAGAGGCAGTACGTATGTACCTGCACATACATGAATATCGAGACAGAACATCTGTCGGGTATATACCGTTCTAAGAAAGATGCAAAGAACTGGTGTACCAGCTACGAGAAACCTGTTGAAGGCACAAGCTGTGTAATAACAAATTAAGAAAACGAAATAAAAAAGCATCCCGCAAACTATTTGCGGGATGCTTTTTATTTTATGCCTTAGCCGCTTGTTTATCCCACTATGTCATCGCGGCAAGAGCATAGTCAATGTATAGTCATTGCACAGTCGCCGGCAAACATGATAATCTTTAAAATCAAGCGAATCATAGTTCTACCTGCATAGTCAATCCATACCCGTCCCGACCCAGGCGGAAGCCATTGTATGAAAAGTACTGGCAAAAAAAATAGTGTCACACCCATTGGGCTGACACTATCATCAAAAATATGTACAGTAAAAAACTATTGCGAATTGAAAGGCTTGTTGAAACCTCCGCTCGGTTTATTGAAGCCGCTGCTTGGCCTGCTGCCGCCGCCGCTGTAGCGATTACCACCGCCACCACCACTGCTGCTGCCACCGCTGCGGTTACCACCGCCGCCACCGCCAAAGCGATTGCCGCCACTACCACCGCCGAAACGGTTACCACCACCACCGCCGCCAAAACGGTTGCCGCCGCCACCACCGGACTTGCTGTTCTGTTTAGCTTCTTTTACCGAGATAATGCTGCCCTCAAAAAAGGTCATATCCAGGTTGTCAACAGCATCGTAAGAATGGAATTTATCGGCCATCTCTACAAAGCCGAATCCTTTGGGTAAGCCTGTGGCCGCATCGATAATGATCTTCACAGATACGATCTCACCAAACTCTTTAAATAAGTTCCTTAAACTACTTTCGCTTGTTTCAGGGCTTAGATTACCTACAAACAGGTTCATAACACAATTTTTAAGAGGTATATTGCTAGAAAGCGTTCACAAGCTACGATGAAAAATTAAATAAACATAGCTAAATATTTGGCCGGAAAGCGTTTAAGGCTTTTCCTTACATTCGCATGATGAAATACGCACTTATATTATTGCTATCAATATTTATAGGCGACAAGATGATTGCCGGGCCCTATTGGCAGCAACATGTAGATACCAAACTGGAGGTGACCCTGGATGATAAGCACCACTTCCTGCATGGCTACGAAGAGCTGGATTATACAAACAGCTCGCCCGATACACTGCTGTATATTTATGTGCATCTATGGCCAAATGCTTATGAGCACGATCATACTCCCTTTGCAGAGCAGCAGGTACAGAACGGCAAGACCGATTTCTATTACGCAAAAGCAAAAGACCGCGGTTATATGGACAGCCTGCAGTTCACAATCGAAGGGCAGAACGTAGAATACCACTACACCGAAATGATGCCTGATGTAGCGCGCATAGACCTGCTGAAACCATTGCTGCCCGGTGGTCGCATCCACCTTACTACCCCATTCCGGGTTAAGATACCTAAAGAATTTTCGAGGCTGGGACATACCAAACAGGCTTACTTTATATCGCAATGGTTCCCCAAGCCGGCGGTGTACGACCGTAAAGGCTGGCACCCCATACCCTACCTGGACCAGGGGGAATTTTATAGCGAGGTGGGTGTTTATGACGTGACGATAACCTTGCCTAAGAACTACATTGTAATGGCCACCGGCAACTGTAATGATGCAGCAGAAGTGAAATGGCTGGACAGCCTTGCCGGGCTCCCGCTGCCCAGCGATACCCTGTATAAAAAAAGCTGGCCGGCCAGCAGCGATGAAATGAAGACCCTACACTACCATGAGAATAATATACATGACTTTGCGTGGTTTGCGGACAAGCGCTGGATAGTAAGAAAAGACACAGCCTATATAGCGGAAAGAAGAACGGGGGTGTTGCTATACACTGCCTTCCTGCCCGAGAGCAAAAAGAACTGGCTGAAGGGCACTGACTACCTGAAGGCAACCGTGCACCACTACGGCAAGTACGTAGGCACTTACCCCTACATGACCATGAAAGCAGTGGAAGGTGATATGCATGCAGGTGGTGGTATGGAATACCCTACTGTTACTATCATCGACAGGGACGCATCCTCGGCATTGCAAACGGTAGTGGTACATGAAGCGGGGCACAATTGGTTCCAGGGTATACTGGCCACCAATGAGCGCGACCACGCTTGGATGGACGAGGGCATCAATACTTTTTACGAGCACAAAACGGTGGATGCAATAGGCAAGGAAACAATAAAGACCAAAGCTAAGGGCTTGGGCATAAACCTAAGCAGCGATCTTGAAGACCAGCTGTATTACGAAGAAGCATCGGTACGCACCGACCAGGCAATTGAGCAGACCTCAACCAACTTTACCAACCTGAACTACGGCGGCGATGTATATTTTAAAACAGGGCTGATGTTGAAATGGCTGGAGCAATATATGGGTGAGGACAACTTTGAAAGTGGCATGCACGAGTACTATAACACATGGCAGTACAAACACCCTTACCCCGAAGACCTCCGCGACATAATGCAAAAACACAGTGATAAATCGCTGGATTGGTTCTTTAAAGACATACTGAATACCGATAAGCGAATAGACTATGCATTACGGGGCATACGCAAGAACAATGGCAATACAGAAGTGACCGTGCGCAATAAGAGCGGTGTGAATGCGCCTGTGCGGATAGACGCCTATATAAAAGACAGCCTGGTAGCCAGCGGATGGTCGCAGCCTTTTACAGGCAGTACTACAGTAACAGTACCCGCTACCAACTGGACAACTATAAAAGTGGCCAACGATATACCCGATATAAAAAGAGCGAACAACAGCAACCACAAAGGCATAAAGCTGGCAGCATTTGCCGGGCTTAACAGGGCCTATAAGGAGAAGATATTCATAGCGCCGGCCATTGGGGTTAACAACTATGATGGCTTCCAGCTAGGACTACTATTCCACAACATTACCGTACCCGAGAACAGGTTCCGCTATGCACTGGCGCCTATGTATGGCTTTAAGTCGGGACAGTTTACCGGTACAGGTACAATGAGCTATATATGGTATACGCATGGCCTGTTCAAGGACATAACGCTGCAGGCAGAATGCAAGAGCTTTGACTACAACACAACCAGCCAGAATATAGCTAATCCGCTATACGCACGCTATATTAAAGTTGCACCGTCACTACACTTCACCTTTGATGAGCATGACCTGCGCAGCCCGGTAACGCGCACGCTTACCCTGAAAGGCTATGGCATACACGAAGACGTATTCAACTTCAACCTGGACCCTGCAGACAGCCTGTATAAGCCAGGCATGGGCAGTCAGCAAAAAGTATACGGACTCCTAAACTACAAGCACGACAACAGCCGCACCTTCAATCCTTTCGACTATAGCGTGGAAGGCCAGCTGGGTGCAGATTTTGCCAAGATAAATATTGAGGGACACCTGCGTATAGACTACATGGTGAAGCACAAGGCGCTGTACGTAAGGGGCTACTTCGGCAAGTTCTTTGACCTGGCCAATAACCCCGCAGTAGCAAGCAGGTACTACCTGAACAGTACCTATACAGGCAGCAATGATTACCTGTATGATGACACCTATATAGGCCGCAGCGAACAAACAGGCTTTGCAGCACACCAGGTATCAACCCGCGAGGGTGGCTTTAAAGTACCTACCCCACAATATTCAAGCCCTATAGGCCGCAATGACAACTGGCTGGCAGCAGTGAACCTGGAGAGCGACATCCCGAAGATACCCTACATACGCCTGTTCCTGGATGCAGGCACTTATGCCAATGCTACCCAGCAAAACCCCAGCGGCAATAAATTTATTTTTGACGGAGGGGTGGAAGCTCATTTGTTTTATGACATTGTAAAAGTATATTTGCCACTGGTAATGAGCAAAGACTTCCGTGAGTATGCGAAGAGCATGTATGGCGGCAAAGTATTACAGAACAGCATTGTCTTCAGCCTGCAGCTGCAAAATATAGATTGGCTGAAGAGCCCATCCAAACTGATAAAGAACATGTCTAATTAAATACCACCTCCCGGCCTTAAGGCGGGGACTATGTAAACTAAAGAGCCCCTTCGGTTAACCGAGGGGGCTTTTCTTTGAGCGGAATAACTGTATACTAAAAAAAGTACCGCGATATCGCGGTACTTTTTTATATCCTGTAAACAGAAAATATTATGCGTGGTGTATTTGCTTCTTTTCTTTGATACGTGCAGACTTACCGCTACGTGTGCGCAGGTAGAACAGTTTAGCACGGCGAACACGGCCTGCTTTGTTCAGTACGATAGACTCGATGTTTGGCGAGAATAAAGGGAACAGACGCTCAACGCCTATGCCATCACTCATCTTACGCACGGTGAAGGTCTGGGTAAAACCGCGGCCCTGGCGTTTCAGGCAATCGCCTTTGAAAGACTGGATACGTTCCTTAGCACCTTCAATGATCTTATAATTAACGGTAATATTATCACCCGCTTTAAACTTCGGGAATTCCTTCTTACCTGTCAGTTGCTCGTGTACAAAAGCTAAAGCTTCCATTGTTTACTATTGTTTTGGGAGGGCAAAATTAAGGTAAAATGTTGTGATAACAAAAATATTTCTGGCTTATTCTTTGCCATCATCTTCCAGCAGGCCGGGGCGCCGCTCTTCGGTGCGCTTCAGCGACTCCTCGTGGCGCCATGCCTCTACCTTTTTAGGGTCGCCGCAAAGCAGGATATCGGGCACTTTCCAGCCCCTGAAATCAGCGGGGCGGGTGTACACGGGCGGGGCCAACAGCCCGTCCTGGAAGGAATCGAAGAGGGCCGAGGTTTCGTCGTTGAGTACTCCCGGCAACAGCCTGCCTATAGCATCTACCACCACTGCGGCGGCCAGTTCTCCCCCGCTCAGCACATAGTCACCAATGGATATCTCCATGGTGACAAAATGCTCCCTGATGCGCTCATCGATACCCTTATAATGCCCACAAATGATCATAATATTTCCCTTCAATGAGAGCTTATTGGCCATTTTCTGGTCGAAGAGTTTGCCGTCCGGGGTCATATATATTATTTCATCGTATTTTCTGTCGGCCTGTAGCTTTTCTATGAGTATAGCTAATGGCTCCGGCATCATGACCATACCTGCCCCACCGCCAAACTGGTAATCATCTACCTGCCCCTGCTTATAGGGGGTATGGTCGCGCAGGTTGTGGGTATGCACTTCCAGCAAGCCCCTGGCCTGTGCCCTCTTCATGATAGAGTGGCTAAAGGGGCTTAACAGGAGCTCCGGCAATACGGTTATGATGTCTATTCTCATTTTCTTCAGTCGTAAGTCTTAAGTAGAAAGTCGTAAGTCCTTCCACTATCCTAAATATACTTCCAGCAGGCCGTCGGGCAGGTCCATATGGAGGATCTTCTTTTTCAGGTCTACCCCTTCAATGGTCTGCTCAATGAGCGGCAGCAACACTTCCTTGCCTTTATAAGTAAGCTTTGCCAGCCATTGGGAAGCAGTTTGCATGATATCTTCTATCGGGCCAAGGTCACCACCGGTTTTGTCTATTACCTTGAAGCCTATCCAGAGCAGTGGTGAATCGGTAGCGTGCTTTGCCAGCACATCTTCGTTTACGTACACATGCTTGCCAACCAGCTTGCGCGCAGCTTCTACTGTCTTTGTATCCTCGAAGTTCAGCACGTATTCTCCTTCCTTCGGTGCCTTCAGCTCGGTAATAAAGAAAGGTATCCGGCTGTCCTTATTCATCTCCACGAACAATATGTCCTCTTTCTTCAGCCATTTTGAATGGCCGATTATATGCGTCATGATCACTGAACCAGTGAGGCCATGCGTGGCCACTATTTTTCCTATTCGTAACATTTGGGCTGCAAAGATAAGCCCTAAAGGGACTATTTTTCTCTATAAAAAAAGCGGGCAGCCTCCGTGCTACCCGCTCTCTATATATTCAGAGGTATTCAATACCCTTCTTACATCTTCATAAACCTCCGCACTTCATTTCCGTTGGCACCTACAAGGTTTATAAAGTACATACCTGCAGGCAGGTTCTTTACATTCACTTTTGTTTGTGCATTTGTGATGTCCTGCTGGAGCATTACCTGGCCTATATTGTTTGAGATGGTGAATGATGTGTAAGTATTGTTTGCCGTCTTAATGGTCAGTTCGGTGCTCGCCGGGTTAGGATATATCTGCACTGCCTTATCGCTACCAATCCCGTTCACTTGCGTTGGGAAACCTATTATGTTCCGTACGGTATTGGTCATTACTACAGCGTTATTATCGAAGTAGATGCCCGCCCTGTTGTCGATAGTAGTACCAAATGGCAGCCCTGTCTTAGTCTTGATAGTGTAAGTGAACATACCGGTACAGTCGTGCGGGAAATGCACACTGTCCTTTAGATTGATATTAGGGAACTCGAACTTAACCACGTTGTGCGGGCCATTATGCAGCATAGAGATCATCATCTCATTGCTGGCGCTTACCATGCGCAGGCTGTTCACATCCACCTGGTCGGGCAGTGAGTCCAGCACGTAAACATTTTTGGCGGGGGCATTCCCAACGTTCTCAAATTCTATATCGTATGTCAGTTGGGTGCCTGCCATAATATAACCTTGCGGAGACACGGAGATATGGTTGGGGTCAAATGCGGCCAAAACGGTGTCAACTATCACCAGTGTATTGTTCGTAGCATCAGTATCACCTGCCGTTGGCGTTATAGTATATGTATAGTGAACAGTATCGCCGGCTACAAGAGGAGGCCCTGCGGCATCCAGGTTCACGGCTATGTAAGGCGAATAGTAGCTGGAAAGGCTGGCGAAATTCCAGGTAATAGTCTGGCCAACAACGGAAGTAGGCACGGGTATAGAGCTATTAAATGTATACTTTGGACTAAAGGTCATTGTAACTGTTGCATTTTGAGGTGCGCAGTAGCCATTACTTGCCACTGAGCCGGTACTCGCATGCAGCGTACAGGAATTGATACCGGCGGTGATAGCAAGATCAAAACTGCTACCTGTAAGGCAGTCGACACCAAACTTAAGTGGCGCGTTGTTACCTATATCAAGGGTATCATTAAGCTGTGGCAATACCGGGCAGGTGACATAGTACCCATTGATCGAAATTGGCTTGAAGGTGAAGATATCGCCCAGGCTGCCATGCTCGATATAATAAAAGCCACCAAGCGCGGATATTGTGTCTATTGGTACGTTGTTCGAATCCACCTCAGTCAACGAAGGCTGGCCGACCAGGAATTCGCCGGCATCCTGCACGCAGTTGTTGTTGCCATCGTAGTAAAAGGATACCTGTATTGAATTACATACTTCGAAGGCGTAGGAAAATTCAAGCGAATCGACTACGGTAACTCCATTGTATAATACTTGCTTGATGGTATAGGTGCCGGAACTGGTATAAGGGTGGTTGATAACAACGGTACCGCCCGTAGGCAGTGCAGGGCCAACAGCAGATATAGTGCTTGTATTATCACCGAAAAAAGTCTCCACCGTCATGCCGGGATAGTAATTGACCGTTTTAACAATGAGCTGAAGTGGCGTACAATTATTGCTTGCAAAAACGACGAAACTATCCAGCACACCTGTATCGGTAGGTGCCGTTGGCGTAGATGCGCAATGGAATATGTTGTACCATAGGTTCTCTCCTTCCAATACAGGTGACCAAAAATTAGGCTGGGTGAGGCCACCAAAGTATACGGTACCTGCTCCCCAATTCTTCCGTGCTAACACCAAATCTGCCGGGTTTGCACCGTACATCAGGCTATCAAGGTTCGTACCGCTAACGAATGCGTGCCCCATATAGTTTCCTGAATAGCTTGTAGCTACCGGAGTAAAAGGGCCCTGGAAAATAGTATCGTTAGGATCGACCGCGGTACCTGTGGAAAAATAGTTGGGGTACCTGAGTAGGGTACCGCCAAAGCCGCACTCGATGGTATCACCCACATTTGGGGCCGCATTGATGAATAGCTTGCCGCCAAAGCTGACCCAATTTTCTATAATGGCCTGGTTGACCATAAGAAATGTGTCGAGGGCGGCTGCATTGGCGTCACTTCCTTCAAGCATCACAAAAGGTGTAGTAGGAGCAAATATGGTGGCCGCAGGTGTGTTGTAATTTGCTAAGGTCCAGTAGCCGGGGCCATATACATGGTCCATGGCCGAGTCGTTGAAGTTTTGTTGCCATGGATTGTTGTTAACAACATAATAGGGTGTCGAATAGGCAGAGCCTGTTAGGAGCACAAATAGGGATACGATAAGTAACCTCTTAAGATGGTAGTAGTTTTTAGTCATAGAAAATGTTTGATAAATCAAATATACATAAAATAAACACGATATGGTCGCAAGGGGCAGGCACCCGGCATATAGACACGCGTAATAAACGGTCTTTTTTATAGAATTGGGGGCGAACGTTTAGTGAATGGCTGGAATCGTTTAGTGAACGGTAGAGATATAGGCTCCCCGGGTAGAAATAAACAGGCAGCGCGAGGCTGCCTGCTGATCACTTACCCTTTCATTCTTTGCTACATCTTCACAAACTTCCTCACGTCACTGCCATTCACACCCTTCAAATTCACATAGTACATACCTGCTGGTAGTTGCTTCACATTCACTTTGGTTTGCGTGCTGTTTATATCCTGTTTCAGTACTACCTGGCCTAGGTTGTTGGTGATGGTAAATGACGTGAAGCCGTTACCTACTGTTCTAATGGTAAGTTGGGTGCTGGCCGGATTCGGATACAGGCGGACGTTTTCAAGCTTATTTACAGCTACAACATGTTCCGGGAATCCAATTACATTTTCGGCCGTATTCGTCATCACTACATCATTGTAATCAAAATAAATACCCGCGCGGTGATCTATCAGTGTGCCATCGGGCAAATTACTCTTTGAATTGATGGTATAAGTAAACGTTCCCGTGCAGGCGCCATGGTGCGAGCTATCAAGAAGATCGATATTTGGGAAATCAAATTGCAAAATATTGTGTATGCCGTCGGCCAACCGCGAAACATAAATACTGTGCGAACTGGTGATCATCCGCATGCTGTTCAGATCAAGCTCATTTGGCAGCGTGTCCATGACACGGATATTGAAGGCCGTATCATTGCCAACATTTTCAAATTCAATTTTGTATTTCAGGTTTGTACCCGCCGTTATATTGCCTTCAGGCACAACAGAAATATGATTGGGATCGCAGGAGCCACTAACAGTATCATGTATATCAAGAGTGTTATTTATCGTGTTAACGTCGCCGGCGGAAGGTGTAACGACAATATGTTCCTGGACAGTATCGCCAACCGGCACAGGCCCGGTGGCGGGATTGTACCATACCTGGTAATAAATACCCACCGGATCGGTATCGGAGCTGCTCAGGCTGCTTAAATTCCAGCTGATACTATTGCCGGATACTGAGCTTGGTAAAGGCGAAGCATTACCGTTGTAAGTATATTTTGGACTGTAGTACAAAGTAACCGTGGCGTTAGTTGGGTAGCAGTAATTATTACGCACATAGATCTCCCCCCATTGGTCAAGGATACCGGTAACAGGGATGTTTTCATCTATAGCAAGATCAAAATCGTTTCCCGGTGAGCAGCTAAACCCGAAGGCAAGCGAGGGAACCACAAAGTTATTCCCGGGTTGTATAGTATCTGTAATTATACCATTGGGCGGACAAGTGGCATAGTAACCAACCGCTGATAGAAACTTATACTTATACACACATCCCGGCGCGCCATAAGCGGTGTAGTGGAAACCGCTCATTACCGACAGGGTATCAATGGCGACATTATTGGAATCCACCTCAATGAGTATTGGTTGAAGGAAGATATTTTCATTCCCATCCCTCGTGCAATTGCCATTTACATCGTAGTAGCAAGATGCTGTCACATAGTTACACAGCTCGGCAGTATATGAAAAGCTCAAAGAGTCGAGCGCTAAGGCACCCGCATACAGTACCTGCTTTACTGCGTATGTGCCAAAAGCAGCATAGTAATGCGAAATATCAGCACTGCCGCCGGGATAAGTAGGTGTAAGCATGGTGGAATCTGTTGAGTTATCGCCAAAAAAGGTTTTTACGCTCATTCCCGCGTAATAGGGAACTGAGTTGACCAGGAAACTCGTACCGCCGCAGTCATGACTGGCATATACGCAAAAACTATCGGCCGCGACCGTTGGTGTATCCGGCGTCGAAGCCCAGTCAAAAATGTTGTACCATAGATTTAGTCCTTGTGGCTGTACTACTCCATAAGCTGTTGTTAACGTTCCTACAATTAATGTTCCCGCTCCCCAATGCCTTTTCGCCAATACAAGATCAGCAGGATATACGCCCCACATTACGGTGTCCAAGCCCGGGCCAATAATTAATGCCTTCGATGGTTCGGTGCCCGAGAATGTAGTCTGTACCGGCAGATGAGGGCCATGGAACATGGTGTCGTTTATGTCATAGGCATTAACAGTAGCACTGGTATGATTAACTAACAAAATGCCGCTAAACCCACAGTCTATGCTATCAACAATATCGGGATTAGGTGTCGCATTTATAAACAATCTGCCACCTGCGTGCACCCAACTTTCAATAACTTCATGGTTTGCGCTGAGAAAATTTTTAAGATAAGTGCCATTACTGTCGCTGCCCTCCAATACTACAAAATTGGTTGTAGCACTAAATATTATTGTTACCGGCATCGAATAAGTTGCCTGTACCCAATTACCGGTACCGCAGGCATAGTCCATAGCAGTAAGATTATCGGTATTGCCCCAGGGATTATAGTTTTGAATATAGTAGGCAGTGGAATATGCATTAGTGTAAGCGAACACACAAATCGCGATAGCGAACATAGACGTTAAAGAGCGAAATTTTCGAATGATGGGTATAATTTAAAAGATGATTTCGTAACAGGTATTTTTAGGGCTTATATCGACTTTTTAGGCCAGTATTTTTCAAATATACAAATTAAACAATACAACAATACCATTAAAATAAAATATTTTCCTGCCTCAGGTATTCAATACTTAATCTGCTGTTAACCTACAGGCCATAGACTTGTGCTAAGGGCTACTTATATTTATCGCGTGGAGCGGTTTACGGGTATTTTAGGGATCCTGCTGGTATTGGCGGTGGCTTTCTTATTTTCAAACAATAAGAAACGCATCAACCTGCGCCTGGTAATTAGCGGACTGTCATTGCAATGGCTCATCGCTGTGCTGGTGTTTAAGGTATCTGCGGTCAACCAGTTCTTCCAGTACCTGGGCAGGGGCATGGAAAAGATAGAAGGCTTTGCCAAGCAGGGCGCCAATTTCGCATACGGCGGCATTGGCGCTTATGATTTTACAGGAAAGGTAGTGGACTATAGAGCGCCCGGCACTTTTGTATTTGCCTTTAACATAACTGCCACTATCATACTGGTATGCGTGCTTGTAGCCATACTTTATTACGCAGGCATTATGCAGCGTATAGTTGCCGTAATAGCCAGGGCCATGAACTTTGTAATGCGTGTAAGCGGCGCCGAGGCCCTGAGTAATGTGGCGAGCGCCTTCGTAGGGCAGGTGGAAGCACAGGTGATGATACGGCCCTACCTGGCCACCATGACGCGCAGCGAGCTGCTGGCTTCTATGAGCGGCAGTCTTGCATGCATAGCGGGCGGTATCCTCATTGTATACGCTAATATGGGTTTACGCGCCGGACTAAATATTACTCCGCAACTGATAGCGGCCAGCCTGATGGCAGCACCGGGCGCGCTGGTTATTGCCAAAATAGTATTTCCTGAAACAGAGGTCTCGCAAACAATGGGCAAGGTGAAGCTGGAAGTAAAAAGCGGCTACAGCAATCTAATAGATGCCATAAGCCATGGCGCTGCAGATGGCTTTAAAATAGCAATGAACGTAATAGCTATGCTGATAGGTTTCATAGCACTTATAGCTTGCCTCGACTGGGTCCTGTTAAAATGCGGCCATATTTTCGATCCTTCTTTCAATCTTAGCCTCAACTGGATATTCGCTAAAATATTCTATCCTTTCGCATGGGCTATGGGGGTGCCTGCGCAGGATGTGAGCAATGCCGCTACCCTGCTGGGACAAAAACTGACCATCAATGAATTTGTTGCCTTTAGCAAAATGACCAGTCATGAGCTGCCAATACTTACACCAAAAGGTTTGACGATCGTTACCGTGGCTATATGTGGTTTTGCTAACTTCAGCAGCGTGGGTATGCAGATAGGCGGTATTGGGGCACTGGCGCCGGAACGCCGCACTGACCTTGCCAAACTGGGGATGAAGGCCTTGCTATGCGGTACGCTGGCATCGTATATGTCTGCTGCAATAGCGGGGATACTTGTCTAGTTAAAAATAACCGAGATACAACCTTGCATGCGTAGTGAACTCTATGTTCACTTCATCTCCCTTCTCCAAACGGTGGTAATCATTTTCATCCACTTCTATCGTCAGCTTGTTGGTGGAGTCCAGGTAAAGGAAGTAGGTATTATTCTGGGGCATGTAGGTCTTCTTTACTACATGTGCACATTCTATGGTCTTGGTTTGTTCTTTAATATCGGCCTGCACCCGGCGTACGTTTATACGGTACATGGCCCATAATGCTGCAATAGATATAGTAAGTAATATACCCGCACTTACAAAAAACCGCAGGGGCGAAAAGGCGTTGGGCGCATTATCAAAGGCGCGGTACCATGCACCGGCAAAGGGAATAACAAAACATAACACCATCAGGAAGCTGAAGACTTTGTAATATTGCTTGCGCTCCTTAGCCTCCTTCTTCACAAGAAAAAGGATTTCATCTACCTCCAATGGTTCTTTATGTACTTCAAGCTCCAGCGACATGGTACTACTTTAGTCCATAAACAAGAGTATATTTTGCTTTAATGTAGTTCATAAAAGAGCTAAAGTCCAGCCCGCGGCCGGTAAGACGCTTACATAGTTCTTCGGATGTGTACCTGCGGCCATGCACGTGTACTTTTTCGCGCAGCCAGCTGAGCAGGTGGCCAAACTCGCCCCGCTCTATCTCGCGTGAAAGGGCTTGCATATCTTTTCCTGCCTGCTCAAAGAACTGTGCAGCATAAAAGCTGCCTAAAGAGTAAGTAGGAAAATATCCAAAGCTGCCATGGCTCCAATGCACATCCTGCAGTACACCTTTTTTGTCATCAGTAGCCGATACGCCTAAATATTGTTTATAGTGTTCATTCCACACTTCATTCAAGCCATCAGCACTAAGCGAACCTTCTATCAGTTTCTTCTCTATTTCATAACGTATCATCACATGAAAATGGTATGTCACTTCATCGGCCTCGGTCCTGACAAGGGACGGCTCCACCCTGTTCATGCCTTTATAAAATGCTTCCAGGCCCACATCATCCAACTGCTGCGGAAAGCGGCCTTGCAGCTTAGGATAAAAATATTTCCAGAAGCCCTGCCCACGTCCCACGCAGTTCTCCCACAGGCGCGACTGCGATTCATGTATACCCAACGATGCTGCAGTTCCTAATGGCATGCCATACTCATCTACGGGCAAGCCCTGCTCGTACAAGGCATGTCCGCCCTCGTGTATGCTGCTCCACAGCATCGATGCAAAATTATTTTCATCCACACGTGTGGTCACCCTAACATCTTCAGAAGAAAATGATGTAGTGAACGGGTGCTCCGCATAGTCTTGCCTGCCTGCTTCAAAATCATAACCCATTTTCTTCAGCACCTCTATCGAGAAATCCCATTGCTCCTGTTTAGGATAGTGCTTATTAAAAAAGCTATCATCCACCTGCTGTGCATCTTTTATACTGGCCAACAGCGGTGGCAATTGCGCTTTCACCATATCAAATACCGGGTCCAGCATTGCCACGGTAGCGCCTTTTTCATACTCGTCCAGCAGTGCGTCGTAAGGATGTTTTTCAAAGCCATATAGGTCAGCCTGCCTGCGCTTCAAGGCGATCATTTTCGCAAGCTCAGGCGCGTATAGGCTGTACTTATTCTCCCGTCTCGCCTGTATCCACGCATTGTAGCTATTGCTGGTTTGTTGCGTTAGTTCCTCTACAAATGTCGAAGATAGTTTTCTGTTCTTCTCATAGTCCTCAAGACTCAGGCGCACATTATTTTTTTCAGCATCACCAAGGTCATCTTTTGCTGCAAGTTCATGCAATAGTTTGCCGTAATTATCCGACGTAACCATTTCGTGGGCCTGCGATGCAAGTGTGGCCAATTGCCTTCCCCGGCTGGCAAAACCTTTCGGCGGCATGTAGGTCTCCTGGTCCCAGCCTAACACTGCCGATGCGAACTGCAGATCAGCAGCTTTTTGTGTTATCTCCTTAAATGACGCGTATAATTCCTTACTGCTCTGCATGAGTAATTTTAGAATGCTATATGATTTTTAAAAAATTTATTTAGCCTGCCTCTGTTGCTTCCAGGCGCTCTACTTTTGTAATGCCATCCAGCTCGGCAAGCTGTTGGCAAAGGTCATCCAGTTCTTCCCTGTCGTGCACATACACCATAATATTTCCCTCAAAGATGCCGTCTTTGCTGTCTATGCTCAACGATCGCATATTCATCTTCAACTCGCCGGAAATTACATTAGTTATCTTTTGGATGATGCCCACATCATCCAGCCCTATGATCCGCACACCACTCAGGAAGGATATCTCTTTATTCTTCGCCCACTTGGTCTTCACTACCCTATGCCCGTAGTGCGCGAGCAGCTGTGCAGCATTCGGGCAGTCGGTACGGTGTATCTTCAATCCCTCACCCGATGTTATGAATCCAAACACATCATCGCCCGGTATCGGCTGACAGCATTGCGCCAGCTTGTATAATATCTTATCAGAACTTTCACCAAATATGATAAGCTCTGCTCCTTTCGCAGGCTTTTGCTTTTGTACCTCCTCGTCGGAGATCAAATGTCTTGTCTCTATCTTTACTTCCCTTGGCGGCTGTTGCAGTTTATCGCCGTGTACCGTAAAGTCCTTTAATTCCTTCAGGTCTATATTGCCGACGGCTATAGCATAATACAGGTCCAGCGGCGATTGCTTTTTGTAAAAGTTGCACAGCTCCGTTATATTGTGCTGCGACATAGCAGCCTTCATATGCTCCAGCTTTCTTTGCAACATTCCCTTGCCATCGTCACCTATACGCCGCTTCTCCTCTTTCAGGTAGTACTTGATCCTCGACTTTGCCTTCGCCGTAGTCACAAATGCCAGCCAGTCTTCCGATGGCCTTTGCTTCGATGACGATATCACCTCCACCTGGTCACCACTCTTCAATGGATGACTGAGTGGCACTAATCGATAATTCACCTTGGCCCCTATGCAATGCGCGCCCAACTCCGAGTGTATATCAAATGCAAAATCCAGCGCCGTGGCACCTTTAGGCAACACGCGCATGTCACCCTTCGGCGTATAGATATACATCTCCTCGGTGAAAAGATCCAGTTTAAAGTCCTGCAGGAAGTCGAGGGTATCTGTATCGGGATTGTTGAGTATATCGCGCAGGTGGTGCAGCCAGCTATCCAGCTTACTCTCCTGTTGCGGACCAAGGCCCGGGCCTTCCTTATATTTCCAATGTGCGGCAAGTCCCTTTTCGGCTATCTCATTCATTCTTGCCGACCGTATCTGCACTTCCACCCATCGTCCACCGGGGCCCATTACCGTGGTGTGCAGCGCCTCATAACCGTTACCTTTAGGTACGCTTATCCAGTCGCGCAGCCGCTCCGGGCTGGGGCGATAAAAATTAGTAACGATCGAATATACTTTCCAGCAATCTTCCTTCTCGCGCTCTGCGGTCGAATTAAGAATGATGCGTATCGCGAACAGGTCATACACCTCTTCAAACGACACATGCTTGGTCTTCATTTTATTCCATATGGAGTGTATAGCCTTAGGCCTGCCATATATCTCGAAATCAAACTCACCACGCTGCAGTTCGTCTTTAACTGGTTTTATGAATTCATTTATATAACGTGTGCGGTCGCGGCGGGTTTCTTTAAGGCCCTTCGCAATTTCGGTGTACACTTCGGGCTGTGTATATTTCAGTGCCAGGTCTTCCAGTTCCGATTTTATTTCATACAAGCCCAGCCTGTGTGCCAGTGGCGCGTATATATAGGTTGTTTCCGACGATATCTTTAATTGTTTCTCGCGGCTCATGCTGCCCAGTGTGCGCATATTGTGCAGGCGGTCAGCAAGCTTTATCAATATCACGCGCGGGTCTTCAGCAAGCGTCAGCAGTATCTTCCTGAAGTTCTCAGCCTGTACTGTGGTATCCGCTTTCAGGTCCACTACGTTCGATATCTTGGTGAGGCCGTCTATTATTTTGGCAAATTTGTCACCAAACTCCTGCTCAATATCTTCCAGCGTTATTTCCGTATCCTCTACCACATCATGCAGCAGCGCGCATATGGCCGATGTAACTCCAAGCCCAATTTCTTCCACTACTATACGTGCCACTGCTACCGGGTGCAGTATATACGGCTCGCCCGACTTGCGGCGCATATCCTTGTGTGCATCCGCAGCTATCTCAAATGCCCGGCGCAGCAGTCTTTTATCACCCTTTTTAATGCGCTGCTTCAGCGCGCGCAAGAGCGCCCGGTACTCCCTGAGAATTAGCTTTTTCTCTTCCTCTTCGTTCTTATTATATGCTTCAATTATTAGCGTTTCCATACACTTTTCCTACCATGTAATTTACGAAAAAAAGAAGGATATTTCTTAAACATGATACAATACAACAATAAGTACAATCTATTAACATCCGCCCGAATAGCAGGACGACAGCGAGGATAATACTTATTTGTAATTTTCAGTGAAGAAGCTGGAGTATGGCCCGTCCGACTTATCGGCCAGCAGTTTCAGGTAATTGAGGCTGGATATGATCTGCACCTTATATTCATTAGGCTTATACTCCCTGAATATCTGCGTGGTAGCTTTAAGGGCGTTCATGTAGTTTTTGGCGTCGGCAGCATTAGCAAACTTTTTCACTACCACTACTCCTTCCCCGGGGCCAAGCATATCAATGCCGGTACTCAGCTTATCCTTGCTGTACTTAAAAGTATTGAAGTCCACGATGGCAGATTTCACGCCCATAGAGCGCGCCTCATAACCCGGAAACACAAATATACAGTAGTGCTCGTCCCCGGGCCTGTAGCTGAACTTAGCGGGCGGGGGTACTTTTACTGCGTTTGCCATGTCGGCATTCGGAGCATTCTTTTTTGCAGTATCTGTGACTTTGGCATTCACATCCTTATCCGCAGGCATGGGCGGTATGTTCGCCATCGCCTTTTTAGCAGTATCTGCAGGAGGTAAAACAGCTTTCACTTCCTGCGGCTTATTCCTGTCTATATATTTCAACACGGCATCCGCCCATATTTTCAGCGAGTCGCTCGGGTTCGTCTTCAGGAAATCCTTCAGCAAGGTATCAGCTGCCTTGTATTCACCGGAACCAGCCAGTGCGGAGCCTTCAATGATCGTCAGGCGCCCGTTATATTTAGGGTCGGCAAATTGCTTTCTTGCCACCCTTACCCTTTGCAATACTTCGGTATACTGGCGCCGCATCAGCAGGTCATATGTCTCATCATAATACCCCTGCATCGATTGGCTGTTATTTCCCTTCATGCCCACACCGTCTTCCGTAGATGGGCGTACCAGTTCAGCGTACTGCGAGCCGGGAAACTGCTGCAGCAATTGTGCCGAATAGCCTTTTGCAGCATCAAATTTGCTCTGGCGCAGTGCCACAAGATAGCGGAGGTATAATTCCTGCGCTTTATGCTCATGCTGCGGATAGCGGAAATCCAATGTATCGAGTGCCTTAATGGCAAGAGGATAATCCTCCAGTTGCCTTATGTATGCATTCGCCAGGTCTATGTAAGCACGCTGCTCGAGGCGTTTTGCCCTATCCTGCCGCGATGCGGAATTGGGGATGGCTGCCAGCAGGCTCTCCTCTGTAGGTATACCATTCTCGTCTACATCCATCGCTACGGCATTGCTGTCCAACAAGGTATTGTTGGCCTTTTCGTTTTCCGGGATGTTGGTATTGCTTACAAAACCTATCGAGGCTATCCTCCTCCAGTTATCAGTAAGCTGCCTGTTGCCCCATTTGCGTTTGAAATCATTGAAGCCCTGCTGCATTTGCGGCGGGTTAGAAAAATACCAGGAGGCTACCACCTCTTCATTGTTACCCACCTGTTCAGCCGCAGCTACACCCGCATTTTCTGCACGGAAGATGCTATCCGCACGCCTGTCTTCCAGCAGCCTTATGTACTTGCGTACTGCCGCCCTTTGTTCCTTTTCACTTAGTTGTCCCAGCGCCAGCAGGCTGTCCTGTATATGTATTATCGTGACCGGGCCGGTCACGTCGCCCAATACAGGGCTGCGGCGTATGGCCAGGTTCACTTCCTCATCGCCCGATACATATTTCGAGTATATCACGGCGCTGTCATAAGCATGCTTTGAGGCTATGTAATCTTCAGTATTATAATATAGCGTTCCCAGGTGGGCATAGGATATTGCTTTCTGTTTTTTGGTTGCCTTGGGCGATTTTATGCCTTTGTTCAGGTAGCTTATAGCCTCTGCATTGTTGTTCGAGTTGATAGCCAGCAGGCCCAGTATATAATACGCCTGTTCATAATAAGGTGCATACTTACCGTCCTTCAAAAGGCCCCTCATCGAGGACTCTACAGCATCCTGCTTACCGCCCGATGCGATGATGGCATAGGCCATATGCTTACGCGCGTAGAAGTCCATCTCTATCTTGGGATGCAGGTCCAGCACCTGCTGGTAGCTTGCCACAGCGGCAGTATCATTGCCTCTCATCTCAAATATCTGTCCGGCCAGGTATGCACAACGCTGGCGCGTCACATCAGGCAGGTTATCATCAGCGGCTGCTATGCTCAACTGTTTGCCTGCGCCGTTAAAATCGCCTTCCTTCAGCTTCACAAATGCCTTTTCAAGGGCTAGCCTGCCTACCAAGGTTTTAGGGAAGTTCGGGTCCGACTCTACAAGGTCCAGCACAGATTCTGCATTCCCCGCCTGGTTCGTTTGCGTATAGGTGCGTGCCAGCCAAAGGATAGCCTCATTATGTACGCTCTGGTGCTTCAGGAAATCGAGCAGCCCTTTTTTATCTTCCTCCAGTATCGATGGGCCTTCACTTTTCTTGCTGCTTGGCTCCTTCGATTTTTTCTTGTACTGCTCATAGATACTCACCGCATAGCGGAAGGCTATGATCGCATTCGGGTAATCACCTTTATAGTAGTAAGCCTCACCCAGCAGCAGGTACAGGTCATCGCCCCACTTGGTACGGGGGTCATGTATCTGGATACCCACCGACACTTTATGGATGATACTATCCATATCCGGTGCTATCGAGGCCGAGTCCCGGTCCGGGTTAAACGAGAATAGGGCTATCAGCGAGTCATAATTCTCTTTTCGCACCCGTTCCATATTCACCAGCGCCTCATCCATCTTCCGGTCGGCATTAAAATAATAGTTATACCTGGTAAAGGTGTTTTGTATCTCCCGCCGGGGCACACCCCATTTCTTTTTCAGCATGCTCTCATTGCTCCATGCCTTATGTTTCTTCTCTATCTTCAGTTTTAGTGCCAGGTCCAGCTTATTCTCGTTGTTCTTTTGCTTTTCCTTCTGTATCTTCTCTTTCTGGGTTTTTATTTTGGCCAGGCTATCCGTATGCACTTTACGTATGGCTTTCAGGCTATCCATACTCTTCTTACGGCTTGCAGTAAGTTTATCTGTATATGCCTTCCTTGCTTCCTTTATGCTATCAGCCCGTTCCTTCCGCACCGCCAGCATGCTATCGCTAAAGGCCTTGCGGGCTATCCGCATATTGTCCATCCGGGTCTGCTTTATAATGGCCACACTATCCCGGTAGCGCTTGCTTTCGCGGTATTTCTTTATAGCGGCTGCTTTGGCAGCGCGTTCTTTCTGGATCTTTTGCAGGCTGTCCGTCCTTTCACTACGAGCCAGGGCAATGCTGTCAGCCGTTTTCTTACGGGCAGCCTTCAGTGCATCCAACCGCTCCTTTTGCTCCTTTTTGGTGCCATTCAGCTTCGCTTGCCTTGCGTGGGCCACACTGTCCTTATAGTGCTTGCTTTCCTTATATTTCCTGATAGCGTTCAGGCTGTCGGTAGTCCTCTTCCTTCCCGCCTGCTGGGCTTCAAGCGCTGCCTTCCGTTCGTCTCTCACGGCGTTCAGCTGTGCATTGCGCGCTTTGTTCACGCTATCCTGGTAGTGCTTGCTGTTCTTATACGCCCTTATGCGCGCCAGGCTGTCAGTTGTCTTTTTGCGTGCAGCCGCCATCTCATCGGCATGCTGCTGCCTTGCCGCCTGGGCACTGTCCTGGCTATGCTTTTGCGCCTTTTGGCGGGCATCTATAACTGCCTGCCGGGCACGCGCAAGACTGTCTGTGTTTACTTTTTGGCCGAAGGAGGCTAGAGAAGCACACAAACAAATGAAACTAGATATGAATATTATTGATAATCTATTGCGCAAACTGGGATTAGTCTTTATTACATTAACTAAATAAAGCGAAAAATATTATAATTGCATAGCATTTCCCAAAAATTCTCAACTCACTGCAATTGCTTCAAAAATAGGCAAAAATGCATAATTTAAGCTATGCAGGCTGACCTGCTTTGCTTAATTTACCAATTAATTAAGGCGAACAGTTCAAAAAATCAAAAAACCTGTAGCATATTCGTATAGTGATATGTTGTTTGTAAAAGATGGGCAAATTAGGATTTATAAGGTCGGGCATTTTGAAGAAGCTGAATATAAACTACCGCGTGGTGTTTATAGATGCAGAGTCTTTGCAGGAGGTGGCCAGCTTTAAGCTTACTATGCGCAAGCTGTACATTTTGCTCAGTACGCTATTTGTGGTCATTGTTACACTCACTGTTTGTGTGCTCTTGCTTACGCCGCTCAAGTATTATGTACCGGGCTATGGCAATGACAAAACGCATATGCAGATGGTAAAGATAAAGCGCAGCATGGATTCGCTCTCCGACCTTGTTGCTGCACAGCAGGCGTACGAGGCAAACATCAGGGAGATAGTGAGTGGCAATTATAAGGGGAGCCCTGATACTACCAAACTGGATATGAACCTGGTGAAAAAAGAAGAGATGAGCATCTTTCCGCAAACGGACGAGATAAAGAAGAAGGCAATGGAGGATGTGAAGACAGATAATAAGAACAGTAAGAAAAATGTGAAACCGGAATGAGTGAACAGAACAAAGTGAACAATACCATGCGCTATGCGGGCCTTGCCACCACCTGGTTGATTGCTTTGCTGGCTGCGGTTTGGGCAGGGCATAAGCTCGATGGATGGCTCCTGCATTTTCCGTTGTTCATTATTGTATTACCAGTCATTATGCTTATCGTGCTGTTGTGGCAGGTAATTAAAGAATTTAGTAAACCTAAAAAATGAAAAAGCAGTTTATACTGATCGTAATAATAATTTTCGCGGCTTTGAGCGCGGGCTTTTATGCGCTTAAAAGTGCAGAGCCCGCTTATGATTTTGTGGTGCTGATGACAGGCAATGCAATAATGGCAGCTTTGTCACTGGTCACTTACAATCTTATCACTAAGCAATTGGATAAAAATTCGGCAGCTTTTATACGTGGGGTATCTGCATCCACGTTTATCAAGATGCTGGTGTGTATGGCGGGCATCATCACTTATGTATTGATAATGCGCAGTAAAGGTGGGATACATAAGCCTTCGATCTTTATGCTTTTGGGAATTTATGCAGTGTATACAACAACAGAGACATGGCTTTTGGCCAGGTTTGTAAGGAATACCAAATAAAATGAAGAAGGAAACATCTATCAGGCTCCTGGAGCAGTTTTTGCCACCCCATACATTCCATATGGTGGCGCCCTATTTTCAGAATTACACCGTGCATCTTACCCTGACGCACGAGCGCAAGAGTGTGCTTGGCGACTATCGCCACCCCACGCCCGATAAGCCACAGCACCGTATAAGCATCAATGTCAACCTCAATCCGTATAGCTTCCTGATAACGCTGATACACGAACTGGCGCATATGTGCACCTTCGTGCATTTTGAACATGGCCATGCACCCCATGGCAAGGAGTGGAAAACGCAGTTCCGCCATATGCTGATACCTTTTATGGGCAAGCGTATCTTTCCGCCCGATGTGGAGAAGGCGCTGCATGCTTACCTGCACAACCCCGCAGCAAGTACCTGTACCGATACGGAGCTCTACAAAGCACTATACCGCTACGACGAGAAGAAACCCGGCGCCCGCCTGGTGGACGATATACAGATAAACCAGCGCTTCATTACCGACGATGGCCGTGTGTTTGAAAAGCTGGAGCAACTGCGCACCCGCAGCCGCTGCCGCGATGTAAAGAGTGGCCGACAGTATTTCTTCCAGGGCATTGTAGAAGTAAAACTGGTAAGGGCTAATAGCGTGATGGCATGTGTGAATAAGAGAACAGTGAGGTAGTATAAGACCCCACCTTTTACCGATGCCAATGTGCGGGGCTGAAGTCCAGGATCCTGCTTTTACTGCGGAGGGGGTCAGGGGGATGTCCGCTCGCTTAGAACTAAGGTTACGTCATCTCTTATTGCTCAACCGTAAAATAATAAAACAGCCGGGGCATAACACCCCGACTGCTTTGTTCTCATTCTAAAAAACCTTATTGCTCTTTGGTGATCCTTACGTTAAAGTTCACACGGTTACCTTTCAATTGTATAATATAGTTACCTGTAGGTAGCGTGTTTATGTCAACGGGCAATTTATTTACACCTGCATTCACAGTAGCCTGCGAAGCAATTACACGCCTGCCGGTAATATCATATACCGATATCACGATCTTATCTTCCTGTTGAGCTATGAATGCAACATTCACAAGATCAGTTGCAGGGTTAGGGAACACCTGCACATCAGTAACATTCAATGGAATGCTCTGTACGGAAGTTGGTAGCGCATACTCTGCATCAAACATGGTTTTATAATTGTCATTCCATACAAATGCGGCCTGGTGTATCACATTGTTTATGTCTACCCGTGGATATGCGCTTGCATCAAGGTCGCTCGAGGCATCCCTGTAGTTGGCTTTAAATACTGAAGGCGTGCCTAACAGTGCAGAACTTAACGGCTTCAGGGAGTATACCAATGCCTGGGTTGCAGAGTCATAATAGGTGATCATATAGTTATTATACGCGGGATCATACACAGCATGAGGATGCATTACACCACCGGATGCGGTTCCCAGTTTAACCGTTCCATTCACGGCCAGGTTGAAGCTGTGCAATGTCAGGCTGTCTGCAGCCCTGAAGTTTACGCTTGTGTAGTTACCGGTTACGGCATTTGTTTCATACAATACGACGGTCCTTATGTCGCTGTCGCCGGGGCCAACCACCGTACCGGTTTGCTGGGAAAGTACGATAGAAGGACTTCTATAACTGCTATCGCTGGTGCCCACCTGGTACAATGACGCATTCAAGGCAGGATCAGTAGCATCGTCGGGAAAAACGAATCTTACATATACCTTACCCCATTTTTGGGCATAAGCGTTAAACTCATCCCATGCAATGCCAAGCCTGCCATAAAAAGTGGAGGATGGTATTGAGGAACCTATTGAACCACTCACATGCTTGATATAGCCCGGTGCGCCATATATTCCCCTGCGGACCAGGGTGGTACCGGCATCCTTGCTGGCCCATACTACTATTGAATCATAGCTCTGGGCCTTTGCGCCTACAAGGTCCAGTTCGTAGGGGGCAGACACGCCATTTGGCTCCTTCCAATCAGAGGACAGGCTTAATGATTCCCAACTACGATAATATCCGTTGACATAAGTGTCCACATCATATATTAGCGATGCCAGGTAGCCTCCATTTGCATCATAGCTTGTCAGGTACAATTCGCTTCGGCCATTATTTGCAGTTCCTGTATCGTGCGTAGAGCGCGCAACGAATAATTTGAAATCTGTGGCATTAGCACCTGCAGCAATGATGTCAAGTGCCCTGTACTGCACGCTTCCCGATACATTTGAGTTTGTCACCATAGTGAAAGTATGCCCGCTGTCCACCGATTTGAGCACCTCCCAGTTCTGGTACTGCCCGTTAGCACTTGTGGCCCATAGCCTGCCTACGAAAATGGTACCATCATAGCCTACCGATACCCTCGCATTCTTATAATACCTGCCTGCCGTGGGGCTAACAATCACATCACTGCCCCAGGTAGCCTTTTGCTCCTGTGCAATTGCCTGCCCTGCTGCCAAAACAAACAGCAGACAAAATAATTTGGGTAAAAAAAACTTTCTCATGATCTTAATTTTTTTAAATGAACATTTTAGATCTCCCGCTAATGATACCATGAAGGCAGTTGTATCATTGACAGGACAAAATTATTTCCGGTATAAAATATTATGGATGATGCTTGTCATAAGCAAGCGTAAAAAAGGATGTTTTTGGTCATCGTTATATATTTATTCGGGCATGAAAATGTGGATATAAAAATTTGGAACAGCCCCTCCCCGTTTCGTATCTTGCAGGGTGAGTTGAAAATTTGTCATGGGCCACCGCGGAGCACATAGTTTCTCGCATGTGTGGATACAATGACAAAGACGTAAAAAAAGGAAATAACTCTCCAAAACAGGAACTTTTCTCCCTGTTACTATAAAGAAACAAAACGCTACCGACAGGAAATCATTAGGCAATAACAGGAAAGAACGAGAAATAATTATTTTATAGCACATGACATACCCAGCAAGCCTTTTCACGAAAACAGCCTACAAAAACAGGAAATAACTCTTTCCTACCGGAAAACCGGAAATAACTATTATTCACCATATCAACTTATCAACCTATCAACATGCCAACTTATTTCCCCCCTTATTTACCCCTGCCCCTCTTCATAAAAAAATAACAATCAGATTTGTTTATTTGTACATTTGTCCTTTCTAAAAAATTAAAGATGAATTTTAAACACACACTTATTGCGGGTGCAGCTATACTTGGTATGGCCGCATGCCAGCAAAAAGGCACCGCAGAGGGCGGCTCAACAGTAAAACTGCTGGACCCCGCAAATATGGATACCACTGTAGCACCGGGGGACAACTTCTTCCAGTACGCTAATGGTACCAAACTAAGGAAAGACACTATACCTGCCGACCAGACACGCTGGGGAAGCTTTAACGAGCTGCAGGAGAATAACTACAAGGCCCTGCACGAGCTGCTGGACGCCGCAGCCAATAACAAGAGCGCGGCAGCAGGCAGCAACGACCAGAAGGTGGGCGATTTCTACCGCAGCGGTATGGATACCGTAACCATCGACAAGGCAGGCATCACGCCGCTTAAAGATATCATGGCGCGCATAGACGGCATTAAAGATGCCAATGGTATGCTGGCCGAGATAGCACTGGAGCATACACAGGGTGCCAACCCATTATTCAGCTTCGGCGTATCGCCCGATGACAAGAATGTAACTAAGGAGATATGCCAGTTTGGCCAGGGCGGCCTGGGTATGCCTGACCGCGATTATTATTTCGAAAAGGATGAGCGCACTACCAAGATACGCGATGCCTATAAAGTATACCTGGTGAAGATGTTCGGCCTGATGGGCGAGGACAGCACCACGGCCAAGAAAGATGCTGCCGCTGTGTATGCACTGGAAACATCGTTGGCCGGCGCCAGCATGACAAGGACCGAAATGCGCGACCCTTATAAGCTGTACAACAAGTACAACCTGGACGGCATCAGCAAAGAAACTCCCGGTATGGACTGGAAGGCCCTGATGCAAAACCTGAAGGTGGGCGGACAGGACAGCATTATAGTAGGTATGCCGAAGTTCTTTGCCGAAGTGAGCAAACAACTGAAAGCCACCCCACTGGATGTGTGGAAGAAATACCTGAAGATGAGCCTTGTGAGCGATATGTCGGGCTTCCTGAGCAAGGATATCGATGAAGTGCATTTTGATTTCTACGGCCGCACCATCCGCGGGCAGCAGGCACAAAGGCCACGCTGGAAGCGTGTGATGAACGTGATAGATGGCTCGATAGGCGAACTGCTGGGCCAGATGTATGTAGACAAACACTTCAAACCCGAAGCTAAGAAGCGTATGCAGGAGCTGGTGAACAACCTGCAGAGCACGTATGCAGAGCGCATCAAACGCCTGGACTGGATGAGCGATGCTACCAAGCAAAAAGCACTGGCTAAGCTGAATGGCTTTACCAAAAAAATAGGCTATCCTGACAAATGGAAAGACTACAGCAAGATAGAAATAAAGGGCAACGACTACGTGAAAAATGTGATCGCTTCATCAGCCTGGGCATATGACTATAATATAAACAAACTGGGCAAGCCTGTTGATAAAACAGAATGGGGCATGACACCTCCTACGGTGAATGCATACTACAATCCTGCCTTTAACGAGATCGTTTTCCCTGCGGGTATATTGCAGTTCCCATTCTTTGATGTGGATGCGGACGATGCCGTTAACTACGGTGGCATAGGCGCAGTAATAGGCCATGAAATGACCCACGGTTTTGACGACCAGGGCCGCCTCTATGATGTGGAAGGCAACCTCCACAACTGGTGGACGCCTGAAGATTCAATGCACTTTGACCAGAAAGCAAATATGGTGGTAGACCAGTTCAATAAAATGATCGTACTGGACACCATGCATGCTAACGGTAAGCTCACAGAAGGTGAGAACCTTGCCGATCTTGGTGGCCTGAACATAGCTTACGAAGCATTCAAGAAAACAAAACAAGGACAGGGCACTGATAAGATAGACGGTTTCACCGGCGATCAGCGTTTCTTCCTTAGCTGGGCACAGGTATGGCGCGCCAATACACGCCCGCAAGAGCTGGCTATGCGTTTGAAAACAGACCCACACTCGCCAAGTGAGCTGCGCTGCAACATGCCACTCAGCAATATGGAAGCGTGGTACAAAGCATTCAATGTACCTAATACAGCCAAGATGTTCCGCCCCGAAAATGAAAGGGCAAGGGTGTGGTAAGATAAGTCTCGTTCAAATTTTTGAAGAGCCCTGCAATGAAGATTGCGGGGCTTTTCAATTACATTTAGATGTATTATTTTAATAAAAAATATTATTATCTTTATACTATATCCCCATACTGAATGAAGCACATTTTTACTCTATTATTCCTGTTATTAACGAGCTTAACAGTACCTGCCCAAAACATGCTGCACAACCCCGGCTTTGAGCAGATGGTAACATGCCCCACGGGATTTGGCCAGGTAAACTATGCCCACGTGGTAGATTGGGACCAACCCAACCTCGGCTCTTCAGATTATTATAACGTATGCAATACAAATCCCACTTCCTGTAGTGTCCCTGCCAATTTCTTTGGCACACAAAGCCCTTACGAAGGGAATGCCTATACCGGCTTTTATACAGATTGCGGACCGAGCTGCGGCCCCGAACTTGTTCGCGGGGTTATTGATCCGCTTATCATCGGGCAAACCTACCAGGTAACAGTACGCGTTTCCCGCGCAGATAGTTATGCCCATGCTACAGATGGCCTTGGTGTATATTTTTATATCAACAACACCTTCGATTTTGATCCCACCAATGATATTACCGCACAGGTTGATTACAGCCCGTATGGCCCTATAACAGATAATACAAACTGGGTGACGCTTACAGATACCTTCACTGCAGATTCAGCTTACACGCATGTTGTTATCGGCAGATTGAAAACATGGGCTAATATGGTCACCACCATAGTACCAGGCAACCAGCCCTGGGGTTATTATTACCTGGACTATGTGGAGATAGTGCCTACATCATTTTTTGCGACACCTTCGCACACCAATGTAAGCTGCTATGGCGGCAATAATGGCACCGCCTCGGTAACACCAAATAACGGCTATGCGCCATACACCTATCTATGGCTGCCGGGTAATCAAACTACCCAAAGTATCAGCGGCCTTACGGCGGGGTCCTACACCTGCAGGGTGATCGATGCTACGCAGGATACCGTGATCGATACAATTGTTGTTACAGAGCCCCCCCTGCTCACCGCAACTACATCGCAAACCAATATAAACTGTAACGGGGGCAATAGCGGCACTGCCACGGTGACCGCATCGGGAGGGACTGTACCTTATACTTATTTATGGGCGCCTACAGGTGGTACCAATGCAACAGCCACCGGGCTTATTGCCGGCAACTACACCTGTACCATTACCGACCTCAACGGATGTACCCTGCAAAAAACGTTCACCATAACGCAACCTGCTACGGCTGTCTCCGCTACTACATCGCAGGTCAATATACTTTGTAACGGAGGCAATACCGGCTCAGCTACGGTAGTTGCTTCAGGTGGCGTACCCGGCTATACGTATTCATGGGCTCCCAGTGGTGGCACCAATGCTACAGCGAGCGGGCTCACAGCAGGTAATTGCACCTGCACCATTACTGATGCCAACGGGTGTACTTTACAAAAAGCATTCACACTTACCCAACCCACCGCTTTAACTGCTACCACTGCCCAAACCAATATTACCTGCAACGCTGCCAATAACGGAACAGCTACCGTAACAGCTTCGGGCGGAGTCCCGGGCTATACTTATTCGTGGGCGCCGAGCGGGGGTACAAATGCAACGGCTACGGGCCTTGCCCCCGGCTCATATACCTGTACCATTACGGATGCCAACAACTGCACTTTACAAAAGACATTTACGATAACGCAGCCTGCCGTCTTAAGCGCCACGATCTCACATGCTGATGTGAGCTGCTTTGGTGGCAACAACGGTACGGCAACGGTTGTAGCCTCGGGCGGTACGCCTGCTTACACTTATTCATGGGCGCCGAGTGGTGGCAACAATGCAACGGCAAATAACCTGCTGCCGGGCACTTATACCTGCACCATTACCGATGCTAACGGCTGCACAACAACGCAAACAGCCATCATTCAGCAGCCTGCGCAACAACTTTCGGTTTTTGCATCACAGACCAATCTTGCCTGCAACGGGGCAAGCACCGGTATCGCGACAGTCATCGTTTCGGGCGGAACACTGCCCTACAGTTATTCATGGTCACCGATAGGCGGGAACGGCCCGAATGCAAACAATTTGCCGGCAGGGACATATACCTGCACCATTACCGATGCAGGTGGCTGCAATATTACCCAGACTATTACGCTTACCGAACCACCGGCTATCATTGCGACCACATCGCACGCGGATATACTTTGCCATGGCAACGGGAACGGCATAGCTACCGTGATCGTGACAGGGGGCACACCACCATATGCTTACTCGTGGGCACCGGCGGGCGGCAACGGGCCGAATGCCACAGGGCTTGCTGCAGGCATTTATACCTGCACAGTAACAGACCATAATAATTGTGTGCACACGGAAACGGTGACCATCAATGAATCCGCTGCGCTATCATCAGTTGACTCGCAAAGCAATGTGAAGTGTTACGGGGAAAGCAGCGCTTATGCACAGGTAATAGCATCAGGGGGTACTGCGCCTTATACTTACTCGTGGCTGCCGACGGGTGGCAATGCCGATGCTGCCAACGGTTTACAGGCAGGCAGCTACACATGCTCCATATCCGATTATAACAATTGTGTACTGAACGAGGTTTTCACCATCTCGCAGCCGGAACAACTATCGGCCCGAACTACCAAAACAAATGTGGTTTGCCAGAACCTGAACCAGGGCGTAGCGATCGCTGTGGGCACAGGCGGCACCCCCGGCTACACTTATCAATGGACACCAGGCAACTCTACCGATACGATAGTGAGCGGCCTCGGTGTAGGGAAGGACACCTGCCTCATCACCGATATGAATGGCTGCACTTACAATGCAGTCTTCAACATCGTGGACACCTCTCAGCCATTCAGCTACTCGGTAACGGATTCGGCACTCGATTGCAGGTCTGCGCTATTAACTGCAGTACCGGCGCAGGGCTCAAGCATTGCCATAACATACAAATGGCTATTTGCCGATAGCAGCACCGCAAGCACTAACCCCGCAGCACATTCCTTCCCGCAGGCAGGAGACCAAAGTACGGAGCTGGTGGTGGTGAACGCTGTAGGCTGCCATGACACGATAAACCACAGCTTCAATATTAACTACCCGATGCTGGCAGATTATACATTTGATCCCGATCCGCCCTCACCCAACACACCGGTACACTTTCATAATGCTTCAACGCTTTATGCAACTACGTTCAACTGGGAGTTTGGCGATGGCACATCAAGTACAGCAAAAGACCCTGAGAAACAGTACAACGACTCAGGCCTGTTTCATGTATGCATGATAGCAAGTGATAGCAATAATTGCATCGATACTGTTTGCAAAGACCTGGAAACGGATGTAGACAAAGTGGTGGGAATACCCAACGCCTTCAGTCCTAATGGCGATGGCGAGAACGACGTGCTATACATCCGGGGCTTCAGAATTGCTGAAGTGAAGCTGCGCATTTACAACCGCTGGGGCAACCTGGTATTTGAAACAAACACCAAAGAAAAAGGCTGGGACGGCACTTACAAAGGACAGGCACAGATAGCCGAGGTATACGCTTATACCCTGGAAGCTACTTTTACTGATGGCAGTACTAAAAAAATAACGGGCAGCATCTCACTATTGCGATAAAGACATTTAGAAGCCCAGGTTACCCCTGAATATCTTGACCGCAATAGCCAGCAGTATCACCCCGAAGAACTTACGGATAATGGATATGCCGGAGGGTCCCAGAATACGCTCTATCCAGTCGATGGAGCGGAGGATCATGAATACGAAAATGAGATTGAGCAATATGGCGATCAATATATTGTAGGCATTAAAATTGGCCTTTAAAGACATAACAGTAGTGAGCGTACCTGATCCGGCTATTATCGGGAAAGCAATAGGCACCACATTGCCCGATTTACTGTCCTTTTCGTGCCGGAATATCTCAAGCCCCAAAACCATCTCGATACCCAGGATAAAGATGACTATGGAGCCGGCAATGGCAAAAGAATGAATATCGAGGCCCATGAAATTGAGCATCTGCTCACCTACAAAGAAGAAAGCTAATATAAGCGCTCCTGAAACCAGGGTGGCCTGCGTGGCACTGATACCGCCCATCTTAGTTTTAAGCGAAACCAGGACAGGAATAGAGCCCAGCACGTCTATTACCGCAAAGAGCGTAAAAGACAGCGTAACTATCTGCGAAAAATTTAATTCATTTCCCCAATTCATGCCGCAAAGATACAGCCTTAAAGGCTGGGAGGCGATAAACAGAACTTATTTATGAATATGTTTTTCTTAAGGTAATCCGCTATTTTTATGCCCTCAAATAAAAGATATGTCCGTACCGGGTTATAAGCACAGCGCCGCCGACCGTTTTATACGTTATGTGCAGGTGGATACACAAAGCGATCCTACATCGCCCACGCAACCATCTACGCAAAAGCAAAAAGACCTAAGCCGTGTGCTGGTTGAAGAATTGAAAGAGATAGGGATCACCGATGCGGAACTGGACGAGTTCGGTTACGTATACGGAACCATACCGGCGACATCGCCAAAGAATGTACCGGTGCTTTGTTTCTGTTCGCATGTGGACACGGCACCCGATTGCAGCGGCACGGGCGTGAAACCGATATTACATATGAGCTATGATGGTAAGGATATCGTATTACCTGATGACCCGACGATCGTGATAAGCGCCAAGGAACATCCTTATTTAAAAGAACGTATAGGCGATGATATCATCACTGCATCGGGCACTACATTGCTGGGCGCTGACGATAAAGCAGGAGTTGCTATTATAATGGACCTTGCCGCCTATCTTATACAACACCCCGAGATACCGCATGGTAAGATCCGAATACTGTTCACCCCCGATGAAGAGATAGGCCGCGGCGTGGCTAAGGTGGACATGAAAAGACTGGGAGCTGAATTTGGCTATACGCTGGATGGTGGCGAACGTGCGCACCTGGAAGGTGAAACTTTCTCCGCTGATTTTTGCGTAGTGACTTTTAATGGCATAAGCGCACACCCCGGCTATGCGAAGGGGAAGATGGTAAATGCAATTAAAGTGGCTTCAGCTTTTGTTGAGTTGCTACCACTCAATGAATGGAGCCCCGAGGTAACGGAGGGTAAAGAGGGTTTTGTGCACCCTGTGAGTATGGAAGGACAACTAGAAAGAGCAAGTGTTCAGTTTATAGTTCGTGATTTTGTGACTGCGCAACTGGCACACCATGAGCAGCGCATACGCGAACTGGTGGATAAGGCGCTGGCGAAGTTCCCCGGCACTACTGCCGAGATAACAGTGAAAGAGCAGTACCGCAATATGAAAGAAATGCTGGACCAGTACCCACATGTGATGGACAATGCCGAAGAGGCATACAAACGCGCAGGCATGACCGCACAACGTATGAGCATAAGGGGCGGCACAGATGGTTCGCGCCTGTCGTTCATGGGACTACCCTGCCCTAATATATTTACCGGCGAAATGGGCATACACTCCAAACAGGAATATGTAAGTGTGCAGGACATGGAGAAAGCTGTAGAAGTATTAATACACCTGGCCCAGGTGTGGGAAGAAAAAGCTAATTAATCACCGCAATAATTTTATTGATTAAATTTTGGAATTGATATGAACGCACAATTAAAAACCATCCTGCTTACCGTACTCACACTGTCCTGCTTTGTGATAGCACTGGTAGAACTTAGCGGCGTAAGCCAGACGGCATTGTTCAACAAATACGGTATTGGCAGCAGCAGCAATGCGCTAACTACAAAAGAAGCCGACAGCAGGCAGCAGCAGATAGCTTCAATGCCGAAGACAACTATACAATTCATAGACAGCTTTTACAACTTTGGCGAGATAAAAGAAGGTGAATCTGTGAAACACAGCTTCCGTTTTAAGAATACAGGGACTAATCCCCTGCTTATCTCGAAGACAGATGTATCCTGCGGATGTACGGTACCTACTTTCTCCAAAGAGCCTGTAGCCCCGGGTGCTGAAGGTGTGATAGAAGTACAGTATAATAGCAAGGGGCACCCCGGGCACCAGCACAAGAATGTAATAGTGCATTCGAACGCCCAGATGGAAGCTATGTCGATAGGATTTGATGCAGATGTAAAATAGCCGCAGCAGGCATCATGTTTAAAAGCATAAAAAATTACCTCTCGCTGATAAAATTCAGCCACACTGTTTTCGCAATGCCCTTTGCGATGATAGGCTTTACATTGGCGCTATTAAAATACCCCCCCCCGGAGCCGGTGAACTGGCCGGTATTGCTAATCAAGGTGGTATTGTGCATGGTCTTCGCGCGCAGTGCGGCAATGGCGTTTAACAGGTACCTGGACAGAAGGTACGATGCAATGAACCCCCGTACTGCGACAAGGGAAGTACCTGCCGGCATTATTAAGCCCGAACATGCACTGGCGTTCACGATCATTAATTCCGCGCTGTTCATCGCTACTACCTGGCTTATCAATGAATCCTGCTTTTACCTTTCCGTTATAGCGCTTTTTGTCATCCTGTTCTATAGTTATACAAAGCGCTTTACAGCCCTCTGCCATATAGTGTTGGGTATCGGCCTATCGCTGTCCCCTATCGGGGCGTTTCTTGCCGTGACCAATCATTTTGAATTGCTGCCCGTGCTTATTTCGCTATCGGTGGTAACATGGGTATCGGGCTTTGACATTATTTATGCCTTGCAGGATGAAGAATTTGACCGCAGTAATAAGCTGCATTCTATACCTGCATTGCTGGGCAAGAAAAATGCCCTGGCTGTATCTACCACCCTGCACATATTATCAGCTGCGTTTATAATTTACGCAGGCGCTATAGGCCCCTTTCACTGGCTGTATTGGCTAGGCGCAGTATTTTATGTGAGTATGCTTATGTATCAACACATGCTAGTAAAACCAAACGACCTGAGTAAAGTAAATATGGCCTTTGCCAATACAAATGGTTTCGCTAGTGTTATCTTTGCTGCATTCACCATACTCTCCTTAATCATTCCAAGCTGATGAAGATAGCACTGATAGGTTACGGCAAAATGGGACATGCTATAGAACGCATAGCCAAAGAACGCGGCCATGAGATAGTACTGTGTATTAGCAGCGCCAATAGAGGTGAGATGACTACTACCAAGCTGCAGCAGGCTGATGTGGCCATAGAATTCACAAATCCTGAAGCCGCCAGGGAGAACACCTTACTGTGCCTTGATGCAGGTGTGCCTGTAGTGTGTGGCACCACAGGATGGAACGAACATATAGGACAGGCCGAGCTAAAGGCCATAGAGAAAGCAACAGCTTTTCTACAGGCATCTAATTTTAGCATTGGGGTCAATATCTTTTTTGAGCTGAACAAACAGCTGGCATCGTTGATGAATGAGCAGGCTGATTATTCTGTGTCGATAGAAGAAACGCACCATACACAGAAAAAAGACGCGCCCAGCGGAACGGCCATTACGCTAGCAGAACAAGTGCTGGATAATGTGAAGCGCTTAAAACACTGGCACAAAGGCGAGACCAGGCAAGCAGCGTCGTTCCCTGTTATATCTCATCGCGTTGAGGACGTACCCGGTACGCACAGTGTTAAGTACAGTTCGTCAATTGACGATATAGAGATCATACACACAGCACATAACCGTGATGGTTTTGCGCTGGGCGCTGTGCTGGCTGCTGAGTTTATTGCAAACAGGCAGGGCATCTTTAAGATGAAAGATGTGCTGGGGATAAAATAATCTTTATCTAATCTAAAAAAAATAACGAGTGAAGATATTCAACCCCTATCGGGGTTGGCATACCGTGTGATGCAATTTACCCCGGATTTACATCCGGGGCTATTCACGTTTAACCCCTCCCGGGGTTGCCTGTATTGAAAAAGGCTATTATTTTAAATAAGTATCAAAATAATCCGTGATCTTCTGCATGAGGTGCACACGGTCTTTGCCACGCACGTTGTGTTCGTAGCCGGGGTAAACGAAATAGTCGAGCTGAATGCCTTCATCTACACAGGTTTTCAGGAATTTGATAGAATGCTGCCATACTACCACGTTGTCTTGAGTGCCGTGTATCAGCATCAGTTTGCCTTTCAGATTTTTTACTTTATCGAAGAGATTAGCGTTTGCATAACCATCGGGGTTATCCTGCGGCCTATCCATGTAACGCTCGGTGTACATTATTTCATACATCTTCCAGTCCATAACAGGGCCACCGGCTACGGCGCATTTAAATACACCGGGGTGTTTCAGCATTAATGAGGTAGTCATGAATCCGCCATAGCTCCATCCATGTAAGCCCATGCGATCATCATCCACGTATGGCAATGACTTAAGGTACTCCACTCCTTTCAGTTGGTCCTCCATTTCTACATCGCCCAGGTGGCGGAAGGTAGCCTGCTCAAAGGCCATACCCCTGTTTGAGCTGCCGCGGCCGTCCATGGTGAATACTACATAACCGTGCTGAGCCATATACTCATACCATAGGTTGCCACTGGCAGGGAATGCATTGTGCAGCAATTGCACATTGGGACCGTTGTAGAGATATACTATCGTTGGATATTTGCGCGAAGGATTAAAATTCACAGGTAATATCAGCTTGCCATACAGTGGAGTACCATCGTTGGCACGGAGTGTTACATTCCTTATTTCCGGGCGATCGTAATTTTCCAAAGGATCAGGCGATTCCAGCAGCAGTTTTGAATAGTGGCCATCTGTGCCCCGTATCAGGCTCTTTTTAGGAACATCTTCGTTGCTGTATACATCGAATACATAACTGCCGCTTTCATTGGGCGTTATGCTATGCGTACCCGCCCCTTTATCTATTCGCGTCATAGCACCACTTACCAGGTTAACCATATAACCATGTTTTTCCATTGGCGACTCTTTGGATGCGGTGATCAGGATATTCTCTGTGCCTGCGAAACCAAGAAATTCATTTACTACCCAATTGCCTTTAGTTACCTGGCGTACCAGTGTGCCGTCTGTGTTATATAGATAAAGGTGCCTGTAGCCGTCACGGTCACTCCACCATATAAATTGCTTGTCATTGTCCTTTACAAAAGTTAGTGGATGTTCAGGATGCACGTACTTAGGATCGCTCTCTTCGAATAAGGTTTTTATCATTCGTCCGCTGTGTGCATCGTACTTATTTAAAGAAAGATGGTTTTGGTCGCGGTTGAGGATGCCAATGTAGATATACTGTTCAGCAGGATCCCAGGTAACGCAGGTGAGGTAGTGGTCTTTGAGCTCACCTGTTTGCAAAGTAACCGTTCTGTGTGTCGCCGGATGGTAAACACAAAGCGTTACATGGTGCGAAGTACCGCCAGCCATAGGGTATTTAATAATGTCGGCATGAGCAGGAACGGTGTCCCACTTTATGATGGGGTAATCATTCACCATGGTCTGGTCCATGCGGTAGTAAGCAAGGTAAGTTCCCTTTGGGGAGAAGAATATACCACGGTCTATACCAAACTCCTCCCGGTGCACCGACTTACCATTTACTATATTCTTATTTGCATCGTGCGTGACAGCTATCGCTTTACCATTGTTGATAAGCCACAGATTATTATCTACCGTGTAAGCAATTTTGCCGCTTTTATCCGGCGTTACATTTTCTGCCTTTGCAGGGGTGGTTGCCCATTTACTCCATGATACACTGCTGCCATTTAGCGTGGCTCTCTCAAGAGTTTGTGTATTCGTAAAATAAAGGGTGTTTTTGTCCAACCACTTAATTGAAGGCATTGCCTTCAGGTCAGTTTTTAAAGCGCTGTTTATATCCTGCAGACGTAGCAAAGTAGTGGTTGTTTCGCCGGGAAAATCGGTTGCGGTCATGTTCTCACCACTTACTTGCGTAAAAGTATTTGAGTTAGGCCGCCAGCTGCCTTGCTTTATACCCTGGGTGGCAAGCGTAGTGGTCATGCCGTTAGTAGCCTCGGCCATTGTGAACTTCTTCTGCGCCAATGCCGGAACGCTCAATAATACCAAAGCTGCGTACAGCCCTGTTCTTTTACCTATATGCATGGATACATTTTTTCGTAGAGCAAAATAGCGGTAAAGCAGTAAATGTGCCAGTAAATACCGGCTTATTTAAGAAAAATCACCCATTCAAGGTGGGTTGGTAACATTAAAAAGGCTGCCTGCGGGCAGCCTTTTTACAAGAAGTATCAGATCGATTAATTGTTTGAAATAACAGTAAGCGCAGTAGTATTATCTGTAGCACTTAAATACCTGCCAGCCAGAACGAATGTGTATATCTTACCTGCCGCATAATTTTGCGAAATTTGTTTACTCAAAGTAGCATGCGCGGGGTCAAACACAGATATGGCATAAGTACCTGCGGGCACATCGGTGAAAGAGGATACCGCCTTATAATGTACACCACTTATTAATGCTGCAGTATCTACATACAGTGCTTCGGCATAATCGTTGGTATTTAAGTTAATGAGACGAACCCTGGCCTTACCTGCTGCGGGAGCTGTAAGATCGTCGGCAGTTGCCACCAATACAGCCGGAGCCGTAGGTGATGCTGTCCCGGCCATTGCAATAGTATAATGGGCATTTACAGTAAGCGACATTACCGTATCCAAAAGGAAGGAACTGCCTGACACCTGGTAAAACGACGATTTTATGGCACTGCCTGCTGTGACATCAACATAGCCGCTACCTGACTGGTAAGCGATATTAGCTGCTGTGGTTAGTGCAGTATCATTCGCCTTTATGTATAGATTACCCAAGCCTGTGCCAAAATTCAGATACATCACCTTAGCCTTTGTAGGTGTGGGTGTAGGAGTAGGTGTAGGTGTAGGATCCTTTTTATTACATGATGGCCCTGCGACTATAGCAGCACAAAGAGCGAGGTAGATTATTTTTCTCATATATCCGTTTTGTTTTTTTGAAATGCAATAGATGCACGAATATACAGCAAAGACCTTGCCAAGTAAAATGGAACACAGTCAATTACAGCATAAAAAACATAATTTAGCGAAAATGTCGGCGAAACGTTATTATATAGGTCTGGCCACAACCATGCATGATCCTGCACTGGCCATAATGGATGAGCGAGGCGAAATTCTCTTTGCCGAGGCCTCTGAGCGACACTACCAGAACAAAAGGGCTATAGGCTGTGTGCCCGATAACCCCGTGTTCATCAAGCAGATACTTAAAAAACACTGCAGCGAAAATGCGGATTATGTAATAGCTACCAGCTGGAGCAAGAGGGCCACGGACCGGCTGATACTGGCTACCGTAGCCGGCCTACAAAGCCTTGGCCTGAACAAGACGATTAAAAGCACGCTTGAACGGTTTGCCAGCCAGGAAGGTGCATTTGATACAATGGCCTGGATGAATAGGATAAACCTGGGCATGCAGCTAAATGCTGGCCAGAGCCTTGAGTATAACCTGCGCACATTAATGAATGCAAGGAGCGTAAAAAAAACAGGCTATGAGCACCACTCTACCCATGCCGCTTTAGCTTGCTACGGGTCCGGGTACAAGGATGCTGTGTGCTTTGTGGTAGATGCGGGTGGCGAGAAGGGCTGCTTTGCGATATACAAGTACCGCGACGGGAAAATAACATTGACTGACAGGCCAAAGACAGGCGAAAACCTTGGTGGATTCTACACATTCCTTACCAATGTTTGCGGCTTTGATTCAGTTAAAGGCGAGGAATGGAAGGTGATGGGATTGGCAGCTTACGGCTCTTATAACGAAGAGCTACATTCCCTGCTCAACTCACTGTACCATGTAGATGGCTGCCATCTTGTTTATAACAAAAACAAAAAGGAAACGCGGCAAATACATGAGATGATAAGGGGGATTGCAAGGGAAGGAATTAAGGATTTTTCATTTCAAGCCGACCTGGCTTACAATGGGCAACTTGTATACGAGGAATGGATGACCGGGATGATACGGAACATTTATGAGCTTGGCATCTCTGAAAATTTAGTACTAAGTGGTGGCTGCGGTCTTAACTCGAGCTACAACGGAAAGATACTCGAGCAAACGAAATTCAAGCAGCTATATGTGCCCCCGGCACCTGCAGATGATGGAAACGCTTTGGGAGCAGCAATGCTGGCATGTTATAGCGAAATAGGGTTTGATACTTCGAAAGTAAAAATGATATCTCCCTATTTAGGCTCGGAGATAAGTGATGAAAGTCTGTCGCATTTTTTACAGTTCAGTAATTTTAAAAACGTTCGAAAACCTGGTAATGATAAAGCGAGAATCGTAGCACAGTTGCTTGCGGATGGTAAGATAATAGGACGTGTGGACGGCAAGGCAGAGTTTGGGCCGCGTTCATTGGGCAACAGGTCGATACTTGCGGACCCAAGAAGGAAAGAAATAAAAGACATCATAAATGAGCGCGTGAAGTTCAGGGAAGAGTTCAGGCCATTTGCACCGTCTATATTGCATGAGCATGGAGATGCGTATTTTGAGCACTACCAGGAGAGCCCTTATATGGAACGTACGTTAATCTTTAAACAAGATGTACTGGGAAAAGTACCGGGCGTGGTGCACTATAACAACACCGGCAGGCTACAAAGTGTGAAAGAAGAATGGAACCCCGGGTTCTACCAATTGATAAAGGAGTTCCACAAGCTAACGAGTGTACCCGTGCTACTTAATACCAGTTTCAATGTAATGGGTAAACCCATTATACACTCGGTGGAAGATGCGCTGAGCGTGTTTTTCACAACAGGGCTGGACGCGCTGTTGATCAACGACTACCTGATAGAAAAATAAAAAGAGCGGGGATCTCCCGCTCTTTTGCCTTGCTTTGTTCTTATTTCTAACTAGGGGATACTATCAATTGTTTTATTACCTGGCCTTTAGTGCCCTGTATTTTGATGATGTAAGTACCGAAAGGCAATTCATTTACAGAAATTGCAGTATGGTAATTGGCTGCTGCGGCTACCTGCCATTGACGGCTTACCCGGCCCTGCAGGTCAATGATACTCACTGTGAAAGGCTGCGCTTCGGCCCAGTTAAGGTCTATATTCAGCAGGTTTCTTGCAGGAACAGGATAAATGTTAGCGGTGCCGTTTTGTGCAGACAGGCTTTTTACATCCGTTGCATACTCCTCATAATGAAACCTGTAACCGAGATCACCCAAAACCGGCTGCCAGAAGCCCCCTGCATTCCAGGTCTCACCGTACAAGCTAAGGTACTGTCCGTACGTGTTGTAAGTATATAAATTGCGCCGGTAATTTTCGTAGGCCGAACTGGAGACATTCCAGGTCAGCGTGGTGTCTGTTAGCGGGTTCAGGCCCGAAAAATCACTGTAGATCGTTTTTTGATTATTATCCCATGAACTTGTGCTGCTGTTCCAATACTGTGTTATCCTGGTCAGTTTTTGATTGGAAGCGCTGTAGGTATAAGTGAGCAGCTTGCTATTGTCCCAGGCATTTGTGCTGCTATTCCAGTTCTCCGTGCGCTCCGTAAGATTATTATTGTTGGCATCGTACGTACTGGTGATGCGTGTATAATTGTCCCATGTAGTTGTTGCTGAATTCCATTGCTGGTTAAATGCCTGTGTAATTTTATTTGCCGCATTATAGATGTTAGTGACCTTGGTGTTGTTGACCCACACCATACTGGCATTATTCCAGAGTTGCGATAAGTTTGCTGTGACATTATTATTGCCGTCATAAGTGTAGGTGACCTTAGTTTGATTAACCCATGCAGTTGTAACGGTGGACCAGGCTTGCTGGATACGTGAAAGCCTGTTGTGAGCGCCATCATATGTATATATAACGTTCAAGTCGTTTTTCCAGCTGCTTGTCGGCACATCCCATACCATTTGCAGAAGGCCGATGACATCACCATTCGCATCGATCGTCTGGGTTATTTTTTCCGAATTATCAAATGAGCTTGTAGCGGTGTTGTATTGCAAAAAAAGGCCATTGTCATAATGCGAGCGCTCCAGCAAAATATCCCCAAAATCACCACCCCTCGTACCTGAATATGTGAGACTGGCAGAATCGATATATATATAGTTGACGGCATCACTCTTCAGGAACGCGTACGAAACAAGCCTCGAAGCGGTACTTGCGGAAGCCTTCGATACAGGGGTGGCATTAAAACCACCATCGCTGATCCCGGATGGGAGAAGATCATTAGCTATTTGTGCAGAGCAAACCTGAGCAAACAACAATGCAGCAGTTAACTGGAGTAATTTTTGCTTCATAAACTCTATTTAAGTTGAATAAGAAAACGATAATAGGAACAATATATATAATCACAAAGCTAAATAATAAAGACGGGCTTTTACCCGCTTCTATTCTACCTTTCTTATTTCTACTGCGGCGATATAATGAGTTGTTTTATTACCTGCCCTTTACTGCCGTCTATTTTGATGATGTAAGTACCGAAAGGCAAATCAGCAACAGAAACAGCAGTTTTGTAGCTAGCAGTTGATGTAACCTGCCATTGGCGGCTTACACGGCCCTGCAGATCTATGATGCTTATGGTAAAAGGCTGTGCTTCGTCCCAGTTAAGGTCTATATTAAGTACATTTTTTGCAGGAACGGGATAGATGTTTGCAGTGCCGTTTTGAGCAGTTAAGCCTTTTACCTGGGTGGCATATTCCTCGTAATGATAAGCGGATCCATAATCGCTGCCCGTGGCTTGCCAAAAACCACCAATGTTCCAACTATCTCTAAAGAACGTCAGTGTTTGATCATAATTGTTGTAGGTATATTGATAACGCCTGCTGCTATCAAACACGGAGGTACTTGTATTCCATGTCGTCGTTACCATGGTTTTGTAGAGGTTGCCTGCAGCGCCGGTAAAGTCCCGGAAGAAGGTCATGCCGTTGTTATCCCATGTGCTGGTAGCCGAATTCCAGTATTGTAAGAGATCGGTCAACTCCTCGTTTGATGGACCAAAAGTGTTGGTGTGTTTATAATATTTGTCCCATGCGCTTGTTATAGTGTTCCAATTCTCTTTAAGCAAGGTGATCATATTGTTATTTGCATCGTAGGTATTGCTGATACGATAGTCATTATCCCACGAACTTGAAATTCCGTTCCACGACTGGCGAACTGTTTGTGTTATTTTGTTTGCAGCATTGTAAGCATTTGATTCTTTAGTACTATTTTCCCAGGTACTGGTTGCGCTGCTCCAGGCCTGCGTGATATTTGTCAGTTGGTTATTGGCAGCGTCGTAGGTGTATAAGTTCTTGTATAGGTTGTCCCAACTCATAGAAGAGGTGTTCCATTGCTGTGTCACCAAGGTTTGCCTATTGTTAGATGCGTCGTACGTAAAAATATAATTGTAGCTATTGACCCAGCTGCTTGTTGCCGTACTCCACATCATTTCCCGAAGTGTAGTTATGTTATTATTCGCATCGAAGGTCTGTGTACGCTTAATGCGATTATCAAATATTGAAGTCGTTGTGTTGTATAAGTAGTCAACAGCATTGTCATATTTCAGCAAATGGGTCAAATCCCCGCTTCGTGTGCCGAAATAGCTCATCGCCATGGAATCATAATAAACATAGTTTGAGCCATCGTTGATAAAATATACACTGGAAATTAACCGCGATCCGGTTCCTGCTGTAGCTTTAGCGTTTACATTATCACCCACCTGTGCAAATGATGGCAGAACTGATAAAAGCAGGCATGTAAGTAAGAACGATTTTTGTATCATACAATTCATTTTAAAAACAAGTGAATTAAATAATGGGCCCATTGTTATTTGGGTGACACAATCAGCTGCTTTACGAGATGGCCTTTGGTTCCATCTATTTTGACGATGTAGGTGCCGAAGGGCAGTTCACTTACCGAGATGGCGGCATGGTATTGGGTGCTGGCAGGCAGCTGCATTTGACGGCTTGCACGGCCCTGCAGGTCAATAATGCTAATTGTAAATGCCTGCGGCTCACTCCAATGAAGATCGATATACAGCATATCTTTCGCAGGAACCGGGTACAAGGTAGCGTCACCACCAATAGACGACAAGCTTTTTACATCAGTAGCATATTCCTCATAGTAGTGGTGGTAACCATAGTCGCTGGTAGTTGCCTGCCAAAAACCACCGATGTTCCATGAATCGTAATATTCCGTTAGTACCTGTCCATAAGTATTGTATGTCAACAACCTGCGCTCTTCATTGTCAAAACCCGTCCCGTTCCAGTGCTGCTTGATTATGCTTTGCGGGTAACTTCCAACAAAATTGCTATATCGTATCTTTTGCAAATTCTCCCATCCATTAATTGAAGAATTCCAATATTCATGCAATTCTGTGATGAGATTATTTGATGCGTTGTAGGTATAAGAACCTTTGCTGGAACTATCCCAAACGGTCGTAGTAGTGTTCCAGTGGAGTCCGTAAACAAGCGAGAGGTTGTTGTTTGCATCATACGCATTAAGGGTTTTATCGCCGTTTTTCCATGTATTGGTAGCCGTCACCCAGTTTTGTGTTATTGTTTGTACGAGCTGGTTCGATGCATTATATGAGTACAGCGCCTGGTAATTATTGGTCCATGAGGAAACTCCCCACATTTGGTAGGTATAAGTTAGCTTATTGTTGTTCGCATCGTATGTGTACGTTTTTTTATAATAGTTATCCCAACTGTTTGTTGAGCTATTCCAGAACTGGTATATTTCTGTAAGCAAGTTATTGGCTGCGTCATAGGTATATATAGTTTGCCCATTGCTTTCCCATGCGCTTGTTGTTGTATTCCACTGCTCATAAAAAGCTAATACTATATTGTCATTGGCATCGAAGGTGTGTGTATACCTGTAATTGTTCTCGTAAGATTGCGTTGTGTTATTATAATTCCACATCAGGCCATTGTCGTACTTAAACATGCCGGAGACAGGATCAATATCCCGTGTGCCTGAATAAGTGTAATGCGTTGAATCCTGCGGCTCATAAATCACGGCGTTAGATTTTAATGTGACATAAGCTACCTTACGTGAACCTGTAGCGTTTGAGGCCTTAGCTTGCTGTGCAAACGCTGCCGGCTGCAACAAAACAATGGAAACCAGGATGAGTAAAATGTATTTCATAATTAACCGTTTTAATGATGAGCAATGCCGTTTAAGCATACGCGCTTATAACAGGCTGCAAGTTAGCCTGCCGGTTAAAGCATAATAAAGCATAATAGTACCCGGTAGGGTATTTTGAGAATTTGGCGGATTTTGCCTGCTTTTTGGTAGTCTAATATCCGGCTTTTGCGGGCGTAGTGCAGTACTTAAGGAAATCTGTAACCAGGTAAGCGACAAGCTTAGCGGTACCAGTATCTTCCCTGTCATTGCGCAACTTTACCGCACCTTCTGTAATGTGCAGGTAAGCATTACAATGCCCGGCACAGGCAAAAATATACCGGCGTGCCTCTTCGGCCCGAATACCGCAGGGGCTGACCGCACTGGATAAAGCATATTCTATACAATCCATATCCAGCTCAAGGCCTGTTGCAGCGTTCGCTGTATGGTGAATTGCCTTGTCAATTGTTTGCCAAAATTTCAGTTTATTATCGACGAACATGTCTTCGTAAAAAGAATGGTACAGATCATCGTCCGCCTCAAATTCATCTACAATGTCCTGCGCATTATAATTTTCATGCAGGCACAATACTGCATACTTGTCGAGGTACCCATTTTTCTTTGCGTAGCGGAAACCATTGCCGCTGTGCCTGCCTTCCATCTGCCTGTAGTCGCTATGGGCATCCATATTAATGCAGTTAACCGGCTTACCCATGGCCATACTTGTACCCTGCAGTATCGGGAAACTGTTATTATGCCCGCCCCCGATAACTACAGGTATTTTACCCGCAGAAACTATTTTCCGGATAACCGGAGCAACTGCCTCATCAATTTGCTGCACCATCATGCGCAATTGACTTACATCTTTATCTTCGGATAGCCTCATTAATTCCCCAAAATCGAAAGCACCTAAAACAAACAAATTATTGCCCGGAAGTTTTTCCGTATGCTGCACATTGAGTATAGCTTTCAAGGCAGGCTCCCAAAGGGTATGCGCACCCCCTACTCCATAATTAGCACGTACACCAATATCTTCTGGTATGCCCAGCAACACAAACCCGGCGTCGTTATTTTTAAGGTCTTCTTCCCAGTCTTCATTTTCTGCACATTGTACCATTTCACCCAGCTTTGTTTCGCCGGGGCGCTTGTTCGTTTGTGCATCTATATAGCTTCTTGTCGCTATGCGAAACTGTGTCATTACTGTTGCTTTTTTGCCCAAATAGCCAGCTTGTTTTGTAATACCTGCAAAGGCAGGCAGCCATCATTAAGCACCTCGTCGTGGAAGGCTGCAATATCGAATTTGTTGCCCAGCAGCTGCTCATACTTTGTACGTTCGGCCCTTATTGTCAGTGCACCGATTTTATAGGAAAGCGCCTGGCCGGGTATAGCCATGTATCGCTCTATCTCCGCAGTAGCTTCCTGCTCAGTAGCACGTTCATGCTCCATCATATATTTAATGGCATCTTCGCGGCTCATACCTTTATAATGTATACCTACATCCACTACAAGACGTATGGCCCTGTGCATAGCATCGCTCAGGTGCCCGAAGTATTGATATGGATTGTTGAACAAGCCCAGTTCTTTACCCAATGATTCTGAATATAAAGCCCAGCCCTCGCCGTAGGCACCATACCACAAAAAGCGGCGGAATTTGGGTATCGCGCTATTCTCCTGCTGTATAGATATCTGGTAGTGATGGCCGGGTATCGCTTCATGCAGGAAGAGCGTTTCCATGCCAACAGCGTTGAACTTTTTAGGGTTCAGTATAGGCACATAAAAGATGCCCGGGCGCGATCCGTTTTCCGAGGGCGGATTATATTCAGCACTTGCCGATGCTGCGCGGAAAGCTTCTGTTTGCCTGATGGTAAAAGGTGACTTTGGTACATGGTTGAACAGACGTTTCAGCTGCGGATCCTCCTGTTTCTTTATAGCCCAAAAGCTATCGAGCACTTGCTTTTCAGTTGTAAAAGGATAGAATCGTGCATCCTTGTTCAGGTATTCAAAGAAGGCTTTCAGATCGCCCTTAAATCCTGTTTCATCCTTCACTTTATTCATTTCAGCGGTAAGACGCGCCACCTCATTCATTCCTATCTGGTAAATACTGTCGGGCGTAAGTGAAGTTGTTGTCCAGTTCTTTACACAATACTTATAATAGGCGTCTCCGTCGGGCAATGCATTTATGCCGGTTGTGTTTCGCGCCTTTGGAAGGTACTCCTTCCCGAAAAAATCATACAGGCGCTGATAATTGGGAAATACTATGCTATCGATTGCCTTTACGTATGCATCAGCAAGGCGCTGTTTGTCTGTGGCAGAAAAACCTGCAGGTATGTCCTTTATCGGGGCGTAGAATATGCTTTCCTTCGCATCCTTCACCACTATAGCTTTTAGCTGCGGTAGTATTTTTACAACAAGCTTCGAGGGCAATACCCAGCCTTTAGCAATACCCTCGCGCATATTGTACATAGCAGTGTCGGTCCATGCCGGAAAAATAGAAAGGCGTTTTAGAAAATCATCATAGTCCTTTACCGTTTTAAAAGGTTGATTGCCCTTTCCTGATCCTAACTGCGGGAGATCGAGGGTAAATGCCCAAAACTGGTTAATTGGCATATAATGTGTGGGATATTTAAGCCCTTCAAGACTCATATTCATTTCATACTTAAACAGGCCGTAACTCAATTGCTCACCGGGAGTAAGTGACGCGCTGTCTATATGCTGTAGCTCACCGAGATATCTTTCAAAGAACCGCTTATTGCTGTCGCGAAATGATTCAGCTATTGTGATAGTCAATCTGTCATTGTAGCGGTTATCACCATTGGCGGTAGCCTCCAATGGAAATAACTGCATGCGTTCCTCCCAGTAATTATTAAGAAGTGCTGCAAAATCTTTGTTCGTTGCCTGCACCTTTGTGGTTGGCGCATTGTTATTACATGCAGTTATTGCAATAAGTCCTGCAAATAGTAAGAGCATTCTTTTCATTGGCTTATGTTATACGGTAATGCAAAAACAGATTAAAATTAGGTTCTTTTCTGATAAGATTGATTTTACTTATCCCCTAATTGTTCAATTGACATTAAGTTGACGTAAATTTGCATGCAAAATAAGTTTAAAAATGTATCCTATAGAAATAGTGGCTCCAATGAAGGCTGAAGTGACCAGCCACGGGTTTAAAGAATTACTCAGCACCGAGGAGGTGGACAATGTAATGAAAAGCGAGGGCACTACCCTTCTTTTCATCAATTCTGTATGCGGCTGCTCTGCAGGTACTGCGAGGCCAGGCGTAGTAATGGCTGTAAATAATGCCGCCAAAAAACCAGATCATATTGTAACTGCTTTCGCCGGCTACGATGTAGATGCAGTGAAACAAGCACGCAACTACCTGCTTCCTTATCCCCCTTCTTCACCGGCCATCGCGCTGCTGAAAGATGGCAAAGTGGTACATATGATAGAGCGCCACATGATAGAAGGCCGCCCTGCACAAATGATTGCTGCAAACCTGCTGCAGGCATTTGAGACCTATTGCTAGTCCAGTGCAAAAGGCAAGTATCCAGCACTAAAAGTAAAACACACTTCATAAAGGATTATTGAAAAGACAGGCTAGACGCCTGTCTTTTTTTGTGTACAATTTGTCAGTACCCCAATGGCCTAAAAGAGAAACGGCGCAGTAGATACTGCGCCGTTCAATATATAAACCTTAATAGTCTATTGTTTGGTGAACTTCATGGTCTGGATCGGCTTGTTGTTCTTATCAGTCATTTGCAGCATATAATCACCGCTTGACAGATTGCCTATCTTAACCGGCACTACGTTGCCTGACCTTGTGTCAACATCGTTAGACACAACCACTTTTCCAAGCATGTCAATGATACGTATTACCATGTCACCCTTAGGTGCGTTCTCGAAGTTTACATAGATCTCGTTGCCTGTTACAGGGTTCGGGTACAGTGTCATAACACCGTTGCCGTTAGCTGTATTCTTAACAGTAAGCGGGCTACCGGCACTTGCTACACCAAATGGTGAGAACGTTGTAATACCGGCAAGTGTTACGTTAAACGGACCAGAACCGAATGCCGGGCCAGTAAGACCTGGGTGCCACAGAGGATCGATGTAGTGCGAAAGGTAGCAAGCATTCCTGTCAAAGCCGGGCAGTTCGTCATACGAGTTCCACTGCAAGGTCAGGGCAACGTTTGAGCTACCCGCTGTACCTTCCTGAACGATCCATGTCTTGCCAACCGCGTTGTCGGTCAATGGCAGACTGCTTGGGATATCGTTAGTGTAGAACGGATAGATGTTATCATACACCTGTACCTTGAACGCATCAGCTATACCGTTGTTAGACAGCGTAAGCGGAGTGTAGGATGTGCGGCTTGCACCTACAGGGAACGGTAAGTTACCTGTCTTACCACCCACACCCACATTCACATTTACCACCATACCTGTACCATTTGTTACGATGAATGATGTAGAATCACCACCATATATAGCAGCAGTAGACGTAACCGTGATGTCGTTGTTGCCTATTATCAGGTAACCTAATTTAAGCACCAGGCTATCTGTCACAGAGCTGATGCCCTGTATTGTTTTATCAAATTGTCCTTCCAGCCTTAAGCTTTGGTATACAGCACCCGGAACAAACTGGTTAACATTACCTGTAAGCATTACCTCACCAAGTGACGGATCGAATGTACCGTTGTTCGTAACGCTACCCTTCAGTTCCAGCTTATTACCAACACCTGTGAAGGCTACACTGGCTGCAGGATCAATTGCCAGGTTGTTACATATCGCTGTTGGTATATCAACCAATGGCATGTTAGGAGCAGTAGTCGGAACGAATACATCTGTAGTTGCATTTGGCAATACGTTACAGCTCCAGTTACCTGGATTAGACCATGCTGTACTGATAACACCTGTCCATGAAGCGGTATTGCTCACAGTCAGCGTAGCGATTAATGATGTAGCAGGTGGAGGACATGTACCTGTAACTACTACACGATATTGGTAACCGTTCATCGCTGATGTCAGGTTGCTGACAGTAAGTGAAGGAGTAGTAACACCATTGTAAGTGGCATTGTTAACCAGGTTAACAAAACCTGTACCCTGGTCTTCCTGCCACTGGTATGTGATACCTGTACCAGTTGCTGCCGCAGTAAACGTTGCAGTAGAACCGGAACATGCAGTAACATCCGCAGGATCAGTTGTTATAACAGGGAGGGTGTTCACATTAAGTGTTACAGTACCTGAAGTAGCTACCGGGGCGCAAGTACCGGTTACTATCACGCGATAGTTATATCCGTCCATTGCAGCAGTAACACCTGTTATTGTAAGTGTAGCAGTAGTACCACCGCTATATGGTGGAGCTGCCGGAACATTGGCAAAACCTGTACCGTTATCAACCTGCCACTGGTAAGTGAGGCCGGAACCTGTAGCTGTTATGCTGAACAGTGCGTTATCACCTTCGCAAACTGTAGTGCTTGGAGACTGTGATACAAGCGTTGGAGCTGTATTTACAGTAAGCAGTGCAGCATTTGAGGTTGCAGGAGGAGCACAAGCGCCGCTTACCACCACACGGTACTGGTACCCGTTCATCAGGTAGGTAACCGTAGTGATAGACATTGTCGCAGTTGTAACACCGCCATAAGGAGCAGTATTGGTCAGATCAACCCAACCGGTACCGTCATTTACCTGCCATTGGTAAGTAAGTGCTGTACCTGTCGCTATTACACCAAATGTGGTATTACCACCCTGGCACAATGTTCTGTCAACAGGCTGTGTAGTAATAGCCGGTGGCTGGTTAACTGTTATTGCTATACTGCGGGGAGCAGATGTACCGCAAGAGTTGGTCGCTGTCACGCTCAGTGTACCAGATGTAGCAGTAGCACTGAAGTCAACGGTTACTGTATTTGTCGTGCTTGCGAAGGTAGCACCTGTACCTGAGTACGTCCATGTATATGATGTAGTGCCGGTATCAGAAGGAACTGTGTAAACAACGCCTGTCTGGCCCTGGCATACAGGGTTGGTAAATGTAGTAAAGCCATTTGGCTGGTTAGGCAGTAACCTGACTGTTATAGCAAGGCTGCGTGCAATTGATGTACCGCAGGCATTTGTAGCTGTAACATTAAGTGTACCTGATGTAGCTACGTTGCTATAGTTAACGATGATACTGTTACCACCACCTACTATCGTTGCCCCTGTTCCGCCTGTGTAAGTCCAGGTGTAAACAACACCTGCAACAAAGGGTACGGTATAGGTAACGTTGTTCTGGCCCTGGCAAGGGAACGCGTTAGATACTGTGAAGTTGCCCGGTTGAGCTGGCAGCGGGTTAACCGTGATCGCTATAGTGCGTGCAGTTGACGTACCGCAAGAGTTAGTAGCCGTCACGCTCAATGTACCTGATGTAGCAGTAGCGCTGAAGTCTACGCTAACACTGTTACCTGTGCCGTTGATTGTAGCACCTGTACCCGAGTAAGTCCATGTATAAGTAACCAAAGGATTGTTTGGAGTTGTGTAAACCACACCTGTCTGGCCCTGGCATACCACGGCAGGTCCTGCTGTGAATGCTGAAGGCTGAGCAGGAAGCGGGTTAACAACCAGTGCAAGTGTCCTTGGTATAGAAGTACCGCAAGAGTTGGTAGCTGACACTGTCAGGTTACCCGAGGTAGCCACGTTGTTGAAGCTGATCACCGCGCTGTCTCCATAAGTAACTATAGTAGCACCCGCACCGGAGTAAGCCCAGTTGTAAGTAACTACAGTAGGATCAAATGGCACTGCGAATGACACATTCGCCTGGCCCTGGCAAACAGGGTTGGTGAATGTTGTGAATGCCCCCGGCTGCAGTGGCAATGGATTAACAGTTACCGCAACCGACCTTGGTATAGAAGTACCGCAGCTGTTAGAAGCAGTTACCTGTATATTACCTGAAGTAGCAGTAGCGCTGAAGTTAACAGTTACACTATTTGTATTACCTGTTATTGTTGCACCTGTACCTGTATAAGTCCATGCATAAACTACAGTTGGATCATTTGGAACTGTGTACACCACATTGTTCTGGCCCTGGCATACTGTAGCGCTGAATGTTGTGAAACCTGCAGGCTGGTTTGGCAGAGGATTAACTGTGATGTTTACTGTGCGTGCAACAGAAAGGCCGCAAGCATTAGAAGCAGAAACACTAAGTGTACCCGATGTAGCATTATTTGCAAAGTTGATATAAGTACCTGACAAGTTGCTGTTCAGTATAGTTGCACCAGCGCCTGAGTATGTCCAAACATATGTAACTGTAGGATCATTAGGCACTGCGTAGAACACACTGTCATCACCCTGGCATACTGTAGTAGTAGCAGCAGTGAACGGAGCAGGTTGAGCTGGCAGCGGGTTAACTGTTATTGCAAGTGTCCTTGGAGTTAATGAAGAACCGCATGGATTGTTAGCTATTACAGAAAGTGTACCTGAAGTAGCAGATGCGCTAAAGTTGATAGTAACACTGTTTGTAGTACCTGTGATGGTAGCACCAAGGCCGCTATATGTCCATGTATATGACGTTGCAGTAGGATCGTTTGGCACTGTGTACACTACGTTGTTCTGGCCCTGGCAAACAGGATTAGTGAAGGCAGTGAAGTTAGCCGGCTGAGCAGGCAGCGGATTAACCGTTATTGCTATTGACCTTGCTATAGATGTTCCGCAAGAGTTGGTAGCTGTTACACTTAATGTACCTGAAGTAGCCGTAGGCGTGAAATCAAGTGTAACACTGTTTGTGCTGCCATTGATGTTAACCCCTGTACCGGAATATGTCCAGTTATATGTTACGGTAGGATCGTTTGGAACTGTATAAACAACACCGTTAACGTTCTGACAAACAACAGCTGTGCTGGTTGTAAAGGCAGCAGGCTGGTTTGGCAATGGGTTAACTGTTATTGCAAGTGTCCTGGCTGCAGATGTACCGCAGGCATTTGTAGCTGTTACGCTAAGTGTGCCTGAAGTTGCAGTTACAGCGAAGCTTATTATTGCGCTATCTCCAAATGGAGTTATAGTAGCACCGGTGCCGCTGTATGTCCATGTGTATGAAGTTGCATTGGCAACTGCAGGAACTACGTAAACCACATTGTTCTGGCCCTGGCAAACTGTAGCACTTGAGGTAGTGAAGTTAGCCGGCTGCAATGGCAGCGGGTTAACTGTTATAGCAATGGTGCGTGGCAGCGCAGATGCACCGCAAGCATTGTTTGCCCATACACTCAATGTACCGGAAGTAGCAGTTGCACTAAAGTCGACTGTAACACTGTTAGTAGTACCATTGATAGTTGCGCCTGTACCTGAGTACTGCCATGTATAAGAAGTAGCAGTTACATCAAGTGGCACTGTATATATAACACCGTTCTGTGCCTGGCAAACTGTAGCGCTCGATGTGGTGAACGCGCCGGGCTGAGCAGGAAGCGGGTTAACTGTTATTGCAAGTGTTCTTGGTATAGAATTACCACAACTGTTAGTAGCAGTTACTACCAGGGTGCCGGAAGTAGCAGATGTGCTGAAGTCAACAGATACCGTATTGCTTGAACCGTTTATGGTAGCGCCAAGGCCTGAATAAGTCCATGTATATGTTACTGTTGGATCAAATGGAACTGCATAAACAACACCGTTCTGGCCCTGGCATACTGTTGGGCTGGAAGTAGTGAAGGCACCTGGCTGGTTTGGCAGCGGGTTAACCGTGATCAACAATGTCCTTGCTGCAGATGTACCGCAAGAGTTAGTAGCTGTTACACTTAATGTACCATTAGTAGCATTTGCTGCAAAGTTTATCGAAACGCTATCACCATAAGGCGATATTGTTGCGCCTATGCCTGAGTATGACCAGTTGTATGTAACAGTTGGATCATTTGGCACCGCATAAGCAACATTGTTCTGTCCCTGGCATACAGTAGCGCTGAACGTAGTGAAGTTAGCCGGCTGCAATGGCAGCGGGTTAACTGTGATAGCCACAGTCCTCGCAGCAGATGTACCGCAGACATTGTTAGCTGTTACGCTTAATGTACCGGAAGTAGCATTGTTGGCAAAATTGATGATAACGCTGTTACCCGTACCAACGATGGTTGCACCTGAACCTGAGTAAACCCAGTTGTAGGTAACAGTAGGATCATTAGGCACTGTATAAGTTACGTTGTTCTGGCCCTGGCATACTGTAGCAGAGAATGTAGTAAAGTTAGCAGGCTGCAATGGCAGCGGGTTAACTGTTATTGCTACAGACCTTGGTGCTGATGTACCGCAAGCATTAGTAGCAGTTACATTAAGTGTTCCCGAAGTAGCGGTTGCGCTGAAGTCGATCAGTACGCTGTTTGTTGTACCATTGATTGTAGCGCCGGCACCTGTGTAGCTCCATGTATAAGTTACAGTAGGATCGTTAGGCACTGTGTAAACTACATTTGTCTGGCCCTGGCATACTGAAGAACTAGATGCAAGGAATGCAGCAGGTTGGTTCGGCAGTGGGTTAACTGTTACCAGCATAGACCTTACTGTAGAGTTACCGCATGCATTGGTAGCGTATACGTTCACAGTACCTGTGGTAGCTGTTGCACTAAAGCTGATAGATGCAGTATTGTTAGCTGGAACCACTGTAGCACCAAACCCTGAGTAGCTCCATGTATAAGATACTGTAGGATCGAATGGTACAGAGTAAACTACGTTGTTCTGGCCCTGGCATACTGTAGCCGGACCTGTAAGGAAGTTACCAGGTTGAGCTGGCAGTGTATTAACTGTTATTGCAATTGTGCGGGCAGCTGATGCACCGCAGGTATTGTTAGCTTTTACGCTCAGTGTACCGCTGGTAGCAGTAGCGCTGAAGTCAACAACTACTGTATTGGTAGTACCATTGATGGTAGCACCTGTACCGGTATACGTCCATGTATAAGATGTAGCTGTAGGATCGTTAGGCACCGTATACACAACACCTGTCTGGCCCTGGCAAACCGTTGCACTTGAAGTGGTAAATGCCGCAGGCATTGCAGGCACACTATTTACGGTTATATTAATTGTACGTGCTATTGAAGTACCGCAGGCATTTGTAGCAGTCACGCTCAATGTACCTGAAGTAGCGGTGTTGCTGAAGTTCATGGTAATGCTATTACCTGAACCTACTATTGTACCACCTGTGCCGGTATAGTTCCAGGTATAAGTGGTAACGCTTGGATCGTTTGGCACTGTATAAACCACACCTGTCTGGCCCTGGCAAACTACTGAAGAAGAAGCTGTAAAGTTAGCGGGTTGTGCAGGCAGGTTTGTAACATTGATAGACATTGTCCTCGCTATAGATGTGCCGCAGGCATTTACAGCAGAAACACTCAATGTGCCCGAAGTAGCTGTATTGCTGAAATCTATAGAAACCGAATTGGTAGAACCTGTGATGGTAGCACCTAAGCCTGAATACGTCCACGAGTATGATGTAGCGTTAGGATCATTAGGTACTGTATAGATAACACCTGTCTGGCCCTGGCATACATTAAGTAAACCGGCAGTGAAAGCTGCAGGCTGACCTGGTATTGTATTAACTGTTATTGCTATAGTGCGGGCTATTGAAGTACCGCAGGCATTTGTAGCTGTTACGCTTAATGTACCTGAAGTGGCGGTTGCAGAGAAAGCCATTGTTATGCTGTTGCCTGAACCACTGATGCTTCCGCCTGTACCTGAGTAAGTCCAGTTGTATGTTGTAACTGTCGGGTCATTTGGCACAGTGTATACAACACCGTTCTGGCCCTGGCATACTGCAGAAGAGAACACCGTGAAGTTAGCAGGCTGTGATGGCAGCGGGTTAACTGTTATAGCAAATGTCCTTGCAGTTGAGGTACCGCAGGAATTTGTAGCAGTAACACTTAATGTACCTGAAGTAGCAGTATTGCTGAAGTTCATGGTAATACTGTTGCTGGTACCATTAATAGTACCACCTGAACCGGAGTAAGCCCATGTATAAGTTACAGAAGGATCATTTGTTACAGTGTAAGCTACGTTGTTCTGGCCCTGGCATACAGGAGTAGTACCCGTAATAACACTTGGCTGAGAAGGCAGGGCAGTTACTGTTATTGCCAATGTTCTTGCAGATGAAGTACCGCAGGAGTTCGTGGCAGTTACACTTAAGGTGCCCGATGTAGCAGTATTGCTGAAGTCCATAGTAATACTATTACCTGAACCGTTGATGGTACCGCCTAAACCTGAGTAAGTCCAGTTATATGACGTTACAGTAGGATCGTTAGGCACCGCATAGGCTACACCTACAGCTCCCTGGCATACCGGTGTGGTAAACACAGAGAAGTTAGCCGGTTGTGCAGGCAGCGTGTTAACGGTTATTGCAATTGTGCGCGCAGTTGATGTACCGCAGGCATTAGTAGCAGTAACACTTAATGTACCCGATGTAGCTGTATTGCTGAAGTTCATGGTAATACTATTACCTGAACCATTGATCGTACCACCGGAACCTGAGTAAGTCCAGTTATAAGATGTTACCGTAGGATCATTTGGTACTGTATATACAACACCGTTCTGGCCCTGGCATACGGTAGCTGAGCTGGCAGTGAAGTTAGCCGGCTGGGCTGGCAGCGGGTTGATGGTAATAAATAATACAGAAGCAGTTGATGTACCGCAGGAGTTTGTAGTTGTTACACTCAAATTTCCCGAAGTGGCTGTATTGCTAAAGCTTATTGTTATGGCATTACCAACACCATTAATATTAGCGCCGGTGCCCGAGTAAGTCCATGTATAGGAGTTACCGGGTACGTTGGTCACTGAATAAGGTACGTTGTTCTGGCCCTGGCAAGCTGAAGTGCTGCCGGTGATCGCTGATGGCTGAACCGGTAATGGATTAACAGTAATGGAGAAGTTACGAACTCCTGAAGTACCGCAGCTGTTGGTAGCCGTTACGCTAAGCGTACCTGAAGTAGCGGTATTGCTGAAGTCAACAGTTATACTGTTACCCGAACCATTAATGGTAGCACCCGAACCGGAATAAGACCAGTTGTATGATGTAGCATTCGGATCGTTGGTTACAGAGTACGTTACACCGGTTGCCCCCTGGCATACAGGAGTGGTACCTGTAATTACACTAGGTGTGCCGGGAATTGCAGTTACAGTAACCGCAACAGAGCGGGCAGTGGACGTACCGCAGGAATTTGTAGCGGTAACGCTCACAACACCTGATGTCGCATTTGCAGCAAATGTGATGAAAGCTGTATTACCGGACGGTGTAATATTTCCACCGTTACCTGAATAAGACCAGTTATATGTAACACCGGCTACATTCGGCACCGTGTACTGAACATTGCTTTGACCGGCGCATACCGAAGTAGAAGAATTTGTGAAATTACCTGGCTGGGCAGGTATTGAATTTACAGTTATTGGCAGGTTCAGGTTAGATGAGGTGCCGCAGGCATTTGTGATCGAAACCTGTAATATACCTGATGTAGCAGTACCTGAGAACGTGATAAAGGCACTGTTACCTGAATTTGTTATGCTTGCACCGGTACCTGTATAGTTCCAGTTATAAGATGTAGCTGTAGGATCGTTTGGTACGGTATATACTACATTGGTCTGTCCCTGGCACACTGTTGGCGAGCTGGTTGTGAAACTTGCCGGCTGTGCAGGAAGAGAGTTAACTGTTATTGCAAAAGTCCTTTGTGCAGACGTGCCGCAACTATTTGTTGCAGTCACAGTAAGTGTACCCGATGTAGCGGTATTGCTGAAGTTAATGGTAATAGCATTTCCCGAGCCGTTGATAACTCCACCGCTGCCGGTGTAGTTCCAGTTATAAGAAGTGGCGTTAGGATCATTTGTCACAGAGTATGATACACCTGTTTGCCCCTGACACACAGGTGAAGTACCTGTGATAGCGCTTGGAGTTGCAGGTGTAGCGTTAACAGTTACAGCGATTGTCCTGGCTGTGGAAGTACCACAGGCATTTGTAGCAAATACGCTAACGGTACCTGAAGTAGCATTAGCAGCAAAGCTGATGTTTGCCGTATTTCCTGCCGCCGCTATACTGCCTCCGTTTCCTGAATAACCCCATGTATATGTGACTGTGGGATCATTGGGAACAGTGTAGGTAACGTTATTTTGACCGGCACAAACTGTAGTACTTGAAGTAACGAAACCACCCGGCTGCGCTGGCAGCGGGGTAATTGTCACTGTAAATGATTTGTTGATAACGTTTACACCGTCAGTAACCCTGATGATGAAGTTATCGGTACCACTGTAGCCTACTGTTGGCGTGTATGTTGTACCTGCAGGCGAAATACCGAAACCACCTGATGGCTGGCTTTGAGAAAAACCATTCAAACTACCATGAGCCGGACCGGAGTTCACTGACCATGTGAGTGTGCCGGCTGCAAGATCGTCGACACCCAGCATGTTGTCGAGAGATGTCGCCGATGCATTTTGGCAAATTGTAAAGCTAGCTGTATTGCCCGTTGAGAACGTGGGCGCTGCAATTGCAAAGCCCGGCAACATAGCCAAAATTGATACAACCCAAAGAAAACGCGTAACTGTTCTTTTCATAGGTATTTGACGTTAGTGCTTGAAACTATTAAGATTTAACAAAATTTTTCTCCAATATCCCTTAATAAATGAGATTTGCCTCAAATATACGAGGGTAAAGATAATAATCTGTGGATATAAGTCAAGTACTTTAAGCTATTATCCTAAAAATAAATTTATTCGATATAAGTTTGCTTTGAAATACAAAAAATACGCGTTTTATATGCTCAAATGCATTAATTATTAAGAATAATATGTATTGTTAATCTCACTTATATCTAGTTTGTTAGCATTCACTGGAATTCGCGAAACCGCCGCTCTTTTAGATTAAAAGTTTTTAAAAATTATAACATAGCCATCATAGCAAATCCACCTAAACCAAAGAAGGAAAATTTATCTTTGTGCACTTTACTCAAGACATCATATTGAAATAATTTATAAATACCGCCGGCCAATTTGCGATACTTGCTAAAAATATCTTCGGTACTTGTATTCTTATTTTTGAGCACCGGCTTGTATGCACAGGTTACAGTGTCCCCTATTGATATTGAGAGCAGGAGCAACAGTTGGCGCCACAACAGGCAGAAGGACCTGTTTGATATTGCACATAGACTGTTCAAAAAGAAAGTGGTGCTGCCGGTAGATACAACCGAAATCAGTTCAAAAAAAGTACGCATTTCTGGCTTGCCCACTGTAGGCTATTCATTGCAAACCAGTTTTGCCATTATCGGTTTTGCAAATGCCGCATTTTATACATATGACCTCCCCGATGAAAGGGCGTCAACGATCCTGACAAGCTTCGCATACACATCATACAACCAGGTTATATTCCCTATACAGGCAAACTTCTGGACGAAGAACAATGATTTTAATATCATCACCGACTGGCGTTATATGTACTACCCTTCCTTTACATATGGTTTGGGTGGATACACGAAACCCGGCACTGGTTACATGATAGATTATTCGTATTTGCGCCTGCACCAGACCGTTTTGAAATCTGTTGCTGATAAAACCTACCTGGGCCTGGGTTACGACCTCGATTACTATTGGAATATACATGAACAAGACCCACCCAGGGGAAAGGTAACGGATTTTCAAAAATATGGGCTTACTAATACGTCTATTTCATCAGGCATTTCTGTAAATGCACTCTATGATAACCGTAAGAATACCATAAACCCCGGGAACGGTTTATATGCCGGGATCGCTTATCGCCCGCACTATAAATTCCTTGGCAGCGATGCCAATTGGGCATCTTTGCAGGCCGATTTCAGGAAATACATAAAATTGCCCGGCCGGCGCAGAAAAATAATCGCCTTCTGGAACTATTATTGGTTCACGTTTGGCCGCACTCCTTACCTGCAATTGCCGAGCACAGGTTGGGATGCCTCTGTAAATACAGGCAGGGGATACATACAAGGCCGGTTCCGTGGAAAAAACATGTTATACCTGGAGGCTGAATACCGTATGGACATTACTCACAATGGATTACTGGGGGCTGTCGTATTCGCTAATGCCCAAAGCTTTAGCGAACAGCCTTCTAATAAATTTGAGGTTATCGCTCCCGGTGCCGGGGCAGGCCTCCGCATAAAGCTTAATAAGTACTCGGGCACCAACCTGGCTATAGACTATGCTTTCGGCCTTAACGGGTCACGCGGATTCTTTGTGAACCTTGGCGAGGTTTTTTAGTATATTTAGTATATTACAAAGCACAAGGATTATTCCATCAATCTATGTCACCATAATTAAATAGACCTGCAAATGTATACACGTGATACATTTGCAAAAGGGGGTCCTATAAAAAAATCCGAATGAAACTCGAAGAAGCCATAAAAAGCACCAGGTTTACCGATGAAACGCACAAAGCGGGTTTAAATATCTTGTATACCGCCTATTGGCTCAAAAGCCATATTAGTGCGGCACTCAAGGAGACGGGTATTACCTCGGAACAATTTAACGTAATGAGAATATTGAAAGGTAAGCATCCGGAGCATATGTGTGTAAAAGACATTGCATCCCGAATGCTGGAAAAGAACTCCAATGTGCCCCGCATCGCAGACAGGCTCGTTACGAAGAAACTGGTGAAAAGGGCTACCTCAAAAGAAGATAAAAGGGAAACCATAATGAACCTGACAGAAAAAGGATTGCAACTTCTTGAGACTGCTAACAAAGCAGTAGAAGACGTAAATACAAATGTGATGGGCCTGAATAACGATGAAGCAAAAAAGCTGAACGACCTTATAGAAAAAATGAGAAAGATCGATTGACAATATTTCTGCTGGAACGATATTTGTGCATCCTGTGCATTTGCAATTCCCCCTACATTTTTACAAAACGGTTTTGAGCAACTTTTCGCAAAGGATAGGAATTTCAGACTATCTTTTTTAAATTTAGGTTAGATAGAGTGCAGCGGGGACTACATTTTAATTCTCTCTTTTTCGACTGGCATTTTTTGACGCGCCCCACCCGGTATATATCGCCTCCGCGCATTCACATTGTTTAACTTTTTAAAACAATTGTTATGTCCGGACTTGATACTGCACATGTAAAAAACATTGTACTGCTGGGACATTCCGGCAGTGGCAAAACGACACTGGCCGAAAGTATGCTCTTTGAAGCAGGCCTTATTCAACGGCGCGGAAGTATAGAAGAAAGAAACACTGTTGGTGATTACACCGATCTTGAAAAGGAACGTGGCAATTCCATTTTCTCAAAACTGATGCACACCCACTGGCGAGGCTACAAAATAAATATTCTCGATACACCGGGCTACGATGATTTCTCAGGTGAAGTGATTAGCGCGTTGCGGGTCGCAGATACAGGTGTCATGCTGCTCAACGCAAGTACAGACGTGGAAGTAGGTACAGATATCATATGGGAGTATACTGAAAAGTTCAAAACCCCTATGATATTTCTAGTCAACCAACTCGATCATCCAAAGGCCGATTTTGATAAAACAGTACAGGAAGCAAAGAGTCACTTTGGCAACAACGTTGTTATAGTACAATATCCTATTAATGCAGGGCCGGGCTTTAGTGCAATTATTGATGTACTGAATATGGTATTGTACCAGTATTCCGACAAAGGAGGCAAGCCTGAAAAACTGGATATCCCAGCTGCTGAAAGACAAAGGGCTGAAACGCTACACAAAGAACTTATAGAAGCTATAGCCTCGAACGACGTGGGACTGATGGAAAAATATTTTGACCAGGGCGAGCTTTCCGAAGACGAAATGAAACAAGGTCTGCATATCTCGATGGCGCGGCACGATCTGTTTCCAGTTTTTTGCGCTTCTGCTTTACAAAACAGGGGTGTAGCCCGCCTGATGGGATACATAGATAACGTATGCCCTCCTGCAAATGAAATGCCCCCGCAAACAACAAAAAATGGCGACAACTTGCCTTGCGATAGCAAAGGTCCTGTCTGCATATTCATTTACAAAACAGTGAACGAACCACATATAGGAGAGCTTAGCTTTTTCAAGGTTTTTTCAGGCACCGTAAAGAGCGGGATGGAATTGGTAAATGAAACAACGGGAGTTACCGAAAAGCTAAATCAGCTTTTTGTGTTGGAAGGCAACAAGCGCAATCCTGTGCCTGAACTCGTAGCGGGAGATATTGGTGCCACGCTGAAACTACGCAATACACACGTGAACAACACCCTGCACGAAAAAGGCAAACAAATAGATTTGCAACCGATCGTCTTTCCTGAACCAAGGATGAGCATTGCCATAGCCAATAGCAAGAAAGGTGAAGAGGAAAAATTAGCATCCGCCTTGCACCAGTTGAAAGAAGAAGACCCTACCCTTTCTGTAGAGGTATCGGCAGAGCTGGGACAAACCTTACTGCATTGCCAGGGCGATATGCACCTTGCTGTCATAAAATGGAAGCTCGAGCACATCTATCATCTCGATGTACTCTATATGAAGCCTAAAATTGCTTACCGCGAAACGATAAAAGGAAAAGCCGAAGCAAGCTACAGGCATAAGAAACAATCAGGTGGTGCAGGCCAGTTTGGCGAGGTTTCTATAAGGATAGAACCATGGCAGGAGGGTATGCCTGATCCCGCAGGGCTCACAGTTCGTGGCAGGGAAGAAGTAACACTGCCATGGGGAGGCAAACTGGTATATTATAACTGCATAGTTGGTGGTGTCATCGACCAGCGTTTCCTGCCGTCTATACTTAAGGGTATCATGGAGAAAATGAATCGTGGTCCGCTCACAGGCTCTTACGTACGCGATGTTCGGGTGAGCGTCTTCGACGGGAAGATGCATGCGGTCGACAGTAATGATATGGCCTTTAAGATCGCTGGTACTATGGCTTTTCGGGATGCCTTCCAGCAAGCCAACCCGCAACTCATGGAACCCATATATGCCGTGGAAATATTATCACCCGATGACCTCACAGGCAATATCATGGGCGACCTCCAGATGCGCAGGGGCATGGTAGAAGGATTTGATACTGAGGGCCATTTTACGGTTATTAAAGCCAAAGTACCGCATGCAGAAATGTATCAATATGCATCCACGCTTCGCAGCCTCACTCAGGGCCGTGCCCGTTTTCATATGAAGTTTGATCATTACGCTCCTGTTTCGCCTGAACTGCAGCGCAAACTTACCGAATCGTACAGCAAAGAGAACGTAGAGCTTACTGAAGCATAAGCAGATCGTAGACATTCATCGCCATGAATATAGCGATGAATGTCTTCCCGACTAATTATTGATCTAAGGGTGGCTGACTACCACTTGCGATGCTTATCCTGTTCCATGAGTTTATGATAACAATGGCCATAATGGCCTGGGCAAGTCCCTGCTCGCCTATCACATCTATTGCTCGTTGTTTTGTCGCTGCAGACACATGATTTGATATCAGCGTGACCTCTTCTGTTAAGGCCAGCAAGGCCTGTTCCTCTTCGGTAAAATAAGGTGTATCCCGCCATGCGCTCAAGGTATATATCCGCTGCTCCGTCTCGCCATATTTACGTGCATCGCGGGTATGCATATTCAGGCAGTAGGCGCAGCCATTAATCTGCGACGCTCTTATTTTGATCAGTTCGCGTTGCAGTTTCCCAAGTTTTGTTCTTGCCAGGTACTTTTCAAATTCCAGCATTATCTTGTATGCTTCGGGTTCCAATTGCTGGATATCAATTTTGGTTTCCATACTTATCACTTTATTTCGCAAAGATTGTAAATAATCAGCGGCACTATTAATTGTGATTTTTACAATGCAATAAGAACCAAAAATAAGCAATATCCTACTTGCTGGTTCAGAACAAAAAAGCCGGCATTTCGCCGGCTTTAAATTTTTTAGTCTTTTGGGTATCCGGGCTTATTGTTTTACAAATTTCCTCACTACGTTACCCCTGTCTCCCACCATATTAATATAATACATGCCGGCACCTAGGGCTTTCACATTTAGTTTTGTTTGTGCACCGTTCAGTTGCTGTTGCATCACCACCTGTCCCATATTGTTTGTAATAGTGCAATAGTTGTACATGCCCATACCTGTTACAATGGTCAGCTCATCAGTTGCGGGATTCGGGTATAAACCTATTTTATCCGTGCTTCCTGCATTAGCCACGCTTGCCGGCCAGCCAATCATGTTTTCTACCATATTGGTCTGCACTACCTCGTTAGCATCAAAATAAATACCCACGCTATGGTCTATTAAAGTACCGAAAGGCAAGCCTGTTTTTGTATTGATGGTATAGCTAAACGTACCGGTGCATTTACCATGGTGCGAGCTATCCAGCAGGTTTATACCGGGAAAATCGAACTTAACTATGTTATAGTTCCCGCTCTTGTATGGCGATACATACATCTCGTGTGTGGCCGAAACAATGCGGATGCTGTTCACATCCACACCACTTGGCAAAGTGTCCTGCACATGGATATTATGCGCAGTATCATTACCCACATTCTCAAACTCTATCCGGTACGTCAGTTGCGTACCTGCGGTAATATTCCCCTTTGGCGTCACTTCCATTATATTCGGGTCCCACGATGACCTGACCGTATCACTTAGCAAGATCGAGTTATTTACGGTATTGGCATCACCTGCTGTAGGTGTTATTGTAATATACGTTTGCACTGTATCTCCCAGCATGGGCGGATTGCCCACCGCGTCCTCCAGTTCATAGTACAGCGCTTCCGGGTATATATTATTACCCGCAAGGGCCGCAAGGTTCCAGCTAATGCTATTGCCGGCCACGGTAGTAGGCACCGGGTTGGCAGTCCCCTGGTATGCATAGTGCGGACTATAGTTCAAAGTCACCACAGCATTCACGGGCAGGCAGTCAAGTTCGTTCCGTCCAAAAGCAGTTCCTCTCTGCCCCCATGGCCTGGTCTCGTGTACAATCCCGTCCACAGAAAGGTCAAAATTAGCCGGACTCGTACAATTAAATCCTATCAGCAGCGGATCGAAAACATTTGCGTCCTGTAGGGTAACACTCACAATGCCATTTGCAGGGCATGTTGTTGCCACACCCACCGGCATCGATATTACTTTGAACTCGTACACATCACCGTTATTGCCGGTTGCGGTATAGTACAGGCCGCTTGTCGCCGATATTGTATCTACGATCACATTATTAGAATCTACCTCAACCAGCACCGGTGCCATGAATCCATGTTCGTTATAGTCTTTGGTACAACTGCTATCCGCGTCATAATAAAACTCCACATAGGCTGTATGGCAAAACGTCTGGTTAACGGTATAATCAAGCGAATCCAGCAATGTAGCGCCGTTATATAATTTCAGGTTTACGGTGTATGTACCCGTAGTGGAATAAGCATGATTAACAACCGACACCGCAGCTCCGTTCATATTGGTGAACGTTGAATCAACAGTCCCGGTGTTATCTCCGTAGTCTATGATCAGGTGCTCCCCGGCCACGAAATGATTTTTGAATAAGGTCAGTTGGTAACCGTTACAGCTACTCGCTGCACTCAGCGAAAAGCTATCAGCCGCGCTTGTAATAGTAGGAGCAACACCTAATGCTTTCTTTATTTTATTATTCGATGAATAAAAAACGTTCCCAAACTCATCCAGGTGCATATAATTCACTGTATCATTTACCACCTTGGTTATGATGCCGGTATTTGCATCCACTTTCCTTATCCCGCCGGCCTGGTCTGCTATCAGTAAGTCACCTGTTGCAGTAATGGCCACATTCACCGGATTTTTTAGGGTCGCGCTGGTAGCAGGCCCGCCATCGCCCGTATGTCCGGGATTGCCCGCTATCCCTGCAACCGTTGTTATTATACCGGTAGCGTGATCCACCCTCCTTATATTATGGTTGTAATCGTCTGCTATGTATAGATTGCCCGCCGGGTCCATCGCCATTCCGGTGCCAACAATTCCCGCACTAGTTGCCAATCCGCCATCACCACTGGATAGTGTCGTGACACCGTTCCCGGCTATAACCGTTACAACGCCCGTTACGGTGTCTACCACCCTGGTCTGGGCCATAACGCCGGAAAAGAAAACATTACCTACGCTATCCATCATTACACCTTGCGAAGCGGTAGCCACCGAAGCTACGCAGGTTGTCATAATGCCGGTCTGCCCGTCTATCCTCCTCAGTCGTCCCCAGTCTGTAAAGAACAAATTACCTGTGGCGGTTACGTGTATCCCGCCGGCGCTGCCTATTTGGGCATTGTACCCGGGGCCACCATCACCGCTGTCACCACTTATACCTGTACCACCTACTGTGGTGATAATACCCGTAACAGCGCTTATCTTACGAAACCGCTTGTTATCCTGGTCGCCAAAATAAACGTTGCCGTTCCCATCGCTGCTAACGCCGTAAGTATAACCTAGCATTGCGTTTACCGCCGGGCCATTGTCGCCCGAATAACCGTGCACACCCGTGCCGCCAATGGTAATAACTGTGCCTTGTGCCCTTCCGATCGTGGAGCAGGCCAAACAAATGAAGATTGCGCTTAATAGGTTGTAAGTATATTTCATGCTTTAGATTTTACACTAAATAATCAAATAATAGTGATTATTAATATGGCTGTTTAGTAAATGGTAATTATCATTTAGTGTATGGTAACATTTTGGGCTTCTATGGCAAGCCAACTAAAACTTCACTTCTTCACAAACTTCCTCACCACACTCCCCTTATCCCCCACCATATTCACATAATACATCCCCGCTGCCAACGCCTTCACATTCAGCTTCGTCTCAGCGCCATTCATCTGCATTTTCATCACCACCTGCCCCAAACCATTCATCACAGTGCAAGAACTATACAAACCCTTCTCAGTCTTAATAGTTAGTTCGTTATTGGCGGGGTTAGGATACAGCTCAAGTCCATCTCCTTTATTAACGGTAGCCACGTCAGAGGGCCAGCCTATCATATTTTCCACAGTATTCGTCAACACCAATCCATTATCATCAAAATATATTCCTGCGCGGTGGTCTATCAAAGTGCCAAACGGCAGTCCTGTTTTTGTCTTGATCGTATAGCTAAAGGTTCCGGTACATGCTTCATGGTGTGAGCTGTCCAGTAGGTTGATATGCGGGAAATCGAACTTCACGATATTATGCGCCCCATCACCATATGGCGATACATACATAGGATGTGTACTGCTCACTATCCGCATACTATTAGCATCCACCTCGTTTGGCAATGTATCCAGAACATAGATATTGAACGCAGTGTCATTACCCACGTTCTCAAATTCAATCCGGTATTTCAATTGCGTACCCGGCGCTATGCCACCTTCAGGGCTCACCTCCATTAGGTTGGGGTCGCAGGAACCTTTCACGGTATCATGTATCACTATACTATTGTTGGTCGGGTCGGAATCACCTGCTGTAGGTGTCACTGTTACATGACACTGAACAGTATCGCCAACAGTTAAAAGGCCCGTCGCGGGATTATCCCATATAGCAAAATATAGGTCAGTGGGACTCTGGTCGCTGGCGCTTAAGCTCGTTAAGTTCCAGGTAATACTGCTGCCATTAACTGACGTAGGGGTTGGATGGGCCCAACCGGCATTGTATACATACTTCGGACTAAAATTCAAAGTAACGGTGGCGTTGGTAGGCGTACAAAAATTATTACGTACGTAGATATTACCCCATTGGTCATGTATACCTACTACAGGTATCACAGCCTCGGCCGACAAGTCAAAGTTATTTCCGTTAATGCAACTAAAGCCTATGTACTGCGTCGCTGTTGTACCAGAGGGCAGCGTAGTCGTTATCGAACCGTTTGCAGGACAGGCTGTCTGCATACCCGCTGGTGCAGTTAATACTTTAAATTTATACACATCGCCGGCATTGCCATAAGCGGTGTAATAAAATCCACTGGTAGCAGATATTGTATCTACATGTACATTGTTCGAATCTACCTGCACCAGCACAGGTTGTTGCGAATTACTTTCTGTCGCGTCTTTTATACAATTACTATTGGCATCATTATAAAATTGCACAGAAGTAGTACTGCAAAAAATATTGTCGTAGGTAAAATGCAACGAATCCAGTTTTGTATTGCCATTATACAACACCAGCCGCACGGAATAGGTACCCGTGGCCGCATACGAATGGTTTATTAATGCGTAGCCACCATTATTACCGCTTACTATTGCCGAGTCAACAGGCACAATGCCATCCCCAAAATAGGCCTTAACATGCATTCCTGCCACATACGAATGAGTATATACACTTACTGCCGGCCCACTGCAACCATGATTAACGTAAACCGAAAAACTATCAGTCGAAAAGCTCGGCGACGCTATTACTTTCCGAATACGGCCGTTATGGCAATCGGAAATATAAATATCTCCATTGGGCGCGATTGCAACATCAGATACAGCATTCATTCCCGCAGCGGTCGCATCTCCGCCATCGCCGCTAAAACTAATAGTATAATTCCCCGCTACGGTATAATATATCCCCGCTGTATTAACGGCGGCAAGTACGCAATTTTGCCATTCTGCTATATACAAGTTCCCTGCAAGATCTTTTGCCATACCTTGGGGAAAATACACATGTGCCGACGCCGCCGGACCGCCATCGCCGCCTTGGCCTGTCATGCCATTACCGGCAAAGGTGGAGATAATACCTGCCGTATTCACCTTTCGCACCCGATAGTTAACAGCGTCTGTTATGTACAGGTTGCCTGATATATCTGTCATAATACCAAAGTTGTTGGCACCATTGCAACAAGCAACTGCTAACCCGGCGCTCGTAGCTGGACCTCCGTCTCCACTATAGATGTTGGTGCCATTGCCGGCTACCGTTGTAATGATGCCAGAGGTATTCACCTTACGGATAACAAAATCAGTCTCATCCGCAATGTATAAGTTTGATGCGGCGTCCAGGCATATATAGTCACAATTCAATCTCGCCGCAGTTGCAGGTCCGCCGTCACCCGTATAACCGGCTCCCAATGTATGGCTTCCAGCTACGGTGGATATAATACCAGCAGTATTCACTTTTCGGATTACACCATATCCTTTGTCACATATATACATATTTCCTGCGCCATCGAAGGCCACTTTAACAGCGCTTATCAATTGGGCAGCAGTAGCTAGACCTCCATCTCCATATGTTAAACCGCCACCTGCCACAAGGGTTTGATTGCCGCCTGAATCCACACGGTAAACGCTACTACCGCTGCCATGGTACACATTCCCATTATTGTCTACGGTTATATTACACGCCGTGAGTGGCGCAAATGTAGAAATTGTGCCTATCTGCGCGCTGGTTGCATTTGTCCACATCGCCGCTACGATAAAACATAAAGAGCATACAAGTTTTTTCATACAAAGACTTTTTAAGGATATTTAGGAATTGTACCAAATATACAAATCAACCTATACGACAATGTGTTTTTTAAAATTATATTATCGTTACCTAACCATTCAAATTAAAAATTTATAATTTCATGACTACTTATCCCCATTTTTTGGAGCACCCCCTCCCCGTTTCGTATCTTGCCTTGTTGGCCAAAAATTCAACTCCCTCTTTGGCTAGCCATGCGGGCGGCAAGAAAGAGGGGTGGACTGATTCAGACAAAAGATATTGTCTAGTCCTGAAAAAACCTTACA
>DDET01000060.1 GCA_002336915.1 Bacteroidetes bacterium UBA1947 | reverse complement strand
GTAAGGTTTTTTCAGGACTAGACACCTTTTCCGGTAGGAAATTATAATTTCCTCTTTTTTCAGGACCATCGCCGGAAAGGCTTGCTGGTATTGCCATATGCGTATAAATAATTATTTCTCGTTATTTCCTTTTTTACCTAATAATTTCCCATTTAGAATACATCAGCCGCAAAAAAGGATAGCTAACTATTCGTTTGCCCGATAGCTATCGGAATTCAGGATGACAGAGTTTACAATATTTCAAAGAACTTATGCCTAAAAAAGCCTGCATCTGAAATGCAGATTTTTGTTGGCAAGCCTGCAATATACATTCGTTAACAAGGCGAACCCAAATAATGATATCCACATTTTTTTGCCCTGGCACCCGTCAATAATACACTAAAATGCAAACTGTTAAATCCCCAAATTCAGAAATGCCGGTTCCAATTAAATACCTAAATTACAAGGTTATTCAGAACAGGAAATATTAATGAGCTATCGGTTATTTGTTTGCACGGTTATAATGGGGCTGCTGTCCTGCACGGCGGGCTATAGTGCCAAGATATTCATACCCATGGATGCCGAAGGCCAGGCCGAGCACCTGAAGGCATATGGCGTGGCCTACGCCGCCCTTAAGCAAGGCATACAGGTCGACTGGCTGCTCAACTACAAAGGCGGCAGCTTTGGCCTGGACCAGGTGGAGAGCATAGAAAGGCTCTGCAAGCTGCGTGGTGTGAGCTACGAGGTAATGAGCGATGCCCAATACCTGGGCGTGATAGACAAAGTAACCAATCCCGACTTTAACGGTGATGTGGTGAAGCTGGAGAAGCCACCCAAAATAGCGGTGTACACCCCACCCAATAAACGCCCCTGGGATGATGCCGTGACCATGGTGCTCACCTATGCCGAGATACCCTACGATAAAGTATATGACGACGAGGTGCTGGATGGCAAGCTGCCCGAGTATGACTGGCTGCACCTGCACCACGAGGACTTTAGCGGGCAGTACGGCAAGTTCTGGGCGCAGTACCGCAACACTGCATGGTACCAGGAAGATGTGCATACCCTTGAGGCACTGGCTGCGAAGCATGGCTTCAAAAAAGTATCGCAGCTGAAGCTGGCCATTGTAAAGCACATACGCGATTTTGTGGCCGGCGGCGGCTACCTCTTTGCCATGTGCAGCGCTACGGATACTTATGATATAGCCCTGGCAGCACAAAACACCGACATCTGTGATGTGCCCTTCGACGGCGACCCACCGGCCCCCGACGCACAACAAAAGCTGGACTTCACGCAGACCTTTGCCTTTAAAGATTTTGCACTGAGCATCAACCCATACGAGTACGAATTCTCGAACATAGACAATACCAACTACCGCAAGGTGCCTATGAATATCGACTACTTCACGCTCTTCACTTTCTCTGCCAAATTTGACCCCGTGCCTGCTATGCTTTGCCAGGACCATACCACAACCATAAAAGGCTTTATGGGGCAAACAACCAGCTTCCGCAAGGAGGTGCTGAAGACCAATGTACTGGTGATGGGCGAGAATAAAACAGCTAACGAAGCCCGCTACATACACGGCGAATTCGGCAAAGGCACATGGACCTTTTACGGCGGCCACGACCCGGAAGATTACCAGCACATAATAGGCGACCCGCCCACGGAACTGAGCCTGCACCCCAACTCACCGGGCTACAGGCTGATACTGAACAATGTGCTCTTCCCCGCCGCGAGGAAGAAACCAAGGAAAACCTAAAGGGTATTATTCGCCCAGTTCTTTCTGAATTTTCTTCGGCAGTTTGGACCTGATGATGTCGTACGACTGGCGAACGTAGTGCTTCCACTCAGCTTCCTTAAGGCTTTTGAAACCGGTTATGTTCACCCATTTATTATGCGCCATATATGCCTGCGGTGTAATGCCGGGGCGGGCGGTGAGCTCATCAAAATCTTCGGGCGTAACTTTAAGGCTTGCACCCTGCCATGTACCATCGGCGGAGGTGATGCAGAACATCTTCTCGCCTACCATAAAGCACAGGTGGTCTTCCCATTTGATCCCTTCGGTAACCCCGGGGAAGGACAGGCACATATCGCGCAGCTTATCGAGATCCATATATGTTGAAGATACTAAGAGCTCATTATATCTGCAAACCTGCGGCTTAAATCACTAAATTGCGCCCATGAGTATATTGAACGACCTGGTATATGATATAGGCCTGCATGACGGGAACGATACGAAATATTACCTGCATAAAGGCTACAGAGTAGTGGCAGTGGATGCCAACCCATTATTTATAAAACAAGCGGAAGATGCCTTTAAAGAATATATAGCGCAAGGAAAACTGACCTTACTGAACATTGCCATTGCTGATGAGGAAGGCACCGTATCATTCAATATAAGTGAAGACGACCACTTCAGCTCGATGGACAGTGCATTAGCATCGCGCGGCGGAAGCGTGCAAAAGATAGCGGTGCAGGCAAGAAAAATATCGTCCATATTCGCTGAACATGGCATACCCTACTACTGCAAGATAGATATAGAAGGATATGACTCAGTATGCCTTAAGACCTTTGATAAGGGAAGGGGCATACCTACCTATACATCAGCAGAATCGGTAGCCGAGCCATCGGACAAGAAGATAGGCGAAAGCGAAAAGCTGGAGATACTTAATTTGCTGCATGGCCTTGGCTATACCAAATTCAAACTGATAGACCAGCACACCTTAAGCCCCCTGCAAGCTGATAAGAAATTCTATACGCTGAGCCGCTCATTGGCTGCCAGGGGTATGCGGCATATCAAAAGGCAGTTCGGCATAGATAAACAACTCGAGTATAGGAAGCATTTGCAACAGAAACATGGCTACAGTTTCGTGAATGGTGCATCAGGCCCGTTTGGTGAAGACCTGGGCGGCGAGTGGTATGACTACCATACCGCGAAAGCAATGATACTACGCCATATGCATGACCATTACTCGAGAAAAGGAGCGAAGCCCTCTACCTTTTGGTGCGACTGGCATGCGAAAAAATAGCCCGGTATAAATAAGAACAGGGCTTCACAAATGTAAAGCCCTGCACTTGGTTATTTTAAGTTGTACCTGACCCCCGCGTAAATATTCCTGCCCATTACCGGGCCCCATATCATAGAAGCATCGAAGCCATGTGCGAAGGGAGCATCGGCACCAATGATAGGATCGTGCTGCATATAGTTTGTGAGGTTCTCTCCGCCAAGGTATATCTCGATATTGTTCTTAAACATCTTGCTTACCTGTGCGTTCATCTGCACAAAAGAGGGCGATCGGAAGCCCAGCATCATGTGTGTTGCGGGCACACGCTTCGTACCCGTCCAGTGGAAAGTATAATCGAACTTCCAACTGTTGTTGGTCTCATAGCCGAAGTTCGCAAAGGCGCGGTTGGCAGCTATCAAAGGCTTCTCTTTCAATACGCCACTAAAGGTGCTCATTACATTATACCAACGATAAGCAAGGCGCATGGAAAGATGATGTATGAGCTCATAATCGAACTGGGCCTGCAGGCTATGCGCAAATGATGGACCGCTGAGGTTGTAAAAGGATACCTGGCCCGGATTCTCTACATCAGCAATGACCTGGTTTTGAAAATGGGTATAGTAGTAATCTACACCAAAGCTGCCATCGCGATAGTCGAGCATGAACTTTTGAGTGAGATTTACACCCATGTTCCACGCGACTTCAGGATCCAGGTTGAAGCTATTAGCCGTTGAAGGAATTACGAATACGCGGCTGCTTGCCATGTAGCCCATGTTCTCGGCGAGTATGTTAGCGGTGCGTTGTGCGCGACCAATGGAAGCGCGAATTGCTGTCTTTTTAAAGGGCGCATAGCGCAGGTGCAGGCGGGGCGTAAGGAAGCCGCCGTACAAATTATCATAGTCGCCACGCAGGCCGGCTATCAGGTTGAACTTATCAAGATAGCTGTATGAATACTCGGCAAAAGCACCGGGAACTATTTCGGTACGCTTGTAAACCTTTGCCCCGAACAGTTCATCGTAGTCATCGAGCACTGTACTCAGTCCGCCCTTTATTACATGATTTGTGTTGTCGATGATGGATTGAAAAATAAGGTTGGCATACAGGCTTTTCTGCCGGGCATCATATACCCTGTTGCCAAACAAAGCATCCTGGTCGTGATACACGCCGGACAGTTGCAGTCCCATACTGGTAGCAGGTTTGTGTGGAAAAACCTTACCTATTTTTGCCCAGCCTTCCAGTCGCTTTGTATTGAGCTCATAACCCCAGGGCTTGCCTGCCTGTTGCTCATCGCCCTTAATGTAGTTCCATTGTCCGCCCGTGTTTGTGCTATACACACCTTTTATCCCGGCCTGGGCCTCGAAACCTTTTGGTGCATGATAGAACCAGCGGTTGAGCAGTATATATTGGTTGCCCAATGGCTGATCAAGAAAACCGTCTTTATTCTGGTCGGTCTTGAGCCACTGCGAACGTGCATGTGCAAAGAAACCTGTGGAAAGCCGCTTGCTCAGCTCCTTACGTGCATAGAAATTACCCTCTGTGCGGCCCTGGCTGTTCTGATATACATTCAGCACCAGCTTATCTTCTTCAAAGGGCTTGCGGAGCTCTATATTTATCTGCCCTGCAACACTCTCATAGCCGTTTAAAACACTGCCCGTGCCTTTGCTTAGCTGCATGCCGTCTATCCATGTGCCGGGGGTATAGGTGAGGCCTGTTATGGCAGCAAGGCCACGCACATCGGGAATGTTCTCCCGGGTGATGAGTGTATATGGACCTGCAAGGCCCAGCATCTGTACCTGCTTGTAGCCTGACACTGCATCCGTAAATGCAACATCAACCGAGGGGGTGGTCTCGAAACTCTCACTAAGATTGCAGCAGGCGGCTTTGAGCAATTCGCCCTTGCCTATTTCTTCTACCTTCATGGGCTTCATTAAGCTCACTTTGGTAGTGTTCATGTGCTGCTTTATTATTACTTCTTTCAGCTTTTTGGGTGCCTGCGTACTGTCGGCCTGCGCATGTGCGGACAAGCCGACAAGCAACCACAACCCACTAAAAAGCAGTTTGCGCTTATAATTCATGTGGATGGGTTTTAGTGTTTGCCGGTTTCTTTGTAAGCGCAGCAATGAGGTAATTTTTTGTATGCAGCGTCATCGGCCTTAACCTGTCCAGATTCATGGCCTGCTTTGGCTATATGCTGCAGTACCGCGTCGGCCGAGGTTTGCGAGGGACGGTAAATCAGGGTGAGATCACCTGTCTCTTTATTCCATTCTGCGCGCTTTACACCTTTAATGTAGGCTGCATTCTCAATGCGCTTTTTGCATTGTTCGCAATTGCCGGAGACCTTGTAGTGCTCTGTAACAATGTCTTTATTTTGCTGAGCAAATACAGCAGACGAGAAAAATATAATCGATAAAAAAACGATCAATCGTTTCATAAAATTGAATTATTATGGTTAAAAAATAATGATGCAGTACCTGTCGGGAACGGGTAAGCTGCTAACCATAATAAGTAAGGCGGGCGTGGAGCTTGTAAAGCGGTATGTTTTGCCAATTGCCCGGCGGAGCGTTAGGCCGGTACAGAGTGGCGGCAGGAGAAATGGCAGGAACCGATGCTATTACAGCGGGAAATTGAGGTAAAACAGCGGGCGTAAAAGTTGGCTGCTGCAAGTTGTATTTGAAAGCAGCATTGTCGTTTTGATCATGCTGCACTTTTGCTACAAGCACCTTGTCCTTGCAGCACTTCATTGGTTTCTTCTCTTTGCCGTGGTCATCTTTCCCGCAGCCACCGCAGAGTGCAGCTTTCAGGTACACATTCCAGGATACAAGCTTGCTGCCGCAGTAATGCGTACTGATCACTATACCCGACATCGCTAGCAGGTAGATAAACATTAACGGTATGGCAAGAAACCTCTTCATTTATGTAATGCAAAGGTACGGAGCTAATACAATGAATGTTTACAAGATTTCCGCAAAGCCTTATATTATTTTGTTATAATTACTGCGTTAAGACACTTGCGACTTCCGGCAGGAGGCGTTTAGCCCATATTTCATATTCCTTTGCTGAAGGATGAAGACCATCGCCGGCAAGGAAGAGGGCGTTGGTACCATTGTGACGTGTACTATCTGTAATATCTGTGAAGTGGCATTTATGGGCCATGGCTATTTCTTTGCAGGCTGCGTTGTAGGCATCTATTTCCTGAGCTACCTTAGCCCTGTCGCGGCCCTCGGCAAATGGTGTTACACCCCAGTCGGGAATGGAAACTACGAATACGTTCTGTGTATGGCCGTTGGCAAAAACGATGGCCTGTGTGAGCAGGTCGGTAAACTCTGTTTTATAATTTTCTATATCACGACCGCGATATTGGTTGTTGACACCGATCAACAGTGTAACAAAAGAGAAAGACTCGTGGATATTGTGCTCGCGAATTGCAGCAGCGAGTTCATCGGTCGTCCAGCCGGTCTTTGCGACAATTACAGGATCGGCAACATCAATGTGCTTTTCTTTTAAAAGCTTAACGAGCTGATGCGGGAAGTTCTCCGACACGTGGACCTGTTCGCCTATTGTATATGAATCGCCGAGGGCTAAATATGTGTGCATGTTAGTTAACTGGTTAATTAGTTGATTGGTTGACAAGGTCACCCACGCTTGCTACTCCATTCATCAATCTTCTTTTTGACTTCAGAATGCCCTATCACCTTGCCTTCTGCTACTTGCTTAATAGCGCTGTCGATTTTTGCGACTATATCATCGCTATTGAACTGCTTTAGTTTAATATCCTTCTCTTTCGACATAAATCAGTTAATAAAAACCGTTTTAACATTTACGAACTCACGTATGCCAAATATACTTAATTCCCTGCCATAACCGCTCTGTTTTACGCCACCAAAAGGCAGGCGGGCATCAGAATGAACAAAAGCATTTACAAAGCAGTTGCCTGCCTGCAGCTCTTTTGCTGCTATTTGCTCGGCACGTTTCCTGTTCTTTGAGAAGATACCCGCACCGAGGCCGTAGATGCTATCATTCGCTATGCGGATGGCATCTTTTTCGTCTTTAGCTTCTATAATAGCAGCCACAGGGCCAAACAATTCTTCATCGTATGCGGGCATGCCTTTCTTTACATTGGTAAGCACCGTGGGCGGATAGAAAGCGCCGGGACCTTCGGGTATGTAACCACCGCATAATAATTTAGCACCGAGCCCGATGCTCTTTTGCACCTGTGCATGCAGGGTATCGCGAAGGTCGACGCGGGCGAGGGGGCCTATTTTGTTGTTCCTGTCCATGGGATCACCGAAAGTGGCAGCTTTCATTTGTTCCACCATGCGGCTTTCAAACTCTTTGCGGATAGCTTTCACTGCTACGAAACGTTTTGCAGCTACGCAGCTTTGCCCGCTGTTCACCAGCCTGCCGTTCACGCTTATTGTTACAGCACTATCCAGGTCTGCATCTTCCAGCACTATATAGGCATCACTGCCACCAAGCTCCAGCACTTGCTTTTTGATATGTGCGCCGGCGATGGCCGCTACTTCTTTGCCCGCAGCGGTGCTGCCTGTTAGGGTTACAGCGCTTATTGCCGGGTCTGCTATCACATCTTTTATTTGGGAGGAAGGCAGCAAGAGTGTTTGGAACAACCCTTTAGGCGCTCCTGCTCTCTTCATTACATTCTCTATAGCCAATGCACAGCCGCTTATATTGGAGGCATGCTTTAATATCATTGTATTGCCGGCCATAATAGCCGGGCCCATTGCGCGGAATACCTGCCAATAAGGGAAGTTCCATGGCATGATGGCGAGCACTACCCCCAGCGGTTGGAAGGAAACGTAGCTTTTCTTAGCATCGGTCTCCACTATCTCGTCCGCAAGGAATTTGGGGCCTTCCTTGGCATAAAATTCAAAGGTCTTTGCGCATTTCTCTACCTCATCCAAGCTTTGCTGTATGGGCTTCCCCATTTCGGCCGTTGCCAGTTCGGCCAACTTTTGTTTTTGCTTTCTCAGTTCCGCCGCGATCTTTTTTAATACTACGCCGCGCTCCTTTAATGAGAATAATCGCCATTCGTTATATGTCTTGTGGGCCAGTTGCAGGGCCTTTTTCACCTTGGCATCGTCATATATATCGTAATTAGCTAAAACCGAACCTGTTGCGGGATTGACAGACCTAAGAACATTGGACATGGCTATGTATATTTTATTCAAAATTAAATAAGCTGAAGCGAACGAAACCTTTATTATTTTTGATACCCGTATAAAATCGTGTTAAATAATTAATATCGCTATCAAATAGCTGAAAACAAGGAACATGACAGTTGATAAAATAAAATTCGGAACGGATGGATGGCGTGCAATAATTGCACAGGATTTCACGGTTTATAATGTTGGCCGAGTATCGCAAGGGCTTGCAGCATGGTTGTTAAAAAGAGGCAGCGATCCTACAGTAGTACTGGGACATGACTGCCGTTTTGGTGGTGAACTGTTTTGCGAAACAGTTGCGAAGGTATTGTGTAATAATGGCGTGAAAGTTTTATTAGCCAAAGGTTTTGTAAGTACACCCATGATATCGTTTGGTGTGCTGGAGCTGAAAGCACAGCAGGGAGTTGTTATCACCGCCTCGCATAATCCGCCAAGTTATAATGGTTACAAACTCAAAGGCGCGCATGGTGGCCCATCGAGCCCGGTGGATATAGCTGCCGTGGAAGCGCTGATACCTGAAGAAGTAATGATACCTACTGAAGGACTGAAACACTGGGAAGATAAAGGCCTGCTGGAATATGTGAACCTGGAGGACATGTACGTGGAGTACCTGGAAAAGAAATTTGATTTTGCCGCATTGGCGAAATCACCATTCAAACTGGGTTACGATGCCATGTATGGTGCGGGGCAGAACGTAGTGCGCAGGGTACTGCCAAATGCAGTGCTATTGCATTGCGAGGATAATCCCGGCTTTAAGGGACAAGCACCCGAGCCACTGGACAGGAACCTGAAAGAACTTGCAGCAACGATACGTACCACGCCCGAATTGAAAATAGGCCTTGCTACGGATGGCGATGCAGACCGTATAGGCCTGTACGACGAGGATGGCAATTTTGTGGATGCACACCATATAATACTGCTGCTGATACACTACCTGTATAAATACAAGGGAATGAGCGGCAAAGTAGTGGTAGCCTTCTCGGTAACAGACAGGGTGAAAAGAATGTGTGAGGCATATGGATTACCAATTGAGGTAACGCCAATTGGCTTTAAGTACATAAGCGAGCTGATGGTACATGAAGATGTGCTGGTAGGCGGTGAAGAAAGCGGTGGTATAGCTGTGAAAGGCCATATACCCGAGCGCGACGGCATCTTTGACGGGCTGGAGATATATGAGTTCATGACCAAGACAGGGAAAACGCTGAAAGAGCTTTGCCAGGAAGTATATGATGTGGTGGGCACCTTTTTCTACGACCGTAACGACCTGCATATTGAGAACGACAAGAAGAATGCTATTATAGAAAAAGCTACGAAAAACGAATACAAGGCTTTTGGAAAATACACATTCAACCGGATAGAAACTATTGACGGTATTAAATACCACCTGGATAATGGCGGCTGGGTGATGCTGAGGGCATCTGGCACAGAGCCTTTGCTGCGCGTGTATGCAGAAGGAAACAGCAAAGAAGAGACAGCAGATATACTGGAGGATGTGAAGAAGACGATCCTCTAACGAGACCTCTCCCGGCCTCTCCGAAGNNAAAGCGGAACAATTGTTCCGCTTTTGCATTTGGTACTTACTAAATATATTATTGCATTGCTTGGGCGTCTTTCAGGAATTGCTCCAGGCCGAGGTCGGTAAGCGGGTGCTTGAGCAGGCCTAAGATAGAACTCAATGGACAAGTACAAACATCAGCGCCTGCTTCAGCACAACGAACGATGTGTAAAGGGTTGCGGATAGATGCAGCCAGTACTTCGGTCATGTAGCCTTGCGCATTATATACACCTACTATTTGCTCAATGAGTTGAACGCCATCCCAACCGCTGTCGTCTATACGGCCAAGGAAAGGTGATACAAAGGTTGCCCCTGCTTTTGCAGCCAGTATTGCCTGTCCGGCAGAGAACACCAGTGTACAGTTGGTACGGATACCATTGTCGGTAAACCATTTGATGGCTTTAATACCTTCTTTGATCATAGGCACCTTCACGATGATGTTTTCGTGAATGGCAGCCAGCTTTTTGCCTTCTTCCACAATACCTTCGAAGGTAGTGCCCAGTACTTCAGCACTTATCGGTCCATCTACCATTTCGCAGATTGTCTTGTAGTGTTGCATTACGGCATCGTGGCCTTTAATGCCTTCCTTTGCCATCAGTGATGGATTGGTAGTAACACCATCAAGAATGCCCAGTTCGTTAGCTTCTTTAATCTGCGCGAGGTTCGCAGTATCTATAAAAAATTTCATAT